>NZ_JBEYUY010000003.1:0-555127 GCF_040643775.1 Streptomyces sp. NPDC047081 | reverse complement strand
GTGCGGCGGGCATCGGCGGGGCGCCCGCGGGGGCGGCGGCCGGCGGGTAGCCGTAACCGCCGGGGCGGCCCGCCGCCGGAGCGGCCGGCGCTGCCGGAGCGGCGCCGCCGGGAGCCTGCTGGTTGCTGGAGGAGGCGAGCGTACGGCTGCGCACCCGGTACAGACCGGTGTCGAGGTCGTCCGCCTTCTCCAGGTGGACCTTGATGGGGCCCATGAAGGTGTAGCGCTGCTGCTTGGCGTAGTCGCGCACCATGCCGGCGAGCTCGTCCCCGAGCTGGCCGGAGTAGGGGCTGAGCCGCTCGAAGTCCGGCGTGCTCAGCTCCACGATGAAGTCGTTGGGTACGACCGTCCGGTCGCGGTTCCAGATCGTGGCGTTGTTGTCGCACTCGCGCTGCAGGGCGCCGGCGATCTCCACGGGCTGGACCTCGGACTTGAACACCTTGGCGAAGGTGCCGTTGACCAGACCTTCGAGACGCTGCTCGAACTTCTTCAGGACTCCCATGGGGCACCTCCTCCGTCGTTGCCTCTGTGTCGTGCCTGGTACTGCTTACTGATCGTATCCACGCGCCGTCGAATCGGCTGGTTCCCCCTGTCGGCCCCGTCGACGGGTGTCGACGCCTGTCGAAGTTCGCTTCGGAAGTTCCCTCCCAAGCTCCCCTTCGAACTCGTCCCTCGAACTCCTTCTGCCCAGGATCGTAGAGGCGGCCGCAGACAAGTGTCCCGCACCTGACTGTGGACCCTGCCCGGCTCCTGGGGAGACGGGCCGTACCGGTACGAGGTTGATACGTGAACAGGTACGTGTTGATACGGAGCGGACGGCTTCGTGGATCGGTCGGCGGCCGGGCCGATCGCGAGACCCCGCAGGTGGGCGGCTGCCCCGGCATAAGGGATGTGAACCCACCCCGGCCAGCGTGCTAATGTTCTGCATGTCGGAAGGCGCCAACCCCAAGGGGGAAGAGGCCGGAAGACGCACCCAATGCGCGGGTGGCGGAATAGGCAGACGCGCTGGATTCAGGTTCCAGTGCCCGCAAGGGCGTGGGGGTTCAACTCCCCCCTCGCGCACCAGCCGGAAGCCCCCAGGTCTCGGACCTGGGGGCTTCCGCGTTGCCAGGGCCCAGTGTGAGACGTATTACCTGGTGAGGACAATCACACGGCCCCGACGGGTGGCCTGTGAGCGGCGTTTTCCACAGGCGTGGAGTTGTCCACAGGGTCTGACGCGTTCCGGCCACCGGCTGTACGGTCTCCCCGAGTTGATGTTCATGCGCGGGGGAGGCGGTCGGTGTGACCGAGACCGGATCGGGAGCGGCTGAGTCCGGAGTGCGGCGGCTGCCGCGGGTGCCGGGATTCGCCCGGTGGCCCGTCGAGGGCTCGCCCAGGGAAGAGGGCAAGGCCCTGCGCAAGGTGGTCCCGCGCAGTGCGCACGCGGCGCTCGACCTGGACGCCTCCCGGCCCGAGGCGGTCACCGCGGTCGAGGAGTCCAACCTCGGCCGGATAGCCGAGCTGACCCCTATAAGGGCGGGCCGCATGGCGGCCACCCCCTTCGCCTTCCTGCGCGGCACGGCGGGCCTGATGGCGTACGACCTCGCGCGTACGCCGATGACCAGGATCCGTGCGCAGATCTGCGGAGACGCCCATGCCGCCAACTTCGGCCTGTACGGCGACGCCCGCGGCGACCTGGTCATCGATCTGAACGACTTCGACGAGACGGTGCACGGCCCCTGGGAGTGGGACCTCAAGCGCCTCGCCGCCTCCCTCGTCCTGGCGGGCCGGGAGGCCGGCGCCGACGAGGACCACTGCCGCAAGGCCGCCTACGACGCGACCGGCGCCTACCGCCGCACCATGCGGCTGCTGGCGAAGCTGCCGGTGCTGGACGCGTGGAACGCGATCGCGGACGAGGAGCTCGTCTCCCACACCGACGCCCATGACCTGCTCGGCACCCTGGAGCGGGTCTCGGAGAAGGCGCGGGCCAACACCAGCGGACGGTTCGCGGCGAAGTCGACCGAGCTCACCGGGGACGGCGGGCGCCGCTTCGTGGACGCGGCGCCGGTGCTGCGGCGGGTGGCGGACGAGGAGGCCGCGGCGGTGGCGGCGGCCCTGGAGAGTTACGTGGGGACGCTCTCCGAGGACCGTCTCCCGCTCCTTGCCCGGCACGCGGTGCACGACGTGGCGTTCCGGATCGTGGGTACCGGCAGTGTGGGGACGCGCTCGTACGTCGTCCTGCTGCTGGACCACCGCGGCGAACCGCTGGTCCTGCAGGTGAAGGAGGCCCGGTCCTCGGTGCTGGTGCCGCACCTGGTCACGGCCGGCTTCGAGGCGCCGGCCGTCGAGCACGAGGGGCGGCGGGTGGTCCTCGGGCAGAAGCGGATGCAGGTCGTCAGCGACATCCTGCTGGGCTGGACCACGGTGGACGGACGGCCCTTCCAGGTCCGCCAGTTCCGCAACCGCAAGGGCAGCGTCGACCCGGCCGCCCTGGCAACCGACCAGATCGACGACTACGGCCGCATGACCGGCGCCCTCCTGGCCCGAGCCCACTCCCACAGCGCCGACCCTCGCCTGATCGCCGGCTACTGCGGCAAGAACGAGGAACTGGACGAGGCCGTCGCGGACTTCGCGATCGCCTACGCCGACCGCACGGAGGCCGACCATGCGGAGTTCGTGGCGGCGGTGCGGGCGGGGAGGGTTGCGGCGGAGATGGGGGTTTGAGGGCAGCGGGCGATGAGAGGGCTTGGGTGTGGCGGGGTCTGCGGGCGGTGAGCTGGCGGTGGCCGTGGAGCGGTGGCCGGTGGCCGGTGGTCGGGGCTTCGGAGGCGGTGGCCGCGGGGTCGGTGGTCGGGGCTTTGGTGAGGTGACCCCGGCCGGTCGCCCGGGCTGCGGAGGCGGTGGCCGTGGCTCGGTGGACAGGGCTGCGGAGGCCGTGGGCCTGCGGCTGAGGGGCCGGGCCCGGTGTGGCCTACGCTGGTCGGGTGACGAGCCCGGAAGCTGAGCAGGGTGCCGGTGCGGCCGGTGAGACGCAGGTGACGCCCGAGGAGGGCGCGGCGCGGCCGGAGGGGGGTGCGGTGGCGCCGGACGACGGTGCGGCGCGCTCGGACGCGGGTGCGCCGGAGGCGGACGGTACCGCGCCGCGGCCCGAGGAGCGGCTGGAGCGCGCTGTGCGGGCCGCCGAGCAGGCGTTGATCGAGTACGAGATCGCCGTGGAGACCTTCCGCGTCGAGGTCGAGAACTTCTCCCGGCTCCACCACCAGAAGCTCGGCCCCATGTACGCCCGCCTCGACGAGCTCGACGCGCAGATAGCCGAGGCCAGGGCCGCCCGCACCGGCGACCCCGAGGACCTGCGCAAGGCCGACGAGGCCCGGGCCCGGGTCATGCCGATGCCCGGCGTCGAGGAGCTGTTCCACGGCTGGATGGACGGGGACGGACTGTTCCCCGAGGCCGCCGCGATGCTCACCGAACAGCCCGTCCGGCCCCCGCAGCGCGTACGCCCCAGCGACGAGGCCCGCAAGCTCTACCGCGAACTCGCCCGCAAGGCCCACCCCGACCTGGCCCCCGACGACACCGAGCGGGCCCGCCGCGAGGAGTTCATCACCCGGGTCAACGCGGCCTACGCGCGCGGCGACGAGCCCCTCCTGCGCGAGCTCGCCGAGGAATGGGCCAAGGGCCCGGTGCCGGCCGAGCGCGGCCCGAGCCGCAGCGAGGAGCTGTACGCCCGCCTCGAATGGCTCGCCCAGCGCAAGGAACTGCTCTCGCTGGTGGCCAAGGAGCTGGAGGAGGGCGCGATCGGGTCGATGCTGCGACTGGCACCCGACGACCCGGACCGGCTGCTGGACGAGATCGCCGAGCAGCTGCTGGGGGATGTGAAGCGGCGGGAGCGGGAGTTGGCGGAGCTGCTGGGGCAGTAGGGGCGGTCGGTCTAGTGGATGTAACAGGCAGTAATATGTGACATTCCACGGCGTCCGATAGCGTTCGGGGCATGAGTTTCGGAGCTGGTGTGCCCACGGTCGAGGTCTCGGACCTCAAGGACGGCGACTTCCTGGTGGACGTCCGCGAGGACGACGAGTGGCAGGCGGGCCACGCCGAAGGGGCGCTGCACATCCCCATCAGCGAGTTCGTCGCCCGCTACGGCGAACTGACCGAGGCCGCCCCGCAGGACGGCCGCGTCAACGTGATCTGCCGCTCGGGCGGCCGTTCCGCCCAGGTCACGATGTACCTGGTCCAGCAGGGCATCGACGCCGTGAACGTCGACGGCGGCATGCAGGTGTGGGCGGCGGCGGGCCGGCCGGTCGTGACGGACGCGGGCGAGCCGGGGTTCGTTCTGTAGGACGGCTGTAGACCCGGTGCGGGCGGTCACCCCAGCGGGTGGGCCGCCAGCAGGTCCCCCAGTGCCTCCTCGTGCGCCGCCGCCGGGCCGAGCGACAGCTCCAGGTGTTTGGCCCAGGCGTGGTACCGGTGCAGCGGATACTCGACGTCCGCCCCGAACCCGCCGTGCAGATGCTGTGCCGTCTGCACGACCCGCCGTACGCCCTCAGACGCCCAGACCTTGGCGACGGCCACGTCGCCGGAGGCCGGCAGTGCGCCGGGTGCTCCCGAGGCGATCCGCCAGGCGGCCTGCCACAGTGTGGCTTCCATCGCCCGCAGGTCGATGAAACGGTCGGCGGCCTGCACGGCCACTGCCTGGAACGTGGCGATCGGATGCCCGAACTGCTCCCGCTTGCCCGCGTATTCGCTGGTCATCGCGAGCACCTGCTCACCGAGCCCGAGCGCGAGCGCACACGTCCCGGTGGCCAGCAGCTCCCGCAGCCACTCCCACGCGCCCTCGGCCTCGACGACATCCCGGCCCGCGATGCGCGCGGATTCCAGGCGCAGTTCGCCGAGCCGTTCACCGGTCGTGGCGATCTGCTCGCCGAGCACGACCCCGTCGTGGACGCGGGGGATCACGGCGATGACCGTCCGGTCCGCGGCCGTCCTGGCGGGTACGAGGACGAAGTCGGCGTTGTGCGCCCAGGGCACCGCCGTCTGTACGCCGTCCAGGATCCAGTCGGCCCCGTCCTGCCGTGCGGACACGGCGAGTTCGGCCGGGTCATGGCCCGTGCGGCCGTTCGCGGCGACGGTCAGCACGACCTCGCCCCGGCCGGCCCGGGCGAGCAGCGCCGACCTCAACTCCGCGCCGCCGTAGGCCTGTACGGCCGCGGCGGCCGCGCAGGTCTCGAGCAGCGGCACCCGAGCCAGCCCCTTCGCGGACTCCCGCAGCACCAGACACAGGGCTACGGCGTCCAGGCCCGCCCCGCCGTACTCCGCGTCCAGCAGCAGGCTCAGCAGGTCCGCCTCGGCGAGCTTCGCCCACAGCGCGCGGTCGAAGTCCTCGGCGACCGCGCCCGGGACTAGCGAGGGCGAGGGCACGGCGTCCGGCGCGACCCCGGCGAACACGCCCCGCGCCGCTTCGGCCGCCGCCTGCTGCTCCTCGGTGAAGGTGAAGTCCACGGTCCTGTCCCTCCGGAGGGTCCGCTGATCTGACGGACCGTCAAGATAGAACAGGTTCTAGAAGAAGGGAACGGGTCGCCCGACGCTCACCTGTCGAAGTCCAGCTCCACCTTCTCCGTCACCGGATGCGACTGGCACGCCAGCACATAGCCCGCTTCCGTCTCCTCCCGCTCCAAGGCGAAGTTTCGGTCCATGCGGACCTCGCCGGTGACCAGGAAGGCCCGGCAGGTGCCGCACACGCCGCCCTTGCAGGCGTACGGGGCGTCGGGGCGGTTGCGCAGGACCGTGTCCAGGAGGGACTCGCCGTCCTGCACGGGCCAGGTGCCGCCGCGGCCGTCGAGCCGGGCGGTGACCGTGCTGTGCGCGGGCGCGGTCACGGTGGGCGCCGACGGTGCCGCGTCCACGTGGAAGATCTCCTCGTGGATACGGGCCCGGGGGACACCGAGCGCACGCAGCGTCCGCTCCGCCCCCTGCACCAGCCCGAACGGCCCGCACAGGAACCATCCCGCCACCCGTTCCACCGGCAGCAGCGCCGGAAGCAGTCCGGTCAGCCGTTCCTGGTCCAGCCGCCCGGACGGCAGCCCCGCCTGCTGCTCCTCCCGGGACAACACCGTGACCAGCTGCAGCCGGCCCGGATACCGGTCCTTGAGGTCGGCGACCTCCTCCAGGAACATCGTCGAGGCGGCCGTACGGTCGCTGCGTATCAGACAGAACCGGGCCTCCGGCTCCCGCGCGAGCAGCGTCGAGACGATCGACAGCACCGGGGTGATGCCGCTGCCGCCCACGATCGCTGCGTACATGCCGGGCGCCGGGTCGAGGGTGAAGCGGCCGGCCGGGGTCATCACCTCCAGCTCGTCACCGACGTTGATCTCCTTGAGCGCGTACGTCGAGAAGGCCCCGCCCTCGACCAGCCGCACCCCGACCCGCAGGGTGCGCGGGCCGTCCTCGTCGGGCGCCGGGGAGCAGATCGAGTACGTGCGCCGGATCTCGGCTCCGTCGACCAGGCGCCGCAGGGCCAGGTGCTGGCCCGGGGCGTGCCGGTACTCCGCGCGCAGTTCGGGCGGCACGGTGAGGGTGATGGCCACGGAGTCGTCGGTGAGCCGGTCGACCGCGGCCACCGGGAGCGCGTGGAAGCGGGCCATCACAACTCCTTGAAGTGGTCGAACGGTTCACGGCAGGCGAGACAGCGGCGCAGTGCCTTGCACGCGGTGGAGGAGAAGCGGCTGAGCAACTCGGTGTTCGCGCTCCCGCAGTGCGGGCACAGGACGGGTTCGGGGTCGTCGGCCGTCTCCAGGGTGCGGGTGCGGCCCAAGGAGAGGGCGACCGGGCCGGACTGCTCCCGCACGCGCGGCGGTGCGATGCCGAACTCCCGTAGTTTGCGGCGGCCTTCGGGGGTGATGTCGTCCGTGGACCAGGCCGGCCGGAGCACCGTGCGGACCGTGACCTCGCGCATGCCGTGTGCGTGCAGCGCGTGCTCTATGTCCAGGGACATCGCCTCGATGGCCGGGCAGCCGGTGTAGGTCGGGGTCAGCTCGACCTCGACGGTGTCCGCACCGCGCACGTGCACCGCGCGGACGACGCCCAGCTCCTGGAGGGTGAGCACCGGCAGCTCGGGGTCGGGCACCGAACCGGCGATGTCGAGGAGTTCGGCCTCCAGCGGGGTGGTCGTCGTCACCATGACGCCCCCGGGTGGCTGCGGTGCAGATGCTGCATCTCGGCGAGCATCCGCCCGAAGGACTCGGTGTGCAGGCCCTCCCGGCCCGCGCCGGCCGTCCAGCCACCGGCCCGCGGTCCCTCGGGGACGGTCAGTGTCGCCCGAAGAAGAACGTCCCCCACCGACTCCAGCCAGACGGCTTCCATCGCCGCCCCGTCGACATCCAGCCCGTCCACCGGCCGGAACATCTCGCCGGTGAACCGCCACAGGGCGTCCACCGCCCGCCGCATCCGTCCGTGGCTCTCGTCCGTGCCGTCGCCGAGGCGCAGGGTCCACTGCTCGGCGTGGTCGCGGTGGTAGGCGACCTCCTTGACGGCCTTGGCTGCGAGCGGGGCGAACGGGCCGTCGCCGGCGGCGAGTTCGGCGTACAGGAGGTGCTGGTAGGTGGAGAAGTACAGCTGGCGGGCGATGGTGTGGGCGAAGTCGCCGTTCGGCTGCTCCACCAGCTGGAGGTTGCGGAAGGTTCGCTCCTCGCGCAGATAGGCCAGCTCGTCCTCGTCGCCGGCCATGGACAGCAGCACCCGGGCCTGGCCGAGCAGGTCCAGCGCGATGTTGGCGAGGGCGACCTCCTCCTCCAGCACGGGCGCGTGGCCCGCCCACTCCCCGAGGCGGTGGGAGAGCACCAGTGCGTCGTCGCCGAGGGCGAGGGCGGCGGGCGTCACCACGGTCGCGGTCACAGGTGCTTCACCCCCTCCGGGATGTCGTAGAACGTCGGGTGCCGGTACGGCTTGTCGGCGGCCGGCTCGAAGAAGGGGTCCTTCTCGTCCGGGGAGGACGCGGTGATCGCCGTCGAGGGGACGACCCAGATCGAGACGCCCTCGCCGCGCCGGGTGTACAGATCGCGGGCGTTGCGCAGGGCGAACTCCGCGTCCGGCGCGTGCAGGCTGCCGGCGTGAGTGTGGGAGAGGCCGCGGCGCGAGCGCACGAAGACCTCCCACAAGGGCCAGTCGGTGTCCGTCATGCCTGCCGCGCTCCCGTCCGCTCGCTGTGCTTGGCCGCGTGGGCCGCGGCCGCCTCCCGCACCCAGGCGCCCTCCTCGTGGGCGCGCCTGCGCTGGGTGATCCGCTGTTCGTTGCACGGGCCGTTGCCCTTGAGGACTTCCTTGAACTCGGTCCAGTCGATCGGGCCGAAGTCGTAGTGCTTCCGCTCCTCGTTCCACTTCAGGTCCGGGTCGGGCAGGGTCAGGCCCAGCGACTCGGCCTGCGGGACGCAGATGTCGACGAAGCGCTGGCGCAGCTCGTCGTTCGAATGCCGCTTGATCTTCCACGTCATCGACTGCGCGGAGTGCGCCGACTCGTCGTCGGGCGGGCCGAACATCATCAGCGACGGCCACCACCAGCGGTTCACCGCGTCCTGCGCCATCTCGTGCTGCTCGGGCGTGCCGTTGCTGAGCGCCAGCAGCAGCTCGTACCCCTGGCGCTGGTGGAAGGACTCCTCCTTGCAGATGCGGACCATGGCGCGCGCGTACGGGCCGTAGGAGCAGCGGCACAGGGGGACCTGGTTGGTGATCGCGGCGCCGTCCACCAGCCAGCCGATCGCGCCGACGTCCGCCCAGGTCAGGGTCGGGTAGTTGAAGATCGAGGAGTACTTCTGGCGGCCGGAGTGGAGCTTGTCGAGCAGCTCCTCGCGGCTGGTGCCGAGGGTCTCGGCCGCGCTGTAGAGGTACAGCCCGTGGCCGGCCTCGTCCTGGACCTTGGCCATCAGGATCGCCTTGCGGCGCAGCGAGGGCGCGCGGGTGATCCAGTTGGCCTCCGGCTGCATGCCGATGATCTCGGAGTGGGCGTGCTGCGCCATCTGGCGGACCAGCGTCGCGCGGTAGGCGTCGGGCATCCAGTCCCGCGGCTCGATGCGCTCGTCGGCGGCCACGGCGGTGTCGAAGGCCTGCTCGTACGCGGCGGCGGTGGCGGCGCGCTGTTCCTCGGTGCCGTGCGTCTGGTGCGCGGCTGCTGTCGCCATGCGGTCCCCCTCGACCTGGGCTCTGTCCGGAGCCGACTCCCGACCGATCGTTCGGTTCGTGCGATTTCCATGGTGGGGCGGGCGCCGTAAGGTGTCAACCGCTGTGGATAACCTGCGGGCATTGCCTGTGGACAACGGGGATGGCGGGGCGGGGGCTGTGCGGTGCGGGCGGGCCTGAGTACCGTTCGCGTTCGAGTGTCGGATCGGTATCGGGGAACGGGGCGGAATGGACGCGTACGGCACAGGCACGGATGCCCGAGGTGGGCCTGACGGACCGGGCGGCGCGCCCGAGCCGGCCGATGCGCCTGAGTCGCCCGCGCCGGAACCGGAGGCTTCGGGACCGGAAGCATCGGGACCGGAGGCTTCGGGACCGGAAGCGCCGGGACGGGACGCCCGTACAGGCGTCGCCGCTCTTTCGCCGCGCTACCAGATCGGTGCCGCACTGGCCCTCGCCGTCGTCGCGGTCACCGTCTGTGTGCACATCGGGATGGTGTTCCTGAGCATCGCGCCCGCGAACACGATCACCAAGAAGCACGGCAAGGCGGTCGACGACTGGGTCTACCCGGAGTTCGAGCAGAACTGGAAGCTGTTCGCGCCGAACCCGCTGCAGCAGAACATCGCCGTCCAGGTCCGCGCCGAGGTGAAGGAGGCGGACGGCGGCGTGCGCACCACCGGCTGGTACGAGCTGTCCGCCGAGGACGGCCGGGCCATCGACGGCAATCCGGTGCCCAGCCACACCCAGCAGAACGAACTGCGCCGGGCCTGGGACTTCTTCCTCGCCACGCACGACGCCAACAACCGCTCGACCGGCATGCGCGGCACCCTCTCGGAGTCGTATCTGCGGCGCATCGTGGTCATGCGGCTGGGCCGCGACGACGCGGCCGGCAAGGGCGGCGCGGTCACGCAGGTCCAGGTCCGCTCCCGTACCACCAATGTCGCTCCGCCCAAGTGGAGCGCGGAGAAGATCTCGGACAAGCCGATGTACCGCGTACTGCCCTGGTGGCCGGTCTCGGCCGCCGACCTCACCGGGGGTGCGAAGTGAACCGATTCGCCCTGTCGGTCTCGGCCGGCATCGCCCGCGTCACCGAGGCGGCGCTCGGCCCGTACCAGAGCGCCGTGATCCGTATCGGCTTCAGCCTGACCTGGCTGCTGTTCCTGCTGCGCGAGTTCCCGCACCGCCAGGAGCTGTACGGTCCCGACGGGCCGTGGAGCTGGGACCTGGCGCAGCAGCTGATCTCCTCCAACAGCGCGTTCACCGCCCTGATGTGGTCGGACACCCAGCTGTGGTTCGAGCTCGTGTACGTGCTCGCCGTGCTGGCGAGCGTCCTGCTGCTGCTCGGCTGGCGCACGCGCACCATGTCGGTGCTGTTCATGGTGGGTGTGCTGTCGCTGCAGAACCGCAGCGTCTTCATGGGGGACGGCGGCGACAACGTCCTGCACCTGATGTCGATCTACCTGGTGTTCACGCGCTGCGGCCAGGTGTGGTCGCTGGACGCGCGGCGGACAAGGCTGGCCGTCGAGGCACGCGCGCGTGGCGAGCGGGTCGTGGACCGGGTCGGGCCCGCGCTGTGGGCGGTGCTCGGGTTCGCGCTGGTCGCGGTGACGGCCGGGGGCCGGTTCGACGGCGTCGACCCGACCGTGCCGGTCGTGCTCTGGCTGGTGTGGGTGGGTCAGGCCGCTTGGTGGATCGTCGGGCGCCGGGCGAGGACCGAGCAGCCGCGCATCCTCCTCGACGTCGTCGCCAACATCGCGCACAACGGGGCGCTGCTGGTGGTCATGGCCGAGGCCTGCATGATCTACGCGACGGCCGGCTGGTACAAGATCCAGGGCACCCGCTGGCAGGACGGCACCGCCGTCTACTACCCGCTCCACCTGGACTACTTCTCGCCCTGGCCCGCCCTCGCCGACCTGCTCTCCGCCAGCGGCACGATGGTGATGCTCGTGACCTACGGGACCGTCATCGTGCAGGTCGCCTTCCCGTTCACGCTGTTCAACCGGCGGGTCAAGAACGTGCTCCTCGCGGTCATGATGACCGAGCACGCGGTGATCGCCGTGGTCCTCGGGCTGCCGTTCTTCTCGCTGGCGATGATCGCGGCGGACGCGGTCTTCCTGCCGACGCCGTTCCTGCGCCGCCTCGGCGACTGGGCGCTACGCGCGCGTGGCCGCGTCCTCACCCGCACGACCCGCACCGAGCTGCCTGAACAGCGGGCGCCGGAGAACCCCGCCGAGCCGACGCCCGCGAACTCCACGGCCTGAGGGGCGCGGGCACGCGCACGTAGGCTGCACGCCATGAACGACCCCGTGGGCGCCTGGCGCCGGCTCGCCGACTCCTCCGTCCTGCTCGACGGCTTCCACGCCCTCAAGCACGCCGTGCGCTTCGGCGCCGAGGTCCCGGTCGCCGTCGCCGTCGACCGGGAGGCAGCGCTCGCCCTCGCCGACGAGCTGGCGCCGGACGTACGGGACCGGCTCGCCGCGCTCCTCACGGAGGTGCCGGAGCCGGCGTACCGCAGCCTGGTGGCGCGCCCGCACCCCACGGCGGTGGCCGCCCTGGCCGTACGGCCGTCCCGTGCGGCCAATCTGCGGAAGCTGGCGCACCTCCCGCGCACCGCCCCCGTGGTGGTGCTCGACAATCCGCGCAACCTCGGCAACGCGGGCGCGGTGATCCGCCTGGCCGCCGGCTTCGGCGCGACCGGGGTGGTCACCACCGGCACGGTCGACCCCTGGCATCCCACGGTCGTGCGCGGCGGAGCGGGCCTGCACTTCGCGACCGCCGTCGAGCGGCTGGACGTCGCGGAGCTGCCCCCGGGGCCGGTGTTCGCCCTCGACCCGGAGGGCGACGACATCCGGGGCACGAAGCTCCCGGACGACGCCGTCCTCGCGTTCGGCTCGGAGCGCAGCGGCCTGTCGGGCGAACTACGCGCGCGTGCCGACCACTTGCTGCGGCTGCCGATGCGCCCCCAGGTCTCCAGCTACAACCTCGCCACCAGCGTGGCGATGACGCTGTACCACTGGAGCGCGACCCGCGACGGGGGCGCGGCGGTCGGCTTCTAGAGGCCTCTAGGCCTCCCGGCGGACCTCCACCACCCGGAAGCGGTTCGCGACGAACGCTCCGTCGGTGAGCGCGGCGTTCGCCGCCGGGTTGCCGCCCGACCCGTGGAAGTCGGAGAACGCGGCCGTCTGGTTGACGTACACCCCGCCCGTGAGGTTCAGCGACAGCTGGGCGGCCTCCTCCAGGCAGACCTCCTGGACGGCCTGCTCGACCTCCTCGTCGCTCGTGTACGCGCCGACCGTCATGGCGCCCTTCTCGCGGATCGTGCGCCGCAGCAGCTCCACCGCGTCGGCGGAGGAGTCAACCGCGACGGCGAAGGAGACCGGGCCGAAGCACTCGCTCATGTAGGCGGCTTCGTCGTCCGGCTTGGCGCCGTCCAGCTTCACGATGACCGGCGTACGCACGACCGCGCCCGGGAACTCCGGGCTGGCGATCTCCCGTGAGGCGAGGGCGACTTCGCCGAGGCCGGCCGCCGCCTCCAGGCGTGCCTTGACGTCAGGGTTGACGATCGCGCCGAGCAGCGCGTTCGCGCGCGCGTCGTCGCCGAGCAGGCCGTCGACGGAGCGGGCGAGGTCGGCGACCACCTCGTCGAAGGTCTTGGGGCCCTCGTCGGTGCGGATGCCGTCCCGGGGGATCAGCAGGTTCTGCGGGGTCGTGCACATCTGGCCGCTGTACAGGGAGAGCGAGAAGGCCAGGTTGGAGAGCATGCCCTTGTAGTTCGACGTCGAGTCCACGAGGACCGTGTTGACGCCGGCCTTCTCCGTGTAGACCTGCGCCTGGCGGGCGTTGGCCTCCAGCCAGTCGCCGAACGCCGTCGACCCGGTGTAGTCGATGATCCGGATCTCCGGGCGCGTGGCCAGCGTCTTCGCGATGCCCTCGCCGGGGCGCTCGGCGGCCAGCGCCACCAGGTTCGGGTCGAAGCCCGCCTCGGTGAGCACCTGGCGCGCGACCTGCACGGTGAGTGCGAGCGGCAGCACGGCGCGCGGGTGGGGCTTGACCAGAACCGCGTTACCCGTGGCCAGGGAGGCGAACAGGCCCGGATAGCCGTTCCACGTCGGGAAGGTGTTGCAGCCGATGACCAGCGCGGTCCCGCGCGGGACCGGCGTGAACTGCTTGGTCAGGGCGAGCGGGTCGCGCTTGCCCTGCGGCTTGGTCCACTCCGCGGTGTCGGGGGTGCGGACCTGCTCCACGTACGCGTACGCCACCGCCTCCAGGCCGCGGTCCTGCGCGTGCGGGCCGCCCGCCTGGAACGCCATCATGAACGCCTGGCCGGAGGTGTGCATGACCGCGTGCGCGAACTCGTGCGTCCGGTCGCTGATCCGCTTGAGGATCTCCAGACAGACCACCGAGCGCGCCTCCGCGCCCGCGTCCCGCCACGCCTTCTGGCCCGCCTTCATGGCGGGCAGCAGCACGTCCACGTCCACGTGCGGGTACTCGACGCCCAGCTCGATGCCGTACGGCGACGTCTCGCCGCCCACCCAGTCGTCCGTGCCGGGCTGGCCGAGGTCGAGGCGGGTGCCCAGGAGGGCGTCGAAGGCGGCCTTGCCCGCCGCCATGTCCAGGCTGCCGTTCTCGCCGTACGCCTTGGGGTGTTCGGGGTGCGGGGACCAGTACGCGCGCGTGCGGATCGCTTCCAGCGCCTGGTCGAGGGTGGGCCGGTGCTTGGCGATCAGCTCGTGCGCGGTCAGTTCGGCGGCCATGCGGGACCAACTCCTCGTCTTTCGAACTCTCCGTCGAGTTCTTGACCTGGGCAGAAACATGGGCAGGAAATCAAGGGGTGCGGCGCGAAGCGCCTCGAGCAGGGTGGTGGCGGGTGACGGGTGGGCCAGTCAGAGTTAGAGTAACCGAACGATCGGTCGGGACAAGGGGGTCCGCCGCATCTGTGGAAAACCCCGTGCGGGAGGATCGCGCACATGACAGCACTCGACCTCAGCAGCCCCGTGGCCGTCGTCGGCACCGGCACCATGGGCCAGGGCATCGCCCAGGTCGCGCTGGTCGCCGGCCATCGCGTACGGCTGTACGACGCCGTCCCGGGGCGCGCCCTGGAAGCGGCCGAAGCGATCGGCGCCCGGCTCGACCGGCTCGTCGAGAAGGACCGGCTCACGGCCGCCGAGCGGGACACGGCCTGCGAGCGTCTGCTGCCCGCCGCGGACCTCGCCGACCTCGCGGACTGCTCCCTGGTCGTGGAGGCCGTCCTGGAGCGCCTGGATGCCAAGCAGGAGCTGCTGCGCGCCCTCGAGGACATCGTCGACGAGGACTGTCTGCTGGCCACCAACACCTCGTCCCTGTCGGTCACCGCGATCGGCGGCGCCCTGCGCAACCCGGGACGCTTCGTCGGCCTGCACTTCTTCAACCCGGCCCCGCTGCTGCCGCTGGTCGAGGTCGTCTCCGGGTTCGCCACCGATGTCACGTCGGCCACGCGCGCGTACGAGCTGGCGCGCGCCTGGGGCAAGACACCGGTCGCCTGCGCCGACACCCCCGGTTTCATCGTCAACCGCATCGCCCGGCCCTTCTACGCCGAGGCCTTCGCGGTCTACGAGGCCCAGGGCGCCGACCCGGCCACCATCGACGCGATCCTGCGCGAGTCCGGCGGCTTCCGGATGGGCGCCTTCGAACTCACCGACCTCATCGGCCAGGACGTCAACGAGTCGGTCACGCACTCGGTGTGGCGGAGCTTCTTCCAGGACGTGCGCTTCACGCCCTCGCTCGCCCAGCGGCGCCTGGTCGAGTCGGGACGGCTCGGCCGCAAGAGCGGGCACGGCTGGTACGACTACGCGCACGACGCCGAGCGCTCCGAGCCGCACACCGCGGAGGAGCAGCAGCGGCCCGCGTACGTCGTCGTCGAGGGCGACCTGGGCCCGGCGGGCGAACTGCTCACGCTGATCCGCGAGGCGGGCATCCAGGTGCGCGAGGAGGACGAGGACCACGGCACCCGGCTGGTGCTGCCGGGCGGAGGCCAGCTGGCGCTCGCCGACGGGCAGACCTCGGTGGAGTTCCGGGACGTCGTCTACTTCGACCTCGCCCTCGACTACCGCCGCGCGACCCGCATCGCCCTGTCCGCCTCCCAGGACACCTCGCCGCAGACCCTCGCCGAGGCCACGGGGCTCTTCCAGGCGCTCGGCAAGGACGTCAGCGTCATCGGTGACGTACCCGGCATGATCGTCGCGCGCACGGTCGCCCGGATCGTCGACCTGGCTCACGACGCCGTCGCCAAGGGAGTGGCCACCGAGGAGGACATCGACACGGCGATGCGCCTGGGCGTCAACTACCCGCTCGGCCCCTTCGAGTGGAGCCGCCGGCTCGGCCGCAACTGGGCGTACGCCCTCCTGGACGACCTGCATCTGCGCGACCCCTCCGGCCGCTACGCGCCGTCCCTGGCGCTGTACCGGCACGCGTATGCCACCGACAAGCGGGAGGGCAGCACATCGTGACCACCGCCAAGCGCGACACGTACACCCCGGAGACGCTGCTGTCCGTCGCCGTCCAGGTCTTCAACGAGCGCGGCTACGACGGCACCTCCATGGAGCACCTCTCCAAGGCGGCCGGCATCTCCAAGTCGTCGATCTACCACCACGTGGCCGGCAAGGAGGAACTGCTGCGCAGGGCCGTCAGCCGGGCGCTGGACGGCCTCTTCGGGATCCTCGACGAGGAGCACGCGCGCGTGGGGCGCGCCTCCGGCCGCCTGGAGTACGTCGTACGGCGCATGGTCGAGGCGCTGATCGCCGAACTGCCGTACGTGACGCTGCTGCTGCGGGTGCGCGGCAACACGGACACCGAGCGGTGGGCCCTGGAGCGGCGCCGCGACTTCGACCACCGGGTCGCCGAGCTGCTGAAGGCGGCGGCCGCCGACGGGGACGTGCGCGGCGACGTGGAGGTCCGGCTCGCGACCCGCCTGGTCTTCGGCATGATCAACTCCATCGTGGAGTGGTACCGCCCGGACGGGCGGGGCATGAACGAACGCGAAGTCGCCGACGCGGTCGCGCAGTTGGTGTTCTCCGGGCTGCGCGGCCAGGCCTGAGCCTCAGCTCTGCGGCTCCAGGTCCTCCTCCTCGAAGACCAGGAGTGTGCGGGTGCTGAGCACCTCCGGCATGGCCTGCAGGCGGGTCAGGACCAGTTCGCGCAGGGCCTTGTTGTCGGGGGTGTGCACCAGGAGCAGCACGTCGAAGTCGCCGCCCACCAGGGCGATGTGGGACGCGCCGGGCAGCTGTCTGAGCTGCTCGCGCACCGTCCGCCAGGAGTTCTGGACGATCTTCAGCGTGATGTACGCCGAGGTGCCCTGGCCTGCGCGTTCGTGGTTGACGCGGGCGCCGAAGCCGCGGATGACGCCGTCCTCGATGAGGCGGTTGATACGCGCGTAGGCGTTGGCGCGCGAGACATGGACCCGTTCGGCGACCGACCTTATCGAGGCGCGGCCGTCCGCCTGGAGCATCTGCAGGATGTCCAGATCGATCGCGTCGAGGGGACGGGCGGGCGGCAGCGGGCCGATGCTCTCCGGCCCTTCGGCCATTTGTTCAGGTGCCATGTCCCCCCGCCTCCCTACCATGGACGTACTGCGTTCATTTGAGGCTGTGGAGAACCGTTTGTCCACAGCCTGAAGGTGCCTGTAGCCAAAATGTGCCGACGACCGAACAATCGGTAGGTGAGGCGCATCACACCCGTGGCGCGCCCGAAGCCGCTCCCACGAGGAGGTGCCGTCATGACGGTCATGGAGCAGCGGGGCGCGTACCGGCCATCGCCGCCGCCCGCCTGGCAGCCCCGCACCGACCCCGCGCCGCTGCTGCCCGACGCGGAGCCCTACCGCGTCCTCGGCACCGAGGCCGCCGGCAAGGCCGACCCGGCCCTGCTGCGCCGCCTGTACGCCGAGCTGGTGCGCGGCCGTCGGTACAACGCGCAGGCGACCGCGCTCACGAAGCAGGGCCGCCTCGCCGTGTACCCGTCCAGCACCGGCCAGGAGGCCTGCGAGGTGGCCGCCGCGCTCGCCCTGGAGGAGCGCGACTGGCTCTTCCCGAGCTACCGCGACACCCTCGCCGCCGTCGCCCGCGGCCTCGACCCCGTCCAGGCGCTCACCCTCCTGCGCGGCGACTGGCACACCGGCTACGACCCGCACGAGCACCGCGTCGCCCCCCTGTGCACGCCGCTCGCCACCCAGCTCCCGCACGCCGTTGGCCTCGCGCACGCCGCCCGCCTCCAAGGCGACGACGTGGTCGCGCTCGCCATGGTCGGCGACGGCGGCTCCAGCGAGGGCGACTTCCACGAGGCGCTGAACTTCGCCGCCGTATGGCAGGCCCCGGTCGTCTTCCTGGTCCAGAACAACGGCTTCGCCATCTCCGTCCCGCTCGCCAAGCAGACCGCCGCGCCCTCCCTGGCCCACAAGGCCGTCGGGTACGGCATGCCGGGGCGGCTGGTCGACGGCAACGACGCGGCCGCCGTGCACGAGGTCCTCAGCGCCGCGATACGGCACGCGCGCGAGGGCGGCGGCCCCACCCTGATCGAGGCGATCACCTACCGCGTCGACGCGCACACCAACGCCGACGACGCGACCCGCTACCGCGGCGACGCCGAGGTCGAGGCCTGGCGCGCGCACGACCCGATCGCGCTCCTGGAGCACGAACTGACCGAGCGCCACCTCATCGACGAGGACGGCATCCGGCACGCGCGCGAGGCCGCCGAGGCCATGGCCGCCGACCTGCGCGAGCGCATGAACCAGGACCCGGTGCTCGACCCCATGGACCTGTTCGCCCATGTCTACGCCGAGCCCACCCCGCAACTGCGCGAGCAGCAGGCCCTGTTGCAGGCCGAGCTGCACGCAGAGGGAGAAGAACGATGACCACCGTCGCGGTGAAGCCCGCCACCATGGCGCAGGCCCTCACGCGCGCGATGCGCGACGCCATGGCCGCCGACCCGACCGTGCACGTCATGGGCGAGGACGTCGGCACCCTCGGCGGCGTCTTCCGCGTCACCGACGGGCTGGCCAAGGAGTTCGGCGAGGACCGCTGCACGGACACCCCGCTCGCCGAGGCCGGCATCCTCGGCACGGCGGTCGGCATGGCGATGTACGGGCTGCGTCCGGTCGTGGAGATGCAGTTCGACGCGTTCGCATACCCGGCCTTCGAGCAGCTGATCAGCCATGTGTCCCGCATGCGCAACCGCACGCGCGGGGCGATGCCCCTCCCGATCACCGTCCGCGTCCCCTACGGCGGCGGCATCGGCGGTGTCGAGCACCACAGCGACTCCTCCGAGGCGTACTACATGGCGACTCCGGGGCTCCATGTCGTCACGCCCGCCACGGTCGCCGACGCCTACGGCCTGCTGCGCGCCGCCATCGCCTCCGACGACCCGGTGGTCTTCCTGGAGCCCAAGCGCCTGTACTGGTCCAAGGACTCCTGGAACCCGGACGAGCCCTCGCCCGTTGAACCGATAGGCCGCGCGGTGGTGCGGCGCTCGGGCCGGAGCGCCACGCTCATCACGTACGGACCGTCGGTGCCCGTCTGCCTCGAAGCCGCCGAGGCCGCGCGGGCCGAGGGCTGGGACCTCGAAGTCGTCGACCTGCGCTCCCTGGTGCCGTTCGACGACGAGACGGTCGCGGCTTCGGTACGGCGGACCGGGCGCGCGGTCGTCGTGCACGAGTCGGGCGGGTACGGCGGACCGGGCGGGGAGATCGCGGCCCGCGTCACCGAGCGCTGCTTCCACCATCTGGAGGCGCCGGTGCTGCGTGTGGCCGGGTTCGACATCCCGTATCCGCCGCCGATGCTGGAGCGTCACCACCTGCCCGGCGTGGACCGGATCCTGGACGCCGTGGGGCGTCTGCAGTGGGAGGCCGAAAGCTGATGGCACAGGTGCTGGAGTTCAAGCTCCCCGACCTCGGGGAGGGGCTCACCGAGGCGGAGATCGTGCGCTGGCTGGTCCAGGTCGGCGACGTCGTCGCGATCGACCAGCCGGTCGTCGAGGTCGAGACGGCCAAGGCGATGGTCGAGGTGCCCTGCCCCTACGGCGGCGTGGTCACGGCCCGCTTCGGCGAGGAGGGCATGGAACTGCCCGTGGGGGCACCGCTGCTGACGGTCGCGGTGGGCCCCCAGGCCTCGGGCGGGGACGCCGAGGGTTCGGGAAACGTCCTGGTGGGCTACGGCACGGGGGCGCCTCCGGCGCGCAGGCGCAGGGTGCGGCCGACGGGGCCGGGGGCGGGCGCGGCCGGTCCGGGTGCCGGTGCGGCGACCCCCGGACGGCGGCCGGGGCCCGCGGACGACGGGGCCGACGGGCGGATCGCGCCCGCTGTCGGGCGAGGGCCCCTGCGGCAGAACGGCACGGTCCCGGTGGCCCAAGGGACGGCGGCCGGCGAGAGCACCACGGCGGTCGACGTGGCGACCGAAGTGCGTGGGCCCGACCGCGGTGACGGTCCGGTGCCGGTGATCTCACCCCTCGTACGCCGACTCGCCCGTGAGAACGGCCTGGATCTGCGGGAGTTGAACGGCTCAGGGCCCGACGGGCTGATTCTGCGGGCGGACGTGGAGTACGCCCTTCGGGCCTCCGCGGCTCAGCAGGGTGCGACACCCCTGGCGACACCCCTGGCGGCGCCGGCTCCCGCGGTCGCCGAAGGGACCCGCATCCCCCTCAAGGGCATCCGCGGAGCCGTCGCCGACAAGCTCTCCCGGAGCCGGCACGAGATACCGGACGCGACCTGCTGGGTGGACGCGGACGCGACCGAGCTCATGCGGGCCCGGGCCGCGATGAACGCGAGCGGCGGACCCAAGATCTCGCTCCTCGCGCTGCTGGCCCGCATCTGCACGGCCGCCCTCGCACGTTTCCCAGAGCTCAACTCCACGGTCGACATGGCGGCCAGGGAGGTCGTGCGGCTCGACCACGTGCACCTGGGGTTCGCCGCGCAGACCGAGCGGGGCCTGGTCGTCCCGGTCGTACGGGACGCGCACGCGCGGGACGCCGAGGCGCTGACCGCGGAGTTCGCCCGGCTGACCGAGGCTGCCCGCGCGGGCAGCCTCACGCCCAGGGAACTGACCGGCGGGACCTTCACGTTGAACAACTACGGGGTGTTCGGCGTCGACGGCTCCACGCCGATCATCAACCACCCCGAGGCGGCCATGCTCGGCGTCGGCCGCATCGTCCCCAAGCCGTGGGTGCACGAGGGCGAGCTGGCCGTGCGCCAGGTCGTCCAGCTCTCGCTCACCTTCGACCACCGCGTCTGCGACGGCGGCACGGCGGGCGGCTTCCTGAGGTACGTGGCGGACTGCGTGGAACAGCCGGCGGTACTGCTGCGGACGCTGTGAGGGCGCGGCTCTGCGCAATGCGGTTTTGCGAAGAGGCGCGCGGCCACGCGGAATCGCCGGCGTGACAGCCGTGCACCCTGTGATTGCGCGGCCGCCCGCACGTTCCCTGTGATCGTGGCGGCACGCATACTCATGGGGTGACCTCGTACGAGCCCTCGGACGAAGCCGGCTCCGGCCCGGTGTACGACGCCGTCGTGCTCGCCGGGGGCGGGGCCCGGCGGCTCGGTGGTGCCGACAAACCCGGTGTGCGGGTCGGCGGGCGGGCCCTGCTCGACCGGGTGCTCGCCGCCTGCGCCGACGCCCGTACGACCGTGGTCGTCGCCGACGCCCGGCCGACCGCCCGGCCCGTGCTGTGGGCGCGCGAGGAACCGCCCGGCGGGGGGCCCGTCGCCGCGCTCGGCGCCGGGCTGCGGCACACCACGGCCGAGCAGGTCGTCGTACTCTCCGCGGACCTTCCGTTCCTCGAGGCGGCGACCGTACGACGGCTGCTGACCGCCCTGCGCACGAGCAGCGCCGACGGCGCCCTGCTCACCGACGCCGACGACCGCGACCAGCCGCTGGTCGCCGCGTACCGCACGGCCGCACTGCACCGCGAACTCGCCGCGCTGGCCGCCACGGAGACGACCGACCGTCCCACTACAGCCGACGCCCCCGTCACCCCGACCGGACTCGTCGGTCTCCCCCTCCGTCGGCTCACCGCCGGGCTTCACCTCACCCGCGTCCCGGATCCCGTCGCCGCCTTCGACTGCGACACCTGGGACGACATCGCCTCCGCCAGGGCACGTATCAGGGAGCATGGGCACGTGTTGGATGAATGGATTTCCGCTGCCAAGGACGAGCTGGGCATCGACCTCGACGTCGACACCGGTGTGCTGCTCGACCTCGCCCGGGACGCCGCGCACGGTGTGGCCAGGCCCGCGGCGCCGCTGACCACCTTCCTCGTCGGGTACGCCGCCGCGCAGGCCGGTGGAGGCCCCGAGGCCGTCGCCGAGGCCGCCCGCAAGGCCGCCGCCCTCGCCCTGCGCTGGGAACAGGAAGCCGCCGACGCCAAGCCCGATACGGACGCCGGATGACCGCCCACCCCACCCGCACCGGCGAGGACGCCGAGGACCTCGACGTCGAGGAGGTGCTCGCGCTGGTGAACGAACCGGAGCGTCATGGCTCCGCCGACCAGACACCCGCCCCGCGATCCGCCTCCCCGGACAGAGCCACGCCCCACAAGCCCGACGCGCACCACCGCGCCACCCCCTGGCCCGAGGCCCGCGCCACGGCCGCCCGCGCCGCGCGTACCGCCGTCCGGTCCGCCCAGCGCGCCCTCGTCTCCGTGCCCCTCGACGCGGCCCTCGGCCTCACCCTCGGCGCACCCCTGAACGCCCTCACCGACCTGCCCTCCTTCGACACCTCCGCGATGGACGGCTGGGCGGTCGCCGGGCCCGGCCCCTGGGACGTGCGGGACGAGGGGGTGCTTGCGGGGCACGGGGAGCCGGAGCCGCTGACCGACGGCGAGGCCGTGCGGATCGCGACCGGCGCCCGCATCCCCCTGGACACGACCGCTGTCCTGCGCACCGAGCACGGCCGCACCGACGCCCAGGGCCGTCTGCACGCCACCCGTGAGATGCAGCACGGCCAGGACATCCGCCCCCGGGGCCAGGAGTGCCGCTCCGGTGACCAACTCCTCGCCGTCGGCACCCTCGTGACCCCGGCCGTGCTCGGACTCGCGGCGGCCGCCGGCTACGACACCCTCACCGCCGTTCCCCGCCCCCGCGCCGAAGTGCTCGTCCTGGGCGACGAGTTGCTCACCAGGGGCCGGCCGCACGACGGCCTGATCAGAGACGCGCTCGGCCCGATGCTGCCGCCCTGGCTGCGCGCGCTCGGCGCCGAGGTCACCGCCGTACGACGGCTCGGCGACGACGCCAAGGCGCTGCACAAGGCCATCACCACCTCCGACGCAGACCTGATCGTCACCACCGGCGGCACCGCCTCCGGCCCCGTCGACCACGTCCACCCCACCCTGCACCGCATCGGCGCCGAACTCCTCGTCGACGGCGTCAAGGTGCGCCCCGGCCACCCCATGCTGCTGGCCCGCACCAAGGAGAACCAGCACCTCGTCGGCCTCCCCGGCAACCCCCTCGCCGCCGTCTCCGGCCTGCTCACCCTGGCCGAGCCGCTGCTGCGCACCCTCGCCGCGCACCCCGCGCCCGAGCCGTACGCGCTGCCCGTACAGGACACGGCCCATGGGCACCCGTACGACACCCGGCTCATCCCCGTCGTGCTGCGCGGTGATGTCGCCGTGCCGCTGCACTACAACGGTCCGGCCATGCTGCGCGGCATCGCGGCGGCCGACGCGCTGGCCGTCGTACCACCGGGCGGTGCCCGGGCCGGTCAGGAGCTCGAACTCCTTGATCTGCCCTGGGCGTCCGCCGGAATCGGGGTGTGTTTCACGTGAAACAAGCGGGCCATGACGCGATCGCCCGGCAGGCGGACGAACACCTCGTGACCCATCGGGTGAAACTCCCGAAGAAGGTGGTGGAGCGGCCGATCCGCCAGGTCGGCAAGCGGCTGCTGATGGCGCTGCTGGTGCTGGTCGCCACCGCCCTGATCGTCTACGCCGATCACGACGGCTACAACGACAACTCCGACGGCTCCGTGGACCTGCTCGACGCCTTCTACTACGCGACCGTCACCCTCTCCACCACCGGTTACGGCGACATCACCCCGGTCAGCGACGCCGCCCGGCTCACCAACATCTTCGTCATCACGCCCCTGCGCGTGCTGTTCCTGATCATCCTGGTCGGCACCACGCTCGAGGTCCTCACCGAGCGCACCCGGGAGGAATGGCGCCTCAACCGCTGGAGGTCCACTTTGCGGGATCACACCGTCGTCGTCGGCTTCGGGACGAAGGGGCGGTCGGCGATCCAGACCGTGTGCGCGACCGGGCTGAACAAGGAGCAGGTCGTCGTGGTCGACCCCAGCTCCAAGGTGATCGACGCGGCGACGGCCGAGGGCTACGCCGGGGTCATAGGAGACGCCACGCGCAGCGAGGTGCTCAAGCGGGCCGAGGTGCACCGGGCACGGCAGATCATCATCGCGACCCAGCGCGACGACACGGCGGTCCTGGTGACGCTGACGGCCCGGCAGCTCAACCGCGGCGCCAAGATCGTGGCCGCGGTGCGCGAGGAGGAGAACGCGCCGTTGCTCCAGCAGTCCGGCGCCGACGCCGTCATCACCAGCGCCAGCGCGGCCGGGCGGCTGCTCGGCCTGTCCGTGCTCAGCCCCGCGGCCGGCATGGTGATGGAGGACCTGATCCAGCAGGGCAGCGGGCTCGACATCGTCGAACGGCCGGTGACCAGGGCCGAGGTGGGCAAGGGGCCGCGCGAGACGGAGGACCTGGTGGTGAGCGTCGTACGCGGTCATCGGGTGCTCGGATACGACGATCCGGCCGTCGGAGAGCTCCAGTTGACGGACCGGCTGATCACGATCGTGCGGGCGTCGCCGGGCGTTCGGGTCGCACCCGACGCCCGGCCCCTCCCGCGCGACTGAGCCCTACTTGCGGTTGTACAGCCGCATCGTGACCGGTCCGAAGACCAGCACGAACAGGCCCGCCCAGCCCAGTGACCAGCCGACCTCGGCGGCCGGCCAGTCGCCGGCCATCAACCCCCGTACCGCGGACGACAGATGGGTGATCGGGCTGTTGTTGACGAAGGCCTGCAGCCAGCCCGGCATGGTCCTCGGGTCGACGAAGACGTTGGACAGGAAGGTCAGCGGGAAGATCACCATCATGCTGACGCCCATCACCGACTTCTCGGTGCGCAGCAGCAGCCCGAACATCGTCCAGATCCACGAGAACGCGAACGAGAAGGCGACCAGCAGCGCGATTCCGGCGAGCACACCACCGACGCCGCCGTCCGGGCGGTAGCCGATGATCATGCCGACGGCGAGCATCACCACCGAGGCGATGGTGTAGCGCAGGGCGTCGCCCAGCAGATAGCCGACCATCGTCGACGGCCGCCAGATCGGCAGCGTGCGGAAGCGGTCGAACACGCCTTTCTCGATGTCGGTGTTGACCGAGACGCCCGTGTACATGGTGATCATCACGACCGACATCACGAGAATGCCCGGCAGCAGGAACTGGATGTACTGCTTCGGGGAGCCGGCCAGAGCGCCCCCGAACAGGTATGTGTACATCAGCACCATCATGATCGGGAACGCGGTGACGTCGAAGAGCTGCTCCGGCACGTGCTTGATCTTGAGCATCGCCCGCCAGCCGAAGGTCAGCGAGGCGGACAGCGGGCTCGGGCGGGGCGGGCGCCGGCCGCCGACCAGCAGCGCGGCGAGCGACTCGACGCTGACGGGGGCCAGGTCGTGGGTTTCCGTGCTGGTCGCGGTACTCATGCCGGCACCTCGTCCTTCTTCGGCGTGTGCGTGTCGTGTCCGGTGAGGGCGAGGAACACCTCGTCCAGGCTGGGCTGACCCAGCGAGAAGTTGTCCACGGTGATCCCCGTGCGGGCCAGTTCGCCGAGCGCCCGGGCGGCCTGCTCGGCGGCGTCGCCACTGGTCGCCGTATCGACCCGGGCCGTCAGCGCCACCGCGTCGGGCTCCAGCTGCACCTGCGCGTCCAGGGTCCGACGCAGCACGTCCGCCGCCTCGGGCCGCTGCTCCGCGTTCCGCAGCCGCAGGTGTACGGAGCCGGCGCCGACGGACGCCTTCAGCTCGCCCTTCGTGCCCTCGGCGATCACCCGGCCGTGGTCGATGACGGCGATCCGGGACGCCAGCTGGTCGGCCTCGTCCAGGTACTGTGTGGTCAGCAGCACGGTCGTGCCCTGGGCGACCACGGCGCGCACGATGTCCCAGACCTGGTTGCGGCTGCGCGGGTCGAGGCCGGTGGTCGGCTCGTCGAGGAAGAGCAGGTCGGGAGTGCTCAGGATGGAGGCCGCGATGTCGATACGGCGCCGCATGCCGCCGGAGTAGTGCTTGACCTGTTTCCCCGCCGCGTCCGTGAGCCCGAAGGCCTCCAGGAGTTGCTCGGAACGCACCCGGGCGGCCTTCTTGCCGTGTCCGAGGAGGCGGCCGAGCAGGACCAGGTTCTCGGTGCCGGTGAGGTCCTCGTCGACCGACGCGTACTGGCCGGTGAGGCTGACGCGGGCGCGGACCTCGTCGGCCTCGCGTACGACGTCATGGCCGAAGACATGGGCCTCGCCGCCGTCCGGCCTGAGCAGCGTGGCGAGCATCTTCACGGTGGTGGTCTTGCCGGCGCCGTTCGGGCCGAGGACTCCGTACACTGTGCCCGCCGGAACGGCGAGGTCGACGCCGTCGACGGCCCGGGTCTCACCGAACGTCTTCACCAGTCCCGCGGTCTCGATGGCCAGGCCGTTCGTGTGCCGGCTCATGGTGGGTCTCCTTCCGCGCACTTGGGTCACGCATGGGAAGACCTTTACCGTCGCCCGAACTCATCGGTGATCGCACACTCTTTTCCGCGCGCCCCGCCGACCTCCGCACTCCTCACCGACGTCCGCGCGCCCCGCCGCCGGTGGGGGCGCCCGCCATCAGGAGTAGCGTCCCCCTCATGCATGCGATCACGATTCCCGAACCTGGTGGGCCCGAGGCGCTGGTGTGGGACGAGGTCCCCGATCCCGTGCCCGGCGAGGGCGAGGTCCTGGTCGAGGTGGCGGCCAGTGCCGTCAACCGCGCCGACATCCTGCAGCGGCAGGGCTTCTACGACCCGCCGCCCGGCGCGTCCCGCTACCCCGGCCTGGAATGCTCGGGCCGGATCGCCGCGCTCGGCCCCGGAGTCTCCGGCTGGGCCGTCGGCGACGAGGTGTGCGCGCTGCTCTCGGGCGGCGGTTACGCCGAGAAGGTCGCCGTGCCGGCGGGGCAGCTGCTGCCCGTGCCCGAGGGCGTCGGCCTCAGGGCGGCCGCGGCACTGCCCGAGGTGGTCTGCACGGTCTGGTCGAACGTCTTCATGATCGCCCACCTGCGCCCCGGCGAGACCCTGCTCGTGCACGGCGGCTCCAGCGGCATCGGCACGATGGCGATCCAGCTTGCCAAGGCCGTCGGGGCGAAGGTGGCCGTGACCGCGGGCACCAAGGAGAAGCTGGAGTACTGCGGCGAACTCGGCGCCGAGATCCTCGTCAACTACCGGGAGCAGGACTTCGTCGAGGAGGTGAAGGCGGCCACCGACGGGGCGGGGGCCGACGTCATCCTCGACAACATGGGCGCCAAGTACCTGGACCGGAACATCCGGACCCTCGCCGTCAACGGCCGCCTCGCCGTCATCGGCATGCAGGGCGGCATCAAGGGCGAGCTGAACCTCGCCGCGCTGCTGAACAAGCGGGCCGCCATCACGGCCGCGTCGCTGCGGGCGCGTCCGCTGGAGGAGAAGGCGGCCATCGTGGCGGCCGTACGCGAACACGTGTGGCCGCTGCTGTCCGGCGGCCATGTCCGCCCGGTCGTCGACCGCGAACTCCCGATGAGCGACGCGGCGGCCGCACACCGGGTGGTGGAGGAGAGCGGCCACATCGGCAAGGTCCTGCTGATCGCACCCTGACCGGCGGGGCCGACGAAGCCCAGTCGCCTAGCCTCGGCGCAACCGAAGCCCGATGAACGCGAGTCCGAGACCGAGCCCGATCAGGACCAGCCCGCTGCCCAGGGGCAGGATCCGCAGCACGGGCTCGGCCGGCGACTCGGCCCGCGCGACGGTCTGCCGTACGGGCCGGGCCGGCGGCGCGGAGCCGACCTGCGCGTCCTGCGGCGACTCGTCGGCGTCCGGGCTCTCGACACCCTCGGCGGCCTCCTCCGGGACGCCACCGCCGTCGTCCCCCGCCTCCTCGCCCGTCTGCTCGGCAGTGGTGTCGTCCGAGGGCGTCGACGGCTCCGCCCGCCCAGGCCGCTCCCGCCCCTCCCCGGCCACACTCCCGGCCCGCGACGGCTCCCCGGCAGACGCGGACCCGGAAGGCCCGGGGGCGGGGGCCCGCCCGACGTGGTACGTCGATACGGGCCCGTTCGTCGATACGCCCCCGTACGACGGGACGGTGCCGTGCGTCGATACGGGAGCGTCCGTCGATACGCCGCCGTCCGTCGATACGCCGCCGTCCGTCGAAACGGCCCGGTGCGTCGAAACGCCCCCGTACGTCGATACGGCCGCGTACAACGAAACGCTCCCGTCCCTCGATACGCCCCCGTACGACGAACCACCCCCGTACGCCACCGCCTCCCCACCCCCCAGCACCCCGACCACCCCGAACGCACCGGCGCTCATCGCAACACCAGCCCCCATCCCCACCACCACACCCGTCCCCCTCAAAGCCCGCAGCCATGAAGTCACGTCACCAGCGTCACCCCCTTCCGCACGTCCGGCATTCCGGGTTCCGCCAAATAAGGCGGTACGGCTGCACAATCCCGGTATGTCGATACGTCACGGCCTGCTGGCGCTCCTGGAACACGGCCCCCGCTACGGCTCACGGCTGCGCACCGAGTTCGAGGCGCGGACGGGTGGGACCTGGCCGTTGAACATCGGGCAGGTCTACACGACCCTCGGCCGGCTGGAGCGGGACGGGATGGTCGCGCAGGACGGTCAGGACGAGGCGGGGCGGGCGCTGTACGCGCTGACACAGGCCGGCCGCGACGAACTGCGCGCGTGGTTCGCGGCGCCCGTCGAGCGCGCGAGCCCGCCCCGCGACGAGCTGGCGATCAAGCTGGCGCTGGCCGTCGGCGCACCCGGCGTCGACGTACGCGCGGTCGTGGAGGCGCAGCGCCGGCACGTGGCGGACGCGCTGCACGAGTACGTACGGCAGCGGGCGCAGGCGTTGTCCAGGACGCCCGAGCATCCCGACGAGGTGGCGCGGCTGCTGGTCCTGGAGCAGTTGATCTGCCACGCGGAGGCGGAGATCCGCTGGCTGGACCACTGCGAGGCCCGTCTGCTGCGGCTGATCACCGTCACCAGGCCGCGCCCCGAGGACTGACGCGATCTCCCGCGCAGCAAGGTGCAATCTCCCGCACCGTAAACGGTGGATCACCTTCCACAGGGGGCACCACGGTGATGAGATGCACGGGTGCGAGAGAATGGCGGCATGGAGATGCCGAGGAACGAACGCTCACCGGAGACCCCCCAGATCCTGGTCGTCGGCCAGGACGGTATGGCGATTGGCGGCGGTACGGACGAGGACTCCCGCGAGATCCCGGTGACGGAGCAGGTCGAGCAGCCGGCCAAGGTGATGCGGATCGGCAGCATGATCAAGCAGCTCCTGGAGGAGGTGCGCGCGGCTCCTCTGGACGAGGCGAGCCGGGCCCGGCTCAAGGAGATCCACCGCAGCTCGGTGAAGGAGCTGGAGGACGGTCTGGCACCGGAGCTGGTCGAGGAGCTGGAGCGGCTGTCCCTGCCGTTCCAGGACGAGGGCACCCCGAGCGACGCGGAACTGCGTATCGCGCAGGCCCAGTTGGTGGGCTGGCTGGAGGGCCTCTTCCACGGGATCCAGACCACGCTGTTCGCCCAGCAGATGGCCGCGCGGGCCCAGTTGGAGCAGATGCGGCGCGCGCTCCCGCCCGGCGTGGGCGGCCACGAGATGGGCGAGGACGGCGGCCAGGCGGCCGGCCGCACCGGCGGGCCGTACCTGTAAACGACGTAACAGACATGAAAGGGCCCGGCGGCCGAGACCGCCGGGCCCTTCGTCTTGCTCGTCAGCTCGTTGCTCGTCGGCTCGTTGCTTGTCAGCTCGCCGGGTTGCCCGTCGAGACCTCCAGGGTGATCTGCACGTTGTCCGGGTCCGCGTCCGAACCGGCCTCCGGCGACTGCTTGATCACCGCACCCTCGCCGTACGTGTTCTCGTCGATGTCCTCGACCTCGACCGTCCACCCGGCGTCCGCCGCGCAGTCCTTGACCGAGTCGATGTACTTGAACCGGAAGTCGGGCACCCGGATCTTGTTCTCGTCGGTGTACGACTCCTGCGGCTCCGTGCACTCCGTCGAGTCGATCGTCTTCGACGTGTCCGGCCCGCGATAGCCCTCCGCGTGCGTCGCCGAGCTGCTCGCGTCGGTGCCGCCGCTGCCACCGCTGTTGTCGTCGCTGCTCTTGTTGCCGCTGTTGAACAGGATGGCCGCCAGCAGCCCGGTCACGGCGATGATCGCCACGACCACCATGATGACGACCACCGGCTTGTTGCCCTTGTCGCCGGCCCGCGCGGGCGGCGGCGTTGAGGGCTGCGGGGAGAGGTTGTACGGCGCCGGGGTCTGCGGCTGCTGCGGGAACGGGGGCGGCGTCTGGTAGCCGCCGCCCTGCTGCGGATAGCCGTACGACGGAGAAGGCGTCGGCGCGGGCGCCGGTGTGCCGTACGGGTTCGGCGTCGGGGCCGGCTGGTACGGCTGCTGGACCGGGACCGGCGGCGGGGTCGCGTGGTTGACCGGCGGGAACACCGCCGCGCCGACGCCCGCACCGCTCGCGGTGGGCGCGCCGGGGACGATGCTCGGCGGGGCGGCCTGAAGGGACGCGGCCACCCGCAGGCACTCGTCGCGCATGGCCTCGGCGCTCGGGAAGCGCTCGTTCGGGTTCTTCTTCAGCGCGCGGGCAACCAGCGCGTCCACCGCCGGCGGCAGCGCCCGGTTGATCGAGGAGGGCGCCACCGGCTCCTCCTGCACGTGCGCGTACGCGATCGCCAGCGGCGAGTCCGCGTCGAACGGCAGCCGCCCGGTGACCAGTTGGAACAGCATGATGCCGACCGAGTACAGGTCGGAACGGGCGTCCACGCCGCGCCCCAGGGCCTGCTCGGGCGAGAGGTACTGCGGGGTGCCGACGACCATGCCGGTCTGCGTCATGGAGGTGACGCCGGACTGCATGGCACGCGCGATGCCGAAGTCCATCACCTTGACGACGCCGCGCTTGGTCACCATGACGTTGCCCGGCTTGATGTCGCGGTGGACCAGCCCCATCTCGTGGCTGATCTCCAGCGCGGCGAGCACGTCCGCGGTGACCTTCAGCGCCTTGTCCGCGGGCATCGCGCCGAACTGCCGTACGTCCTCGTCGAGCACCGAGCCCAGCGGGCGGCCCTCGACGTACTCCATGACGATGTACGGCGTCGTCATCGAGTCGACGCTGTCCTCGCCGGTGTCGAAGACCGAGACGATGTTGGTGTGCGTGAGCTTGGCCACGGCCTGGGCCTCGCGGCGGAAGCGCTCGCGGAAGGCCTGCTCGCGGCCGAGCTCGGTGTGCAGGGTCTTGATCGCGACCTGCCGGTCGAGCACGGAGTCGTAGGCCAGGTGCACCGAGGCCATGCCGCCCTGGCCGAGCAAGTCGCGCAGCTGGTAGCGGCCACCGGCCAGCGCCCTTCCCGCGTACCGGCCCTGCGCGCCGTCCTGGCTCATCTTCCGTGTCCCCCATGGGCCTTCAGGCACCGTAGACCGTCATCGCCGGGCTGACAGGCGGTGATCGAATGTGTTATTCCCGGCCAAGTCTGCCCGAGGGCACTGACACGTCAAGCGCGATGCCCGTTCCGTGACCGTACGCGAAAGAAGCGTCGTGGGAGCGTTACAGAGGTTGTACTCGCGGTACACAGAATTTGCACGACGGCCGGGGGTGACGGTTTGATGGCCGGTCCGTCTCGTGCCGGTTCCGGCTTCCTTCTCGGACCGGCCGCTTGCGTTGAGGCTGTAGCGTGGCCGACGGAGACCGTAACAACACCGCGCGCACCGCGGGCAGAAACGACGGCGAGGACTGATGGAGCAGCAGCAGCGCGCTCAGGGCCCGTCCGACCCCGAGGCGACTGGCGGCGGAATGTCAGATGCGCCGGAGATGTGGGGTAACGGCGGGCTGGTCGGCGACGGCCGATATCGGCTGACCCGCAGACTCGGCCGGGGCGGCATGGCAGAGGTGTTCGCCGCCGAGGACGTGCGCCTCGGGCGCACCGTCGCGGTCAAGCTGCTGCGCGCGGACCTCGCCGAGGACCCGGTCTCCAAGGCCCGCTTCACGCGCGAGGCGCAGTCCGTGGCCGGCCTCAACCACCACGCGATCGTCGCCGTGTACGACTCCGGCGAGGACTTCGTCGGCGGCCAGTCGGTGCCGTACATCGTGATGGAGATCGTCGAGGGGCGCACCATCCGCGACCTCCTCATCAACGCCGAGGCGCCGGGCCCCGAGCAGGCCCTGATCATCGTCTCGGGTGTCCTGGAGGCGCTCGCCTACTCGCACCAGCACGGAATCGTGCACCGCGACATCAAGCCGGCGAACGTGATCATCACGCACAACGGCGCCGTCAAGGTGATGGACTTCGGCATCGCGCGTGCCCTGCACGGCGCGTCCACGACGATGACCCAGACCGGCATGGTCATGGGCACGCCGCAGTACCTCTCGCCGGAGCAGGCGCTCGGCAAGGCCGTCGACCACCGCTCCGACCTGTACGCGACCGGCTGCCTCCTGTACGAACTCCTCGCGCTGCGGCCCCCGTTCGTCGGCGAGACCCCGCTCTCGGTGGTGTACCAGCACGTCCAGGACATCCCGGTCCCGCCGTCCCAGATCTCCGAAGGCGCCGCTCCGCCGGAACTCGACGGCCTGGTCATGCGTTCACTGGCCAAGGAGCCCGACGACCGTTTCCAGACCGCCGAGGAGATGCGCGGGCTGGTCCAGTACGGCCTGCAGATGCTGTACGACCAGGGCGGGCACACCGGCACCTGGAACACCGGGCCGGTCGACATGCACGACGGCCGGCACACTCCGGCGGCCGGTTTCGCCGGCACGCAGGTGCTGCCGCACCCGGGCGACGGGTCCGGTACGTCGCAGATCCCGCAGCCGATCCTGCCCGGCGGTTACGGCGGCGGGGACGACGGCGGCTTCGAGGGGCACGGCAACCGGGGCAGCGGCCGCGGCAAGCTGTGGATCCTGGCCGTCCTCGCGGTGATCGCGATCGCGGCGGGTGTCGCGCTGGCGCTGAACAACACCGGTGGCGGCGGTGGCGGGGGCGGCACCACGCAGTCGCCGACCACCTCGCAGACCAGCAAGGACGACACGGCCTCCGAGACGCCGAGCGAGGAGCCGACGGACACGTCCACCGACACGTCGACGGACGACACCTCCGGCACGAGCTCCGGCTCGGGGGACTACACGCCGTCGTACACCCCGTCGTACACGCCGTCGGCGACCCCGAGCAGCGAGCCGACCGACGAGCCCACGGACGAGCCGACGACGAACGAGCCGACGAGCAGCAACCCGACGACCGACGACCCCACGGGCGGCTCCACCGACCCCGCGGACGGCGGCGCCGACAACGGCGGCACGACCGGCGTCACCAGCGGCGCGCTCGGCGGCTGACGCCGGCCGGCAGGGTGACCTCCACGCGCGCGTAGAGCCGTAAACCGCTCCACGCGCGCGTGCTGCTTCCCCGAGGGCGTCCGTCTCACGCCGTGAACGCCTCGCACACCGTGTCGTACTCGCGCGTCCACCACACCGCGAGCGCCGAGGTCGCCGGGAACTGGCAGTCCGCGCGGGTGTCGCCGCGCTCGTAGTGCCAGCGCAGCATCCAGAAGTCGTTGAGGCGCTCCCACCACACGCGGTGCACGGCCGCCGCGAGCTGGGAGGGCGTGGCGCCGGCCGCGCGCCGGTACGCGCGTGCGTACGCCCGTACCTTCGGCAGGTCGAGCGCCCCCACGGGACGTACGAAGAAGATCGCGGCGGCGCGTACGGCCTCCTCCGCGCGCGGGCGCAGACCCAGCCGGTCCCAGTCGACGATCGCGGCCGGGGCGTCGCCCTTGTAGAGCAGGTTGAACGGGTGGAAGTCCCCGTGCACCCAGCCCACCGAGCCCCCACGCGCGGGCCGTCGCCCGGAGTGCTGCTCCAGCAGCGCGCGCCGCTCCAGCAGCCGGTGCCGGGCCAGCTCGTCGAAGGAGTCGGCGGGCCGGTGCCGCCGTACGCGCCCCAGCAGGTCGTCGATCAGGGTGAAGGTGTCCGCCGGGTCGGCGCTCTCGCCCGTATCGGACCCGCGCGCCCGCGCGTGCGCCGGCATCACGCGCTCCAGGCTTGCGTGTACGACGCCCAGGAGCGCCCCCAGCCGTTCGCACTGACCGGTGGTGAGCTGGCCGCCGTGCCGGTGCCTGCCGTCGATCCAGGGGTGCAGGGCGTAGGCGTGCCCGCCGACCACGGCGACCGTGCGCCCGTCCCGGCCCGGCAGCGGGGGTGCCACCGGGACGCCCAGGTCGGCCAGGCGCTGGGTGGCCCGGTGCTGGCGGGCGATCGCGGCCGGGTCGGCGGTCTCGGGGTCGAAGTGGTGCTTGAGGAAGTAGCGGCCCCGGGTGGTGCACAGGCGGTAGCCGCGGTTCAGCAGGCCCTGTTCGACGGGCTCGCAGGCGACGGGGGAACCGGCGGTGTACTGGCGCAGCAGGGCGCCCAATGGGGGCGCGTGGGGCACGTGGGGTGGTACATGGGAGCGCGGCACGCGCCAGATGCTAGGGCACGAGCCGGGCCCGTGAGCTGGGCGTTGTCGCAGACAGTCGTCGTCAGTCGCTTTCGGTCACGGGATGTGCTCGAAGTGGCGTTCCAGGCCACCGTCGGTGGAATGGACCGTGCCGAACTGCGGCTCGACGCTCAGATAGACGGGCTCGTACGGTTCGCCGTCCACCAGCCGAGGCGCCGGACCGAACCGCTCGATCTCGGCGGCCGTCGGCTCGTGCGCGGCGCACTCCCCGACCACCTGCACCGACCACAGGCTTTCCCCGGGCCGCGCCGAGCTCAGGTTGTCCGAGCCGTACGCCACCACGCTCCCGGCGCACGCCCGGTGGTACCCGCAGCTCCGCGGCAGCCGCAGCAGCACCCGGCCGTCGGCCACGATGTGCCGGGCGAAGGCCAGGAACGGCAGTGCGCGCATGCTGGTGGCGACGCGGCCGTAGTCGGTGCGGGCGAGCAGCTCGACGGCGAGACGTTCGTCGGAGGGCATACAGACAATGTCGGACATGCCCGCCTCTCGGGGGAGAGGGCTTTGGTCCTCAATGGCGCTGCTGTTCGGCCTGTGCGCGCGCCACGTACGCGGCGGCCTGGGAGCGCCGCTGCATACCGAGTTTGGAAAGCAGACTCGATACGTAGTTCTTGATCGTCTTCTCGGCCAGGTGCAGCCGCTCGCCGATCTGCCGGTTGGTGAGCCCCTCGCCGATGAGGTCGAGGATCCTGCGCTCCTGCTCGGTGAGGTCCGCGAGTCTGTCGTCCCCTTTGGCGTCCTTGCCGTCGCGCAGCCGCTCCAGCACGCGCGCGGTGGCCACCGGGTCCAGCAAGGACCTGCCGGCCGCGACGTCCCGTACGGCCGTCAGCAGTTCGTGGCCTCGGATCGCCTTGAGGACGTATCCGGAGGCGCCCGCCATGATCGCGTCGAAGAGGGCCTCGTCGTCGGCGAAGGAGGTCAGCATCAGGCAGTTGACGGACTCGTCCGCGGCGCGGATCTCCCGGCACACCTCGACGCCGCTGCCGTCCGGGAGCCGTACGTCCAGCACCGCCACGTCGGGCCGGGTGGCCGGAATCCGTACCAGCGCGTCGGCCGCCGTACCGGCCTCGCCCACCACCTCGATGTCGTCCTCGACCGAGAGCAGCTCATGGACCCCGCGCCGGACCACCTCGTGGTCGTCGAGAAGAAATACCAGGATTTTTCCGTCTTCGCGCACATGGGCAGTCTCACACAGTGGTATGAGACCTGCCTGAGGAGGGCTCTTCCGGTGAGCTGGGTCACCGGGATAACGTGCCGTTGTTCCGGCCCCCTGCAAGGCTGTGACCAGGAGATGTTCCCGACTTTCGCGATTTACTTGGAAATCAAAGCAAAATCGCAGGTCAGGAGGGGTTTCACAGAAATGTGGAGCACTGGGTAACGTGCCTTGTGCAGGGCGCTCGCCGGGGCACCTGTCACGCCTGTTCCCGACCGGGCCGCACCCACCCTGTGCGTCCGTAGGGCTGCAGGTGAGCCGCACTGGCACCCGGCGAACCCGGGATGCCGGACCGACGGAGGAGCACACGTGACCGTGGAGAGCACTGCCGCGCGCAAACCGCGACGCAGCGCCGGAACCAAGAGCACGGCCGGCAAGCGCACGACCGCAAGGAACGCGCCGGGCACCGACCCGGAGCTCGTACAGCTGCTGACGCCCGAGGGCGAACGCGTCAAGAACGCCGAGTACGACAAGTACGTCGCCGGCATCACCCCCGACGATCTCCGCGGCCTGTACCGCGACATGGTCCTCACCCGGCGCTTCGACGCCGAGGCCACCTCCCTGCAGCGCCAGGGCGAGCTGGGCCTGTGGGCCTCGCTGCTCGGCCAGGAGGCCGCCCAGATCGGCTCGGGCCGCGCCACCCGCGAGGACGACTACGTCTTCCCGACCTACCGCGAGCACGGCGTCGCCTGGTGCCGCGGGGTCGACCCGACCAACCTGCTGGGCATGTTCCGCGGCGTGAACAACGGCGGCTGGGACCCCAACACCAACAACTTCCAGCTCTACACGATCGTCATCGGCTCCCAGACGCTGCACGCCACCGGCTACGCGATGGGCATCGCCAAGGACGGCGCGGACAGCGCGGTGATCGCCTACTTCGGCGACGGCGCGTCCAGCCAGGGCGACGTCGCCGAGTCGTTCACCTTCTCCGCGGTCTACAACGCCCCGGTCGTGTTCTTCTGCCAGAACAACCAGTGGGCCATCTCCGAGCCGACCGAGAAGCAGACCCGCGTCCCGCTCTACCAGCGCGCGCAGGGCTACGGCTTCCCGGGCGTCCGCGTCGACGGCAACGACGTGCTGGCCTGCCTCGCGGTCACCAAGTGGGCGCTGGAGCGGGCCCGCAGCGGCGAGGGACCGACGCTCGTCGAGGCGTACACCTACCGCATGGGCGCCCACACCACCTCCGACGACCCCACCCGCTACCGGGGCGACGACGAGCGGCTGGCCTGGGAGGCGAAGGACCCGATCCTGCGCCTTCGCCGGTACCTGGAGGCCTCAAACCACGCGGACGAGGGATTTTTCGCGGAACTCGAGGCCGAGTCCGAGGCGTTGGGCAAACGAGTGCGCGAGGCGGTCCGTGCCATGCCGGACCCGGACCACTTCGCCATCTTCGAGAACGCGTACGCGGACGGGCACTCGCTCGTCGACGAGGAGCGGGCCCAGTTCGCCGCCTACCAGGCGTCGTTCGCAGACGAGGGGGATCACTGACATGGCAGAGAAGATGGCTCTCGCCAAGGCGATCAACGAGTCGCTGCGCCGCGCCCTCGAATCCGACCCCAAGGTCCTGGTCATGGGCGAGGACGTCGGCAAGCTCGGCGGCGTCTTCCGTGTGACGGACGGTCTCCAGAAGGACTTCGGCGAGAGCCGGGTCATCGACACCCCCCTCGCCGAGTCCGGCATCGTCGGCACGGCGATCGGCCTCGCGCTGCGCGGCTACCGCCCGGTCGTGGAGATCCAGTTCGACGGCTTCGTCTTCCCGGCCTACGACCAGATCGTCACCCAACTCGCCAAGATGCACGCGCGCTCCCTGGGCAAGGTCAAGCTCCCGGTCGTCGTCCGCATCCCCTACGGCGGCGGCATCGGCGCGGTCGAGCACCACTCCGAGTCCCCGGAGTCGCTGTTCGCGCACGTGGCGGGCCTGAAGGTGGTTTCCCCGTCCAACGCCTCGGACGCGTACTGGATGATGCAGCAGGCCATCCAGTCCGACGACCCTGTGATCTTCTTCGAGCCCAAGCGGCGCTACTGGGACAAGGCCGAGGTCAACGCGGAGGCGATCCCCGGCCCGCTGCACAAGGCCGAGGTCGTCCGCGAGGGCACCGATCTGACGCTGGTCGCCTACGGCCCGATGGTCAAGCTCTGCCATGAGGTCGCCGACGCGGCGGCGGAGGAGGGCAAGAGCCTGGAGGTCCTGGACCTGCGCTCGGTCTCCCCGCTGGACTTCGACTCGATCCAGGCGTCGGTGCAGAAGACCCGCCGCCTGGTCGTGGTCCACGAGGCACCGGTGTTCTTCGGCTCGGGCGCGGAGATCGCCGCCCGGATCACCGAGCGCTGCTTCTACCACCTGGAGGCCCCGGTGCTCAGGGTCGGCGGCTACCACGCCCCGTACCCGCCGGCCCGCCTGGAGGAGGAGTACCTGCCGGGCCTGGACCGGGTGCTCGACACCGTCGACCGCGCCCTGGCGTACTGAGGAGAGGGTTCGTGACGACGATGACGGAAGCGTCCGTACGCGAGTTCAAGATGCCGGACGTGGGCGAAGGGCTCACCGAGGCCGAGATCCTCAAGTGGTACGTCAAGCCCGGCGACACGGTCACCGACGGCCAGGTGGTCTGCGAGGTCGAGACGGCGAAGGCGGCCGTCGAACTGCCCATCCCGTACGACGGAGTGGTCCGCGACCTGCACTTCCCCGAGGGCACCACGGTCGACGTGGGTACGTCGATCATCGCGGTGGACGTGTCGGGCGGGGCCGGGGCAGGTGCCGAGACTGCCGCGCCGGCGGAGGTTCCCGCGCCGGCGAAGGCCCCCGCCCCCGCCGAGGAGAAGAAGCCGGAGGGCTCGGGCCGCCAGCCCGTGCTCGTCGGCTACGGCGTGGCCACGTCCTCCACCAAGCGCCGCCCGCGCAAGGGCCCCGAGGTCGCGGTCTCCCAGGCCTCGACGGCGATCCAGACGGAGCTGAACGGACACGGTCCGGTGGCCGAGCCCGTCGAGGCGCCGAAGGAGCGCCCGCTGGCCAAGCCGCCCGTGCGCAAGCTCGCCAAGGACCTCGGCGTTGACCTCGCGACGGTGGTCCCGTCCGGGCCGGACGGCATCATCACGCGCGAGGACGTGCACGCGGCGGTGGCCCCGCCGGCGCCCGTGGAGACGCCGGCCGTGACGGCGCCGACGCCGGTGCCTGTGCCGACGTACGACTCCGCCCGTGAGACCCGCATCCCGATCAAGGGTGTCCGCAAGGCCACGGCCCAGGCGATGGTCAACTCGGCCTTCACGGCGCCGCATGTCACGGAGTTCGTGACGGTGGACGTGACGCGCACGATGAAGCTGGTCGAGGAGCTCAAGGAGGACAAGGAGTTCGCGGGCCTGCGCGTGAACCCGCTGCTCCTGATCGCCAAGGCACTCCTGGTCGCCATCCGCCGCAACCCGGACGTCAACGCGTCCTGGGACGAGGCGGCCCAGGAGATCGTCCTCAAGCACTACGTCAACCTCGGCATCGCGGCGGCGACCCCGCGCGGCCTGATCGTCCCGAACATCAAGGACGCGCACGCCAAGACGCTGCCGGAACTGGCCGGGGCGCTGGGCGAGCTGGTCTCCACGGCGCGGGAGGGCAAGACGTCCCCGGCGGCGATGCAGGGCGGGACGGTCACCATCACCAACGTCGGCGTCTTCGGCGTCGACACGGGTACGCCGATCCTCAACCCCGGTGAGTCCGCGATCCTCGCGGTCGGCGCGATCAAGCTCCAGCCGTGGGTACACAAGGGCAAGGTGAAGCCGCGCCAGGTCACGACGCTGGCGCTGAGCTTCGACCACCGTCTGGTGGACGGCGAGCTGGGCTCGAAGGTGCTGGCGGATGTGGCGGCGATCCTGGAACAGCCGAAGCGACTGATCAGCTGGGCGTGACGTTCAGGGACCGGCTAGGTTGAATCGTGAAGGGACGGCCGCAAGTTCGAGTTGCGGCCGCCCCTTCATTCAGTTGAGCACATAGACCGGAGCCCCGTCCTCGGTCGCCCCCTGCGAGCGGATACAGGCGTGCTTGCGCAACAGTCGCAGGCATTCGTTCACGCGGTGTACGGACAGGCCCGTACGGGCGGCGATCGCTTCGAGCGGTTGACGGAGTTCACCGTCTTCGACGAGCACCGGCGCGATGACCACGGCCACGGTCCAGACGTCCTCGGTGACGGACAGCCGTCGCCGCCAGTCGGCCAGTACGGACTCCGTGGTGGGCTGTGGGGAGTGCTGGGCGGTCGGCGCCGACCGGTCGAGCGCCAGGAGGTCGAGCCGGTCCGGATGCGTTCCATGGCCTGGGCGATGGCCTGCTGGGCGGTGAGGGTGGCGCGCTGCGTTTCCAGCAACTCCTGCTGGGTCTCCGCGATCTTTTCCTGGAGCGCGAGGGACTTGTACTGAGTGACGGCTAGGGCTTCGTCGGCCTGGAGGTTGCGTTCTTCGAGTCGGACGATGGCGTCGGCGATCTGTTGCGGCATCGCGTACGCGATCGGGGCCCCCGGGCCAGCGGGCTGCACCTCCGCCTCGTCGAGGATGTAGGAACCTTCCCGATAGACGGTCTGGATCACCTCGATGGCCCACTGCTTGAAGGTGAAAGCGGCTGGCTTGGAACACCCGGTGACAAGGAAGAGCAAGCCCGGGAGATCGATTAGAACCAAATCTCGGCGCCACTCTCTGCCTGCGGGAATGCTCAGACCGTAAGCTCTGCTGACGGTCTCGAGACACTCTCGGTGTTCCTCGGGGACATGGTCGAGAAGTGCTTTTCGAGGCGAGGTATATCCCAACTCCTTGCAGACATCCACCGCCGGAAACCAGTGCGTCCCGTCCGGCATCGTCAGCCTTCGGACGCGGGCTCCGGTCGCCGCGTAGACGAAGTCGCCGACGTCGATCGCGTCCTTCTCCGCCCGCTTGGGCTGGTGCTTGCTGGGTTCGATCATGTGAACCACCTCCGCTGCGGAACGTAGGGCGGAGGAAATCGAATGTGCCAGCCGGTGCGGGGATGTTCACGATTGCGAGGGAAGGGTTGATCAACTGGGTTACGCGCCCCCGCCGTTGTGTGTACGCGCGGGCGCGGGATACCCCACCGGTTTCTCCGCGAGGAGTGTCGCGATCCTTCGCTTCGAAACGTTGCCGGGCTCCTGTATCACCCGCGTTGTCACGACCAGCCTGGCTGTCTGCATCAGCTCCACGAGTTGTTCCACCGGCCGCAGATGGGACTCGTACGACACCGGATGTCCGCCGTATCCCTGTGTCGGCCGGAGCCGTTCGCCGTCGCCCACATAACCCGCGAGCATCAGCGTGCCGCCCGGTGCGAGGGTGCGGTGGAATTCGGCGTAGATGAGTGGGAGCAGGTCGGGTGGGGTGTGGTGGGTGGAGTAGTAGGCGAGGATCCCGCCCAGGGAGCCGTCCGCGATGTCCAGTGCTGTCATCGAGCCGATGGAGAAGGAGAGTTCGGGGTGGTTCTGTCGGGCCAGTTCCACCATTCGTGGGGACAGGTCGACGCCGGACACCGGCACGCCATGGCCGGCCAGATACGCCGTCACGAAGCCCGGTCCGCATCCCAGGTCCGCGACCGGTCCGAGGGCCGCGTCCCGCACGGTCTCCGCGAACACGCCCAACATGGCCCGCGACAGCGGATCCAGTGCGGCAGGCCTCGGCACCTGCTTGACGTAGTCGGCGGCGACGGTGTCGTACGACTCCCGGACGGCGGAAAGATACGTCGGCTCCAAAGTCACCCGCCCGACTCTAGGTCCCCAACTCCAGTCGCAGCCGCAGATATTCGGCGTCGCCGGGGCCCGGACGGCTGTGGCCGTCCGGCCGCCATCCGTGCCGGGTGTAGAAGGCCCGGGCCCGGCTGTTGCGCTCCCACGCCTCCAGCACGCCCGTACTCAGCGAACGCTCGCGCAGGAACCGTACGAAACCCTCGTGCAGCCGGCTGCCGATGCCCGCTCCCCAACTGCCCGGCCGGACATGGATCTGGTACAGCTGGCCGACCGTGGTCCCATTCAGGTCGGGGTAGGCAGGCGGGCCCATCGAGACGACTCCCTCGACCTCTCCCTCACGGACGGCGCACAGCACCGTCCCGTCGGCGGACGCCAGGACTCTTGCCCACGCCTCCCGCCTGCGCGCACGGGACTCGGCGGACGTGAGGTCCGGATCCGACAGGCCGCCCGCCCGGTAGTACGCGGTACGGGCGAGGGTGTGGATGTCCGTGATGGCGTCCAGGTCGGCAGGGGTGGCGGCGCGCAGGGTCGTCGTCGGCATGCCTCCATGGTGAAGGGCCCGTCGCCGGTGGCGAGGGCCCTTTACCTGTTGGCGGGGTGCGGCGGGTGCTACAGCACCGCGAAGCCGTAGTTCATCAGCTTCTTCGCGTCCGCCTCGCGCTGGGCGATCGACGTGGAGGCAAGGACCGTGCCGATGACGGTCTTGCCGTTGCGGGTCGCGGCGAAGACCAGGCAGTACTTGGCCTCGGGGCCGGAGCCGGTCTTGATGCCGATGGTGCCGCTGTAGCTGCTGAGCAGGCCGTTCGTGTTGGTCCACGGCGACATCGTGCGGGTCGAGCCCGTCTTGGTGATGGTCTTCGCCGTGTACTTCTTCGTCTTCACGACCGTACGGAACGTCGCGTTCTTCATCGCGCTGCTGGCGATCTTCGTCAGGTCGCGCGGCGTCGAGTAGTTGCTCCCATTGCCGATGCCGTCGAACGAGTCGAAGTGCGTGTTCTTGAGGCCGAGAGCGGTCGCGGCCTTGTTCATCTTGCCGATGAACGACTTCACGCGCGCGGCCCGCGTCGAGCCGGTGCCGTACGTGTCGGCGAGCGCGTACGCAGCGTCGCAGCCCGATGGCAGCATCAGCCCGTACAGCAGCTGACGGACGGTGACCTTGTCGCCGACGATCAGATGGGCCTGCGAGGCGTTGTTCGCGACGACGTAGTCGCTGTACGCCTTCTGGATCGTGACCTTCTTGTCCAGGTTCAGGTTCGACTGCGCGAGCACGACCTTCGCGGTCATGATCTTCGTGGTGGAGCCCGTGGAACGCTTGGTGTCCGCTGCCTTCGTGTACAGCGTCTTCGCGGTCGCGTTGTTCATCACGTAGCCGCCCTTGGCCACGATCGAGGGCGTGGTGACAGCCTGCGCGGGTGCCGCGGCGAAGGCGCCGCCCGCGAGCACGGCGCCTGCGGTGACACTGACCGCGGCGGCTCTGCGGAGACGGCTGCCCTTGATGCCGGAGATGGCGGTAATCAACTGAAATACCCCGATTACGTTGAATGCCCCTGAAGTGCGGCCGAGTTGAAGGGGAAAGAAGGTGGGCCGCAGGTGTAAGACACGTATCTAGCACGAATGGTTGTGTGGCCGCTGAGGTGGGGCTGTCATCTGTGACGCCGTTGGTACGGAGAGGTCCGGATAGTGGACGGCAGTCCTCATGCGTACGTGTTGTATCTATGCTGTGGGCATGAACAGCCCGGGGACCCTGACCGCCAAGCAGCCAACCAAGCAACCACCAGCCGCCGACCGCGTCTACTCCCACGTCAAGCAAGGTGTCCTGGAGCGTCGCTACGAAGGCGGGGTCCTGCTCACCGAGGGCGAGCTTGCGGAGGCCGTCGGGGTCTCGCGGACGCCGGTGCGGGAAGCCCTGCTCCGGCTTGAAGTGGAAGGGCTGATCAGGCTCTATCCGAAGAAGGGCGCCCTGGTCCTGCCCGTCTCCGCCCAGGAGATCGCCGACGTCGTCGAGACCCGGCTGCTGGTCGAGGAGCACGCGGCGCGCAAGGCCGTACCCGCCCCCGCCGGGCTCGTCGAACGCCTTGAGGAACTGCTGGCCAAGCAGAAGCAGCAGGCCGGCGCCGGCGACCTCGCCGGGGCCGCCGTCACCGACCGCTGCTTCCACGCCGAGATCGTCCGCAGCGGCGGCAACGAGATCCTCTCCCGCCTCTACGACCAGCTCCGCGACCGCCAGCTGCGCATGGGCGTCGCGATCATGCACTCGCACCCCGACCGGATCACCAAGAGCCTCGTCGAGCACGAGGAGATCCTGGAGGCGCTCAGGTCGGGGGACGCGGAGGCGGCCGTCGGGGTCGTACACCGGCACGTCAGCTGGTTCTCGCACCTCGCCCGGGGTGAGGTGCGATGAGCTCCGCCGCCTCGTCCTCCGCCGCCACCCTGCCGGGCGATCCGCCCGGCGGCCGGCGCGCGATGGCCGTCTGGGGCATCGGCGTCTCCGTCTACTTCGTCGCCGTGATCTTCCGTACGTCCCTCGGTGTCGCCGGCCTCGACGCCGCCGACCGCTTCCATGTGAACGCCTCGGCGCTGTCGACCTTCTCGATCCTGCAACTGCTGGTCTACGCCGGCATGCAGATCCCCGTCGGCCTGCTGGTGGACCGGCTCGGCACCAAGAAGGTGCTGGCCATCGGCACCGTGCTGTTCACGGCGGGCCAGCTCGGCTTCGCGTTCTCACCCTCGTACGGCACCGCCCTCGCCTCGCGCGCGCTGCTCGGCTGCGGCGACGCGATGACGTTCATCAGCGTGCTGCGGCTGGGGACTCGGTGGTTTCCGGCCCGCCGAGGTCCACTGGTCGCCCAGCTCGCGGGGCTCGTCGGCATGACGGGCAACCTCGTCTCCACGCTGGTCATCGCCCGGCTGCTGCACGGCGTCGGCTGGACCGCGGCCTTCGCGGGCAGCGCGCTCGCCGGCGTACTCGTACTCGTCCTGATGCTGCTCTTCCTCAAGGACCACCCCGAGGGCCACGAGCCGGAGCCCTTCCCGCACCAGGGCGCGACCTACGTGCGCCGCCAGATCGCGGCCTCCTGGCGCGAGCCGGGGACGCGCCTGGGCCTGTGGGTGCACTTCACCACCCAGTTCCCGGCGATGGTCTTCCTGCTCCTGTGGGGGCTGCCGTTCCTGGTCCAGGCGCAGGGCCTGTCCCGCGCCACGGCCGGCGAACTCCTCACCCTGGTCGTCCTGTCCAACATGGTCGTCGGACTCGTCTACGGCCAGATCGTCGCCCGGCACCACTCGGCGCGGCTGCCGCTGGCGCTCGGCACCGTGGGCGCGACGGCGCTGATGTGGGCGGCCACACTGGCCTACCCCGGCGAGCACGCGCCGATGTGGCTGCTGGTCGTGCTGTGCGCGGTGCTCGGCGCCTGCGGCCCGGCCTCGATGCTCGGCTTCGACTTCGCCCGCCCGGCCAACCCGCCGGAGCGGCAGGGCACGGCGTCCGGCATCACCAACATGGGTGGTTTCGTCGCCTCGATGACGACCCTGTTCCTGATCGGCGTACTCCTGGACGCGACCGGCGACAACTACAGCGTCGCCTTCTCCGCGGTCTTCTTCCTCCAGGCGCTGGGCGTGAGTCAGATACTGCGGCTGCGCGGGCGGGTAGCCCGGCGGGAGCGGGAACGGCTGGTCGCGAGCCGGGTGGAGACGGTGCACGTGCCGGCCTGACCACGCGGCGGTTCACCGGCAACCGGCTTTCACAGCCGAGGTGTTGCTCTGTCATAGGCGTGTGACAGCGGTGTCGTGAAGCGAGGACGGGCGTGACCTGTGGGGCCTGCGGGCGCTCATAGTGATCGAACGAAGTACTCGCTTCCGAAGGGAAATCCGTGATGAACCGCCACCTGCGCAAGGCCGTCGTCGTCACCGCCGCGATCTCGGCCGGCCTGCTGATGACGGCCTGTCAGAGCAACTCCACCGGCAGCGGCACTTCGAGCACCGGCCAGCACCAGTCGACGTCCAAGACGTCATCCAAGACCTCCTCCAAGACTTCGGGGACGGCCAAGAAGTCGACGACCTCCCAGAAGACTTCGTCCGGTACGACCGCCCAGAACGCCTCGAAGTCCGGGCAGGGCGTCACGGGCACCTTCACCGGCGGCACCGTCAGCTACCTCGCGCCCGGCAAGTACATCGTCTCCGTGCCGGGCAAGACGGACCAGGCCTTCTTCGTCGCCGACGACACACGAGTCAACGGCGCCGGCACGATCTGCGGCAGCGGGCAGTGCACGCTCGACCAGCTGGAGACGGCCACCAAGAAGGCGGCCGTCACGGCCGACGTGACCCTGAAGAAGGGCGTCGCCACCCTCGTCAGCGAGCGTGCCTCCACCGGCTCCGGCGCGAAGGGTGTGAACGGCACCTGGCTCGGCCAGGTCTCCTACCTCGCGCCGGGCAAGTTCACGGTCTCCGGGCCGAAGGGCGCCGAGCAGGCCTTCTTCGTCGCCGACGACACCGTCATCAAGGGATACGGCACCATCTGCGGCAGCTCCGCGTCCCCCGCCACCTGCACGCTCGACCAGCTGGAGACCGCGGCGAAGAAGGGCCTCGACGCCACGGTCGTCCTCGCGAACGGCATCGCGACGTCGGTCACCGAGGACCACTGAACCGCCGGACGGCCTTCCGGCTACCGGCCCTCCGTGAACCGGCGTCCTACTGCGTCACCGTGAAGTTCCGCAGGATCGCCGCAGTCAGCTCCGGGTCGCCCTCCGCCTTCAGCCGGTCGGCGACCGCGTCCGGCGTCACCCGGCCGCAGGCCAGGCGGACGAAGGTCTCCCAGTCCAGGGTGAGGGTGGCGGCGGGGCCGAGCGCGGGGGCCGTCTCCAGGGTGCCGCGGCCCTGGATGTCGACGCGGATCGTGCGCAGGAACTCGATCGGGCCGTGCACGTCGAAGACGATCGCCGAACTGCGCGGCGCGTCCGCCTTCTCCGCGACCACGGCGGGCAGTGCACCGAGCAGCACGTCCCGCGCGATGTGCGCGCCGGGGGAGTCGAGGTTGCCGGGCCGGCCGAGGGCGGCGCGCAGGTCCTGCTCGTGCACCCAGACGTTGAACGCGTGGCTCCGCACGGCCTCTTCGAGCGTGAGCTCGGTGCCGAGCGGGCCGCGCACCTTGGTGCCCGGGTCCCGCGACTCGTTCCGCAGCTGGCGGTTGCGGCGGATGATCACGTACTCCAGCTCGGAGGTCATCTCCGGCGCCGTGTGATGACGGCGTACGTCGACCTGCATCTCCATGTAGCGCTGGTGGTCGTTGGTGACGTGGAACAGGTCGCGCGGCAGCGTGTGGATGGGCCGCGGGTCGCCGAGCATCTCGCAGTCCAGGCCGATGACATGGGACACCACGTCACGGACAGACCAGCCGGGGCACGGAGTCCGTCGGTTCCACTCACCCTCCACCAGCGGCCCCACCAGCTCGGATATCGCTTCGATGGAATGGGTCCAGGCGTCGGCGTAGGGCTGGAGGGTGGGATGCAGACTCACGGAACGGGACCCCTCGGCGGTCGGTACACGGGCTGGTTGGCGGCGTTGCCAGTGGGAGGTGGCTGCTGTCGGCGGGTGTCTTGAGACGCTAAGTTACGCTGCTGTGAGGCACCCCGGCAGTGCTTTCGTGTGACGATCGTAGGCCCGTGTGAACGACTCGAATGCCAGGACGGTGGTAGTGTGCGCGCCTCTCTGCTCCAGATCGACGTGAACGAGGGCGAATCGGTCGAATCGCGCCGGGGGCGTGTGGCCTCTCTGGTACGGGAGCAGGCCGGGGCCGATCTCGTGGTGCTGCCGGAGCTGTGGACCACGGGTGCGTTCGCGTACGAGGGGTTCACCGAGGAGGCCGAGCCGATCGACGGGCCGACGCACGAGGCGATGGCGAAGGCCGCGAGCGACGCGGGCGTGTGGCTGCACGCGGGCTCCATCCCCGAGCGTGCTCCATCCGAAAGCGGCTCCGCCGCCGGTTCGGGCTCTCTCTACAACACGTCTCTCGTCTTCTCCCCCTCCGGTGACCTGGTCGCCGCCTACCGCAAGATCCACCGCTTCGGCTTCGACAAGGGCGAGGCCGTGCTGATGGGCGCGGGGCGCGATCTGGTGACGGTCCGTCTGCCCGAGACCACGCTTGGCCTCGGCACCTGCTACGACCTCCGTTTCCCCGAACTCTTCCGCGGCCTCGTCGACAACGGCGCCGAGACCCTGGTCCTGCCAGCGGGCTGGCCGGAGCGCCGCCGCTCGCACTGGACGCTGCTGGCCCAGGCGCGGGCGGTCGAGAACCAGGCGTTCGTGCTTGCGTGTGGAACGGCCGGGACCCATGCGGGAGTTCCGCAGGCGGGTCACTCGATCGTGGTGGATCCGTGGGGCGAGGTGCTGGCGCAGGCGGGCGCCGGCGAGGAGGTCCTCACCGTGGAGTTCGACCCGGCGAAGGTGGCGACGACGCGGGAGCAGTTCCCGGCCCTGAAGGACCGGGTGCTGGGCCTGGAGCCCCCGCGCCGCTGAAGCGGGCCTGCACAAAGCAGAACCGGGCCTGCACAACAGCACAACCCGGCCTGCACAAAGAGGGCGTCAGTCCTCCTCCCGCTCCTTCTCCGCCAGGTGGATCACGCACACCGCCACCGCGATCAGCAGCGCCGGGTCCGCGTCGTCGCGTACGACGTCGACGCCGTACGTCTCCCGGACGTGCAGCCAGCGGCGCGAGATCACGGCGAGCAGCTCACCGTCGTACTCGACGGCGAACTCCCGGTCGAGGATCTTGCCGCTGACGTCGAGTTCGGTGCCGTCGACCAGGGTGACCCGGTAGTGGTTGCGCAGCAGCGACAGGCGCTTGCGCCTGATGCGGGCCAGGACGTCGCCGTCCCGTTCGATCACCATCGTGTCGCGCAGGGCGAACATCTTCTGGTGGATGTCGATCAGGACGCGCCCGTGGGTGTCCTTCAGCTCGAAGGTGTCCCTGAGCCGCATCGCCTTGCCGTCGACGAGGAACACCTTGTCGCCGTGCTGGTCCTCGATCCAGTAGTCCTCACCGAAGCCGAGGAGCCGGTCGCGCACTTGGAATCTCATACCGACACCCGTTCCCCGCCGACCGGTCCGAAACGCCGTCGGTAGGCCGACGGACTGAGCCCGGTCTCGCGGCGCACACGCGCGCGTAGGTTGGCCGCCGTCCCCAGGCCGCTGCGTTCCGCCACGACGTCGAGGCGCCGCTCCCCGCGCTCGATCAGCCGGCAGGCCAGCGCCACCCGCTCCCCCGTCAGCCAGGCCAGCGGGGTCGTGCCGAGCTGGGCCTGGAAGCGGCGGTGCAGGGTGGCGGGGGAGACGGCCGCGCGGGCCGCCAGGCCGGCCACCGTCAGCGGCTCCCCCAGCCGCTCCCGTGCCCAGGCCAGCAGCGGCGCGAGCGACTCGTCCGGCACCCGCGGCAGCGGCCGCTCCACGAACTGCCGCTGACCGCCGTCCCGGTGGGCGGCGAACACCAGGCGCCGGGACACCGCGTTGGCGACCTCGGCGCCGTGGTCCCGGCGTACGACGTGCAGCCCGAGGTCGAGGGCGGCGGCGCTGCCCGCGGCGGTGAGGATGCCGCCCTCGTCGACGAAGAGGACGTCGGCCACGAGCCGCACCCCGGGGTGCAGCCGGCGGAACTCCTCGGCCCACATCCAGTGCGTGGTGGCCCGCAGCCCGTCGAGCAGCCCGGCCTCGGCGAGCGCGAAGCTCCCGGTGCACAGGCTCATGACCCGCGCTCCACGCGCGTGCGTGCGCCGGATGGCGTCCAGGACGGCGGCTCCGCGCGGTACGACGTTGTCGGGCCGGCCGGGCACGACCAGGGTGTCCGCGTCGTCCACCGCGTCCAGCCCCGCCGCGCCGGTCAGCGTGAAGAAGCCGTGGTTCATCCGCACCTCGCGCGTGGGCGTGCACAGCGTCACCTCGTACAGCGGGGTCGGCAGCCCCAGCTCGGGCCGCGGCAGCCCGAACAGCTCGGTCGCCACGCCCACTTCGAAAGGGTTGGTGCCCTCGTCGACGATGACGGCGACCTTGTGCGGGCGGCGCCGAGCGGGTTCAGAAGGCCGAGAGCGCTGAGAGGATCCTTGCGGCATGTGCGATTTCTAGCACTCGCCCGCCGCCCGGACCACCCCGCACGATGGCCCCATGCCCACCGAACCGATCCGTCTCGCCCAGGCCCTCGCGTCCTTCAGGGACCAGTGGAGCCCCCGCATCGTCACCACCGTCAACGACTACGACGTCCGGGTCGCCAAGGTCGAGGGCGAGCACGTCTGGCACGTCCACGACCACACCGACGAGTTCTTCCTGGTCCTGGAGGGCGAACTGCACATCGCCCTGCGCGAACCGGCCGGCGAGCGCACGGTGGTCCTCGAGAAGGGCTCGGTCTTCACGGTCCCGCGCGGGACGGAACACAAGCCGTACGCGCGCGTGCCCACCGAGATCCTCCTCCTCGAACCCACCGGCACCCTCACGGTCGGCGACCACCACGACGAGATCCCGTCCCACGTGGACGCGACGACCGGCCACGCCCTCAGCTGACCGGCCCCCGGAATCCACCGGTCCGGGGGGTGTCCCGGAGTTGAACATTCCGCGCCGGAGCGGAAGTTGACCAACCAAACCGGCGCAACCCGAGTCGGACGTTACGCAAGCGGCGCAGCCGTACACGTCCCACTCGGAGGTCTTCATGCACGTTCGTCCCGCCCGCCGCGGCGCGATACGCGCCGTCCCCGCGCTGACGCTGGCCCTCGGCGCGGCCCTGGCCGCACCGCTCGCCCTGGCCGGCAGCGCGGACGCCGCGACCGCGTCGGCCACCGCCGAGGTCAACCAGTACGACTGGCAGCTCACCTACCGGGCCGCCCCCGGCCAGACCAACAAGGCGAAGGTCACCGCGTCGCTCACCGCGGACAAGACGGGGATCACCTACGTGATCGACGACATCGTCCCGATCACCGCGGGCCACGACTGCGCCTATCTGTCCACGAGCGACCACACCAAGGTCTCCTGCACGGTCACCTTCGTGGACAGCCAGGACCCGTACGCCGCCCTGATCGCGAACCTCGGCGACGGCAACGACACGCTCGCCTACGACAACGCGACGGACCAGATCTACTCGTACGCCCAGATCTCCCTGGGCGCCGGCAACGACAAGGCGACCGACTCCGGCCGTCTCGACGGCGCCTACGTCTCGGGCGACGCGGGCAACGACACGATCACCGTGGGCGCGGAGGGCCTGGCCTGGGGCGGTGACGGCAACGACACGATCAACGCGAGCGGCGGCGACAACATCGTGCAGGGCGGCAAGGGCGACGACACGCTGCACGGCGGCAGCGGGGCCCAGTACCTCTCGGGCGACGACGGCAGGGACACGATCACCGGCGGCACCGGCGCCGACACCCTCTACGGCGGCAAGGGCAACGACGTCCTGCACGGCAACGCCGGCAACGACAAGCTGTACGGCAACAGCGGCAACGACCGCTTGTACGGCGGCGCGGGCAGGGACACCCTCTCCGGCGGCCCCGGCTCGGACGTGGTCCACCAGGACTGACGGGGCCGGGCGACTCCGGAACAGGCGGGACGGCGGTCCGCGGGCGGGCCCGGGCCGGTTGTCAGTGGCGGGTGGCACCCTTGATCCATGACCGCTTCGACTCCCCGCCGCGTCCGCGTCCGCGCCCCCGAGCTGGTCGGCAAGGGTGGCTGGCTGAACACGGGCGACAAGCAGTACACCCTCGCCGACCTGCGCGGACGCATAGTCGTGCTCGATTTCTGGACGTTCTGCTGCATCAACTGCCTGCACGTCCTCGACGAGCTGCGTGAGCTGGAGGAGAAGCACCCGGACACCGTCGTCGTGATCGGGGTGCACTCGCCGAAGTTCGTGCACGAGGCCGAGCACGCGGCGGTGGTCGACGCGGTCGAGCGGTACGGCGTGGAGCACCCGGTCCTCGACGACCCGGAGCTCGCGACCTGGAAGCAGTACGCGGTGCGCGCGTGGCCGACGCTCGTGGTGATCGACCCGGAGGGGTACGTCGTCGCGCAGCACGCCGGTGAGGGCCATGTGCACGCCATCGAGCGGCTGGTGACGGAGCTGGAGGCCGAGCACGAGGCGAAGGGCACCCTGCGCCGCGGCGACGGCCCGTACGTGGCGCCGGAGCCGCAGCCGACCACCCTGCGCTTCCCGGGCAAGGCGCTCGTCCTGCCCGGCGGGTCCTTCCTGGTCAGCGACACCACCCGGCACCAGCTGGTGGAGCTGGCGGCGGACGGCGAGACCGTCGTACGCCGGATCGGTTCAGGGGCGCGCGGATTCGCGGACGGTACGCCGGACACGGCCACCTTCAACGAGCCTCAGGGCCTCGCCCTCTTCGATGAAAACTCGGTCGTCGTCGCCGACACCGTCAACCACGCCCTGCGCCGCCTCGATCTCGCGACCGGCGAGGTCACCACCCTGGCCGGCACCGGCAGGCAGTGGTGGCAGGGCTCGCCCACCTCGGGCCCGGCCCGCGAGATCGACCTGTCCTCCCCGTGGGACGTGGCCGTCTTCGGCGGCAAGGTGTGGATCGCCATGGCGGGCGTGCACCAGCTGTGGGCGTACGACCCGGCGGACGGCACCGTCTCCGTCACCGCCGGCACCACCAACGAGGGCCTGGTCGACGGCCCCGGGCAAGAGGCCTGGTTCGCGCAGCCCTCCGGGCTCGCCGCCACCGCCGACCGCCTCTGGCTCGCCGACTCCGAGACGTCCGCCCTGCGCTGGGTGGACCTGGACGGCAGCGTCCACACCGCCGTCGGGACCGGTCTCTTCGACTTCGGCCACCGCGACGGACCCGCCGAACAGGCCCTGCTCCAGCACCCGTTGGGCGTCACCGCGCTCCCCGACGGCTCGGTGGCCGTCAGCGACACCTACAACCACGCCCTGCGCCGTTACGACCCGGCGACCGGAGAGGTCACCACCCTGGCCACGGACCTGCGCGAGCCGAGCGACGCCGTCCTAGTCGGCGAGGACATCGTGGTCGTGGAGTCGGCCCGGCACCGCCTGACCCGGCTGCGGCTGCCGGAGGAGGCCGTACGGGTCGAGTCCGTCGCCCACCGCACCCGGCGCGCCGCCACCGAAGTGGCCCCCGGGAAGCTTCGGTTGGACGTGATCTTCCAGGCGCCGACGGGCCAGAAGCTCGACACGCGGTACGGCCCCTCGACCCGTCTCCTGGTCTCCTCCACCCCGCCGGACCTGCTGCTGGCGGGCGAGGGCGCGGACACGGACCTCTCCCGCACCCTGGAGCTCAACCCGGAGATCGCGGAAGGGGTCCTGCACATATCGGCGATGGCCGCGTCGTGCGACGACGACGCGGCCAAAGAGTACCCGGCCTGCCATGTCCACCAGCAGGACTGGGGCGTCCCCGTCCGCGTCACCGCGGCGGGGACCGACCGCCTGCCCCTGGTCCTGGCCGGCCTGGACGACGTCGGCCTGGACGACCGGACGCCGTGACCGGCCGTCGCTCAGACGCCGTAACCGTCGCTGTAGCCGTCGCGCCGGTGATGGTGGGGACCTGTCCCCTCCTCGTCGATGACCGGTGTGGTGGGCGGCACCACCACCCGGCGCCGGCGCGCGATGCTGCTGAAGGTGCTGACTCCGATCAGACCGACGATCATGAAGATGATCCCCACCAGGTCGAGGTTGACCCCCTTCATGTGCCAGTCGGTCGCGAACGTGAGAATGGCTCCCGCGGCGATGAGGATGATGCATCCACCGAGGCCCATGAGTGTCGCCTCCCTGTCCGGTCCGGTTCTTCCGGTCCTCCGGTCAACGGCGAGTACCCATGGGCCCGGTGTAGGAACCTATCCCTCCAGGAACGCGACCAGGGAGTTCGCCAGCAGGTACGGGTCGTCCGCGCCGCACAGCTCGCGGGCGCTGTGCATCGACAGGATCGCGACGCCGATGTCGACCGTCCGGATGCCGTGCCGGGCCGCGGTGATCGGGCCGATCGTGGTGCCGCAGGGCATGGAGTTGTTGGAGACGAAGGACTGGAAGGGCACGTCGGCCCGCTCGCAGGCGGCGGCGAAGACCGCGCGGCCCGAACCGTCCGTGGCGTAGCGGTTGTTGACGTTGACCTTGAGGATCGGGCCGCCGTTGACCCGCGGGTGGTGCGTCGGGTCGTGCCGCTCCGCGTAGTTGGGGTGGACCGCGTGGCCCGTGTCCGAGGACAGACAGACGGTGCCCGCGAAGGCTCTCGCCCGGTCCTCGTACGACCCTCCGCGCGCGAACACCGAGCGCTCCAGCACGCTTCCGAGCAGCGGCCCGTCCGCGCCGGTGTCCGACTGCGAGCCGTTCTCCTCGTGGTCGAAGGCGGCGAGTACGGGGATGTAGGGCAGGCCGGCCCGGGCCACGGCGGCGAGCGCGGCCACGCCCGCGTGGACGGAGAGGAGGTTGTCCATCCGCGGTCCGGCGAGGAGTTCCTGGTCCCGGCCCAGGTAGGCGGGCGGTTCGACGGAGTGCGTCATCAGGTCCCAGCCGGTGACCTCGCCCGGAGAAAGCCCCTCGTTCTCCTCCAGGAAGGCGATCAGGTCACCGTCCCGTACGTCGCTGCCCAGCCCCCAGATCGGCTGGAGATGGCGCTGCTTGTCCAGCTTGAGGCCCTCCGCGGACACCGAACGGTCCAGGTGGATGGCGAGTTGGGGGACGCGCAGCAGTGGACGGTCGATGTTCACCAGCCGGGTGGAGCCGTCCCGCAGGGTCAGCCGGCCGGCCAGGCCCAGGTCGCGGTCGAGCCAGGAGTTCAGCAGCGGGCCGCCGTAGATCTCCACGGCCACCTGGCGCCAGCCGTGCGCCCCGGTGTCGGGCAGCGGCTTGACCCGCAGGTTGGGGGAGTCGGTGTGCGCGCCGACGATCCGGAACGGCGTGTGGGGCGCCGCGCCCTCGGGGACGTACCAGGCGACGATCGCGCCGCCGCGCAGCACGTACTTGCCGCCGCTCGTCCCGTCCCAGGCGTCCGTCTCCGCGACCTGCCGGAACCCGGCCTTCTCCAGCCGCTCGGCGGCGCTCGCCACCGCGTGGTACGGCGACGGGCTGGCCGTCAGGAAGGACATGAGGTCGTCGGTGTGGCCGCGGTCGAAGCGGGGGGGTTCGCTCATGGGGTTCACCTTAACGACGTACGAGGGCCCGCTCCGCGTACGGGGAGCGGGCCCTCGCGAGGGCGATGGGGAATTCTGGCTACCCAGAACCGGGGGTGCTAGAACGCGGCCTCGTCGAGCTCCATGAGGTCCAGGTCGACGCCTTCGGCGAGCTTGCGCGCACCGGTGACGCCCGGCAGGACGTTGGCCGCGAAGAACTTCGCCGCCGCGATCTTGCCCGTGTAGAAGGCCTTGTCCTTGGCGGAGGCGGTCTCCAGCTTCTCGGTGGCGACCGCGGCCCCCTTGAGCAGCAGGTAGCCGACGACGACGTCACCGGAGGCCAGCAGCAGGCGGGTGGTGTTCAGGCCGACCTTGTAGATGTTCTTGACGTCCTGCTCGGTGGCCGCGAGGTCGGTCAGCATCAGGCCGACGATCGCCTCCAGCTCGACGGCCGCCTTGGCCAGGTGCTCACGCGCACCGGCGAGCTCCTCGCCGCCCGTGCCGAGTGCCAGGAACTTCTTGATGTCCTCGGCGAGGGAGTTGAGGGCCGCGCCCTGGTTGCGGACGATCTTCCGGAAGAAGAAGTCCTGGCCCTGGATCGCGGTGGTGCCCTCGTACAGGGTGTCGATCTTGGCGTCGCGGATGTACTGCTCGATCGGGTACTCCTGCAGGAAGCCGGAGCCGCCGAAGGTCTGCAGCGACTGGGCGAGCTGCTCGTAGCCCTTCTCGGAGCCGTAGCCCTTCACGATCGGCAGGAGCAGGTCGTTGAGGGCGTGGTCGGCCTTGGCGTCCTCGCCGGCCGCCTCCTTGAGCTGGATCGTGTCCTGCACCGCGGCCGTGTACATCACCAGCGCGCGCATGCCCTCGGCGTACGCCTTCTGCGTCATCAGCGAGCGGCGGACGTCCGGGTGGTGGGTGATGGTGACCTTGGGCGCGGACTTGTCCATGAAGTTCGCGAGGTCGGGGCCCTGGACGCGCTCCTTGGCGTACTCGAGGGCGTTCAGGTAGCCGGTCGACAGCGTCGAGATGGCCTTCGTGCCGACCATCATCCGGGCGAACTCGATGATCCGGAACATCTGCCGGATGCCGTCGTGCTTGTCGCCGATCAGCCAGCCCTTGGCGGGGTGCCGGTCGCCGAAGGTCATCTCGCAGGTGTTGGAGGCCTTCAGGCCCATCTTGTGCTCGACGTTGGTGGCGTAGACGCCGTTGCGCTCGCCCAGCTCGCCGGTCTCGAAGTCGAAGAGGTACTTCGGGACGAGGAAGAGGGACAGGCCCTTGGTGCCGGGGCCGGCGCCCTCGGGGCGGGCCAGCACGTAGTGGAGGATGTTCTCCTCCATGTCGTGCTCACCGGAGGTGATGAAGCGCTTCACGCCCTCGATGTGCCAGGAGCCGTCCTCCTGCTGCACGGCCTTGGTCCGCCCGGCGCCGACGTCGGAACCGGCGTCCGGCTCGGTCAGCACCATGGTGGAGCCCCAGGTGCGCTCCACGGCGATCTTCGCGATGTGCTTCTGTACGTCGTTGCCCTCGTCGAAGAGGATGCCGGCGAACGCCGGGCCGGACGCGTACATCCACACGGCCGGGTTCGAGCCGAGCAGCAGCTCCGCGTAGGCCCAGATCAGGGAGCGGGGCGAGGTGGTGCCGCCGATCTCCTCGGGGAGGCCGAGCCGCCAGTACTCCGAGTCCATGAAGGCCTTGTAGCTCTTCTTGAAGGAGGCCGGGACCGGCGCGGTGTTCGTCTCGGGGTCGAAGACCGGAGGGTTGCGGTCGGCGTCCGCGAAGGACTCGGCCAGCTCGTTCTCCGCGAGCCGGGTCAGCTCCTCGAGGATGCTCTTCGCGGTCTCGGTGTCCATCTCCTCGAACGGACCGGCGCCGTACACCTTGTCCCGCCCGAGGACTTCGAACAGGTTGAACTCGATGTCCCGGAGATTCGACTTGTAGTGCCCCATGGCGACGGCTCCGTAAGAGATGATTCGTTCACGTACCAACAAGTAGCTACGATGATGCTACCCGTCGGTAATAAGAAGCAACCCCGATCCGGCCATCTGTGACCGACCCCTCGTGCGGGGTCAGTACTCTGTGTGGCATGTACGGCTACGACCAGAATGTTGGCGCCCAGCAGCAGTACGGCGTCCCGCCGCAGCAGCCGATGCCGGGCGGGTACGGCCAGCAGCCGCCGCTGTACCCCGAGCCGTCCCCGCCGTCCCTCGCGGACGCGGTGCGCGCCTTCACCACGGGCCAGATGTCGGCCGAGGACTTCCAGCAGGTCTTCGCCACGTCCAAGGTCTACTGCCCGCGCGGCGACAACCCCGGCTTCCTGGCCCTGCACAACACCCAGCAGCCGGTGATCCCCATGTTCACCTCCCTCAAGGAGCTGCGCCGGTACGCGGGCAAGGAGTCCAAGTACTTCGTCATCACCGGCGCCGAGGTGATCGACCTCCTCCCCACCGGCTATGGCTTCGTCCTGGACATGGAGGGCGAGCACCGCATGGTCTTCGACGCGAAGGCGGTCGAGCAGATGGTGGAGTTCGCGATGCGCCGGATGTACGGATAACTCACGCGCATGTCACACGGGTTGCCTAGGGTTCCCGCGTGACCTCGACGGATCTTTACCCCAGAGTGCTGCGCGCCCTCGACGGCACCCGGGCCGTGCTGTGGCCGCGCGAACTCCTGCTGGAGGGCGGGGGCGTGCGCCGCCGTATACCTCTCAAGGCGATCGCGCGGGTGAAGGTGCAGGGTGACCGGAGCCGGCGGCTGACGATCGTGCTGCGCACCGCGGGGCACGAACCGGTGACGTACGGCCTCGACTGCCGTGAGTCGCGGTACGTGCAGGAGTTCGCGGAGGCTGTGCGCCGGGTGCTGCCCGAGAAGGTCTCCGGGGGGCCGTTCGACGGGCCGCGACTCGTGACGGAGGAGCCGCTGGAGCGGCGGCTGTCGCCCCGGGCCCGCCGCGTCCGCTGGGCACTGGGCATCGGCTACGCGCTCGGCCCCCTCGCGCTGTGGGCGGGCGGGGCCGGTGCGGTCCTCGTGCTCGTCTGGCTGCTGTTCCCCTGGTGGCTGTTCGCGCTCCGCTGGGTCTTCGGCTCGGGGGCGGATCCGCTCCGTGAGATCTGGGGGCTGCGGACGAGGGGGATCGTGACGGAGGGCCGACTGGAACGTTCCATCAAGCGGTACGCCGTCGAGGGCCCCGTGGTGGACTACGTCTACTCGTACGTCGATGCCGACGGCATGCGCTGTGAGCGCACCGGTCCGCAAGGGGGCCGGCGCACGGTCGAGATCCGCTACGACCCCGCCCGGTCCGGGGTCGCCAAGGTCGGACGCGGCACGGCGGGCTGGCTGGTCGCTCAGGGGGTGCTGTTCCTGCTGCAGCTCGCGCTCGCCCTGTGGGGTCCCGTGCTGCTGGTGGTCCTGCTGGTGAAAGGGCTGGTCAGGTGAGGGCAGGCCGGTGCGGGCCCGTGGGGAATGTTCTCGCGAATCCGCGTGTTCCGGGTGGCAGGAAGTTCAATGCTCAACTAAACTGGCCGCACAAGGAGGTACCGACATGCCTGCAGTGACCGTCGAGAACCCGCTGACGCTGCCGCGCGTGGCCGCGCCGGCCGATGCCGTGGCGCGCCCCGTGCTCGCCGTCACGACCGCGCCGAGCGGTTTCGAGGGTGAGGGCTTCCCGGTGCGCCGCGCGTTCGCCGGGATCAACTACCGCCACCTGGACCCGTTCATCATGATGGACCAGATGGGCGAGGTGGAGTACGCGCCGGGCGAGCCGAAGGGCACCCCCTGGCACCCGCACCGTGGCTTCGAGACCGTCACCTACATCATCGACGGGATCTTCGACCACCAGGACTCCAACGGTGGCGGTGGCACGATCACCAACGGCGACACCCAGTGGATGACGGCCGGCTCCGGCCTGCTCCACATCGAGGCGCCGCCGGAGTCCCTGGTCATGTCCGGCGGTCTCTTCCACGGCCTGCAGCTGTGGGTGAACCTCCCGGCCAGGGACAAGATGATGGCGCCGCGCTACCAGGACATCCGCGGCGGCAACGTCCAGCTGCTCACCACGCCCGACGGCGGCGCGCTGCTGCGGGTCATCGCCGGCGAGCTGGACGGCCACGCGGGTCCCGGCATCACGCACACCCCGATCACGATGATCCACGCGACGCTCGCGCCGGGCGCCGAGGTCACCCTGCCCTGGCGGGAGGACTTCAACGGTCTGGCGTACGTGCTGGCGGGCCGGGGCGCGGTGGGCGCGGAGCGGCGTCCGGTCCACATGGGCCAGACCGCGGTCTTCGGCACGGGCTCGTCCCTGACGGTCCGCGCGGACGAGAAGCAGGACGGCAACACGCCGGACCTGGAGGTCGTCCTCCTCGGTGGGCAGCCGATCCGTGAGCCGATGGCCCACTACGGCCCGTTCGTCATGAACACCCGCGAGGAGCTCCAGCAGGCGTTCGAGGACTTCCAGAAGGGCCGGCTGGGGACCATCCCCGCGGTGCACGGAATGACCGAGGGCGGCCTGTAGGAATCGAGCGACAGGGCCCGAAGCAGCACGTACGCGTGGCGGCTTCGGGCCCTTCCCGCGTTCCGGGCCCCGTCCGTCGTCTGGAGGAGCCGGACAAGCCGCCCCGGCCGGGCCGTGATCCGCTGGACGCGTGCAGATCCTCCCCGAGCCGGTCCGTCGCTTCGCCGCCTGGTGCGCCGTGATCCTGCTGCTCTCCGGGGTCGTCTACGTCGGCGTCCGGCTCTGCTCGGAATTCCGCACCGCCGTCGTCCCCGTGCTCCTCGCCCTCCTCGGCACCGCGCTGCTGGGCCCGCTGCACCGCCGTCTCGTCGCCGCCAAGGTCAACCGCTCCGTCGCCGCCGGACTCACCTGCGTCGCGGTCGTCGCCGTCGTCGGCGGGGCCGTGTACATCGTCGTCGCCGCGCTCATCGACACCGGGGACCAGATCGTCGCCTCGCTGAAGGACGCGGCTCAGGGGGTCGCCGACCACTTCGGGGCCGCCGGCACCTCGCTCGACGACCTCGCCTCCAACGCCGAGGAGCTGCTCACCAAGTTCGGCGCCACCGCAGCCTCCAACGTCATCAGCGGAGTCAGCGTCGTCGGCGAGAGCATTGCCATGGCCGTACTCGCGCTGCTTCTCGTCTTCTTCTTCCTGCGCGACTCGCATCTCGCCGTCGACACCCTGCGCGCCGTCGCACCCCGCGGCACCGCCGACACCGTCGAGGCCATGGCCCGGCGGGCCTTCGAGGCGGTGGAAGGCTTCATGCGGGGGACCACGCTCATCGCGCTCATCGACGCCGTGTGCATCACCGTAGGACTGCTGGTCCTGGACGTGCCGGGGGCCGTGGGACTGGGCGCGCTCGTCTTCGTCGGCGCCTACATCCCCTACCTCGGCGCCTTCATCTCCGGTGCCGTCGCCGTGCTCGTCGCGCTCGCCGACCGGGGGTTCGTCATCGCGCTCTGGGCGCTCGGCGTCGTACTCGCCGTGCAGGTGCTCGACGGACATGTGCTGCAGCCGGTGATCCAGAGCCGGACCGTGCAGATGCACCCGGCCGTGGTGATGCTCGCGATCACCGCGGGGGCGTCCGTCGCCGGCATCCTCGGGATGCTGCTCGCCGTACCGCTCACCGCCGCCGCCTTCGGCGTCGTACACGAACTGCGCGGTCGTTACGAGGGCGACGGGCCGTCGGAGGACGCCGCGCCCGAGTCCTCGTAGAGCTCGAACCAGATGGTCTTGCCTTCGCCGCGCGGGTCGACGCCCCAGGACTCGGCGAGGAGCTCGATGAGGACCAGGCCGCGGCCGGAGGAGGCCAGTTCGCCGGGGCGGCGCTTGTGGGGGAGGTCGTCGCTGGTGTCGGTGACCTCGACGTGCATCCGGCGGGCGCCGGGATCGCCGCGGACCTCGGCCTGGAGCAGGGCGTCGGCGTCGGTGTGGACCAGGACGTTCGTCAGCATCTCGGACAGCAGCAGGACCGCCGAGTCGACCTGGTCCTGGCTGGCCCAGTCGTGGAGGAGTTCGCGCAGCTGCTGACGGGCCACGGCGACGCGTTCCGGCTCCGCCTGGGCCACGGAGAGCATCGTGCGGCGGACCGTCGGCCGCACGGTCACCGCGTCGCCCCAGCCCTCCCCCGTCCGGCACAGCAGCAGTACCGCTATGTCGTCCTCGCGCCGGTCGGCCAGCGGGCCGGTCGTGTGGTGGGAGGACGGGCCGTGCACACCCTGGACCAGGGCGTCGGCGAGCTCCTCCAGGTCGCCCTTGTGGTCCTCCAGGATCGTACGGATGCGCCGCCAGCCGCTCTCCAGGTCGTGGCCGCCGGTCTCGATGAGGCCGTCGGTGCAGATCAGCAGCGTCTCGCCGGGCTCAAGGGTGATGCGGGTGGTGGGGTAGTCGGCGTCCGGGTCGATGCCGAGCGGGAGACCGCCCGCCGTCGGCCGCATCAGCACCGTGCCGTCCGCCATCCGGATCGCCGGGTCGGGGTGCCCGGCGCGCGCGATGTCGAGGGTGCCGGTGGTGGGGTCGGCCTCCACGTACAGGCAGGTCGCGAAGCGCGGGTCGGAGACGTCCTCGTCCAGGGTTCCGTCCGTCATGCCGTGCAGGAAACGGGAGGCGCGGGAGAGCACCGCGTCGGGACGGTGGCCCTCGGAGGCGTAGGCGCGCAGGGCGATCCGGAGCTGGCCCATCAGCCCGGCCGCCCGCACGTCATGCCCCTGGACGTCCCCGATCGCCAGGGCTATGCGGCCTCCCCCAGAGGGGGTGCCCCCAGGCAGCGGGATCATGTCGTACCAGTCGCCGCCGACCTGGAGACCGCCCCCGGTGGGGACGTAACGCGCGGCGACGCTCATGCCCGGGATCTGGGGGCCCAGCGTCGGCAGCATGGAGCGCTGGAGGCCGTCGGTCAGGGCGCGCTCGGTCTCGGCGGCGCCGGCCCGGGTCAGGGCCTGGGCGAGCATCCGGGCGACCGTGGTCAGGACCGACCGCTCGTCCGGGGTGAAGGCGACCGGATAGGCGAAGGACGCCATCCAGGCGCCCATCGTGCGGCCCGCGACGGTCAGCGGCAGGAACGCCCAGGACTCCCGGCCGAAGCCCTCGACCAGCTGCCACATGACCGGGTAGCGGGTCTTGTAGGCGCCGGGCGAGGAGAGGTAGACGGCACGGCCCGTCCGTATGACCTCGGCGGCCGGATAATCCATGTCCAGGGGCATCGCCGAGAACGGGTCGCCGTCCCCGGGCTGGTAGCCGTGCAGACCGGTGATCGTCACCCGGTCGCCCTCCACGCCGAACACCGCGAGCCCGTCCGGGGTGAACCCCGGCATCGACAGGCCCGACGCGACCCGCAGTACCTCCTCCGTGGACCGCGCCTCGGCCAGCGCCCGGCCCGCGTCCAGCAGGAACGCCTCCCGGGAGCGCCGCCAGTCCCCGGTGACGGCGCTGCGTCCGGCCGGGGTGCCCGGCGTCGGTTCGGTGACCTCCTGCAGGGTGCCGATCAGCCGGAAGGAGCGCTTCTCACGGTCGTACGACGGCTTGGAGCGGGAGCGGACGACGCGGATCACCCGGCCGTGCTCGTCCATGATCCGGATCCGCACCTCGGCGAGGGTGCCCTCGGCGACGGCGAGACCGACCACGCCGGTGATCTCGTTCCAGTCGACCGGGTGCAATCGGGCCCTGGCCTGGGCCTCGGTGAGGGTGGTGCCGATGGAGGGCAGGCCGAGCAGCCGTGCCGCCTCGGCATCGACCGTGACCAGCTCGGTGGCGGTGTCCCAGTGCCACAGGCCGGTCGCGAGGGCCTCCAGGACGTCCCCCACGGGCGGCAGAGGCTCGCCAGTGCGCATTGCCCCACTTTATGAAGAGCTGATCGAAGAGTGCCACCGATCGCCTCCGTCAGTTAGGTCACGCCCGCCGGTTAGGTCACGCCCGCCGGTCCCGCGTAATGCTGGAGAGGCGATCTTGGGGTCCCCGGTAGGCTTGGTCGGAGTTTCACGTGAAACACGCCCCCGATCCGCGAAGACTGGATGAACGACGATGCATCGGTACAGGTCCCACACCTGCGGCGAGCTCCGCGCCTCTGACGTCGGCACCGACGTCCGGCTGAGTGGCTGGCTGCACAATCGGCGCGACCTGGGCGGCATCCTCTTCATCGATCTGCGCGACCACTACGGCATCACGCAGCTCGTCGCCCGCCCCGGCACCGAGGCCTACGAGGCGCTGGACAAGGTCACGAAGGAGTCGACCGTCCGGGTCGACGGCCGGGTTGTTTCACGTGGAACCGAGAACGTGAACCCTGACCTGCCCACCGGCGAGATCGAGGTCGAGGTGAGCGAGGTCGAGCTGCTCGGAGCCGCCGCCCCGCTGCCGTTCACGATCAACACCGAGGACGGGGTCAACGAGGAGCGGCGTCTGGAGTACCGCTTCCTGGACCTGCGCCGTGAGCGCATGCACAAGAACATCATGCTGCGCTCGTCGGTGATCGCCGCGATCCGCAAGAAGATGGTCGCCCTCGGCTTCAACGAGATGGCGACGCCGATCCTCTCGGCGACCTCCCCCGAGGGCGCGCGTGACTTCGTCGTGCCCTCCCGGCTGAACCCGGGCAAGTTCTACGCCCTCCCCCAGGCGCCGCAGCAGTTCAAGCAGCTGCTGATGATCTCCGGCTTCGACCGCTACTTCCAGATCGCGCCCTGCTTCCGCGACGAGGACGCGCGCGCGGACCGCTCGCCGGGCGAGTTCTACCAGCTCGACGTCGAGATGAGCTTCGTCGAGCAGGAGGACGTCTTCCAGCCGATCGAGCAGCTCATGACGGAGCTGTTCGAGGAGTTCGGCGGCGGCCGCCACGTCACGTCCCCCTTCCCGCGGATCCCGTTCCGCGAGGCGATGCTGAAGTACGGCTCCGACAAGCCGGACCTGCGTGCCCAGCTGGAGCTCGTCGACATCACCGACGTCTTCGAGGGCTCGGAGTTCAAGGCCTTCGCCGGCAAGCACGTGCGCGCCCTGGCGGTGCCGGACGTCTCCGCGCAGCCCCGCAAGTTCTTCGACCAGCTCGGCGAGTACGCGATCTCGCAGGGCGCCAAGGGCCTGGCCTGGGTGCGGGTGGCCGAGGACGGGTCGCTGTCCGGCCCGATCGCCAAGTTCCTCACCGAGGAGAACGTCGCCGAGCTGACCAAGCGCCTGTCGCTGGCCGCCGGGCACGCGGTGTTCTTCGGCGCGGGCGAGTTCGACGAGGTCTCGAAGATCATGGGCGCGGTGCGGGTCGAGGCCGCCAAGCGTGCCGGGCACTTCGAGGAGGGCGTCTTCCGGTTCTGCTGGATCGTCGACTTCCCGATGTACGAGAAGGACGAGGAGACCGGCGCGATCGACTTCTCGCACAACCCCTTCTCGATGCCGCAGGGCGGCCTTGAGGCCCTGGAGACCCAGGACCCGCTGGACATCCTCGGCTGGCAGTACGACATCGTCTGCAACGGCGTCGAGCTGTCCTCCGGCGCGATCCGGAACCACGAGCCGGACATCATGCTCAAGGCCTTCGAGATCGCGGGCTACGACCGCGAGACCGTCGAGGACAAGTTCGCCGGCATGCTGCGCGCGTTCCGCTTCGGCGCCCCGCCGCACGGCGGCATCGCCCCCGGCGTCGACCGCATCGTCATGCTCCTCGCGGACGAGCCCAACATCCGCGAGACGATCTCCTTCCCGCTCAACGGCAACGCCCAGGACCTGATGATGGGCGCCCCGACGGAGCTGGAGGAGGCCCGGCTGAAGGAACTGCACCTGACGGTGCGCAAGCCGCAGCCGAAGTAGGCACACCGCGTCGTCCTTCAGCCGACGGCCCCGGGAACCGATGTGGTTCCCGGGGCCGTCGTCGTGTGGTTGGTTCACCACTGTTCTATGCCTGCGACCGCGTTGGCGATGACGTCCGTCACCCGGGCCACACCGGTCACGTCCAGCTCGACATCGTCCACGGAGAGGAAGACCTGGTAGGCCCCCTTGTTGCCGGCGTGCCGCCGGACCCCCGGGAGTTTGGCGACGACTTTGTCCAGGCGGATGTTGATCGAGTCACGAGCCGAGCGTCCCGACTTCAACGAGGGCACCGGAAGCTTGTCGGTGACGGCGCACTCGAGTTCCAGGGAAGCGGTCCCCCTCCCGCTAATGTTCTTGACCCGCACCACGATCTCCACCTGGCCCGAGCGACTGTTCATCCGGCACTCGCCCTCGGTGGCGGAGTAGTTGTTCAGCCCGGCGTACAGCTTACCGATGCGACGGCAGAGGTCCGACTCCGCGATCTTGTCCGTTCCGCTGGCGACCTGGATGACGGATTCCGCGTGCCGCAGCTCGCTCACGAAGTCCAGCACGGTCTGCGGTCGCTCACTCGGCTGCTTCGAGGTCGAGCTCTTGTACAGCTCGATGAGGGTTTTGGCTGCCCGGTCGTCCACCCAGCTGCCGAGGTCGTGCGTCAGGATCTCCACGTTCTTGGTGAAGTTCTCACCGCTGGGATCCCGTCCTGTGACGACGAAGAACATCAGCTGGGCAAGACTGAAGACGTCGACGGTCTCGCTGCGGGCTGTCCTCGCGTTCGGCTCGAAGAGCTGCTCGGGAGCGGCGTAGTTGATGACGCCGCCAACACCGATATTCGTCGTGACCGTGCGGTTGGTCTCGTGGTAGGCCAGGTCGAAGTCGGTCAGATAGGGAATGAGGCGTCCGTTGTCGCCGTACGCGGCGATGATGTTCTCGGGCTTTATGTCCCGGTGCCTCACCTGCTGCGAGTGGGCGTGCTGCACCGTCTCGCAGATGTCGATCATCAGCTGCAGTACGGATTCCGGGTCCCCGCGGTCGATGTACGCCTTCCTCAGGTTGTCCCCGGGAATGGAGTCCATGAGGAACCCGTAGGGTGCGGCCAGCATTTCGTGGACGCGCACGATGTACGGGTGTTCCAGCTTCCGCATGTTGTTGTAGCCGTTCGCGAAACGCCGGACCTTCACCTCGTCGTCGAGCTCGTTGCCATGAAAGACCTTCATGGCGTAACGCTTTCCGTCGTCACCTTCCAGTTCCCACACATGGCCGTAGCCGCCGTGTCCGAGGTGTCGGACGACTCGACCGAAGCGGGTCAGCTCGTCGACGCTGATGTCGGCGAGGTTCTTTCTGAACTCCCGTACCCGGGCGACCAGGTTCGTCCAGTCCGCCTTGCGCTTCAGATCCGGGAGTGCCTTCTCGGTCTCCTCGAACCAGCGCACCACCGGCTCCAGTTGGATGGAGCACTTCCTGGAGCCCTGCTGCAGGCGGACGTTGCGCTCGGACAGCTCGGTGAGCTGGAGGTAGTGGTACTGGTCGACGAGGTGGTGCGCCTTGGCGAGGTTCTGGGCCAGTTCGCTCTTGTCGATCGGTGGCCCTTCGCGCTTGGGGAACCCCGAGCCGAGCACCACGGTTCCCGCGATGTCGCCCTTGAACACCGGGGTCTGGAACCCGGGCGACACGGCCGCGGTGACGTAGTCGAAGACGCCGAGGAGTGTGACCTCGCCGTTCCAGTTGACGGCGTCGCCGAGCATGGCGTTGGTCAGAGCGTCGGTGAAGATGCCGTGCCCGCGCTGCTCCTGGGCCCCTTCCTCCGGACGGCAGGCGGCGAGGATGCACCGGCTTTCGTTCACCGTGGGCACCTCCCGCTCGATGTCACCGGCCTGCAGCGGTCTGCTGTTCGCCCAGGTGTACGCGGAACCCGAGTGGCAGCAGTCGAGAATGGTCACCACGTGATCGAAATTGCGGCTGGCGGATTCCATGATCTGTGCCAGGTGCGCCAGCGAGATACCGGGATCGAACATCTCGGCGTCATGCGTGACCAGGTGTCCTGCCTGGCCCAGAACCTGGCCGTGCCCGGCGAAATAGAAGATGAGCGTGCCGCCCTCTTCGTCGCCGTATGCCAGTTCGTGAAGATTCCGCAGGATGTTGCTGCGTGTGGCCCGACCGTTCAATAACACCTTGCTGTCGAAGTCGTACTGTTCCAAGGACAGACAGTCCGCGACGTCTTTGGCGTCGTTCACACAGCCGTACAACGGCGCGTTCGGATAACTGTCGATGCCTACGATCACTGCCTTGTTCAAAAGCCCCCCACACTTGCCCATCGGACGAGACGACATCGTCCGGCGCATCTGATGGCGGATCATCTTAGCTGGGAGACCACTCCTGCGGCAGATGTGTACCCACGCGAAATCGCGGGCCTGAGAGATCATCACTCTCCTCCTCGCGGGCGCTGCCGCACACGGCTTGAAACCGGCGTCGATTTCGAGCCTTTCGCCTAGGCGTCGCCATTCACAGCTCCTTCCGATGTTCCTGCCAGGTGGCGCACGCCTAGCGTCCCTGGCCATGACAGACACTCAGACACCTGAAGAAAGACGGGAGTTGGCCCGCCGTACGGTGCTCGCGGCCGGTGGTGTGGCCGTGACCGCGGTGGGTGTGGGCGGGGCCTTCGTGGCCAGTGCGCAGGCCTCCGACCAGGAGAACGCCTGCTACACGCTCACCTCCGAGCTGGTCGAGGGGCCCTACTACATCGACGCCGACAAGATCCGGCAGGACGTCACCGAGGACCAGGAGGGCGTTCCGCTGCACCTCCGGCTCAAGGTGATCGACGCGGAGACCTGCCGGCCGGTGCGGAACGCCGCCGTGGACATCTGGCACTGCAACGCCTCCGGCATCTACTCCGGGTACGAGGCGATGGGCAGCGGCGGCGGAGGCGGTGGCGGCCCCTCCGGCCCGCCACCCTCGGGCACGCCCACCGACACCCCGACCGGTCCCCCGCCCGGCGGTGGCGGCGGTCACCAGGAGCCGACCGACGACGAGCGCTACCTGCGCGGCACCTGGCGCACGGACCGGCACGGGTACGTCGGCTTCCGTACCGTCTTCCCCGGCTGGTACCAGGGCCGCTGCGTCCACATCCACGTCAAGGTGCACGTGGACGGCACCTGGACGGACGCGGGTTACGAGGGCGGCCACGCCTGCCACACCGGCCAGCTGTTCTTCGACGAGAAGTCGGTCCTCGCATCGGCCGAGGTCGAGCCGTACGCGAGCAACACCACCACCCGCACCACCCTCGACGAGGACACGATCTACCCCGGCAACGGGCACGCGGGCGGCCTGCTCTACCTCAAGTACGACCACCGGCACATCGCCCGGGGCGTCCACGCGCACCTGACGCTCGGCGTCGCGCCGGACGAGACCAACGACGGCTGACCCTCGTCTTGGAAACCTCACCGGAGGCGCACAGGAACACCGAGGGAGGTGCACAGAAGCATGTCGTCTCATAGGGGATGACATCGCAGGTGCGGGCCCCCTTCCGGCCCGGCGGGCAAGGAGGAAGCCATGGGATACGCGATCGCGCTCTCCGCGCTGCTGATCGCCGGTTCGGCCGGCGCGGTCCTCGCGCTGCGCCGGTCGCAGTCGGACCGCGGCACGCAGCGGCTGGACGCCGAGGCCGAGGCCAACCGCTGGCTGGTCCGGCTCAGCGGCAGCCTGATCCCGCCGGGGGCCGCGGCCTGGGCGACCGGCGGCGAGGCGGCCGGCCGCGCGCTGACCGAGGCCGCCGAGTGCCACCGCACCGCCCGCGCCCTGCTGGCCCAGGCCCACACGGCGGCGGACTACGACCGCGTGAGCCGTACCGCCAAGGAGGGCCTGCGCCACGTCCACACGGCCCGCGAGGCGCTGGGTCTGGCTCCGGACCCGGCCCGGGCGCCGGCCCCCGCTCCCGACCGACCACAAGCAAGGCAAGCCTTTCAAGAGCCCTTGCTGAAAAAGGGCGCGAAACCGGCGGTCATTTCGGCCAGGCTTTAGGGAAGGACGGCATCCCGCTCGGCGGACGAACACCAAGGCGCCCGGGACGGTCAAGTCCCGGGCGCTCTTTGTGCGTTCAGATCACCCAGAGGAGCCCGTTGCCGCCGAGCAGGGTGCCGGCGTTCTGGGCGAGGCCAACGGCCTTCGCCGTGATGACGCGGCTGCCGGTGGCCTTCGGTCCGGTGGAGCCGCCGGGGAAGACCCAGACGGCGCCGGTGGAGTAGTTCTCCGCGGGCGCGCCGACGAATAGCTCCGGCCTGCCGTCCTTGTCGACATCCCCGACCGAGACCGTCGTACCGAAGAAGTCGTCGGTCTCGGCGGCGCCGGGGACGCCGGCCGTGTCCTGGGAGAAGGAGTACGAGCCGGTGCCGAGGGCGCCGCTCGCGCGGCCGGGGACCACGGTCACCTGGCCCGCCCTGTTCTCGGCGAGGTCCTCGTACGGCGATCCGATGACGATGTCCGCGAGGCCGTCCCGGTTGAGGTCGGCCACCGCGAGGGCCCCGCCGAAGGCGTCGCCCTTCTCGCTCGTGCCGGGGACACCGGCCGTGTTCTGCGTGATCTGCACCGGCGCCGTGGCCGTGGAGATGCCGGTGGCGGAGCCGTACCAGACCAGCACCCGGCCGCCCGGCATGCCGTCCACGCCCGCCTCTGCGGGCTCGTCCGGGTCGCCGGCCACGAGGTCGGCGTAGCCGTCGCCGTTGACGTCGCCGGAGGCCACGATGAGGCCTTCGCCCTTCAGTTCGTTGCCGTAGGCGGGATCGGCGTAGATGTCACCCCCGGTGCTGCTCGTGCGCGAGGTGGCGACGGCCGGGTCGGGTACACCGTCGCCGTTGAAGTCGCCGAGGGCGGTGGATACGGGGGACACGGTGTTGTCGTTGTACACGACGGACCCGAAGGTGCCCTTCCGGCTGAACGGCCCGCTGAAGTACACGGATGCGTCCCATCCGCTGATCGCTACCCGGGTCTTCGCTCCGGCCCCGGCGCCGAGCGCGGCGATGTCCTCGCCGTAGTGCCCCGGTGAGCTGGTCGGCGACGGCAGGTCCGTCCCGCTCGTCAGCCCGTTCTTGCTGCCCCAAAGGACCGTCACCGCACCGGAGTTCGTGCCCTTCGAGGTGTCCTCGTACGGCGATCCGACCACCAGGTCGGCGTACCCGTCCCGGTTCAGGTCGGCCGTGGCGGTGGCGGCGCCGAAGCCGTCGTAGGCCTCGGCGGCGCCCGGTACGCCGGTCGTGTTCTGGGTGATGGTCTTGCGGCGGCCGGTCGACAGCCCGGAGGCCGAGCCGTAGAGCACGACGACCGCGCCGGCCGCCTCCTTGCCGGACACGTTCGCCCCCGGCGCGGGCAGGACCGCGTCGCGGTAGCCGTCGCCGTTGAAGTCCCCGGGCACGGCGCCGTGCCCGGCGGCCGCCGGGACGGACGGCAGCAGTACGCCGCCGACCAGCGAGGCGGCCACGAACGCGGCCGCACCCCATCTCCGCATGAATTACCCCCTGTGAATGCCTTGATGACCGGTCAGGAAAGGGACTTGTACGAGCCGTAGCCGCTCGCGATCTTCACCCGCGCCGCGAACGACCCCTTGCCGTCACCGGAGTTGCGCCAGAGGTAGCCGCTGGTGTCCCGGGAGACCAGGTCCGCCCTGCCGTCGTCGGTGATGTCGCCGATGCCGACGACCGCGTTGTAGGAGCCGCCCCAGTCGGCGAACAGCTTCACGCGGGCCGCGAAGGTGCCGTTGCCCTTGCCGCTGTAGCGGTAGAGGTTGTTCGACTTGTCCTGGGCGATCAGGTCGCCGACGCCGTCGCCGGTGATGTCGCCGACGCCCACGATCTTCTTGTAGCCCTTCCAGTTGTCGTAGAGCTTGACCGCGGCGGACAGCTTGCCGGTGCTGGTCCCCTTGAAGAGGTAGACCGCCCCGGTCGACGCCTTGCGCGCGAGCAGGTCGGCGCGTCCGTCGCCGCTCACGTCTCCGGGCGAGGTCAGGACGTCGTACTGTGTCCAGCCGCTGCTCGCGAGGGTGGTGTACGAGGTGGACGGCTTGAGTGCAGCGTTGCAGCCCGGCTTGTAGAGGCGCAGGGCGCCGCTGCTCAGCCGGACCAGGACGTCGTTGCAGCGGTCGCCGCTGAGGTCGCCGAACGGCACGAACCGCGCGCTGGTCGGCCAGCCGCCGCCGGTCGTCTTCTCGCCGAACTTCCCGGTACCGGTGCCGTGTTGGTACGTCAGCCCGCCCGAGGCGCTGAGGGTGAGCAGGTCGCCGCGGCCGTCGGGCCCGTCCAGGCTGACGAAGTCGTGGCGGACCGGGCTGCCCTTGCCGAGGTAGCCGTCGCCGGAGGTCACCGTGGCCGGGGCGGCGGTCCCGAGGCCGGTCGCCTTGAGGGTCCAGGTGAAGCGGCCGTTGGGGAAGCGCTCGCCGCTCGCGGTCTTGCCGCTCCAGTTCACCGCCAGGTTCGCCGAGGCGGCCCCGCCGGTGATCGTGCGGGTGGCCCTGCCCGTGGCGCCGCTCTGGACCGAGGTGAAGGTGAGCGACCAGGAGGTGACCGGCCGGGACAGCAGCCACTCGCCGGCCCACGCGCTCACGGGGCCCGCCTCCACCCAGCTCGGGTACTCGGTGCTGAAGGCCGTCGGCGCGGACGGGGCGATGCCCGTGGTGGCGACGTGCGTCTGCTCGTACGCGTCGAACCAGGCGACCAGACCCGTGTACTCGTCGACCGTCCACCGGAAGCGGCGGTCCGTGACGAGCCCCGTGTCGGGCAGGTGGGAGGCGATCACGTGGGTGGTGCCGGTGGCCGCTTCCGTCAGTACCAACTCGTCGGCGGCGTGGTCGTGCCGGACCGTGAACCCGTCGCCGAGCATGACGTCACCGGGGGCGACCGCGACGGACGTACCCGCCTTGCTGTCGTACACACCCGCGGAGGAACCGCAGGACCAGTACACCCAACGGCCCGTCGCCTGAAGCTCGTCCGGGACGCAGTCCAGCGCGGGGACCGTCACCGTGGCGAGGGTCTTCTTCGTGATCAGGCTGTACGAGGTGAGCTTGCCGGCGGTCGTCGTGGCGCTCCACAGAGTCGTGCCGTTCAGGGCGGCGGCGCGCACCGAGCGCTTCAGCTGCTGCCCGTAGCCGAAGCGGCCGACGTACTGCGTCGGTGTCGTACCGCCCGAGTTGTAGACGGCGTACCCGTCGGAGACGTCGACGATCTCGCCGCCCTCGGTGCCGAAGGTGAGGGTGTCGGAGGACCACTCGTCGCCGATCGCGACCAGCTGGTCGGCGTTCTCCAGACCGCTGCCGCCCTCGTCACCGTCGTAGAACGTGTTGAGGAAGACGTCCTCGGGGGCGCTGCCGCTGTTGCCCCACAGCGGGGAGCAAGTGGTGTTCGCGTACGGGCACTCGGGGCTGATCGAGTCGCCGGCGGTGGCCTCGGAGGCGGTCAGCTCGGTGCTGCCGTTGGTGGTGAGGGTGCGGATCGAGGTGGTGTCGGAGGTGCTGCTCGGGTTGTCCTCGGCCACGCGCAGGCTGCCCCGGCTGAGTGCCAGGCCGCGCTTGGGGTTCTCCAGCGGCGCCACCTTGTAGACCTTGGCGAGCTCCGGGGTGCCGTCCGCGCCGGGGACGACCCGCCGGACCCACCAGTCGGCCGCGCCGGTGCCGCCGGTGACCAGCGCGGTCCCGTCGGGGGCGGCCAGGGGGGGTGCCGTACGACCAGGTCAGCAGGGTCTTGGTGGTGGTGCCGTCGGCCAGCGAGACGGCCCGTACCGCACCGCCGTCGGTGGCGAGGACCAGCCAGTCGCCGACCAGGACGGGGGCCGGGGTGCCGGCGGTGTCCTCGCCGGGCACCGGGGTGGTCTCCGCCGCGGTGAGGTCGCCGCGCGGCTTGAGGTGCAGGCCGGAGGCCTCGGTGTACCAGCCCACCTTGTCCGCGGAGAGGACCAGTTGCGGCTGGGCGTCCGCGCCCGTGAACGCCACGGTGAAGTGCGCGGTGGCGAAGTCGAGGTAGCCGACGGTGTAGGACGCGACGTCGCCGTCGACGTAGACCGGGTAGGCGAGCAGAGCGCCGTCCTTGTCCCCGGTGCGGGTGAACATGCCCGACGCCCACTCCGCCTCGGCGGACGGATAGCCGGTCACCCAGCGCTCCCGCCGCTCGCCACCGACGTGGTCGACGAGCCGGGGCGTGGTGCCCTCGACCGTTGTGTAGTCGATGACGGCGTCGTCATCGGCCAGGACGACCGTGTCGCCGTATGTGCCGATGTAGTCGTCCGGCCAGATGGTGAAGGTGTCCGACACACCCCCGTCGGCCGTCCACAGGGACAGGTCCTCGTCGTACTGGGTGGGCAGGGTCACCGTGTCGGTGCCCTGGCCGTAGCGGCCGGAGGGGCAGACGTCGGAGATGTGGTAGCAGGTGGCGTCCTTCGGCGTGTAGGCGCTGCCGGACGCGGATTTCACCGTGACCGTGGTGCCCTCGTCGTAGTCCGTCCACAGCAGGCCGGTCACGCCCGACTGGCGGTGCAGGAAGCCGGTCGCGCCGGCCGACAGCAGGCGGTCGGCGCGCGGGGTCGTGCTGCTCGGGTCGTCCAGGACGATCTCGGTGGTGCCGGTACCGGCGGCCGGTGCGGCGCTGCTGTCCTCCGTACCGGAGAACAGGGTGATCGAGCCGGCCGCCAGTGCGACCGCGAGCGTGGAGACGAGCGCGGCCCGGCCGCCCCGTCCCGGGGCGTGTCTGCCCACGTGAGGTTCCCTCCCCGCGAGGGCCCCCTGCCCTCGCACAAGTGAGCGGACTTTACCAGTACTTGGTGCAGTGACCGGCAACCCGTCCGCCCGCGGCGGCAACTGACCGGTCGAAAGATCCCTCCGCACATCCTTCGTACATAAGGACTTCTCCGTGGCCTCTGCCTCCCACCGCCGGTCCCTCCGCAAGCGGCGCACCGCCGTCGTCTCCGCCGCCGCCGTGGCCGCCGCCGTCGGTGCCGGTGCGATCGTGATGAACGCGAACGCCGGGACGACGACCGTCGACCTGTACCACCAGACGCTCGCCGCCAAGGACGGCTGGGCCTCCTCCGGCACCGGCACGACCGGCGGCGCGAAGGCCGACTCCGCGCACACCTTCACCGTCTCCACCCGCGCCCAGCTGGTGAAGGCGCTGGGCTCGGTGTCGGACACCACCCCGCGGATCATCAAGATCAGCGGCACCATCGACGCCAACACCGACGACTCCGGCAAGAAGCTGACCTGCGCCGACTACGCGGCGGGCACGGGCTACTCGCTGTCGGCGTACCTCAAGGCCTTCGACCCGGCGACGTACGGCACCTCCAAGCTGCCCTCCGGCACCCAGGAGACGGCCCGCGCCGCCGCGCAGGCCAAGCAGGCGAAGAACGTCACCTTCAAGGTGCCCGCCAACACCACCATCGTCGGCGTCCCCGGCACCAAGGCCGGCATCACCGGCGGCATGCTGCAGATCCAGAAGGTCGACAACGTCATCGTCCGCAACCTGACCTTCTCGGACACCGAGGACTGCTTCCCGCAGTGGGACCCGACCGACGGCTCCACCGGCAACTGGAACTCCGCGTACGACTCGGTCACCCTGCGCACCGCCACCCACGTCTGGGCCGACCACAACACGTTCACCGACGCCGGGCACTTCGACAGCACCAACGCGACGTACTTCGGCCGTGAGTACCAGGTCCACGACGGCGAGCTGGACATCACCAAGAGCTCGGACCTGGTCACCGTGGAGCAGAACCGCTTCACCGCCCACGACAAGACGATGCTGATCGGCAGCAGCGACAGCGAGCCCAGCGGCAAGCTGCGCGTCACCCTGCACCACAACATCTGGAAGGGCGTCGTCCAGCGCGCCCCGCTGACCCGCGTCGGCCAGGTGCACATCTACAACAACTTCTACGACGTCACGACGCAGAACGGATACGCGCTCCAGTACAGCATCAACTCGCGCGCCAAGGCTCAGGTCGTGGCGCAGAACAACTACTGGAACGTGCCCAGCACCGTGAAGGTCTCCAAGATCTTCAGCGGCGACGGCACCGGCGCGATCGCGGGCAGCGGCAACCTGGTCAACGGCACGACCACCGACCTGGTCGCCGCCTACAACGCCGCCAACTCGAAGAAGATCCTGACGACGGTGAACTGGACGCCGACCCTGACGGCCGGCCTGGAGTCGTCCGCGAAGAACCTGCCGGCGGAACTGGTGAAGTCGGCGGGCGCCGGCATCCTGTCGTAGCGGCAGCGGCTAGGTGTCGTACGAGCCGTCCCAGGGCGCGGTGAAGAAGAGGCGGTCGGGGTAGAGCTCGGCCCAGCTGCCCTCCTCGTCCTCGCCGGTCAGCAGGCCGAACAGCACGCCGTCCACGGTGACCTGGAACGGTTGTACGGCGATGTCGGTGTACGACCGGCGGGGCAGGCTGCGCAGGAGTTTCGCCAGGTGCACCCGGGCGCGCTGGAGGACCGAGTCCTCGCCGTCCGGGTTGCGCAGCTGCTCGGCCCAGGTGCCGGCACACCAGATCTCGGAGTCGCGGTAGCGGCCCTCGGCATCGAAGGTGTGCAGCACGGTGTAGAGACGTTTGTGCTCTTCCCAGCCCTGGTCGAGACGGAATCCCGCCGGGAAGGCGTACGTGATCGACGCCAGGAACTGACCGTCCGCGTACCGGCCGATGGACTCGGTCCGGCCTCTCGGCTCGTAGGCGATCGGAACGACTTCGGGTACTGCCATGGCGGAACAATACGGGGCCCGGAAAGCTGTTCGGCTTTCCGAGCCCCGTCTCTCACCGTTCCTACGCGTTCAGCCCTACTCGGACTCGCCGCCGAAGCGCTCCTACGGTCGCCAGGCGGAGACGACCTCCCCGGGACCCCACACCAGCCCGACCTCGCCCGCGGCGACGGAAGCCGTCGTACCGGACAGGGACACGATGGCCGACTTGGTCGTGTCCGGCGCGAAACCGGGGATCTCGGCGGCGCCCTGCACGAGGGTGGCCAGGTCGTGGTTGTCGAAGGGAGAGGCCAGCCACTTCACGGAACCGGCAAAGAAGACGGTTCCGGCCACGGGCGCGCGGTCGGCGCCGATCAGGTCGATCTCCGGAGAGAAGCGGCGGTTCCACCATGCGCCCACGACTTCCGTGTCCGGCCAGGGGAAGTCCCCTGATGCGGCGGCGAGTTCCAGCGCCTGACGGATCAGGGGCTCCACGGCGCGGCCCCGCCAGGTCGTCCAGCGGCGCTCGACCACCCGGTAGGCGGCCTCGGGGCGGCCGCGTCTGGACAGTTCCTGCGCGGAGCGGGTGGCGGCCAGGTAGAGGCGCAGATTGCTGTCGGCGACGTGATACAGGGCGGGTCTGCCGGGTTTGGTGGAGAGAGGGGCGTCAGTGGCGAGGATCCGCTTCTCCTCGGTGAGCCGTCGCAGGAGTGGGGAGAGTATTCCGGACGGCAGCGCGCCGCTCTGACTACCGGCCGTCGCCGCGATGTTGGCGTGCGTGCGGTCGCCGCTGCCCACCGCCTCCAGGACCCGGCGTGCCTGGTCGGGCGCCGGGAACTCGGCCAGGAGGGTCGCTTCGGGGACGCCGAAGAGCGGCGAGGCCGGGTCGGCGCATTCCGCCTCGATGAAGTCGAGGGCGGGGGTGGCGTGGGGCCAGGAGCGCAGGATCCCCGGCAGGCCGCCGGAGACGAGATGCGCGTCGATGGCGTCCGCCGCTTCCAGGCCCAGCGCGGCACCTGTTTCTGCGGGGTTGAGCGGGCCGAGGACGAAGCTGTCGGCGCGGCCGTAGAAGGGGCGGTCGTATGCGGTCAGCCGCTCCATCATGTGCAGGTCGCTGCCGAGGAGCAGCAGGAGCACGGGCCGGGTGGCCAGCAGCCGGTCCCAGGCGGTCTGGAGCGCCCCGTCGAACACGGGGTCCTGTTCGGCGAGCCAGGGCAGTTCGTCCAGTACGACGATGCTGGGCGTCCGGGGCAGCGCGGATGCGAGGGCGCGGAAGGCGTCGGGCCAGTTCGGGGGGGCGGTCAGGGGGACGAGATCGGGGTCGGCCGGGAGGGAGGAGTCGCGCAACTCGGCCATGAAGTCGGCGATCCCCTCCACGGGGGATGCCCCCTTGGTCGCGGCGAAGTAGAGGTACGGCCGCCCGGCGCGGTCACAGAACTCCTGCACGAGTCGCGACTTCCCGACCTGCCGGCGCCCCCTTATGGCGACGGCTACTCCACCGCCTGCGGCTGCGACTCGGTCGAGGCGCTTGCGGAGGAGAGCGAGTTCGGCTTGGCGGCCTACGAAGGGGGGCACGATGGCTCCAGGTTGAGTAGAACTGTTCTACATAGATTGATGCTACCCAGAGCCAGGACCAACTTGGCGTCGTCATCCGACCGAGTGGTTCTCTTGTCGGCTGTTGTGCGCGTTTCCCGTGTTCGGTGGTTCTGTTCGCTGCTTGCGGAGGTACCGAAGTGGCTAATGTGCAGGCTTATGAGAATCACCAGACGGCTCGACAGTCCCTCGGAGCCCTGCACAAGTAACGCAACGTGTCCAGCAGTGTTTGTCATGGAGTCGGGAGACGTCGGGTTCATCGGAAGCGAGGTCCCCACCGAGACGCATCACACGCTGCCTCCCGGCTCAGGAGTGGGGGACGGCGAGAGATTTGTCGTAGTGCCGAGGGACGTTCTGATCAGCGCCGGATGGACCCCGCCGACTTTTTGACCGTCAGTGCGGTTCGGCCAGATCGTCTGCGCCGGACCGCGTAGACATGTTCAGCAGTTGGCGCTGGTAAGCCATCTCGGCGATGTCGTAGAAGTCCCGCATCTCGCCGCTGTGCGGCGTTCCCCCGTCTCGTGCCCCACGCGCCTTTTCCCAGAATTCACACATCTTTGTGCTGCTGAAGATGTAGTGCAGCACGTCCTGGAACTCGGCGTCGTCGATGTATTCCATTTCCCAGCATGTCCGCTGATACGTGAGGATCAGGTTTGCGTACATGAACTGCCTGGCGGTGTCCTCGGTGATATCGGGACCGTACGCAGGCCAGACGGCCATCAGGAGAGGGTCGTCGAGCGCCATCTGGGTCAGCCTCCGATGCTGCTCCCGGATCGAGGCTTCAGCGACGCGACGAGCGGTGTTGTGCTGCTCCTCCGCCACCTTGCGCATCAGGCGGGATTCCTCGCCCTGCTGGTGAAAAGTGCGGGCGATGTAGATGAGGACAACCACCGACGAGGCGGCGGCTGCTGCTCCGAACGATTCTCCGGCGTATCCGCGGGCTGCCGACTGCATACCGGATATGCTCGTCAAGGCGATGCTCAGTCCTATTGTTCCCAGGCAGGATCCAATAGTGACAGCTGCCATGATCCAAACCTCGCGGGCGGAACGAGAGCCTGTCATGGCACCCCCGATGGAAGCCCCATTACTGACGGGTACATCTGCTGCGCATCGGATTTATTCCCTCGGAGTGCGCATTGAAAACAACGCAGTGAGGCAGGCAGGGTGCACGGAGGCACGGCTGTGCGTGAAGCCCCGGGAGAATGTTTTCTTCCGGATTCTCCCGGGGGTAATGGTGAGGGCGTGGAAATAGATGCCCCTTGGCTCTACTCGCCGCCGAAGCGTTCCTTGTAGGTCTCCAGGTCCTCGTCCGTGAGCTTTGCGAAGAGGACCGGGGGGACCGTGAAGGGGGTGCCGGCGGGGACGGCGGTCAGGGTGTGGGCCTCGTCGGCGGTGACCCAGGTGGCCGTGTCGTCGTTGAGGGAGAACGCCTGGCGCATGGTGGCCGCCGTGCTCGGGATGAAGGGCTCCGAGACCACCGAGTAGAGGTGGATCAGGTTCATCGCCGTGCGCAGGGTGAGGGCCGCGGCCTCCTTGTCGGTCTTGATCTCCAGCCAGGGGGCCTTCTCCTCCAGGTAGGAGTTGCCGGCCGACCACAGGGCGCGCAGGGCGGCGGCGGCCTTGCGGAACTGGAGGGACTCCATGTGGGTCTCGTACTCCGCGAGGAGCTCGGCGATCTGCTCGCCCAGCTTCGTCTCCGCCTCGCCGGGGGTGCCGCCCGTGGGTACGTCGTCGCCGAAGCGCTTGCGGGAGAAGGACAGGACGCGGTTGACGAAGTTGCCGAGGGTGTCGGCGAGGTCCTTGTTGACCGTCGCCGTGAAGTGCTCCCAGGTGAAGGAGGAGTCGTCGGACTCGGGGGCGTTGGCGATGAGGAAGTAGCGCCAGTAGTCGGCGGGGAGGATCTCCAGGGCCTGGTCGGTGAAGACGCCCCGCTTCTGGCTCGTGGAGAACTTTCCGCCGTAGTACGTCAGCCAGTTGAAGGCCTTGACGTAGTCGACCTTCTTCCACGGCTCGCGCACGCCGAGCTCGGTGGCGGGGAACATGACGGTGTGGAAGGGGACGTTGTCCTTGGCCATGAACTCGGTGTAGCGGACGGTGTCGTCCACCTCGTACCACCACGACTTCCAGTCGCGGTTCTCCGGGTCCAGGTCGGACCACTCCTTCGTCGCGCCGATGTACTCGATCGGGGCGTCGAACCAGACGTAGAAGACCTTGCCCTCCGCCGCCAGCTCCGGCCAGGTGTCGGCCGGGACCGGGACGCCCCAGTCCAGGTCGCGGGTGATCGCGCGGTCGTGTAGACCCTCGTTCAGCCACTTGCGGGCGATCGAGGAGGCGAGCTGGGGCCAGTCGTCCTCGTGGCGGGCGACCCAGGCCTCGACCTCGTGCTGCAGCTTGGACTGGAGGAGGAAGAGGTGCTTGGTCTCGCGGACCTCCAGGTCGGTGGAGCCGGAGATCGCGGAGCGGGGGTTGATCAGGTCGGTGGGGTCGAGGACGCGGGTGCAGTTCTCGCACTGGTCGCCGCGGGCCTTGTCGTAGCCGCAGTGGGGGCAGGTGCCCTCGACGTAGCGGTCCGGGAGGAAGCGGCCGTCGGCGGGGCTGTACACCTGGCGGATCGCCCGCTCCTCGATGAAGCCGTTCTCGTTCAGGCGGCGGGCGAAGTGCTGGGTGATCTCGACGTTCTGCGGGGAGGAACTCCGGCCGAAGTAGTCGAAGGCGAGCGCGAAGCCGTCGTAGACCGCCTTCTGGGCGTCGTGGGCCTGTGCGCAGAACTCGTCCACGGGGAGGCCCTGCTCCTTGGCCGCCAGCTCCGCCGGGGTGCCGTGCTCGTCCGTCGCGCAGATGTAGAGGACGTCGTGGCCGCGCTGGCGGAGGTACCGGGAGTACACGTCCGCCGGGAGCATGGACCCCACCATGTTGCCCAGGTGCTTGATTCCGTTGATGTACGGAAGGGCGCTGGTGATGAGGTGTCGAGCCATCTTGGGGCTGCTCCCAGGTCGGGTCGTCTTGTTTTGCGAACCTTGAAATGGTAGCCGACATGGGTATGCCGTCCGCTTCTCGTTTTACGAGGTGAGAAGGGACGGCATACGAGGGCCGTGGACTGCGGGGTGTGCTTACGGGCGCCAGTCGATCAGTACGCCGTCGTAGAGCTCCGCGTCCGTGAGTTCCAGGGGGGTGGGGCCCGCGTGGAAGAAGGCCGTGTTGTCGGTCTTCAGTTTGCGGAGGTAGTCGAAGGCCTTGTTGTCGTGGTCGCCGAACGCGACGAAGGAGAAGAAGACCGAGGGGTGGGTCTTCGCGGCGTCGGTGAGGGACTGGGTGGCGGGGGTTTTCGCGTCCGGGGCGCCGTCGGTCTGGAAGATGACGAGGGCGGGGGTGGGCGGGGTGGCGTTCTTGTCGTGGTGCTTGTCGTAGTGGGTGAGTACGGCTTCGACGGCGGCGTGGTAGCTGGTGCGGCCCATGCGGCCGAGGGCGGCGTGGGTGTCGTCGATCGCGTTCTCGGGGGAGGTGGGGGTGAGGTCGGTGGTGCCGTCCACTTCCGTGGAGAAGAAGACGACGTGGACGGTGGGGGTCTCGCCGTCCGGGGTCAGGCGGGTGGCGAGGGCGAGGGTCTGGTCGGCGAGGGCCTGGGCTGAGCCGTCCTTGTAGTACGGGCGCATGCTCGCGGAGCGGTCGAGGACGAGGTAGGTGGTGGCTCGGGTGCCGGTGAGGCTGGCCTTGGCCAGGGCGGTTGCGGCGGCGTCGCTGTCGGCCTCGGCTTCGCCTTCGCCTTCGGCCGAGTCGTTCCCACCCGCACCACCCGTGACAGTTTCGTTGTCGGGTGCGGGTGGCCCCTGTGGGGCGACCTCGCCATCGGCGGCCGCGGGCTCGTCCGTGGCAGCGGCGGCAGCGACAGCAGCGACCGTCTCGGGCTCCGGTTCGGTTACCTGCTCCGGCTCCGGTTCGGTGGCTTGCTCAGGCTCCGGTTCCGTGACCTGCTCAGGCTCCGGCTCGGTGGCCTGTTCCGGCTGCGGTTCGGTGGCCTGTTCCGGCTGCGGTTCGGTGGTCTCGGGCTCCGCCTCGACCACGGCCTCGGCTTCCGCGACGGGCTCCTCGGCCACGGCCACGGGCTCCGCCTCTGTCGCAGGCTCGGGCGCCGATTCCTCCTCGACATCCGCCGCCGGCGCGGGCTCCTCCTCGACATCCGCCGCCGGCGCTGGCTCCTTCTCGACCTCGGCCTCGGTAACCGGCTCCTCCACCGTGCCCTCGGGCGCGACCTCAGCGACCGGCTCCGGCGTCGGCTCCCCCTCGACCTCCCCCTCGGCGACGGGCTCAGCCTCCGCCTCCTCGGCCACCGGCTCCACAACCATTTCCGCCTCAGCCGCCGCCTCCTCAGCAGCAACCTCCGCGACCGGCGCCTCCGCAACCGTCGGCGCCTCCGCAACCGTCGGCTCCTCCGCCACCGGCGTCGACTCCACCGTCTCCGCAACCGGCGTCGGCTCCTCCACCCCCGTCGGCTCCACCGCCGAAGCCGGCCTCGGTACCGACACGTTGTCGAACGCCGCCGAGACCAGCTCGTGCTCGTCGTCGGTCTTCTCTTCCGGCGTTGACAGGCGCGGCTCCGGCACCTCCCGTACCTCCGCCGCCCGCGTCGTCTCGGGGGACGGCGTCGGGGACGGCACCGTCGGTGTCTGCGAAGGGGTTCGGTCCGCACCCTCTGCTTCGGCGGCACGCCCCTTGCGTGACCTGCCGAACGCATTCCGCAGGAGAGTGAGAATGCCCATGTGCGCAACCCTTCGCGTGAGTTGAAACCGTCAATCACTGGCCAGGACGGACACGTAAGGTTAGCGGCCCCGGATGGCGATCTTGGGCAGGGGCGGGGTACAGGGAACGCTCCGCTGTCAACACCCCCTCGGAGCCCCGGGATTCACCTTTCGTTCATGTGAGCGCAGTGTCACCGCACATACGTACCCCTAACGTCACGCACACACCAAGGGATCGCAAGGGGAGAGTAAAGTGCGCAAGCTGCTGCCGATCGTCGGTCACTCGGGTGGGCGGTCCGCCCTCACCTGCCGGTTCCGGTGCGGGGACGCCTGTTTCCACGAAGTGCCCAACACCAGCGACAACGAGTACGTCGGCGACGTCATCGCCGGTGCCATCGGTCGGCGGTCGATGATGCGCGGCGCCGCCGTCGTGACCGTCGCCGCCGCGGCCGGGGCGGCAACCGTCAGCGGCGCCCAGCCCGCCCGCGCCGCCGCGCCGCAACCGTCGTACACCAAACCCACACCCCCCAAGAGCGCCCGCGGGCTTCGGTACTCCTCCGTCGCCCCCAACACCCTCGACGCCGTGGTCACCCCGGACGGCTACGGGCAGAACGTCGTCATCCGCTGGGGCGAGCCCATCCTCCGCGGCGCCCCCGCCTTCGACCCGGAGAACCAGACCGCCGCCGCCCAGGCCGGGCAGTTCGGGTACAACAACGACTTCCTCGCGCTGCTGCCCCTGCCGGGTGAGCCCAACCGGCAGCTCCTCGTCGCCAATCACGAGTACACCGATGAGATCCTGATGTTCCGGGGGTACGACGCCGCCAATCCCACCCGGCAGCAGGTCGAGGTCGCCTGGGCCGCGCACGGGCTGTCCGCCGTCGTGGTGGAGGGGGAACGGAAGAGCGGGCGGCTCGTCGCCGTTTCGCGGCATCCGCTCAACCGGCGCGTCACCGCCACCAGTGAGTTCCGGCTGACGGGGCCTGCCGCCGGGTCCGATCTGCTCAAGACCTCCGTCGATCCGACCGGGACCAGAGTCCTCGGCACCCTCAACAACTGCTCCGGCGGCACCACCCCTTGGGGCACCACCCTCCACGGCGAGGAGAACTTCAACCAGTACTTCGCCAACTCCTCCCGTACCACCGACAAGCGGTACGGGATCGGGACCGGGGCCACCGAGCGGAAGTGGGAGCGGTTCGACAAGCGGTTCGATGTCGCTCAGGAGCCCAACGAGGTGCATCGGTTCGGGTACGTCGTCGAGTTCGATCCGTATGATCCGGACTCCGTGCCCCGTAAGCACACCGCCCTCGGGCGGTTCAAGCACGAGGCCGCCACCGTGCGGCTCACCGACGACGGGCGGCCCGTCGTCTACTCCGGTGACGACGAGCGCTTCGACTACTTCTACAAGTTCGTCAGCAGCAAGAGGGTGAAGCACGGCAGTTCCCGGGCCGTGCGCGAGCACAATCTCTCGCTGCTGGATGAGGGGACGCTGTACGTCGCCAGGCTCAGCGGCGACTCGCCCGCCGGTGAGATCGACGGGAGCGGGAAGCTGCCGGGCGACGGGGAGTTCGACGGGAGCGGGGAGTGGATTCCGCTCGCCACCGCCACCGCGAAGGGTGCCGTCTCGCACGTCGACGGGATGAGCACGGAGGAGGTGTTCGTGTTCACGCGGCTCGCCGGGGACAAGGTCGGCGCCACCAAGATGGACCGGCCCGAGGACATCCAGCCCTCCCCGCACACCGGCAAGGTGTACGTCGTCCTCACCAACAACACCAACCGCGGTGTCGGTACGAACGCCAAGGCCGACGAGGCCAACCCGCGCAACGCCAACAAGCACGGCCATGTGCTGGAGCTGACCGAGCGGCGGAACCGGGCCGAGAGCACTTCCTTCGGCTGGTCGCTCTTCCTCGTCGCGGGGGATCCGGACGACCCGGCCACCTACTTCGCCGGGTTCCCGAAGGACGACGTCAGTCCCATCTCCTGCCCGGACAACGTCGCCTTCGACCCGTACGGCAACCTGTGGATCTCGACCGACGGCAACCAACTCGGGTCGCACGACGGGCTGTTCGGGGTCGCCACCAAGGGTGAGCGAAGGGGGGAGCTGAAGCAGTTCCTCACGGTGCCCACCGGCGCCGAGACCTGTGGGCCGGTGATCCAGGAGCGGCGCGTGCTCGTCGCCGTGCAGCATCCCGGTGAGATCGACGGGGCCTCCGTGGAGAAGCCCGCCAGCACCTGGCCCGACGGGCCCGGGAAGATCACGCGGCCGGCCGTGGTCGCCGTATGGAAGAAGGACGGCTCGGACATCGGTGTCTGAAACACGCCCTACGGGAGGGCTGGGGCCCGGGGCGAAGCGTCGCGTTCCAGCCACTCCCGGTACGGCGGGGACTGGTGGGCCGTCTCCCGGTACGCCTCCTCCAGTGCGGGCAGTGCGCCGTCCAGGTCCGTCTCCGTGCGGGCCGCCAGCAGGAGGCGTACGCCCAAGGGGTCGCCGTGCAGGCGGCGTACCGCCGTGTCGGGGCGGGAGAGGGCCGTCGGCTGGCAGACCGTGACCACCTCGCCGGTCGCGACCAGGGCGGCGGCCGTGTGGTAGTCGCCGTGCAGGACGTGCGGGCTGATGCCGGCCGCGCGGAACATGCGCTGCACGGCGTCCCACTCGCCGTCCACCGTCGGGTCGATCATCCAGCGGTCGTCGGCCAGTTCGCGGACCTGGACGACGAGGTGCGCGGCGGCCGGGTGGTCGGCGGGCAGGGACACGAACTGCGGCTCGCGGTCGACCAGGACGCGCAGGCGCAGGCCCTCGGGGATGCGCAGCGGGCAGCCCTCGACCTCGTGCACGAAGGCGACGTCGAGCTGACCGTCGGCGACCATGCGCAGCAGGGCGTTCGGGGAGACGTTCATATGGAGGCTGGGGTCCTGGCCGCGGGCGCGCAGCCGGCGCAGCCAGCCCGCCAGGGCCTTGCTCGCGGTGGAGCCGACGCGCAGTTCCGGGCCACCGGTGGCGGCGGCGCGCGCCTCGCTGACCAGGGAGCGCATCTCGGCGACCAGCGGGCGGGCGCGGCTGAGCACCAGGCGGCCCAGCGGGGTGGGGCGGCAGCCGGTGCGGGCGCGGACGAACAGCGGCCCTCCCAGTTCGTGTTCGATCCGGCGCAGCTGGGTGCTCAACGACGGCTGGGCGACGCCGAGTTGGCGCGCGGCGCGGTGCAGACTGCCGGTGTCGGCTATGGCGCACAGCGCGCGGAGGTGCCTCACCTCTAGGTCCATGCCCTCGGAGCGTAAAGCGGAACCCAAGGTTTCACCAGACGCACAAACCCCGTCCGGCACACGCGAATTGGGCGCGGGGCGGCGGCGATACGGCCGTGCTATCGCCGGTTGCCATCATCACAGCCGCCCCACAGACACCCACACTCGCATCGACGACGACTCACCCCCCACCCAGGAGTCTTCGATGCGCATGCCCAGCTCCAAGTCCACGTCCATATCCCTGTCCACGTCCATGGCCCGGGCGACGGCCGCGGCAGGTCTCACTCTCGCGGTCTTCGGTCTCGGTACGGCCGTACCGGCGACCGCGGCCCCCGCCCCCTACTCCGGCTACACCGGGTCGGCCGCCGAGGCCATGGCCGATCAGGCGTTCTTCCAGGCGGTCCTGAAGTCCGTCGCCGAGAAGCGCGCCGCCCATCCGAACAGCGCCGCCGCCGTCACCGTCGTCTACGACGCCTCCGGTGCGCCGACGTTCAGCGCCCAGATAGCCCGCAGCGCGCAGATCTGGAACAGCGCGGTGTCGAACGTGAAGCTCCAGTCGGGCTCGAACGCCGACTTCAGCTACCGCGAGGGCAACGACTCGCGCGGCTCGTACGCCTCGACCGACGGTCACGGCAGCGGGTACGTCTTCCTCGACTACGCGCAGAACCAGCAGTACGACTCCACGCGCGTGACCGCCCACGAGACCGGGCACGTCCTCGGACTGCCGGACCACTACTCGGGCCCGTGCAGCGAGCTGATGTCGGGCGGCGGGCCGGGCCCGTCCTGCACCAACTCCCAGCCCGACGCCAACGAGCGGGCCCGCGTGGACCAGTTGTGGGCCAGCGGCTTCCAGGCGGCCCTCGAAAAGGCCATGAGCGACAACGCGGTGAGCGACAAGTCCCTGCACAAGAGCGCGCGTTAGCCACTCTCGTCAGCCACCGCCCCCCACCCCGGTGCGGGCCGCCCTCCTGTACGAGGCGGCCCGCACCGCGGCGTCGGCGGCTCCGTAGGTCGCGTCAGCTCGGGATGCCCAGGGTGTACCTCTCCCGGGTCTCGATGGCCGTCGGGTAGCCCGCGTCCGCCTGGCGGATGACGCCGAGGCCGGTGTCCGCGTCCATCACGCGGCGGAGGCGGCGGGCGGCCTCCGGGGTGCCGTCGGCGATGGTGGTGGGGCCGGAGTTGAGGCCCTTCAGGCCCCAGCCGATGACCGACGTGAGGTCCGCTCCGGCTACTCCGTTGAGGATCGCGTTCAGGAGCGGCCAGTCGCCGACGCAGTCGCTGCCGTCCAGCATGTTCTCCGTCTCGCGGTAGCGGGCGGTCACGCTGCCCGCGTCGAGGTGGTCGCGGCTGAAGGCGACCGGGCCGGTGATCTCGCCGCGCGCGATCATGTCGTTGATCGCGAGGGCCGCGCGGGTGCGTTCCGTGTGGCCCAGCCAGCACACGCGCGCGGGCAGGCCGGTGAAGGCGATCTCCTTGGCCCGGCCGAGCCAGTCCACGACCCGGGGCACGTCGGCGAACTCCCGCAGCAGCATGGCGTCGATGGCGTGGATGGTGGCCGGGTCGCCCTGGATCGCGATGATCCGGAACGGTCCGATGCCCTGGCAGAACAGGGGGCGGATGAACATGTCGATGAACCCGCCGATCTCGAACGCGTCCTCGACGCCCACCTCGACGGCCTGCTTGCGCAGGTTGTTGCCGTACTCGAAGACGATCGCGCCCTTGCGCTGGAGGTCCAGCAGCCCGCGCACGTGTTCCGCGAGCGTCGCGTTCGAGCGGCGCAGCAGCTCGTCCGGGTCGGAGGCCAGGAGCTCCTTCGCGCCGGCCTCGTCGAGCCCTTCGGGGAGGTATCCGGCCAGCGGGTCCGTCGAGGTCTGGTCCGTCACCACGTCGGGCACGACACCACGGGCGGCGAGTTCGCGCAGCACCTCGGTGATGTTCGCCGCGATGCCGAAGGACGCCGCACGGCCCTCGGTCGCCGCCGCGAGCCAGTCGTCGACGCCGGCGCCGATGTCGTCCGTCATGCGGTCGAGGTAGCCCTCGTCGATCCGGCGGCGGAGGTGGCTGGGTTCCGCGTCCACGACCAGGATCGAGGCACCGGCCAGTTTGCCGGCGAGCGGCTGCGCGCCGCCCATGCCGCCCGCGCCGGTGGTGAGGATGGTCCGCCCGCGCAACGAGCCGCCGAGTCCCTGCCGCGCGGCCTGCATGAACGACTCGTACGTGCCCTGGATGATCCCCTGGCTGCCGATGTACTGCCAGGCCCCGGCGGTCATGCCGTCGACCATCAGCAGTTCCTTGTCGAACAGCTCCCGCGTCTCCGCCTCGGTGCTGCCCGTCGCCACGCCGTTGACGATGATGACGAGCGGTGCGTCGTCCGAGGTGCGGAACACCCCGACGGGCTTGCCGGACTGGACGACCAGGGTCTGGTCGGTCTCCAGTTCCTTGAGGCTCCTGACGATGGCGTCGAAGGCGTCCCAGTTGCGGGCGGCCTTCATGTTGCCGCCGTAGATGACGAGGTCCTCGGGGTTGGCGGCGTTCTCCAGGTTGTTCTCCAGCAGGCGGAGGATGGTCTCCTGACGCCAGCCCTTGCAGCGGAGTTCGGGGCCGCGGGCGGCGGTGATTCCTCGGGGCATGGTGTTCGTCTTCTCCTGTGCGGGGCGGGTGGGTCAGGGGGCCGGCTTGTGCGTGGCGCGCTCGTCGGCGAGGCGGTCGGCGAGGCCGAGGAAGGCGGTGCGGTCGCGGGCGACGCGGGCCAGGCGGCCGTCGTCCCACGGGTAGAACCCCGAGCCCGACTTCGCACCGTAACGCCCCTCGGCGCAGAGGCGTTCCACCGGCTCGGGTACGTCGGTGCCGGACGACAGCGCGGGCATGATCACCCGGGAGACGCGCCGTACGGTGTCCAGCCCGGCCAGGTCCATCAGTTCGAAGAGCCCGGAGGCGCACCAGCGCGGCGCGAGGGCGCGGGAGACGGCGAGGTCGACGTCCTCGGCCGACACCACGCCGTCGGCGACCAGGGCGAGCGCCTCGCGCATGATCGCGTACTGCAACCGGTTCACGACGAAGCCCGGCACGTCCTCCCGGACGACGACCGTCTCCTTGCCGAGCGAGGCGCAGACGCGTTCCGCCGTCTCCAGCACGGCGGGCGCGGTCGCCTCGCCGAGGACCAGTTCGACGAGCGGCATGACGGACGCCGGGTGGAACCAGTGCATGCCGAGCAGCCGGGCCGGGTCCCGCAGCCCGCTCGCCAGCCGGGAGATCGACAGGCTGGAGGTGTTGGTGGTGAGGATGCCGTCGGGCGCGAGGTGCGGTTCGACCTCGGCGAGCAGGGCGGTCTTGAGGTCGGGGTCCTCGACGATCGTCTCTACGACGAGATCGGCGCCGGTGGCAGCGGCGACCGCGCTGTCCGTGCCGGTGATCGTCGTCTCCTCGTCCAGGAGAGCCGCGACCGTCGCCGGCGAGCGGGACCAGACGGTCACCCGGTGGCCGGCGCCCGCGAACAGCCGGGCGATCTCCCGGCCCATCGTGCCCGCGCCGAGCACGGCCACGCGCAGGGCGGTCACCGGAGCACCTCCGCGAGCGCGTAGGGAGCGTCCACGCCGAGCGTCCCGGACAGGACGAGGTGCCTCGCCGCCTCGATGTCGTCGCAGAGGTCGGTCCGGGACTCGTACGGCTCGACGGCCGAGCGCAGGGCCCGATAAGCAAGCCCGGTGCCGTGGCCGAGCGTGGTCGGCCGGTGGAAGTCGAGCGCCTGGGCCGCGCACAGCAGCTCGATCGCGACCACCGAGGCGGTCCGGTCCAGTAGCGCGAGGAGCCCCCGGCCCGCGTTGACGCCCTGGCTGACGTGGTCCTCCTGGCCGGCCACCGTCACCATCGAGTGGATGGTGGACGGTCCGGCCAGCTGCCGTATCTCCCCCAGCAGGGCGGCGGCCGTCACCGGGAGCACCATCAGGCCGGACTCGGCGCCGCCGCGCCGCGAGAGGAACGGCGGCAGCCCGCTGAGGGACGCGTTGGTGAGGCGGTCGAGGCGGGCGTGGGACATGTTCGCGACCGTCCCCAGTGCGATCGCGAGGTGGTCCAGCGCCTGGGCGCAGGCGGCGCCGTGGCCGTTGCCGTTGGCCAGGACGTCGACCGAGCCGTCGTCCGCCACCAGGAAGGCCGGGTTGTCCGTCACCGCGTTGATGTCGATCGTCACCGTGCGGGTGACGAAGTCGAGCGTGTCGCGGGCCGCGCCGTGCACCTGGGGCACGCAGCGCAGGCTGAGGGCGTCCTGCAAGCGGTGGTGCCGGTTGGCGGCGATCGGCTCGCTGCCCTCCAGGAGGGACATCAGACGGGCCGCGGTGCTCACCTGCCCCGGCTGCGGGCGCAGCCGCTGCACCGCGGGCTCCCAGCCGCGCGTGTTGCCGCGCACCGCTTCGAGGCACATGGCGGCGGTGACGTCGGCCGCGTCGAGGACCTTCGACGCGCGGTCCAGGGCGAGCGCGCCCAGGGCCGTGATCTCGTAGGTTCCGCTGATCATCGCGTGGCCCTCGCGGAGCACTGGGCCGTCGGTGGCGATCCCGGCGCGCCGCATGGCCTCGCCGCCGGGCAGCACGGTCCCGTCGTACCGGGCCCGGCCGGCCCCGAACGCGACCAGCGCGATGTGGGAGGGCGCGGTCAGATAGCCCACCGAACCCTGGGCGGGCACGACCGGGGTGACGCCCCGGTTCAGCATCGCCGCGAGCCGTTCGACGAGCGCCGGGCGCACGGCGCTGTGCCCCTGTGCCAGGGCGGCGGCGACGCACGCCATGACGGCCCGTACGACGTCGTCGGCGTACGGCTCGCCGACCCCGGTGGCGTGTGCGCGGAGCATCGCCAGCTGGGTGTCGTCGTGGGCGGCGCCGCCCACGGACTCCTTGTAGAGGTCGCCGACGCCGGTGGTCAGGCCGTAGATCGGGGTGCCGTTCCGGTGCATGGCCTCGACCGCGCGGTACGTGGCCCCGCAGCGGGCGAGCGCGGCCGGGTCCACATCGACGACCGCGCCGGCGGCGACCGCCGCGATCCGCTCATGGGTCAGCGGCCCGGCGCCGACCGTGACGATCCCGCTCACAGGCCGCTGGCCTGCAGCCAGGCCTTCGCCACCGTGGCGACGCTCTGGTGCTTGTTGCCGACCTTGTCGTTCATGTCGATGAGGTCATTGGTCGTGAGCCTCGCCGAGACCGCGTTCAGGGCGGTGTCGATCTTCGTGCTGTCCGCCGAGGTACGCACGAGCGGCGCGATGTTCTGCGGCAGGAAGAGCCCCTTGTCGTCCTCCAGGACGGTGAGGGACTTCAGCGCGGGGTCGGTCGAGGTGAGGGGGCCCACGTCGATCCGTCCGCTCTTCAGGGCCGCGAGGGTCAGTGGTCCCGCCGAGTCCAGGGGTACGAAGGACTTGAACGTGATGCCGTAGATCTTCTTCAGTCCCACGACGCCCTCGTACCGGGTCTTCCACTCGGGTGCGCTGCCCTCGCTGAGGTCGGCGGCGTGCGGGGCCAGGGAGCTGATGGTGGTCAGGCCGTACTTCTCGGCGGTCTCCTTGCGGACGGCCAGCACGTTGACGTCCTGCGCCGGGGAGGCCTTGAGCATGGTCAGGGACTTGGGGAGCTTCGAGGTGAGGGTCGCGGTCAGGGCGCTCGCCGACACATGACCGACAGCCGGGTCCAGGTAGGTGAGAAGGGCGCCCTGGTAGTCCGGGATGAGGTCGATCGAGCCGTCCTTCAGCGCCGGGATGTAGGTCTCGCGGCTGCCGATGTTGAACTTGCGCGTGACCTTGACGCCCGCCTTCTCCAGCTTCTGGGCGTAGATCTCCGCGACCAGTTGGCTCTCGGAGAAGTTGGCGGAGCCGATCGTCACGCCCCCGGAGGTGCCGGCGCTCGCCGTCGCGTCGGCCGACGAGCAGCCCGCGAGCGCGAACGACGTGGTGGCGGCCGTGGCGAGGGCGGTGAGGAAAGTACGTCTACGCATTGCTTGCTCCAGGAGAGGGGGTGAGGGTGAACCGGCCGGTCCTGCGGGACAGTCCGGGCGAGACCAGGAAGGCCGTCAGGACGGCGAAGAGTCCGTCGGCGACGACGACGAGCACGGCGATCAGGACACCGCCGGAGACCATCTCGGAGAAGTTCTGCTGCGCCTGGCCGTCGATGATCAGGCGCCCCAGACCACCGAGGGAGACGTAGGCAGCGATCGCCGCTCCCGAGATGACCTGGAGGAACGCGGTCCGCACGCCCGCCAGGACGAGCGGTAGCGCGCAGGGCAGTTCGACGCCGAAGGCGATGGCGAACGGGCCGAGCCCCACGCCGCGGGCGGCGTCGAGCACGTTGCGGTCGACCGCGTCGATGCCCGCGACGGTGTTGGTGAGGATCGGCGGCACGGCGAGCAGGACCAGGACCACGGTGGCGGGCAGGGAGAACGCCAGGTTCGAGTGCAGGTGCGGCGCGAGCAGGATGACGAGCAGCACGACGATGCCGAGGGTGGGCAGTGCCCGCAGCGCGTTCGCGAAGGAGACGACCGCGCGCTTGCCGCGGCCGGTGTGCCCGACGGCCAGGCCGAGCGGCAGGGCGATCAGCAGGGCGATCAGGACGGCCGTCAGCGAGTACTGGAGGTGCTCGGCGACCCGTACGGGGACTCCGTCGGCGCCGGACCAGTTGCGGGAGTCGAACAGCCAGTTCATGAGTGCCTCACTCGGCTCGGCGGACGCCAGGGGGTCAGCAGCCGGCCGGCCGTGAGAACGACCAGGTCGAGTACGGCCGCGAGCGCGAGGCTCAGTACGACTCCTACGACGACCGGATCGACGTAGAGCTGCTGCGCTCCCTGGGTGAAGAGCTGGCCGAGCTGCGGGACCCCGATCAGGGAGGCCACCGAGACGATGCTCACGTTGGTGACGACCGCGACCCTGAGGCCGGCCGAGATGACCGGTACGGCCACCGGGAGTTGCACGAGCACCAGCCTGGCGAGCGGCCGGTAGCCGATGGCCACGGCGGCCTGTTCCGTCTCCGGCGGGACGGAGTCCAGGCCGTCGACCACGGTGCGGATCAGGAGGGAGGTGCTGTAGATGACCAGCGCGATCACGACGTTCAGCGGGTCGAGGATCCGAGTGCCGATGATCGTCGGCAGCACGGTGAAGATCGTGAGGGAGGGGATCGTGAAGAGGACTCCGCCGACGCCGAGGACGACGGCCTTCCAGCGGCGCGAGCGGTGGATCAGCGCGCCGACGGGCAGCGAGATCGCGAGCGCGATGAGGATCGGCACGACCGACAGGTAGAGGTGAGAGGTCGTCAGATCCCAGATGTACGACGACTGTTGCCGGGCCCAGGTCAACATCGCGCCGCTCCCTTGCTCGGCGCGAGCTCGGGGAGCACCGCGTCGATCGGTACGACGCCGGCCACGCCTCCCTCGCCGTCGACCACGAGCGCGGCCGAACTGGGCGAGCTGAGGGCCGCGTTGAGCAGATCCCGCAGGGACGCGTTCGGTCCCGCCGTCGCGCCGCAGGGCAACAGGCGTGCGCGCTCGGCCGGTTCGTACGGCGGCAGCCAGCCGACCGGGCGGCCGGACTCGTCGACCGCCAGCCGCCACCGCTCGTCCTCGGGGGTGCCCGGGTCGTCCAGGCTCACCGTGGGGACGGGAACCGGCCGCAGCCCCTCACCGTGCCGGAAGGCGAGCGAGCGATAGCCCCGCTCGCTGCCGAGGAACGCGGCGACAAAGTCGTCCTTCGGGGCGCTCAGCAGCGTGTCCGGCGTGTCGAACTGGGCGATGTGCCCGCCCTCGCGGAACACGGCGATGCGGTCGCCGAGGCGCAGCGCCTCGTCCACGTCGTGGGTGACCATGATGATCGTCTTGCCGAACTCGCGTTGCAGGCGCAGGAACTCGTCCTGCAGCTGGGTGCGCACGATGGGGTCGACGGCGCTGAACGGCTCGTCCATGAGCAGGAACTCGGACTCGGCCGCGAGCGCCCGCGCGACGCCCACCCGCTGCTGCTGCCCGCCGGACAGCTGCCAGGGGTAGCGGCGGAAGAACTCGGGGCCCAGGCCCACGCGCTCCAGCAGTTCGCGCGCGACCTCGACGGCCTGCTTGCGGGGCTTGCCGGTGAGGCGGGCCGTGACGGCGACGTTGTGCTCGATGGTGCGGTGCGGGAACAGGCCCACGTGCTGGATGACGTACCCGACGCGGCGGCGCAGTTCGGTCTCGTCCAGCCGTGCCGCGTCGTCGCCGTTCAGCCGGATCGTGCCGGACGACGGGCGGATGAGGCGGTTCACCATGCGCAGCGAGGTCGTCTTGCCGCAGCCGGACGGGCCGACGAAGACGGTGAGCTGGCCCGTCTCGGCGGTGAGCGAGAGGTTCTCGATGGCCCGTGCCCCGTTGGGATACGTCTTCGAGACTTCGTCGAATTCGATCATGTCATGCCCTCGGCCCTCATTTACATCTGATGAAAATGGCTCATGTCGCAGAGTGAAACACATGGACGATGCGTAATAAACCGCCGTGAAAACAAAGGAACTTTGACGAAACAGGATGAAACATCCTGGAAACGAGGAGGACGGAGAAGCCTCAGGACTCGACGACCGCCGGGGGTCTCCGCACGCTGAGCCCGGGAAGCGGGCCGTGCCACGGCTCCACCGAGACGAGGCAGAGCTGACCCGTCGAACCCTGTCCGAGCCGGGACGTCCCGATGTCGCGGGTCACGCTGTTCGGGTTGCCGCTCACGCACAGCCGCTCGTCGAAGTCCGGATCGAACCACGCACCGGTCGGCACCCGCACGACGCCCTCACGCACATCGGGCGAGAGAGCCGCCACGGCGAGCAGGGACGCGCCACGGCGGGATCTGACGCGTACCGCGTCACCCGCCGCCAGTCCCAGGCGGGCCGCATCGGCCGGGTGCATCGTCAGGGACTCACGGCCCCGCTGTTTCGTCGCCATGCTCGCCGCTCCCATGTCGAGCTGGCTGTGGAGCTTCCCGGCCGGCTGGTTGGCCACGAGCACGAACGGATACTCACGGGCCGACGGCGAGCCGTGCCACTCCTGCGGCTCCAGCCAGACCGGGTGGCCGGGGCAGTCGTCGTACCCGAACCCGGCGACGGTCTCCGAGTACAGCTCGATCCGCCCGCTGGGGGTGTCGAGCGGACGGCCCTCGGGGTCGGCCCGATACCAGTCGAGCCAGCTGTGCGGCGCCGGATCGAGCGGGATCTCCGTGCTGCCCCGCTCCCAGAACTCCGCGAACGGCGGGGGGTCCGGCGCCGTCGTCCGCGCCCGCGCCCGCCACTCCTCGTACATGGCCTCGAGCCACTCCCGGGGCGAGCGCCCCTCCGTGAAACGCTCCCGGAGGCCGTGGTGCGCGGCGATGTCGGCGAAGATCCGGTGGTCGTCGCGGGCCTGGGCGTACGGCGGCACGATCTGCTTCATGGCGATCATCGCCGGCTCGTTCGACGCCGCCGCGATGTCCTCGCGTTCCACCGTCATGGTGACGGGCAGCACGATGTCCGCGTGCCGCGCCGTCGAGGTCCAGAACGGCTCGTGGACGACGACGGTCTCGGGGCGCTGGAAGGCCTCGTGCAGCCGGAAGAGGTCCTGGTGGTGATGGAAGGGGTTCCCGCCGGCCCAGTACACGAGGCGCACCGTGGGATACGTGTGCTGCCGGCCGTCGAAGTCGAACTTCTCGCCGGGGTGCAGCAGCATGTCCGCGACACGGGCCACCGGGATGAACGCGGCGCACTCGTTGCGCCCTTGCGGCAGCCGCGGGTTGTGCAGCAGGCCCGGCTGGTTGCCGTAGTAGCCCATCGAGCCGTGGCCGACGGAGAAGCCCGAACCCGGCGCGCCTATTCCGCCGAGCATCGCCGCGAGCGCGATCCCCATCCAGACGGGCTGCTCCCCGTGTTCGGCGCGTTGCAGAGCGGGGGCCACGGAGATGAACGTGCGCTTCGCCGCCATCTCGTCTGCCAGCGCCCGGATGTCGTCCGCCGGCACGTCGCAGATTCCGGCCGCCCACTCCGGGGTCTTCGCACGGCCGTCGGTGACCCCCGTGACGTAGTCGCGGAGACGGTCGTAGCCGACGGTGCAGCGGTCGAGGAAGTCGTTGTCCGCGCGCCCGGTGGCGATGAGACGGTGGGCGAGTGCCAGCATGAGCGCCACGTCGGTGCCGGGGCGGCAGCCGATCCACTGGGCCGGGGCGTCCGCGAGGTCGGAGCGGATCGGGCCGATGTTGACCAACCGGCAGCCGGACTCGTGCAGTTGGCGTACGGCCCGACGGGCCTCGTGGCGCACGGGGCCGCCGGAGTTCACCGCGGCGTTCTTCGTCGCGATGCCGCCGAACCCGACGAACAGCTCGCAGTTGCCGACCAGGTCCGACCAGGTGGAACTCGCGTGCAGCATCGAGCCGTTGGCGCCGACGACATGCGGCACGACGACCAGGGCGGCGCCCAGCGAGTAGTTGGTCACGCCGCGGACGTAGCCGCCGTAGAGGTTCAGGAACCGGTGCACCTGCGACTGCGCGTGATGGAACCGGCCCGCGCTGGCCCAGCCGTAGGAGCCGCCGAACACCGCCTCGGGCCCGAACTCGCCGTAGACACGGCTGATTTCGTCGGCGACGAGCCGGGTCGCGCGCTCCCAGCCGACCGGGACGAAGACATCGCGGCCGCGCCGCGCGGTGCGGTCGCCGTCGAGCCAGCCGCGACGGACGTACGGCCGGTCGATCCGGGTCGGATGCCTGACGGAGTCGGTGACGTTGCGGATGAGGTCGTACGGTTCGGGATCGAGTTCGTGCGGGCGGAGCTCGATGCGACCGTCCGCGGTGCCGCGCGCACGGAACGAGCCCCAGTGGGAGGAGTGGGAGAGGAACTCCCGCTCTGGTCCGGCACCCATCCGCTGTCCTTTCCGATGCCGAGGTCGCTGGGGGGACGGCCCGACGCCCCCTCAGGGATGCGCTCAGGCTGCGTAGTAGTCGTTTCCGACCGAGAACTCGATGAAGGTGCACGCGGTGTCACCGACGCTCCATGCGTCGTGCCCCGGCGGCAGCATCATCACGTCGCCCGCCGAGAACTCCTCGTACGAGCCGTCCACCATCGAGACGGCCAGGGTGCCGCCGGTGACCAGCGCCACGTGCGGGAGCTCGCAGAGGTCGGTTCCGGCGTACTCCTTCAGGTCGCTGGACCACTTCGCGCCGACGCCGAAGGTGACCTCCGTGACCGCCACGCCGTCGAGTTGCGCGGTCTTCTTGCTGATCAGGCCGTGTACGTCGGGTTCGACGGCGAGGAGGGCCGCCTTCTGCATCGCGGGGTTCGCGGGCATGTGCTGATCCTTCTGTGAGGTGGTGTCGGCTACCAGCGGTAGTCGAGGAACTTGCCGTCGAGCGTGACCACGACGCGGTCGCCGTCGGGATCAGGGCGTCGCTCGACGGAGAGGGTGAAGTTGATGGCGCTCATGATCCCGTCGCCGAACTCCTCGTGGATGAGCTCCTTGACGGCCGGGCCGTAGACGGAGAGCGCCTCGTAGAAGCGGTAGAGGGTGGGGTCGGAGGGCGCTCCGCCGTCCAACGTGCCGCGGTAGGGCTGCAGTTGGAGTTCCCGGGCGTCGTCGGCGGAGAGTCCGAGCGCTTCCGCGACCGTGTCCGCCTCGGTGGCGCTCAGCGGGTGCTGCCCGAAGAGCGCGGCCACGGTCCACACCGGCGGCCGGCCGATGCGCTCGGCGAGTTCGGCCCAGGTCACGCCTTTCGCCTGGCGGGCCAGGCGGATCCGCTTGGTCAGGTCGGACTGAGGGAGTTCGGCCATGTGGGGCTTCCTCTCTTCGAGTTGGGGACTACGCGGTGAGGTACGCGGGTTCGCAGGCGTGCGCCGCCGCCCGCCGCCGCGCCGCGTGGCCGATGAGCACGCTCAGCAGTCGGCTGAGCGTGACCGAGGTCGTGGTACCCACGTCGAGACCGGGGAAGTGCTCGACGATGTCGATCCCGGCGAAGTCGAAGTCCCGCCCGACCGCGGCGAACAGGGCGCCGGCCTGCCGGAAGTCCAGGCCACCGGGGAGCGGGCAGCTGGTGCCCGGGGCGATGGTGGGATCGAGCCCGTCCACGTCGAGCGTCACGAACCACGGCAGGTCGTCGCGCATGGCCGCGGTGACCGCGTCGACCCCCTGGCTGTGCACCTGCTCGGCGGGCACGACGACATTGCCCGCCTCCAGCGCCGCCGCCAGGTCCTCCGGACGTGCGCTGCCGGTGCCGCGCGCACCGACCTGCACGATCTGACCGACCCACGGCATCTCCGACATCCGGCGGACGGGGCTGGAGTATCCGTCGCGGATGCCGTCCACCTCGTCCCGGAAGTCGATGTGCGCGTCGATCTGCAGAACGTTGATCACGGGACGGTCGGCGGCGAACGCGCGGGCGCACAGGATCGGTACGGAGTCGTCGCCGCCCAGGACGACCGGCGCCGCGCCCCGGTCCACGATCACCCGCATCGCCTCGGTCGCCGCGGCCGCCGTACCCGGAAGGTCGCGCGGGTCCCCGACGACGTCGCCCACGTCCACCATGCCCAGCCCGGTCTCACCGAACAGGGTGCCGCCGAGGTCGAAGTCCCAGCGGTCGCCGTGCGAGCCGAACCGCGCGTTGGCGCGCTCGCGGAAGACACGCGGCGCGTCGGCCGCGCCGGAGTGGACGTTCTCCATGCGGTACGGGGAGCCGTAGGGCACCCCGATGACGGCGAACGCCGCGCGCAGGTCGTCGAGGTCGCGCAGCTCGTCCGCGCCCAGGAGCGGGGCCGCCGCCGGGCGCAGCCGATATGCCGCCGCCCGCTCCGCGTTCCGCCCTGCCACCGGTCCAGGTCTCATTGCCCACGCCCCATCGTTAGTCATACCGTGAAAACGGACGGTACCATCAGATGAAAAGGTTGGCGACGGTCGACCGCTGGAAGAAAGAGATTGGTGCACGGATGAAACGCCGCATCGACACACTTCTCGTGCATGCCTCCGAGCTCGTCACGCCGGCACCCGAACTCGACGGCCCCGCCCGCGGCGCACAGCTCGACCGGCTCACGGTCGTTCCCGACGGGGCCCTCGCCGTCGACGCGGGCCGCGTGGTCGCGATCGGCACCACCGCCGAACTCCTCGACCGGTTCGACGCCGACGACGTCGTCGACGCGAACCACCGCCTCGTCTCGCCCGCCTTCGTCGACCCGCACACGCACCTGCTCCACGGCGGCTCCCGCCACGACGAGTGGCAGGGCAAGGTGCTGGAGCGAGCGGTACCGGGGATCGACGCGGGTATCCGCACCACGATCGCCGCCACCCGTGCCGCCACGGACGCGGAGCTCACCGAACGCGCCCTCGCGGACCTGGACGAGGCGCTGGCGCACGGCACGACGGTGCTGGAGGCGAAGACCGGATACGGTCTGAGCCCCGAAGCGGAGATACGGCTGCTCGGTCTGACGAGGTCGCTCGCGCACCCCGTCCATGTGCCGGCGACCTACCTCGGGGCACACACCGTCCCGGCCGAGTACCTGGAGCGGCGCGCCGAGTACGTACAGTCCGTGCTGGACACCCTGCCGGGCATCGCGGCCACCGCCGACTTCTGCGACATCGCCTGCGATCCGGTGTCCTTCACCGTCGAGGAGAGCCGGCGGATCGCCGAGAGGGCCCGTGACCTCGGGCTGGCCCTGAAGTTCCACGCCGACCAGACCGGCGATGTCGGGGGGACCCAACTCGCCGTGGAATTCGGTGCGGTGTCGGTCGACCACCTCGACGAGGCATCCGACGCGGCGCTCAAGGCGCTGGCCGCGAGCGAGACCGTCGGGGTCGTCTTCCCCGGCGCCAACTTCCACCTCCTCGACATGACCGCGTCGCTCCTGCCCGACGGGCGGCCCCCCAAGGACCTGGCCGCCTGGGCGGACCGTGTCCTGCGTTCCGGCGCGGCGCTCGCCCTGTCCACGGACTACAACCCGGGCACGGCTCCGTCGCTGTCGATGCAGATGGTCATGCAGCTGGCCGCGCGGCTCTACCGCTGGTCGTACGCGCAGGTCTGGCACATGGCGACCCTCAACGCCGCCGCGGCCCTGGGCCTGCAGGACACCCGGGGCAGCCTCGCGCCGGGCAAGTCGGCGGACTTCGTCGTCTGGTCCGTCCGCGGCCACGGCGAGGTCGTCCACCGGTTCGGCACCAACCTGGCCGACCGGGTGTACGCCGGGGGCCGGCTCGTCGCGGCGGCGGGGCGGCGGCTGCCCGGCACGGGCGCGGCAACGCCGCCCTCACCTGCGCTATAGCATGAGCCGCCTGGCACACGAACACGGAAACCCAGGTCCTCCCATGTCACTGAACGACCCCGAGCAGGGGGCCGACGGGCCTCGGTCCGTCCATCGCGCACTGATGCTGCTGACGTGTGTCGTCGAGCGGGGACCCCAGACGCTGTCCGAACTGGCGCGCGTTCTCGAGATGTCGCCCAGCACCGCCATGCGGCTGGCCCGGGCACTCGTGCACTGGGGATACCTGGACCGGGACGAGTCCGGGACGTACTCGACGGGCCGACGCTTCGCCTCCCTGCAGAGGACCGTCCGTGAGGCGCCGGAGACCGACATCGTCGAGCTGTCGGGGCCGGTGCTGCGCGCGCTGACCGACGACACCCAGGAATCGAGCTATCTCAGCGTCCAGGGTGCCGCCCAGACCCTGATGTACCTCCGCCAGGTGCCGAGCCCGCAGGCGATCCGGCACGTCAACTGGACCGGGCGCAGCATGCCCATGGCGGGAACGGCGGCCGGCGCCGCGCTGACCGGCCAGGTCGACGAACACGGGGTCGCGGTCGCCAAGGCGATCGCGACCGAGGGCGCCACCGCCATCGCCGCACCGGTCCGCGACGCACAGGGCACCATCGTCGCCGCGCTCAGCATCGTCGGCCCCTCGTTCAGGATGCCGCCACGAGCGATCGCACGGTACGCCGAACGAGTCCGCCTGCGTTCCATGGAGCTGTCGGACCTTGTCGCCGGCAAGACGCCGTAGCGATGCGGGTCAGCGCGGTGAGGCGATCGCCCGTGCCGCCGCCACCTCCTGCCGCAGGGGTTCCAGCACGCTGTCCGCCGGGCCGGTGAGATCCGTGCGGACCGGATACAGCACCTCGGTGTCCCGCAGCCCCTCCGCCAACGCGCCCAGCTGCAGGGCGACTTGGCCGATCTCCGCGGTGGACGGCGGGGTCGCCCCATGCCGTACGCGCACGCGTGCTGCCGTGGTCGCGTCCACGATCCGCTCCACGGCGACGACCAGCGGCCACCACGCCGCGGCCCGGCGTCCGGTGGGCGGGGGCTCGGTCAGGGCCCGCTGGAACTCCGTACGGATGACGGACAGATCGCGGTAGAGGCGGCGGCGCATGCGGGCGCGGGCGGCCGGTTCGGTGCCGTCGCCGAAGGCGGACTCGACATAGCGCGCGGTGTCGGCGACCGCGTCCGCGAGCCGGTCGCCGACGCGGGTGTGCCAGCTCTCCGGCCAGAGGAGGTAGCCGGCGACGAGCGCGATCCCGCAGCCGATGAGCGAGTCGACCAGCCGGGGCAGGAGCAGGGCGGTGCCCTGGTGGTTGAGGACGTCGGAGAGGAGCAGGATCACCGGGGTGATGGCGGCCGTCTGATAGCCGTAACCCCGCGGGGTGAAGGCGGGGATCAGGGGTGCGAGCAGCAGCATCACGGGTACGTCCCACCAGCCGCGCGGCACCTCGGTGAGCACCGCCGCCGCGACGACGAGTCCGGCGACCGTGCCCAGGGCGCGCAGCAGGGCTCGTGAGAAGACCGAGCCGAAGTCGGGCTTGAGGACGAAGGTGATGGTCAGCGCCACCCAGTAGGAGCGCGGGACCGGGACGATCGAGACGAGGGCCTGGGCGAGGCCGATGCACAGGGCCAGACGGAGGCCGTAGCGCCAGGAGTTGGCGGACAGGGTGACGTTGCGGGCGGCTCGGGCGGTGCGGATGGAGAGGGCGGCGGGGCGGCCGAGGCGGTCGTCGATGCCCCGGGGGTCGACGTCGGGCGCCGTGACGACCCCGGCGGCGTGACGCAGGGCGTGCTCGACGGCGCGGGCGCTCTCGGAGGCGGGCTCGGGCAGCTTCAGCCCTATCGGCCCCGTGTAGCCGGTCTCGATGGCCTCGGCGAGATGGCGTACGGCCTCCGGGACCTCCGGCGGCATCGGCGTGCCGCTGAGATGGGCGGCCGGGGCGGCCTCCACGACCGGGGTGATGGCGTTCAACTGGGCCAGCAGCCGGGTGAGTTCGGGGCTGCGGCCGTGGTGGCGGGCGCGCCGGGCGAGGACCAGGTCGTACGACTGGTTCAGCGAGGTGGTGACGGCGTGGCGCGCGGCGTCGTACTCCTCCCGCCCGCAGGCGGCCATCAGCGCGGCGACCGTGCGGTACGTCCCCGCGACAGCCGCCCGCTCGGGGATCCCGGACCTGAGCGGCCAGGCGAGCAGCGCGAGCAGGAGCACGAGGAGGCCGCCGCCGGACATCAGGACCGGCGCCAGCCACCACTCGCCCGGCATCGGAAGTCCGGCCCCGACAACGGAGTTGAGCAGGAGCAGCAGTCCCGACACGGAGGCCACGGCCCCGATCGTGGAGATCATCCCGGAGACGAGCGCGACGCCGGTGATCACGGCGACCGCGAGCCAGCCGTGGCCGTACGCCAGCGCGCCCAGGGTCACGCCGACGGCGCCGAAGAGCTGCGGGATCGCGATGTTGAGGATCCGCATCCGGTAGGCGTCGGCGGTGTCGCCGATGACGCCGGAGAGGGCGCCCATCGAGGCGAGGGCCCCGTAGGCGGGCCGGCCCACTGCCAGTCCGATGGTGAGCGGGAGGGCCATCGCGGCGGCGGCCCGGGCCACGGCGGCCCAGTTGACCGGCGCCTGCTGGGGTTGGAGGTTCCGGACCAGCCAGTCGGGAGGGGTGAGGCCGATGGGGAACTCGCGGGACATGCGCCCATTATGGGCACCCCGGCCTGGGTCATCAGCGCTGGTGAAGCGTGATGTTCACGAGGAGCGCGCGGTGGTCGGTGTCGTTCAGCCTGATGAAGCGGGCGTCGCTCGCCGAGAAGTCCTTCGACACGAGTACGTGGTCGATCTGGGCGCCGAAGGCCGGGGTGAGCCGCGCCGGCCAGCTCGGCGTCCGGTCGTGCCCCGCGAGCCGGGCGGCGTCGCGCACACCGGTGTCCAGGATGCGGCGGAAGGCGGCGTGGTCCTGGGAGGCGTTGAAGTCCCCGGCGAGGATCAGCGGCGTACTGGTGGCGGCCGCGGCCTCCCGGAGCCGCCCCAGCTCCCTCTTCCACACGCCGACCTGGCCGGGCAGCGGCGGCATCGGATGCGCGAGCTGCAGCCGTACGTCGTGCCCGCGCACGTCGGCCACCGCACCGGGCATGCCCATGGTCCCGTCGACCCCGCCGGTGGCCTTCAGCGGGAACCGGCTGAGGACGACCGACCCCTCCGAGCCGCCGGCCACCACGGCCTGCCGGTACGGGTACGTACTCGCGAAGTCCCGCCGCAGCGTGCCCTGGCAGGTGTACTCGCACTCCTCCACGAACACGATGTCCGGCTTCCGCGCCCGGATGACCGGCACGAGCGATCCCGTCCCCCGCCCGAACTCGACGTTCGAGGTGAGCACCTTGAGCTCCGCGACCGGTGTGCCCCCGGGCTCGTCCGTCTCCCCGTACGGCTCGATGAACCACGCCAGCACGGCGAGCACGAGCAGCGACCAGACGATGCCGAGCCGCCAGCGGGCGAGCAGCGCGAGGGCGAGCGAGAGCCCCGCGGGCACCAGCAGCCAGGGCAGGAAGGCGAGCACCTGGGGGACGGGGGTGATCCCGTCGGCGTCGGCGACACGGCATCCGACGACGACGCTGGTGCAGGCCAGCAGCAGCGCGGCGAGCCAGGCGCCGAACCGCCGGGCGCCCGTGGCCCCCGGACCCCCGCTTCGGCCCTGAACGGGCCTCGTCCTCAAGCGCCGGACGGGCTGTGTCGTCACCGGCACGACATTACGGGCGTATCTCCACTCGCGCCATAAACCCGTCCAGCGCCTCGTTGAACTCCGCGGGCCGCTCCAGGTTCGGGAGATGGGCTGCCCCGTCGATCACCCGCAGCGTCGAATCCGGCAGCGCGGCATGCATCGCCTCCGCGTCCGCCACCGGCGTGTACGTGTCGTCGGCGCCGACCACGACCAGCGCCGGGACCGTGACCTTCGTCAGGAGATCCCGGTAGTCGGGGCGGGCCGCACGGGCGCGCAGGGCCGCCGCGGCCGACTCGGGGCGGGTGTTCGTCATCATGCGGTGGACGTGCGACTTGACCTCGGGGGCCGCGTACGGCGCCACCATCTTCTCCAGGACCTCGTCGGCGTATCCGCGCATGCCCTCCCGGAGGAGGCGGTCCGCCATGGCGTGGCGGGCGGTCACGCCCTCCGGGGTCTCCGGTGCCGGGAAGGTGTCCGCGAGGACCAGGCCGCGGACGCGCTCCGGGAAGCGGCGGTAGAAGTCCATCGCGATCTGGCCGCCCATGGAGAGGCCTACGAGTACGCATGCCTCCACCTGCTCCTCGTCCAGCAGCGCCCCGATGTCCTGGGCGAACTCCCCGAAGCGCTCGACGGTGGCGGTGGTGGCCGGCGCGGTGCCGTAGCCGCGCAGGTCGGGGGCGATGACCCGGCGCGAGGTGGAGAACGCCTCCAGCTGGGGACTCCACATCGTGTGGTCGAAGGGGTGGCCGTGGATCAGGACCAACGGGACTGCTGCTGCCATGCGTTCGACCGTAGGCCCGGCCAACTCCTCGGTGCAATAAGATCTTTGCCCTCGGTGCAATCCATGGACGGGGGAGTCCACATGCCGCACGACTACCGGCGTATCGCCGACCGCATAGCCGCCGACATCACCGCCGGCCGCCTCCGCCCCGGCGAACGCCTGCCCCCGCAGCGGAAGTTCGCCCGACGGCACGGCATCGCCGCGTCGACGGCCGAGCGCGCGTACGGCGAACTCGTGCGGCGCGGGCTGGTGGTGGGCGAGGTGGGGCGCGGGACGTTCGTGCGGGCGGCGGACGGGGCGCCGGCCGGGCGGGCACTCACGGAGGTGACCGACACCGAGACGGTGACCGCCCTGGCGTCGGGTGCCGAGGCGACCGTCAACCTGGAGCTCAACTACCCCTCCGCACCTGGCCAGTCCGAACTGCTCGCCCCCGCCCTGGCGCCGCTGCTCCGGCCGGACGTGCTGACCGAGGCGCTGCGCCCCGCCCCCGCCACCGGCACCGCGGCGGCCCGCGCGGCGGTCGCGGCCCTTCTGTCGACCCCGGGCTGGCGCCCCGCCCCCGAGCAGCTTCTCTTCACCGGCAACGCCCGCCAGGCCATCGCCGCCGCGCTCGCTTCCCTGGTACGGCCCGGCGGTCGCGTCGGCGTCGAGCCGCTCACGTATCCGCTGGTCAAGGAGATCGCCGCCCGGCTCGGCATCACCCTCGTACCGCTGGAGAGCGACGACGAGGGGCTACGGCCCCAGAGCGTCCGCGGCCGTCGGCTGTCCGCGCTCTACCTCCAGCCGACCCTGCACAATCCGACCTCGGTGAGCATGACGGCCGAGCGGCGGCATCAACTGGCCGAAGTCGTCGGCGAGTTGAATCTGCCCGTCGTGGAGGACCGCATCTGGTCCTTCCTCGACGGCTCCGACGGCTCCGGCCCTGATCCCCTCGCCGCCCACGCCCCCCACCTCACCCACGTCGTCGACGGGCTCTCCAAGCGGGTCGCGCCGGGGCTCACCGTCGGGTTTCTCGTCGTACCGGAGCGGCGGGTGGAGGCGGTGGGGGAGGCCGTGCGGTCCGGGGGGTGGAGTGCGGGGCGGTTCGCGCTGGAGGCGGGGGTGCGGTGGATCGAGGACGGGACCGTGGGGCGGCTGGTCGCGGCCAAGCGGGCGGACGCGGTGCTCCGGCAGCGGCTGGTGGCCGAGTGTCTCGACGGGTTCCGGGTGCGTACCGACCCGCGGGCCTGTTTCGCCTGGTGGGAGCTGCCCGCGCCGTGGCGGGCGGACACCTTCACGGCCGCCGCGGCGGCGCGCGGGATCGCCGTGACCCCGGGACGCGCCTTCGCCGTGGACCCGCACCGCACGCCCGACGCGGTACGGCTCGGGCTGGCCTCGGCCGCAGTGCCCGAACTGGCGCGGGCACTGCGGACGCTCGCGGGGCTGGCCGGAGGTCAGTCCAGCAGGCCGTCGTAGTCCGGCAGCTTGTACGTCGCGTCGGCGTAACCACCGGTCAGGTCGGTCGTGTTGTTGCCGATGTTGGCGACGATGTCGTAGCCGTTCGCCTCGATCGCCTTGCGCTGCGAGGTCTTGAAGTCGGCGACCGACTCGGTCAGCATCTGCGCGACCGTGCGGGCGTACAGGCCGTCGACCGTGTAACCGACCGACGTCAGGTTCGACTTGGTGATCGAGTTGAACAGGTTGCTGCGGGCGCTGATGAAGAACACGCTCAGGCCCTTGGCGTGCGCGTCCTGGGCGAGGGCGAGCACCGGCGGGGTGGCCGGGGTGGAGGTGCCGGCGCCCTCGAAGTAGGTCTCCAGCGAGGTGTTGTCGATGTCGAGGACGATCGCCTGCTTGGCGCCGGAGGTGTTGGCGGCGGCGCGGCCGTCGATGTAGGTCTGCGCGGGGCCGGTGACGGCGGCGACGTCGGACAGCCACTGGGCCTCGGTGACGTCGGCGGCCTGCGCGGGCAGGGCGGCGGCGAGGGACAGGGCCAGGCCGGCGAGGGCGACCACGGCGGTGCGGCGCGCGGGGGGACGGATCATCGGGGGGTGCTCCTCGGTCACGGTGGCCGCCGGCTCCGTACCGGCGGACATCGTCAGCCCACGCTGCCCGCCTCAGGAGTGGAACGGGTGACTCCTGATTGATCACCCGGTGACGTCATGACCATGTTCAGTTCGGGAACCTGTGAATCCGGGCCGAGAGGTTTGACGGCACGGCCGCGCCCGCGCAGCCGTACGTACCGGCTCAGCCAGGCGGCGAGTGCCACCGTCAGGCCGAGGGCGACCAGCAGCCAGGAGGCCTGGCGCAGGGTCGCGGTCAGGGCGTCGTAGATGGCGCCCGCGGCCGGGCGGCGGGCCTGTTCGGGCAGGTCGTCGAGGGTGAGGCGGCGGCAGATCGCCACCGCGAGGCCGAGCAGGGCGCCGCCCAGCGCGGTGCCCAGGCCGGTCGCGGTGACCGCGCGGCGGCGGCGGGCGGCGACCGCGATGCCGGTGACCGCGAAGACCACGGCGGCCGACGGGAGCCAGAAACCGGCGACTTCCAGCACCTGGAACCCTTTCCGGAGCCGGTCCAGGTCCTGGGCCGGGAGTACCGGGACCGCGGTGTGCTCGACCGGGATACGGGCCGCCAACGGCACATGGTCGACGGTGAGTTGGTGCTTGACCTGGGCGGTGACCGGCGCGAGGTCGACGGTCACCTCGCGCTCGCGTTCGTCGCGCAGGGCGTGCAGCACGGCGTCGTGCAGGGCCCGGTTGCCGGCGTCCCAGGCCAGCCGGAAGGCCTCGGTGCGGGTGAAGGAGCGCACCGCGTCGTGCACGAAGGGGCGCACCGTGCCGCGCACGGGACGTACGTCGGCCCGCTGGTCGACCTGGTCCATGATCCCGGCGCCGACGGTGTCCGCGACCGCGTCCGTCACGGCGGGATCGGCGGCCAGCGGCGCCATGGCGGTGACGTACCGGCCGGTGTCGGCGAGCCCGTACGCTGCCCAGGCCGCGAGCGCGCCGCACGGCGCGAGGAGGCAGGCGAGGGCGATCAGGGCGGCCGACAGGGCGTTCCTGAGACGTGAGGGCAGCACCCTCCCAGGCAAGAGCCCCGGGACGGGGCCCGCCACCGGGGTGACTGCATATGGCGGCACACGTGCAGCCGTACGGGCGCTGTGGGAGGGAAAGCGGTGCGGAGCTGCGCATTCCGGCCCCCGGCCGCGCGCGGCGGCGCTCCGGTGGAGGCTTCACCCGAACGGGTGTCTCATGGTGCTGGGGAGAAGGAGGCCGATCATGCGCACCACTCCGGCCCTGCGGACCCTGGCCGCGACCCTGCTCGCCGGCGGCACGCTGTTCGCCGCGGCGGCGGGGACGGCGGCGGCCGCCTCGCCGACCCATACCGAGGGTCATGGCGGTGGCGGCGGATCCGGGAGTCCGATCTGGGGCACCATCGTCTCCCGCACCGCACTCAACGTCCGGTCGGGACCCACCGTCAACTCACCCGTCGTCGACCAGCTCTCGCCGGGCAGTCAGGACCGCGTCCAGTGCATGGTCCAGGGGCAGAGCGTCAACGGCAACCCGTACTGGTACTGGCTCGTCGGCGCACAGGGCTGGGCGAGCGCCGCCTTCGTGGACACCGGCGGGCAGTGGGTGCCGACCTGCGCGGACCCGTGTCCGCAGTGGCGGGACGGCAACTGGTCCAACGCCAACTGGAACGACCCGAGCTGGGACGGCTCCTGGGCCGCCTCGGCATCCGGCTCCTGGAGCGCCTCGGGCTCGTGGAGCTGGAGCGCGGCCGGATCCTCGGCAGGGATGTGGAACTGGCTGCCGGGTTGGTGAGGGAAGGGAAACACAGGGAGGTGTACGGCCCCGGCGACCCAGCCGGGGCCGTACACCTGTCCCGTTCTGCTCAGCGGACGCGGTTTCCCTCGGCGTCCTCGCGCGTGTAGTAGCGGTAGAAGAACACCAGGAACACGCCCGCCGTGACGACGACGCCCAGGGCCACCGAGCGGTAGACGGACTCGCCGGTCTGGCTGTAGAGGAAGCCGACCGCGGCGCCCGCGAACGCGGACTTCACCAGCGAGTGCAGCTCGCGCTTGAGCAGCGGCGCGAAGGTCGCGACGGCGATGCACAGCACGATGAACACGGCCGCGGTGACGAAGCCGAACAGGATGTTCCAGCCGGTGATCTCGCCGCCGCCGCGGCGGTTGGCGGCCGCCCAGAAGCCGTAGACGAGACCCAGGACGACGGGGATGCCGTACCGCCCGACGGCGTGGACCCGCTCGTCGAAGAGGTCCGGGGTACGGGTGGGCCGGGCCGCTCGGTTCGACCTGACCTTCGCCATCATTCCGCCGTGCGCGGGTGCCGCTTGAGCCATGAGAGCACTCCTCTCTCTCCTCGCCCCCGCCTTCCAGAGCACACCTGGGAGAGGGCCGTGGCAAGTCGGCGGAGGGAAGGATTCACGGCTTCCATGCCCCGGATGCGGGGCGCAAGGGGGCGTGTTTCGCTGGGGCCGTGAGCGGGCGTGGGTTGCGGGCGGCCGGGGGGCGGCGCGGGATGCTCGACCGGTTGCCGCGGGCCGGGCACGAGGACGCCCTGCGGCGGCACCAGCTGCTGCGGGTGCGGGGGCGCAGCGTCGCCTGGGTGCCGCCCTTCCTGCTGCTCCTGGGCATCACCTTCGTCGACTTCAACACCACCGGCGAGTTCCGGATCATCTCCTGGATCGTGCTGGTGCCCGGCATCGCCGCCGCGATCTGCGGGGTGTGGGGGACGGGGGTCTTCGCGGTGCTCGCCGTGGTGACGTACGTCGTCGCCGACCAGGCCTGGCCGCACCAGTACCAGACCGGTCTGCCCGACTTCATCCTCGTCGCCGTCGGCGGCATCCTGGCCGTGCTCGCCTGCTCGGTCCGCGTCCGCGGCGAACGCCGCATGCTGCACATGCGGGACGTCGCCGAGACCACCCGCCGTACCGTGCTGCGCCCCCTGCCCGCGGAGTGGGGCGGCCTCGAACACGCCGCCGTCTACCTCCCCTCCGACGTCGAGGCCCGCGTCGGCGGCGACTTCTACGACATCCAGCCCGGCCCGCACGGCACCCGCGTCCTCGTCGGCGACGTCCAGGGCAAGGGCCTCGGCGCGGTGGAGGCGGCCGCCGCCCTGCTCGGCACCTTCCGCGAGGCCGCGTACCACGAGGCCGACCTCGCCACGGTCGCCGACCGCCTGGAGACACGCATGCTGCGGCACCGCCGGCACACCACCGCGCTGGGCCGCGACGACGGCGACCGCTTCGCCACCGCCGCGCTGATCGGCTTCCCCGAGGACGACGAGAACGCCGTGGACGTCGTCCTGTTCGGCCACGACCCCCCACTCGTCGCAGGGCCCGCGGGTGTACGTCAACTGCCGCCCGGCGACGGCCTCCCGCTCGGCCTCGGCGAACTCGCCGGGGACGGCCCGCCGTCCGTGCGGCGCGTGCCGCTCGCGACCGGCGAGACGCTGCTGCTCACCACCGACGGCGTGACCGAAGCACGGGACGCCGACGGGGAGTTCTATCCGCTCGCCGCGGACCTGGCCCGAGCGGTCGTGACGGAGCCGCGGGTCACCGAACCCCGGCGGCTCGTCGCGTTCGTACGGGACCGCACGCTGCGGCACTGCGCCGGGCGGCTCGCCGACGACACGACCGTCTTCGCCGTACGCCGGCGCGCGCCCGGATGGCCGGGCGGAACCGGACGTTTGCGGTCCTGAGGCCCGGCTTTGCAGCCGCAGCGGTTACGGTGCTGACGTACGTGATCGACGGGGGCTGGGGAGGGAACGATGACCGGAACCGTGCTGCTGCTCGCCGCCGCACCGGCGGGCAAGGGGTGCGTGGTCGACGCGGCGTCCGTCCTTCCCGTCCTGGCCGCGGTGCCGCCGTCCGTCCTTTCCGGCACGGACACAGCCAACGTTGTCGAACTCGCCGACCCGCTCGAACCGCAGGCCGTGCTGACTCGCCTGCGGGCGGCGGCGGTTGCGCCCGGGCCGCTCACGCTCTTCGTCACCGGGCAGTTGCAGCTGGACCGGCGGCAGCGGCTGCCGCATCTCGCGCTGGCGCGGACGACTGCGGCGACGGTCCGCTACACGGGGTTGCCCTGGCACTGGATCCGGGAGGAGTTGAGGCTGCGGCCCGCTGGGGCGACGACGCTCTTCGTCGACCTGCATGCCGATGCGGAGACCTGGGAGTGGTTGCGGACGAATCGGCTCGACTCCGGGTACAACAACGCGGTCTACGGGCGGATCGCGCCGCCGCCCGGGCGGCGGGCGGTGGCTGTGCCGGCGTATATGAAGGCGGTGGCGACGATTCTGCGGAGTGGGCATCGGCCGCACCCGGGGGATCTTCATCAGCAGGCGTTGGGGAGGGTGGGGGCGGACGGGTTCGCCGACCTGTTGTTGTCTGCGGGTGGTTTGGGGGCCGGTGTTCCTGGGGGCTCTGCCCCCAGACCCCCGTATCGGCCTGAACGGCCTCGTCCTCAAACGCCGGACGGGCTGGAGGGGATCGACCCGCACGCCGCTATTACGGCCGCCGTCCAGTCAGGTCGTCACCTCGACGCCGATGCCCTCGCCGCCCAGCACGAACAAACCGCCCTCCACACCCACGGCGTCGGCTCCGAGCAGGCCCTCCACTGGGCCGAAGTGCGGGCCGATCTCGCGATGTTCGCGGGGGATCCTGTGCGCAGTTGCCGGACCTGGCTCGGGGTCGCCTCGGCGCGGCTGGCTGCCGGGCAGGCTCCGGACGCGCCCGCCGTCGAGGCCGCCGTGGACCGGGCGCATCACCAGTGGGGGCAGATCCGGGACGCCGGGGCCGCGCGCGAGCTCGGCCCCGCCCTGGCCGATCTGCGGTCCCGGGTGCCGGGCCGCCGGCAGGGGGCCCTGGACCACGTACGCCGCCAGTTGCAGCAGTTGCAGACGCAGAACTGATCGAGGTCGTCCCTCTCCCCGTCCGGTACGAGCCCTCCCCTCTCGTCAACCCCGGTGTCATGATGGTGAGTTATGGCTGAGGGGGATGGAGTGGCCAACCGAGAGATACGGGTACGTCTGGACCGGACCGCGAGTGAGGGCGATGTCGGCGCTCTCAGGGAGTGGCTGGCGCGGGAGCAGCCGCTGTACGTGTGGGCCAGCCGGGGCGAGTTGGCGATCGAGAAGCGCGAACGCAGCGAGGTCGAGCCCGGCAGCCCGATGGGCTTCGGGGACGAGATCGTCGTCGCGTTGATCGGCGCCGGCGCCTCCGCCCTGTTCAAGGAGCTGCTCCAAGCGGTCCGGTACGCGGTGGAGGCCTGGCGGGACAACCGCCGTGACGTCGAGGACGGTGAACCGCCCGGCGTCGACGTCGACGGTGTGGACCCCGACGCCAGGTAGCCCCGTGAGCCCCTTCGACCCCCGCGGGAAGGTGAACAGGGCGCTGCTCGTCGGCGTGAGCGAGTACGACGTCAGGAAGCCGACGCCGCACGGGGTCCCCGGCGATCTCCCGGCCGTCCGGCACAACCTGGACCGGCTGAAGGAAGTCCTGCCGGGCGGGCGGGTGTTCGGCGCCCACGAGGTCACCGTGCTGCGCTCGCCCTACCAGCACGACTTCCAGCGGGCGCTGCGGACGGCCGCGGGGGAGGCCGAGGGGCTGCTGCTGGTGTACTTCGCCGGGCACGGCGCCGTTCCCAGCGCGGCCAACGAGCTGTTCCTGCAGATGCGGGGCGCCGAGGTCTACCGGGGGCGCCAGGACTCCGTCTTCCCCGGCGCCGAGATGTTCACGACCGTGCTGACCATGCTGGACGCGAGCCGCGCCGAGCGGATCGTCGTCGTCCTCGACTGCTGCTACGCCGGCAACGCCGCTTTCATCTGGGAGCAGTTCCCCGACCGGCGCCGGGTGCTGCTGCTCATGAGCGTGCAGGCCAACCACCGGATCGACGCGGGGGACGAGGGGACTCCGACGCCCTTCACGAAGGAACTGGCGGAACTGCTCGGCTCCCAAGGGGATTTGACCTTCGGCGGGCTTTCGGAGCGGCTGCGTGACCGGATGCGGGCGGCCGGGCTGCGGACCGTGCGGGGCGAGGAGTGGGAGCCGCTGAGCAGGACGGAGCCGCAGGAGGACGTACTGCTGTCGGCGCCGCCCGTCAGGGTCGTGGCCCCGCCCGACACCGAGTCCCTCGACGGGCGTTCCGGTCCGCACCGCGAGGAGTCCGAGCGGCCGCCCGGAGGGAACACACCGAAGCCCCGCCGCATCTCCCTTGCCCCGGCCCTCCTCCGCCGCTCCCTCAGGGCCCTCGGCGCCTGGTTCGCCGGGCTGCGCGTCGTCTCCCGCATCGCCCTCGTCCTCCTCGCCCTCGCCACCCTCGGCCTCGGCTCCTACGGGCTCTCCGCCCTCCGTACCGGCGGCTCCTCCTGCGCCCCGCCCCTCGAACTGCGCGTCCTCACCGACCCCGATCTGGAGCCCACCGTCACGGCCGCCGCCGACGCCTATCTGACCTCCGGCGACAACACCGACGGCGACGGGTGCCGGCGCAGCGGGATCACCGTCTACAGCGCGGGCGCCGCCGACGCGGTGAACGCGCTGCGGCGGCAGACCGAGGTCTGGAAGGAGCCGCACGACGAGGACACCAACCCGCAGCGGGACATCGGCCCGCAGCCGGACGTGTGGATCCCCGCCTCGCCCGCCGACGTCGCGCGGGTCACCGCCGGGCAGGACACGGACAACGTCGCCCGTCTGGAGGCCGCCGAGCAGCCGCTCGCGTACTCGCCGATCGTGCTCGCCGTCCCCGACGACATCGCCGTCGAGCCGCTCGGCGAGCGGACCGGGCAGCCCCTGCCGACGCTGCTGAAGCAGCTGAAGGCGCGCGCTGAACAGTCCCAAGTACGGCGCCCCGACCCGGAGTTCGCCGACGCCGCGCTGCTCGCCACCCTGGGCCTGTACGGCACCGGCACCGATCCGGCCCGGGCCGAGCGGCAGGTCGCGCAGGCGGGGCCGCCCTCCCGTACCGCCGCCGACCTGCTGTGCACGCTGCCCGACGACACCGGCGTGGACGCCCGGACCGCCGCCCTGGTCCCCGAGTTCCTGCTGAAGACCGGCGTCGGCTGCGACGGTACGACCCGCAGTCCCCGTACGGCCGAGTACCCGGACGACGTCCCCGGCGTCGAGGCCACCTTCGTCCGCGTCCGCTGGGACGACGCCGACCGGGACGGAGGGGAGCGGGATCGCGCGGCCGAGCGGTTCCGTGCCTGGCTCGGCGGGGACGGCGGGCGGGCCGTGTTCGCGAGGGACGGGTTCCGGAGCGCCTCCCACGGGCGGGAGCTGCTCGACGCGCAGGACGTCGCCCACGGCGTCCTGCGTGATCCCTCGCCCCTCACCGAGGCCGCCGGACGGCAGGCGATGGAGTGGGCGCTGGACCGGTACCGGGGGGCCAACGGGCCCGGCCGGGTGCTGTATCTGCTCGACAACTCCGGTTCCATGAGCGGCCTTTGGGACGGTCCGAGCGGCGGGCCCGGACTGCTCAAGCAGTCGCTCGGCGGGCTGGGCGGCGACGACGAGTACGGGGTGTGGGGCGTCTCCGGGACCGGCGGGAAACGGCCGTACGAGGAACTGCTCGGCTTCGGGCGGCACGCGCGCAAGGACGCCGAGCGTGCCGTCGACAGGGCGAAGGTGCGCGACGCTGAGGCCGATCCGCACGCCGCGCTGCTCGCCGCGCTCGACCACATGCGCGGGCGCGGCCTCGACGACGACCGGCCCCAGCTCGTCGTGTACGTCACCGACGACGAGGACGACACCCGGCTGACCGGCGGCAATCTGGACGACGTCCTCGCGCGGGCCCGCAGCGCGAAGGTCCCGGTGACGATGGTGTCGCTGGTCAGCGGCGGCTGCGACCGGGGCAAGCCGGACGCCCGGATCTCCGCGGCGAGCGGCGGCCGCTGTCTGGACGCCGACGACGACCTCGGCGCGGGCCTGACCGACGAGGTCGCGCGCACCGGGACCGGGGAGGACTGAACGATGGGTGTACGGCGGCTCGTGGTGGGCCTCGGCTGCTTGCTGCTCGTGGCCGCCTGCACGGGTGGGGGCGGGTCGCGCGACGGCTCGGCCGCCGAGGTGCCGGGTGAGATCGTGGTCGCCAGCGGGCGGGACGTCACCGGCAAGAACGGCATCCGCGAGCAGCTCATCGACGCCTGGAACCGGCAGCAGGACCGGGCGGGTTCCGGGTATCGCGCGCGGCTCGTCGAGCTGCCGGGGAGCGCCGACGAGCAGCGCAGCCAGCTGCTCGGCGCCCTGCAGTCCGGCAGCGCGTCGTACGACGTGGTCAACCTGGACGTGACCTGGGTGCCGGAGTTCGCCGCCGCCCGTCTCGTGCGGGCGCTGCCCGCTTCGATGATCGACGGCGATGTGATCAAGTCCGTGGCCAGTACGGCCAGTTGGGGCGGCAAGGTGTACGCGGTCCCGTTCAACAGCGATGTCGGGCTGCTCTACTACCGGCGCGACTGGCTGGCGCGGGCCGGTGTCCGGCAGACCGACCTCAGCCGCTCCCCGCTCACCTGGTCGCAGCTCGACGCGCTGATGAGCGTGGTGAACGACCTCGACCCCCAGGGCTTCGAGAAGGCGTGGACCACGCAGCTGGCCGGTTACGAGGGGCGGACCGTCAACGCGGTCGAAGCGTTCGCGTCGGCGGTGGAGGACTTCTCGATCACCGACTCCGACGGGCATTACGACGCCACCGTGGACGAACTCGCCCAGGGGGTGGCCGAGTTGAGGCGGCGCACCGAGGGGGCCTATCTACTCCCGGACGCCGTGCACTCCGACGAGGCGGCCTCCATGGGCGACTTCGCGGCCGGCCGCACCGCCTTCCTGCGCCACTGGCCCTACGCCTACCGCACCCTCTTCCAGACCTTCACCGACAAGCGGCTCGGCGTGGCCCCGCTGCCCGGCCGCGCGGTGCTCGGCGGCCAGAACCTCGCGGTGACCGCGTCCTCCCCGCGGGCGACGAAGGCCGCCGAGCTGATCGCCTACCTCACCGGCAAGGAGAGCGAACGCTGTCTGCTGGACGCGGGGTTCGCGGCGACACGGACGTCGGCGTACCGCGACGACGACCTGCGCTGCACGACGGGCACCTCCTCCTCCCCGTCCGCCTCCCCCACCGGCGAGCGCGCCGACCCCATGCCGCGGGACGCGGCCGGGCGCCCGAAGTACGCCCGCCCGATCCTGCTGCCCGCCCTCCAGAACGCCGTCCAGCGCCCCCGCACGCCCCTCTACGGCGCCTTCACCCAGACCTTCACCGCCCAGCTCGGCGCGCTGTTCGGCGACAGTCCGCCGGAGGACGAGACGCTGGCCGAGAACCTGGACGCGGCCTTGCGGAAGGCGCTGCCGGACTAGGTGAGGTAGGCGAGCGCACCCGACACCAGGGTGCGCACCCCGGGTGTCACGGTCGACAAGTCCGGCGCGAAGTGCGGGCTGTGGTTGCTGGGTACGGCCAGGAACTTCTCCATCAGGTCGGTGCCGGGGGCCGCGTCCCACACCTCGGCCGAGGTGGTCGTGACGAACCAGTACGAGTACGGGATGCCGCCCTGCGCGAGGTGCGGGAAGTCCTCGCTGCCCATCACCGGGCCGAAGTCCAGCACTGTCCCCGCCCCGAGCGTCTCCTCGTGCACGGTGGCGATGCGCCGGTCGGTGTCGGCGTCGTTCAGGGTCACCGGGAAGGTCGCGCCCACCGTCACCTCGGGTTCGCGCGGGCAGCCGGCCGCCAGGGCCTCGCCGGCCGCGATGCGCCGGATCGCGGTGAGCATCCGCTCGCGGACCTCGTCGGACTGGGTGCGCAGGTTGAGGGCGATGCGCGCCTCGGACGGGATGATGTTGTGCCGGGTGCCCGCCTCGATACGCCCCACGGTGAGGACGGCGGACTCGCGGGCGGCGATCTCCCGGGCGACGACGGTCTGCAGGCGGGTGACGAGGTAGGCGGCGGTGACCACCGGGTCGACGGTCGTCTCGGGGCGGGAGCCGTGTCCGCCGCGGCCGTGGACGACGATGTCGACGTCCGTCGAGGCCGACATGATCAGGCCCGGCGAGTGGGCGTAGAAGCCGACGGGTCCGGGCGCCGCGTGCTGCCCGAGCAGGACGTCCGGGCGGGCGAAGCGCTCGTACAGGCCGTCGGCGACCATGGCCTGTGCGCCCTCGCCCGTCTCCTCGGCGGGCTGGCCGACGACGAGCAGGGTGCCGGACCAGGCGTCCCGCCCGGCGGCCAGCGCCTCGGCCGCTCCGGCCAGCCAGGTCACGTGCATGTCGTGCCCGCAGGCGTGCATCACCCCGGGCACCTCGGAGGCGTACGGCAGTCCGGTCTCCTCGGCGACCGGCAGCGCGTCCATGTCGGCGCGCAGCAGCACGGTCGGGCCGTCGCCGTTGCGCAGCAGGCCGACGACGCCGGTGCCGCCGACGCCCTCGGCGGTCTCGTATCCCGCCTTGCCGAGCCGCTCGGCGAGCTTGCCGGCCGTGCGGTGCTCGCGCAGGGACAGCTCGGGGTGGCGGTGCAGGTCCCGGTAGAAGTCCTCCAGGTCGGGGACCGGGAGGTCGGCGGTGAGGTCCAGCGCGGTGCGGGCGGCGGCAGAGGTCATCCCGGCAGCGTACGCAGGTCGGGCGCCGGTTGGGCGTAAAGGAGCGGCCGCCGACGCCGGGGGGGGAGAGGGGGCGTCGGCGGCCGCGGTCTGCGGCGCGTACGTCAGAAGGCGGGGACCGCGGACGGGCGGGCCTTGTTGACGTTGCTGATGAAGTTCTTGCCGATCTGGAAGTTGGCGTTGCCCCAGTTGCCGTTCAGCTTGCCCTGGAGGCTGCTGTCGAGGCTGGAGAAGTTGACCAGCGCGGGGGTGTCCCAGCCGCCGTTGCCCCAGGCCACCGGCTTCTCGCCCCACTTGGCGAAGCGGAAGGCGTGGGTGCTGGCGCCGTCCTTGTGGTAGACGATCTCGACGTGGTTGCCGTTCATCGGCACCTCGTTGATCGGGTGGGTGCTGTAGCCGCCGTGCCGGGAGGCGGCCAGGTAGCGCGGCTTCTCCTCACCCTGCTTCTGGAAGACGACGACGGACTCCCAGTCGTGCCGGTGCCCGCAGTCGGTGATGCCGGTCGGGTCGCACTGGTCCTTCTCGAAGTACAGCGTGTACGCGTAGGCGCACCAGCCGTTCTTGCACAGGGACTGTGCGTAGGTGTTCGCCTTGCCGAGGTGGCCGGTGCGGCACTTGCCGGTGAGCGAGCCGGACGGGTTGAGGCCGCCGTTGACGTTGCCGTTCGCGTCGACGGCAGCCGCTGGGAAGCAGCTGTCCGAGTCGTAGTCGAAGTACGGCTGGTACTTCGCCTGGAAGGTGCTGCCGCTGTAGGGCAGCGGGTTGAGGACGCCGGCGTCGGCGCTGCCCGCCAGACCGACGGCCAGCGCGGTGGCGCTGAGCGCCACGAGCGAGGCCTTGCCGATACGGGACTTCGTTCGCTGGAACATGCGGGTGCTCCCCGTTGCTCGGTGGCCGGATCCGGGCGGATCCGGGGTGACGGCACCGAGACTGGCAACCGGGGAATTGATCGGCACCCCCCTTTGATCAGGGCAATCAATCCCGGACAGCCCTGTGCTATGTCACATAGCACAGGGCGCGCCTCGGCTCAGGCGTACGGGTCGAAGCTGATCCCGCTCGGCAGGGCCTTGTTCAGGTGGTCGTCGAACTTGGAGTCCTGCAGCGGGAAGTTCGCGTCGCCCCAGTCGGAGGCGTTGAGGATGTCGCGCAGGTTGGACGCCATGTTCTCCCAGGTGAGCAGGTTCTCCTGGTGCCAGGCGGCGTCGTCGTTCTCCGGGGTCTCGCCCCACTTGGCGAACCGGAAGTCATGGGTGCTCAGGCCGTCCTTCTGGTAGACGACCTGGACGCGCTGGCTGACCATCGGCACGTCGGCGACCGCCTCGGTCTCGAAGTCGCCGTGCTGGGAGGCGGACAGGTACGACGGGGTGGAGTCGCCCTCCTTGACCCAGACGACGATGCACTCCCAGTCGTGGCGGTGGCCGATGCCCGGGGAGGCCTCGTCCTTCTCGAAGTAGCTGGCGTAGATGGTGCCGCACCAGCCGTTGTTGCACTTGGTGCGCGAGTAGGTGTTGGCGTGGTCCAGGTGCCCGGTGCGGCAGCTGCCGGTGACCGAGCCGGTCGGCTTGAGGCCGCCGTTGAGGTTGCCGTCCGGGTCGATCGCGGCGGCGGGGTAGCAGCTGTCCGTGTCGTAGTCGTACAGCGGCTCGAAGTTCTTCTCGTACGTGGTCGCGTTCTCCGGCAGGTTCTGCAGCACGCCCGCGGAGGCGGTGAACGGCAGGGCGACGATGAGCGCGGCGGCGCTGCCCGTGACGGCGGCGGCGCGGGCGAGGCGGAGGGTCCTGGTTCGGGACATCGGGGGGCTCCAGTCGACGATCCACTCGACCCGGACATGACATCCGGGGGTCGACCGGAGACTGGCAACCCGAGGGCTCGATGGAAAGGCTTTTCTACGAACGCCGGGCGGCTTTTTACCCAATTGATCAACTGGGGTTCACAGGAATGTGGTGTCAGACGCCTACGAACGTCGTGAAAGCCACCAGTGGGACGGAGGTGGGCGCGCCCGTGGGCCGACCCGAGAGACCTGTTGACCCCGAGGCCGGACCCGTCCAGCGCCTCGCCCATCAACTGCGCGAGCTGCGCAAGGCCGCCGGCGCGCCCTCGTACCGCACGATGGCGAGGACCGCCGGTTTCTCCGCGACCACGCTCTCCCAGGCCGCCGCCGGTGAGCGCCTGCCGTCCCTCGACGTCGTGCGCGGGTACGCGCGCGCGTGCGGCGCGGATCCCGAGGAGTGGGTGCCGCGCTGGAAGGAGGCGGAGGCCGAGGCGAGCGGCGCGGCCCGGCCCGACGAGAACGTCCCTCCGCCCTACCGGGGCCTCGCCCGTTTCGAGCCCGCCGACCGTGAGCTGTTCTTCGGCCGCGACGAACTCGTCGCCGAACTGCGGGACCTGGTCTGCGACCACCGTTTCGCCGTGCTGTTCGGCGCCTCCGGCAGCGGCAAGTCCTCCCTGCTGCGGGCCGGTCTCATCCCCGGCCTCCAGCACGAGATCGCCGCCCGGGGCCGCCCGGCCGTGCTGCGGGTGCTCACCCCGGGCGACCGGCCCGCGAGCACGTACGGGCATCTGCTCGCGCCCGCCGAGGGCGAGCCGGAGGCCTGGGTGGTGGTCGACCAGTTCGAGGAGGCCTTCACCCTGTGCCGGGACCGCGCCGAGCGGGCCCGCTTCATCGACCTGCTGCTCACCGCCCGCGACCCGGACAGCCGCCTGCGCGTGCTGATCGCCGTACGCGCCGACTTCTACGCCCGCTGCGGCGAGCACCGGGGCCTCGCGGACGCCCTGCGCGGCGCGGGCCTGCTGGTCGGTCCGATGAACGCCGACGAGCTGCGCGAGGCCGTGATCAGACCGGCGCAGGCCGTCGGCCACCTGGTCGAACGCGAGCTGACCGCGACGATCGTCGAGGAGGTCCTCGACCAGCCCGGCGCCCTGCCGATGCTCTCGCACGCCCTGCTGGAGACCTGGCGCCGGCGCAAGGGCCGGATGCTGACGCTGGCCGCGTACGAGGCGGCGGGCGGGGTGCGCGGCGCGATCGCGGCCACGGCGGAGGAGGTGTACGGGCAGCTGACCGCGGCTCAGCGCCGAGCGGCCCGGCAGCTGCTGCTGCGCATGGTCCAGCCCGGCCGCGGCACCCCCGACACCCGCCGCCCCCTCACCCGCGCCGAACTCGCGGAGTGGGCCGACCCCGACGTACCGCCCGCCGTGGAGCGGCTGGCCGCAGCCCGGCTGCTGACCGTCGACGAGGAGGGCGTCCACCTCGCCCACGAGGCCCTGATCAGCTGCTGGCCCCGGCTGCACGGCTGGATCGAGCAGGACCGCGAACGGCTGCGCCACCACCGCGCCCTCACCGAGGCCGCCCGCACCTGGCTGGAGCACGACCGCGACCCCGGCGCCCTCTACCGCGGCACCCGCCTGGCCCGCGCCGAGGAGCTCTTCCCCGACCACACCACCGACACCGCGCTCACGGTGACCGAACGGTCCTTCCTCACCGCCGCCCTGGAGGTCCGCGAGGCGGAGCGCCGGGCCGCCGCCCGCGCCGCCCGCCGCCACCGCGTCCTCACCGTCTCGCTCTCCGCGGTCCTCGCCATCGCCCTCCTCACCGGCTTCGCGGTCTGGCGCGAGTACGACGACAACCAGACGCAGCGCACCCAGAACGCGGCCCGCCGGGTCGCCGACGTCGCCGACGCCCTCCGTACGACCGACCCGCGCACCGCGCTGCTGCTCGGCGCCGCCGCCTGGCGCGTCGCCGAGCTCCCGGAGACCCGCCGCGCCCTGCTCGGCTCCCTGGCCCAGCCGGAGACGGACACCTACACCGACCCCACCCCCGGCGACGAGACCCGGCGCACGCTCGCTGGCACCGGCCGCGTCCTGCTCAGCGCCGACGGCCCCGACTGGCGCACCTGGAACGTCACCACCCACCGCGCGATCGCCTCCGGCAAGGTGCCCCGGGGCACGGTCACCGGCGCCACCCCCGACGCACGGGTGCTCGAAGTGACCCAGGGCGACGGCATACGGCTGTGGAACACCGCCACCGCCCACTGGACCGGCGGCAGCGACTGGCTGCACGACGTCGGCGACGTCCGCTTCACCGGCGACGGCCGCGCGTTCCTAGCCATCGAGGGCGCCGACGTCCGCCTGCGCTCGGTCACCGACGGCAAGGTGCTGTTCGAGACCCGGTCGCCGGACACGGGGATAGCCGAGGTGAGCGGAAACGGAAAACTGGCGGCCCTCTGCCCCTCGGGCAAGACCCCACAACTGTGGGACACGGCCACCCACCGCGCCCTGCCCGGCGCCTGGCAGCACGACCGCCTCTGCGACGAGGACACGGCGTTCCTCGCGCTGGGCACCCACCGCCTGGCCGCCGCCATCGACACCGGCGTCCGCGTCTGGGACACCACCACGGGCCGCAAGCTCGCCGACCTCTACGACCCCGGCGTCCTCTACACCTCCGTCAGCCCGGACGGCGACTTCGCAGCGACCGCAGACCACTCCGAACTCCGGGTCTGGCGGCTCGCGTCCCCCGGCGCCCCCGTCCTCCGCCACGAACTCAACAACCAGCACCTGTACGGCGGTCTCGTCTGGGACCGCGACGGCCGCACCCTCCGCTACCTGGAGGGCGGCACGGTCCACACCCTCGACCTCGGAGCGGCCGTGACCCGCTCCTGGCGCGGGACCCCGCTCGCCGAGGTACGCCTCAGCCCGGACGGCCGCACCTACGCCACGGCGGAACGCACGGGCGACCACTACGACTTCCGGCTTTATGCCACCGCCGACGGCCGCGTCCTGCACACCTTCCCCCCGCTGCCGGTCCCGGTCTCCGCCGACCCGACCCTGCCGGTCGTACCCGCGGACACGCTGCCGCTGGCCGCGTTCAGCTCGGACGGCACGCGGTTCGCGTACGGCGTCTCGGCGCCCGGCCGGGAGGTGCGGCAGCAGCCGGTCGCGCTCTGGGACCTGCGGCACGGGCGCGCCCTGCGCTCACTGGACCTGCCGGGCGGTGCGCTGATCGACGTGGGCCTGGGCAGGGACGGCCGCACCCTGTACGCGGTCCGCTCGGCCTACCTCGGCTCGCTGACCGACGAGGTGTGGGACGTGACGCACCGTCACCGGACGACGGTCCTGACCGGTGTCTCCGGCAGCCACTTCGCCGTCAGCCCCGACGCCGGGCTGCTGGTCGGCGAGGGCCGGGTGGCACGGCTGCCCTCGGGGCGGGCCGCCGGTCACGATCTCGTCCAGGGCGACCAGATCGGAGCGCTGGGCTTCACGGCCGACGGTTCGCTCCTTGCGGCGGGCGATCAGACGGGCCGGGTAGCGCTGTGGGACGGGACCGTGGAACACCGCGAGGGGATCCTGCGCAACACGTTCCCGAGCCCGCTCGGCACGACCCCCGAGGGCGTGACGTCCCTCGCCTTCAGCCCCGACGGCCGCACCCTCGCCGTAGGCGGCAACGCGGGCAGCCTCCAACTCTGGGACGTAGCCACCCAACAGCCCCTCGGCAACCCCCTGACCACCCCGGGCGAGGAGATCGACTCCCTGGCCTTCAGCACGGACGGCAAGACGCTGTACGCGTCCGGCGTGAACGTCCCGCTCCAGCGGTACGTCGTCGATCCGGCGCGGGCGGTGGAGAGGGTGTGCGCGCGGGCGGGGGGCGCGGGGCTGACACGGGGGCAGTGGCGGACGTATGTGCCGGAGGCGGGGTATCGGAAGGTGTGCGGGAGTTGATTGATTGCGCGGGTTTCTTGATTTCCACTACCTGAGCGAAATCGTCCAGTTACTCTCAGCTACATGGCCAACATTCGCGAACTCGACCCGAGCGCCTCCCCGTTGGACTACTTCGGCTACGAACTCCGCAGAAGGCGCGAGGCGGCGGGGATGAGACTGGCCGACCTCGGCTCCGCGATCTTCTGTACGGGGTCGCTGATCGGCCAGATCGAGACGGCGAAGAAGGTGCCGACCCGGGAGTTCGCGGAGCGGGCCGACGCGGCGCTGATGACGGACGGGTGCTTCTCGCGGCTGGTGGGGCTGGTGTTGAGGAGCCAGTTGCCGAGCTGGTTCCAGGCGTATGCGGAGATGGAGGCCAAGGCGACGTACATCTCCACGTACCAGGCGCAGGTCGTGTACGGGCTGCTGCAGACGGAGGCGTATGCACGTGCGGTGCTGGGCGCGCCGCAGCCGGACAACCTCGACGAACTGGTCGGCGCCAGGCTGGAGCGCCAGCGCCTCCTGGGCAAGAAGCACCCGCCGGTGGTGTGGGTGGTGCTGGACGAGGCCGTGCTGTACCGCCCGATGGGCAGCCGCGAGGTGATGCGGGAGCAACTGGCGCACCTGCTCAGCTTCCGTGATCAACGGCGGCTCAAGATCCAGGTGTTGCCGTTCTCGGCGGGCCAACACCCGGGTCTGCCGGGCGCCTTCAACCTCCTGCGCTTCGACGACCACCCGGACATCGCGTACACCGAGGACTTCATCCAGGGGCACATGACCGCCAATCCGGACGCTGTCAGCGAGGGCTGGCTCCATTACGATCAACTGCGGGCTTCCGCACTCTCCGTGCGGGACTCGGCAGAGCTGATCGCCCATGTGATGGAGGAGCGCTATGCAGACGAGTCGACAGCCGAAGGGCGCGACGTGGCGTAAGTCCAGCTACAGCAGCAGCAGCGGAGGCGACTGCGTAGAGGTAGCGGCGCGGTGGCGTAAGTCCAGCTACAGCGGCAACACCGGCGGTGATTGCGTCGAGGTCGCCCACCTCGAACCCCGTGTCGCCGTCCGTGACTCCAAGAACCCCGCCCACGGCATCCTCGCCCTCTCGCCGGAGGCGTTCGCGGTGTTCGTCGGTTATGTCAAAGGCTGACTACAGGCCGGCGATGCTGTCCTGCACCGACTTGCCCCAAGCCACGCCCTCGGCGTGTGTGTTGGCGAAGTCCGGGTCCACGTAGATGTGGATCCTCTTGATGAGTTCACCCTCGAACTCGAACACATTGCAGAACAGCCCGAAGGAGGAGACGCCGTCAGGGAAGTCCACGCCTGACGTCGTCGTTCCCTTCTCCGCACCTTCGACGATCACGTGGTTCCCGGACGACAACACGGTGAAGCCGTCGATCTCGTGCTCGAGCGACGCGATTCCCCGGGCGAGCCCCTGAGTGAATGCTCCGATCTGCGCCTTCCCTCTCGCGATGCCGAACTTCGGGTAGAACATGCGGGCATCCTCCGTGAAGAAGTCGACAACCGCGGGGTTGCCGGCGTCCACCATGCGGAAGTAGCTGATCGCGATCTCTTGGCGACGCTTCTGGATATCGCTGACGGCGCTCACTTTTCCTCCAGGCACGGTCCGGTTCTTGACTGGTTCGTCCAGAACGCTAGCCATCTGGACACCGCCCGGGAGCGGTTCTGGTCGGGTGGGTACGCCGCCACGCGGATGGAGGACATCGCCGAGGCGACGGGGCTCGGCAAAGGCAGCCTGTACGGCGCGTTCGGCGGAAAGCAGGAGCTGTTCCACCGTGTGTTCGACGACTACTGCACCTCCGTCGTCGACGCTGCGAGCCGGCAGCTGCGCGGCGACGACGCGGACGCCTACGCGCGGCTGTCCGCCCACGTGCACGGGGTGGCGGCGGCGACTGCTGCGGACACCGCCCACCGCGGATGTCTGCTGGCCAAGGGCGCGGCAGAGCTGGCCGAACACGACGAGACGGTGGCCAAGCGAGCGCGCGCGGCCATCGAGGCGCTGCAGGTGCTGCTGGAGGGCGACATCGCAGCGTGCCAGCGCAATGGCGACATCGCAGCGGACGCGGATCCGGGAAAGCTGGCCGCGCTGGTGCTCGCCGTACTGCGCGGCATCGAAGCGCTGGGCAAGGCCGGAGCGGGCGAGGAAACGCTGACCGGCATTGCCCGGACGGCCCTTGCCGTACTGCCCCGTCCCGCTCGCTGAGAGGGCGGACCGTGAGCTGATGCCCATGTCTCCGTATCCCCGCCGAAACGTAACAGCACACCCGTTCGAGTGAACGACTCCGGATTCGCGGGACGGGCTTCCCGTCTACCCTGAGATGGTCGCGTCGAGCGAAGGAGGTCTGTCATCTCCGGTCCTTACGACCCTGACGGCGACAGTGACGCGGACAGTGGCGTGCCCGACAACTCTCACACGAGCGTGGAAGCGGCCTTCGAGCGCATCAGTGCGGCAGCCCCCCTGGGCTGGCGCGTGGAGCTGATCGAAGGAGAGATCTGTGTGACGCCACCGGCCAACGGGGAACACGGGGAGTCTGTGTTACACCGGCATCGGCCTGAGGGTTCCCGGCTCGTCCGAGACCGGTCGTGTCCTTCCCGACCTGGCCATCGCCCCGAAGGGCAGCTTCCGCGGGCCCGAGAAGTGGAACGACCCCTCTCCTGTGCTCCTTGTCGCCGAAGTCACCTCCACCAGCACCGCCGACCGCGACCGCACCAAGAAGATCCACGGCTACGCTCGCGCCGGCATCCCCGTCCACCTGTTGATCGATCGCGAGGAGGAGGAAGTCACCGTCTACTCCGAACCCTCCGGCGATGACTACGGCCAAGCGCCCAAGGTCAAGCTCGGGATCGCCATTCCCCTCCCCGCCCCCCTCGACTTCGAGCTGGACACGGCGGAGTTCTGAGCTCCCGTTCCCTCAGCCCCCGTGGCCGGCCTGCTGCACCTGACCAGGTGGCGGTGTCGTGTCCGCCGCCCTCGCCGGGCCGGCGTTCGCGGCCAGGACCAGGGCCGCCACTGCGATGATGGCTGCGCCGAGACCTCGGGCGTAACGCTCGGAGATGTGTCGAAGCACGGCAACCTCTCAACAGCGTTTCAACAGAGATGTATTAAGCGCACTTAAGACGCCGCTTAACCTAGAGGTCCATGTGGGGCAACGGCAAGAGGGCCAGGGGGAGTTGGCGATGTCGGACCGTGATGATCCGGTGACGATCGGGAGAAGGGTCCAGCAGCTGCGGGGCGAGCGCGGGCTGACGCAGCGGCAGTTGGCGGAGCCTGCCTATACACCCGCCTATATCTCCACCCTTGAGGCCGGCCGGGTCCGCCCCTCCGACGAGGCGCTGCGGCACATCGCCGAGCGGCTCGGGGTCGCGTACGAGGAACTGGTCACCGGACGTCCGGCCCGCCTCGCCACCGACCTGCGGCTCAGGCTGACCGAGGCGCAGCGCACGCTCGCGGCCGGCGAGGCCGAACGCGCCGCCGAGCAGTACACCGCGCTGCTCGGCGAGGCCGAGGCGCACGAGCTCGCCGACGTCCAGGCCGCCGCCCTGCTCGGGCTCGGCGAATGCGCCATCGACACCGGTGAACTGGGCGCCGCCCGCACGTACTTCGAGCGCTCCGAGCAGACCCTCGCCGACGCCCCGCTGCCCGCCCGCGTCCCCGCCCTGCGCGGCCGTGCCGTCTCCCACTACCTCGCCGGTGAACTCCGTTACGCCGTCTACCTGTTGGAGTCCGCCCTCGACGAGCTCAATCGTGGGGGGCTGCACGACCCGGACGCCCTGCTGCTCCTGTACGCCAGCATCATCGGGCCCTACATGGACATGGGCGCGCACGCCCGCGCCGCCCAGGCCGCCGAGTTCGCCCTCGCCCTCGCTCCACAGGCCGCCGACCCCGCCCTCGTCGCCCGTATGCACCGCTCGGTCGCCCGCACGCTGCTCGCCGAGGGCCGGATCGCCGAGGCCGACGCGTCCCTCGCCAAGGCCGCCGAGCTGTACCGGACGCTGCAACTGCGCACCGAGCTCGCCAACTGCCACTGGATGCGCGGGTACGTGTGTGCGCAGAACGGCGAACTGGAGCGCGCCGAGGACGAGTTGAGGCTGGCTCTGAAGATGCTCGCGGAGGGGCGCGCGGCGCTGTACGGCAGCCAGGCCGCGGTCGAGCTCGCCGACGTACTGCACCGGCGCGGCAAGTCCGAGGAGGCCGCCACGCTGCTCCACGACACGCTCAGCGACCTCAGCCCGGAACGCGGCGCCCTGCACTCCGCCGCCGCCCACCGCCTCCTCGGCATCATCGCCGAGGACGCCCGCGACACGGAGACGGCCGAGGAACACTACGTCCGCGCCCTGAGCCTCCTGGAACGCGCGGGCGCGGCAGGCGACCTGGCCGACCTGTGCCGCCTCCTCGGCGACCTGCTCCGCCGCACCGGCAGGGTGGAGGCCGCACTGGACGCGTACCGCACGGGACTGGGCCACCGAACGGCCCCGGGCACGACCACGCTGGGCCCGGCCCCGGCCCAGCCCCCGCTCTGACCGACCCCCCACAGCCCCCTCTGTGGCCACTCCCATCCCCCGCACAGCCCCCGCTGGTTAGCCTTCGCGAGGGCAGGGAGCCGGACGGCAGAGGCGGGTGTGGTGGAAGAGCGGCGAGTGGTGGCCGACGGTGTGCGACTCGTCGTACGGGCCCTCGTGTACGCCGTTCTCGGCGGCTCCGCGCTGATCGCCATCGCCACCGTCGTCTCCGTCCTCGGGCCGATGCTCGCGCTCGACCTCTACACCCCGCCGGTCGCCGCCTGGTGGACCGTGTTCACCGCGATCGCCGTGCAGGGGGTTCCCTTCCTGCTGCTGGGTACGGTCGTGTCCGCGGCCATCGGCGCCTTCGTGCCCGAGCGGGTCTTCAGCCGCCTCCTCCCCCGCAACCCCGCCCTCGCCGTCCCCGTCGCCGGAGCCGCGGGTGTCGTGCTCCCCGGCTGCGAGTGCGCCTCCGTGCCCGTCGCCGGCAGCCTGATGCGGCGCGGTGTCGCACCGCCCGCCGCCCTCGCCTTCCTCCTCTCCGCGCCCGCGATCAACCCGGTCGTGCTGGTGGCCACGTCCATCGCCTTCCCGGGGCAGCCCAGGATGGTCCTCGGCCGCCTCGTCGCCTCCCTCGCGACCGCCGTCGTGATGGGCTGGCTGTGGGCGAGGTTCGGCCGCGACGACTGGCTGCGGCCCCCGAAACGGCACGCCCCGCCCACCGCCTCCGGCCTGCGCGCCTTCGGCGCCGGGCTGCAGCACGACTTCCTGCACGCCGGCGGCTTCCTGGTGCTCGGCGCGGCCGCCGCGGCCACCTTCAACCTCGTCGTCCCCCGCTCCGTCCTGGACGTCTTCACCGGCTCCGCCTGGCTGTCGGTCCTGCTCCTGGCCGTCCTCGCGGTCGTCCTGTGCGTGTGCAGCGAGGCCGACGCCTTCGTCGCGGCCTCCCTCAGCGGCTTCCCGCCCACCGCCCGGCTGGCGTTCATGGTGGTGGGCCCGATGGTCGACCTGAAGCTGATCGCCCTGCAGACCGGCACCTTCGGCCGCGCTTTCGCCGTACGGTTCTCGACCGCGACCTGGGCGGTCGCCGTCACGAGCAGCGTGGCGGTGGGGTGGTGGCTGTGGTGAGGCGATACGGGTCTGCCGTGCTGCTCGTCCTCGTCGGCGCGGCCATCCTGCGGATCTCGCTTCTCAGCGATCTGTATCTGCGGTACGTGCAGGCGGGGTTGCGGCCGTATCTCGTCATCTCGGGGGTGGTGCTGGTCGGACTCGGGCTGCCGGCAGCGGTCGTACGCAGTCGGTCGTACGACGATGACGAGCACGGTGAGGATCACGGCCACGCGCACCACGGCCCCCGCCTCGCCTGGCTGCTCGCCCTCCCCGCGCTCGCCCTGCTGCTCTTCCCGCCGCCCGCCCTCGGTTCCTACAGCGCCGAGCGGGAGGCGGCTCAGGTCGCCGCGCAGGGGGTCGGGAGCTTTCCCGCGCTGCCGGCCGGGGATCCGGTGGAGCTGACGCTCGCGCAGTTCAGCTCGCGGGCGATGTACGACAGCGGGCGGTCGCTGAAGGGCCGTACCGTCCGGATGACCGGTTTCGTCACGCACGGCGACGACGGCACCTGGTACCTCACCCGGCTGCTCGTCTCGTGCTGTGCCGCCGACGCCACCACCAGCAAGGTCGAGATCCGGGGCGCCGAGGCTCCGCCCGTCGACACCTGGGTGACCGTCACCGGCACCTGGCATCCCAAGGGCAAACTCGGCACCGACGCCGCCTGGCCGCCCGTACTCGATTCCGCCACCGTGCGGACGGTCCGGCAGCCGGCCGATCCCTACGAGCAGCGATAGGCGCACCACCAGGCGTTTCGCCCCTCCTGGGAGGGGTAGTCGGGCAGCGCTCCCGAGCGGGCCGTTACCAGGCCCGACCCCTGCCTCGGCGAGTCCGTTCCGGGAGTCCACGGAGGTGTACCAGCGCGAAGGAGGCGGTGGCCGTGCGGCCCGACGACGAGCGCCACGGCTTCCCCGGGGACGAGTTCCGCTCCGGCGGCGACGGGACCGGTTCGAACGGTGGGGCAGGCTGCCGTCCGGAGGACGGTGATCCTTCCGGGAGCGGTGACGCATCCCGCGCCCCGCGCCCCGCGCCCGGCTCGCGCCCGGCGCCCCGCGTGGACCGGATACACGCCGCCGAAGTCGTCGCCGAGGAGATGCGGGGTGCCCGGCCCGAGGAGGTTCCGGCGCGGCTGTGCCGGCTGGCGGTGCGGCTGCTGCCGGTGAACGGCGCGAGCGTGTCGCTGCGCAGCGACGGGGCCGCCGTGCGGATCGGCGCGAGCGGCGAGGACGCCGTGCATCTCGCGGAGGTGCAGTCCACCCTCGGCGACGGGCCCTGCCAGGCCGCCTGCCTGGCCGGTGAGCCCGTGCTCGCGAGCAACCTGACGGCGGGCCGGGACGCGGGGCGCTGGCCGGTCTTCGCACAGCAGGCCACGGCCGCCGGTGTACGGGCGACGTACTCGGTGCCGCTCGGTCCCGGAGGGGACTGCTTCGGCACCCTCGACCTCTACCGCGACACCCCCGGCGAGCTCACGGAGGAAGAGCTGCGCGTGGCGCTGCTGGTGGCCGGTGTCATGACGGTGGCTCTGATGGAACTCCCCTGGGACGAGAACGGAGACGGAGCGGGCCAACGCTGGTTGGACGGCCTCGCCACGGACCACGAGGTCAACCAGGCGACCGGCGTGGTCATGGCGCAGCTGGGCGTCGACGCGGACGTGGCGCTGACCCGGCTGCGGGCGCGCGCGTTCGTACGGGGCCGGACCGTCACGGAGCTGGCGCGGGACGTGGTCGCGCGGCGGGAGAGGTTCGAACGGGACTGAAGTACCGGCGTGCGGTCGGATTCGGGACAGCCCCTAGGATTCCGGTCATGGACACGCTCGGTTACACCCTGGCTGCCGTTGCGCTGCTCATCGGCGTCGGCAGCATCGAGAACCGGATCTCCCGTGCGGACCAGCGGGTGGCGCGGGTCGAGCGCAAACTCGATCTGATCCTCGGCCACTTGGGGCTGCGCGAGGACGAGCCGTGGAGCGCGGAGGTGGCCGACCTGGTGCGGGCCGGGAAGAAGATCGAGGCGATCAAGATGTACCGGGAGGCCACCGGGGTGGGGCTGAAGGAGGCCAAGGACGCGGTGGAGAAGCTGGGTTAGACCCGCTGGGAGGCTCGGCAGGGGGTCGGCTTCAGACCTGTACCCGCGCCTGCTTCCTGATCTCCGCCAGGCGCTGGACGCCCAGCTGCAGGGCCCCGTTCGTCGCGTCGGGCGATACGTCGCCCAGGCCGCCGTGGGTGAGGGCGATCGTGTCGTCGCCGATCCGGACCGTGGCGACGTCCAGGGTCAGCACCGTCTGCTCGCCGTCCGCGTTCTCGCCGGTCAGCGTGACCCGCAGGCCCTGGCGGGTGTCCCCGGTGTTCGGCAGCGCGGTCTCCGTGACCCGGACGTTCTGTACGGCGCCGTGTTCGGTGACCGCCGTGAACGTGCCGCAGGTCTTCGGCAGCGTCTTCATCCAGGCCAGCGTCCGGTCCACGTCCGGGATGGGCAGGTCGAGCACCTGGTAGCGCAGCTGTGCCTGGTCCATCGCGTCGTCCAGGCCGGTCACGGCGCGGGTGCCGGGGTCGCCGCCGAACAGGTCGTCGGCGTACAGGGCGTCCAGGAGCCGCTTGCAGTCCGGTGCCTCGGTCGTCGCCTTGAGCAGCCCGTCCCGCCAGGTCGCGGCACCCTGGGTCGGAGCCCACGGCTCGCCCAGATCGGTCGCGGTGACCAGCGCGGCCTGGGCCTGCGCCTGGGTGAGCGAACGGGGTGAGGCGGCGGGGCTCGCCGAGGGCTTGGCGGTGGGGGAGACGGTGGGCAGGGGGGCGTGGGCCTGGGGCATGGTCGACAGGCAGGCGCTTGTGCCGAGCAGCACGCCGGAGGACAGGGCGGATGCGGCGAGGAGACGGCTGGCGGCAGGGATGTGGGGCATCGGGGCCTCCTCGGCGTACAAGATCAGCGGTGACTGACTCCAAGGGACCACCAAGCACGGGGTCCCACCAGCGCGCCGGTCCGTCCGGGGTACGGGGCTCCGCCTCGGGTTGCGGAAAACCGCTCGTGCCGCCGCCCCGCCCCGCGCTACCGTCCCCGCATGCAGCGTGCCCAGTCGTTCCTCACGACGACGCCGGAGAGTGTCCCGGCGCGCTGAGTCCTGTACTGGATGTCCGAAGCCCCGGGGCGAGTGCCCCGGGGTTTCTTCGTGGTCGCTCGCCCCTCCCGCCCTTTCGACGCGAGGAGAACGCCATGTACGACCACCGACGTCTCGGCCGTGAACTGGAACTGTTCGACACCGATCCGCTGATGGGCGCGGGGCTGCCGTACTGGCTGCCCGACGGTGCGGTCGTGCGGCACACCCTGGAGGAGTACGTCCGGGAGATCGAGCGCGCCGCCGGGTACCGGCACGTGTACTCGCCCGTGCTCGGCAAACGGGAGCTGTACGAGATCTCCGGGCACTGGTCCCACTACAGCGACGACATGTTCCCGCCGATGCGGCTGGGCTCGGAGGAGGTCGTACTGCGGCCGAGTCTGTGTCCGCATCACGCGCTCATCTACCGGTCCCGGTCGCACAGCTACCGCGAACTGCCGCTCCGTATCGCCGAGTTGGGCGGCATGTACCGTTCCGAGCTGTCCGGTGTGCTGGGCGGGCTGACCCGGGTGCGGTCCATCCAGCTCAACGACGCGCACATCTTCTGCACCCTGGACCAGGCCGTCGACGAGGCCCGTGACGCCCTCGCGCTCATCGCCCGCGCCTATGCCGACCTCGGCATCCGCGCGCACCGGTACCGGCTCTCGTTGCCCGGTGAGGGCGGCAAGTACGTCGCCGATCCGGGGCTGTGGGAGCGGGCGACCGGGCTGCTGAAGGAGGTGCTGGCCGAGGCGGGGGTGGAGTACGAGGAGGCGGCGGGCGAGGCGGCGTTCTACGGGCCGAAGATCGATGTGCAGATCGTGGATCCGGCGGGGCGTGAGGCCACCCTGTCCACCGTGCAGATCGACTTCCATCAGCCTGAGCGGTTCGATCTGCGCTACATCGGCGCGGACGGGGCGAAGCACCGGCCGGTGATGGTGCACCGGAGCATCATCGGCAGTGTCGAGCGGGTGGTCGCGCATCTTGTGGAGGTGCACGGCGGGGCGTTTCCGGCGTGGCTGGCGCCGGTGCAGCTGGTGGTGCTGCCGGTGGGGGAGGAACAGCGGGCGCGGGGGGAGGAGTTGGTGCGGCGGGCGGTGGCGCGGGGGGTACGGGCGGAGCTGGCCGGGCCGGAGGAGGGCACCCTCGGGGCGCGGATCCGGGCGGCGCGGCTGGTGCCGTACCAGGCGGTGATCGGGGAGCGGGAGGCCGCCGCCGGTGACCTGGCGGCGGTGCGGCTGCGGGGTGGCCGGCGGGTGGGGGCCGCGGGTGGTGGGGAACTGCTGGACCGGGTCTGCCGGGGGGTGCGTCGTGGGTCGGGGCCGGGGCGGCACGGCGAACCCGCCGCCGACGGTGTCACCGTCCGTTGGGAAGCGGGCGAACCCGAGTAGCAACGTACGCGGCGGGTTGCGCCGCACCGCCCCGACCCACTCCCGAGCGTGCGCGCCCGCGGGCCGGTGGGGCCGCACCAAGCGGGTCCCGTTGTCTTGCGGCTGCGGGGCGCCGCGCCGCGCCGATCTGCTCCCGCGCGTGCGCGCCTGCCGGCCGGTGGGGCCGTGCCGACCTACTCCCGGGCGTGTGCGCCGGCGGTGTGGTGGTGTCGGCTGTGACCCGGTTGCCGGTGTGGTCGTAAGGTCGCTGTCGTCCGGTCGCGTGGGGTGGCTTGGGGATGTGGAGGGTGTTGTGATGGGCGGTCTGCCTGTTCCGGTGATCATTGACTGTGACACCGGGGTTGATGACGCGCTCGCCCTGCTGCTTGCCGTGCGGCATCCGGGGCTGGAGTTGCGTGCCGTCACCTGTGTTGCCGGGAACACCGATGTCGACGGGGTCGTGCGGAACACCTTGACCGTGCTGGAGGTGGCCGGGGCCGGGGACATTCCCGTCGGGCGGGGTGCCGAGCGGCCGTTGATCGAGCGGGCCCGGTCGGCTCGGCATGTGCACGGTGAGGACGGGATGGGGGATATCGGAGGGTTGCCCGTGCCGCGGCGGGGTCCCGCCGACGTGGATGCCATCAGCTTGCTGCGGCGCGAGATTCTCGCCTCCCCGCGACCCGTCACGCTGATCCCGACCGCGCCGCTCACCAACATCGCGCTGCTCCTTCGTACGCACCCCGAAGTCGTCCGCAACATCGAGCGGATCGTCTTCATGGGCGGCGCGGTCGCCACCGGGAACGCCACGCCCGTCGCCGAGTTCAACGTCTGGCACGATCCGGAGGCCGCCGCGATACTGCTGACCGCAGGGGTGCCGATCACCATGTACGGCCTGGACGTCTTCCAGCGGGTCGTCGTCCCCGGCGCGGATGTACGGCGGCTGCGAGCCAGTACGGAACCGGGCACCCGGCTCGCCGGCGAGCTCCTCGCGCACCGGCCCTCCGCGCCCGACCCCGACGGCGACGACCCCTCCGGCGGCCTCGGCGACGCGGGCGCGGTCTGCGCGGTGATCGACCCGGAGGGGATCGGTACGCGGCTGTTGCCCGTCGAGGTCTCGTTGGCGCCCGGACCGACCCGGGGGCAGACCATCGTCGACCGGCGTTCGCGTCCCGGTGAGGCGGAGATCCATGAGGGTGGCCGGCAACAGGCCCTGGTGCACGTCGCGTTGGACGTCGACGTCGAGCGGTACGTGAAGCTGTACCTGGAGACCGTGGAGCGTACTGACTGAATTTCCCGAAAGGTGAAGTGCGGTGTCCGAATGCCGCCTTGTCCGGGTCCGTGGGGCTGGGCAACGCTCGTGGGGCATCGTCCGACACTCCACCTCTCGGAGAACCCCCCATGTTGCGCGTGCACTTCACGGCGGAGGACATCGCGCGCGTGCGCGTCGCCGCCGTACCCGATCCGCTCTGGGAGATCGCCAACAGTTTCCAGTTACTGGCTTCTTCCGACGACTCTCCCGTGTTCGGGCAGTGGCGGCGTCTTGTACGGCCGCTGCTCGGGCCGGCCGACACACTGCTCACCGCGCTGCTGCCGCCCCGCGGCTACTCGCCCGACTTCCTCACCCCCGACCGGCTCGGCACCCATGACCTGGCGAGCGCCGTCGACACCGTGCTGACCACGCCCCGCACGCGGCTGCGCGCCGACCTGACCCGGCTCGCGGTCTCCCCGCACCTCCGTAGGCTCCTGCCGGACGTCCGTCCACTCGCCGACGGCGACCCCGAGGCGTTACGGCGGCTCGGTGCCGCCCTGCACGGATACCACCGGCGAGCCCTGGCCCCCTTCTGGCCGCAGATCCGGGCCCAGGTCGACGCCGACCGGCAGGACCGGGCCAGGGCGGCGCTCGCGGGCGGCGTCGACGGGCTGCTCGCGGGGTTCTCGCCCGCGCTGCGCTGGAGCCCGCCGGTGCTGGAGGCCGACTATCCCGTCGAGCGCGATGTGCATCTGGGTGGGCGGGGGCTGGTGCTGCAGGCTTCCTTCTTCTGTGTGCGAAGACCCGTCATGCTCGCCGACCCGGCCGCCGACCGGGCGCCGGTTCTCGTGCACCCCATCGAGCACACCCTCGGCTGGGCCCGCGGGCGCGGCGGCGGGCGGTCCGGGGCGGAGCTGGGCGCGCTGCTCGGGCGTACCCGGGCGGCGATCCTGGAGGACGTCGTCACCGGGCGCACCACCGGTGAACTCGCCGAGCGGGTCGGCATATCGGGGGCGGCGGCCAGTCAGCACACGGCGGTGCTGCGGCGGGCGGGGCTGCTGCTGAGCGTGCGGCGCAAGCGGTACGTCCTGCACACCATCACGCCCGCGGGCCTCGCCCTCCTCACCGGCACGCGCACCTCCGTTTAAGGCACGGCTTCAACTCGTGGCCCGCTGGTGGTGGCTCCCGCCAGTCTGGGCGACGACCAAGTCGCGTCCATTACAGGGGGTTTCACAGATGCGCGACAAACGATCCGTACTCGGGCTGCTCGCCGCGTTCGCGGTGGCGCTGGCGGCGCTGTTCGTGGCCGGCCCGGCGCAGGCGGCCGCGCCCGCGGCTCACGGCAAGGCCGGTCATGTCCTGACCGCGCCCGCGGCACCCAAGGATGCGCGGGCGATGTCGGCGCTGGCCGTCTCGCCCGGCATCTCGCCGTCCACGAGCACCACCCACGTGGCGCCCGGAGCCACGTACACCTGCAACGTGGGCAACTTCTGCGCCGGTGTCTGGGACCCGACGACGAGCAACTGGAAGGTGTTCTTCCTGTACAACTGCGCCCGGTACTCCCTGTCCAACTGGAACGGCACCGGCTTCTACTGGGACAACCAGACGGGCAATCCGACCACGTACTTCTACAACCAGGGCGGCGGCGTGATCGCCACGGTCACCCCGGGCGCCGGTCAGGTGTCCTACGACTGGACGCCGGTCTGGTCCATCCGCAACTGCTGACCCCTCACGGCGTGTCGGCGGCTCGCGCGGTCCATCTCTGTTCCACCCGCGCGAGCCGCCAGTACGTCACCGCCGCCGCCCAGACCAGCACGAACAGGCCGACCACGATGTAGCCGACGTTGCCGAGGTCGAGGCCGAAGAGTTCCGTCGTGGCGATGAAGAAGGCGACCGCGATGGACAGACCGGTGATCGTGAGGTTGTAGAAGACCTTGCGGACGGGGTTCGAGAAAGCCCACTGGTAGGCGAAGTTCATGAACGTGCCGTCGAGGGTGTCGAAGAGGCTCATGCCGGCCGCGAAGAGCAGCGGGAGGCAGAGGATCGCGTACCAGGGGAGACCGGACGCCGCTCCCGAGCCCGCCATCACCATCAGCGTGACCTCGGTCGCCGTGTCGAAGCCGAGGCCGAAGAGGAAGCCCAGGGGGAACATCTGGCCGGGGCGGGTGATCGACCTGGTGAGGCGGCCCAGGACGCGGTTCATGAAGCCCCGGGAATCCAGGTGCTGTTCGAGTTCCTTCTCGTCGTACGAGCCCGCCCGCATCGCCCGGAACACGCGCAGGATGCCGGCCAGGGCGACCAGGTTGAGCGCGGCGACCAGGTAGAGGAACGTCGCCGAGACCGTCGTACCCATGAGGCCGAGGACTTGATGGGTGCGGGAGTTCTCGTCCATCACGCGGCCCGCGAGCTGTGTGCCGCCCGCGATCATCGCCGCCAGCAGGACCACCACGCTGGAGTGGCCGAGCGCGAACCAGAAGCCCACCGACACCGGCCGCTTGCCGTCGGCCATCAGCTTGCGGGTGGTGTTGTCGATGGCGGCTATGTGGTCCGCGTCGAAGGCGTGCCGCATGCCCAAGGTGTAGGCGGTGACGCCGAGTCCGATGCCGAAGGCCTTGTCGCCGACCTCGTAGTGGCCGGGCGCGACGAGCAGGAACAGGATGCCGAAGGCCACGACGTGCAGGACGGCTATCGCTCCCATCAGGACCGCCGTCCTGACGGTGTCCTCGCGTCGCCAGCGGAAGGCGGCGGACGGACCGGGCTCGGTCGTACGGCGGTCGGGCTCGTTGTGGATCACTTCGTGACCGTAAGCCATGACATGACGAACGCCCCGGAGCGGGGGTCTCCGGGGCGCTCGTCCTCAGGGGGCTGGCTCAGGAGCGGGACGTACGGCGGCGCCGCGTCGTCACCACGATGGCCGCGCCGGCCGCGAGGAGGGCGGCGGCGCCGCCAGCGATGATGCCGCTGTCGCTGCCGCCACCGGTCTCCGCGAGGTCACCGCTGCCGCCGTTCGGGGACGGCGAGGAGGCCGGGGTCGCGGTCGACTCGGAGGCGGACGGGGTGGGGGACTCGGTCGACGGCGTCTCGGAGGCCGGCGGGGTGGTCTCCCCGGCCGGGGTCGACGGCGGCGTGGAGGCGGGCGGGGTGGAGGCGGGCGGGGTGGTCGGGGGCTGCGACTCGGTGGTCGTGCAGTCCTTCGTGCCGCCGTTCCAGGAGGCGATCAGCTTGTCCTTGATGACCGCGTGGTCGGGACCGGCGGGCAGGTCGCCGTGCTCGAAGCCGTCGCCCGCGTCCAGCTTGCCGTCGAACTTGGTGGCGCCCCGGTAGAGGTCGATCTGCGCGAAGCAGCCCGCGTCCGGCACCGCGATGTCGAGGGTGTCGGTCTTGCCGGGCTTCACGGTCACCGTGTCGAAGTCGTGGAAGACCTGCTGGCCGGAGGTGGCGAAGGTGGCGCCGTGGGCCAGGTAGGAGGCGAGCGAGGCGGTGCAGGTGGAGGCGTCGCCGGCGGTGCGGACCGTGACGTGGACCTTGCCGTCGTCGGTCGGCTTGAGGTTCAGGTCGTCGACCTTGACCGAGGCGTAGAAGTTCTTGCCGTCGAGGGAGAACTCGCAGCGGTCGGTCTCGGTCTTCGAGCCGGCGCCCGTCCCGGGCTTGTAACTGCCACCGGACTCCCAGCCGTCGCCGCCCGGGCAGTCACCGGCCCAGGCGACGGAGGCGGTGGCGGCGCAGATCGCGAGCGACGCGGCGCCCGTTCCCAGCAGGCGTCGCACGATGACACGGCTCGCTATGGACATGCGGATCCCCATCTCGGCATGCAGGACCCGGGTACGGCGGCGCGGGCAGCATGCGGCAGCCGGCCGTACCGGGGATGATGGTCTGAGTAACACCGGGCCCACTGGTCACATGGGCCACAGGTGCGATCACATCGTGGATCCCGTGGTCGAACGCTGTCAACCTGCGGTAACGCGGGGATAGTTCAAAGCTCCATCACAATTTCGCCACAGCAGGAACGGGCGGCTCCGCATTCGGTCGCCGCCCGTCATCCGTTCGTCGCTCGGCCTGCCGTCCGTTCACCCCACCGTCGGGCTCGGGCTCGCGCCCGTACCCGCCGAGGACTCGCCCGGCAGGACCGGCGGCTGGGTGGTGCTGTCCACCGGTGGCGTGAGCACGACCTGCGGCTGGCCGGCGGCCGGGGGCGGCGGGGTCAGGTCCTTGGCGGGCAGCTTCGGCGGGGTCGTCTCCTGGAAGAGGACCTGGTCGAAGTTGACCAGGCCGGTGTTCTCCATGACGGTGATGTGGTCCAGCACCGTCGCGTTGGCCTGGTCGGCGAGCGCCCGCACCACGGTGTTCTTGGTGGTCGAGCGGATCTTCGCGATCGTGTTGAAGATCGAACCGTGCGTCACCCGCAGGATGTTGGCGAAGTCCGTGTCGAACTGCTTGCCGCTGTCCGCCTTGAGGGTGTTGACGAAGCCCACCTGCTGGGGGCTGGCCACGTTGGGGATCGTGATGTTCAGCATCGTGCTGATCTTGCGGCAACTGGCGTCCAGCGCCGCGTGACCGTCGATCAGGTGCTTGCTGGCGGTCTTGACCGCCTGGCTCTGGCCTTTCTGCAGGCCCAGCTGGCCGACCGGGTACTCCCACAGACCCGCCGCGCGCACCTTGACCACGAAGTCGCGGTCCGCCTCCGTCAGCGGTCCCCACTGGGTCTGTGCGATGACTCTCGATCCCGAACTGGACACGGTGTTGACGCCGAGCATCGCGGGATAGGCGAGTGCGGCGAGAGTGAGACTGAGGGCTCCGCCCACAAAGAGCGTTCCCGTCGCGTTCCGCGAAAAGCGCACCGTGCCTCCTGCCCGGTCGGGGATACCGCCTGTGGTCGTACGGCGGTTGGTCGGACGGAGGGGAGTACGGATCACAACGGGCCGCCGAACCTTTTGATTTGGCAAAGACCGGCGGATGTGAGGCACGCCATGCCGACGCGATGGAGATGTTGCTGGCTGTGGTCATGACAACTGTTGACGGAATGTTGACCAGTTGACGGGTGAGTCTGGAGGAAACCTCGACCTAGATTCGGCCCATGCCCCCACAGCCCCAGCCGAGGATTCCCGCGGCCCTTCCCGTCCTGCCCTACCGCAAGCCCACCAAGGGCCGCGACTTCTGGGTGTTCGACGACGTCCTGCCGGACGTGGACGCCGTACGGGACCGCTGTCTGGCGAAGGACGACTGGGTGCGGGGCTACCCGTACACCTCGGAGACCTGGCCGGGCCTGCGCACCATGCCGGGCCTGGAGCCGGCCGAACTCGCCGTCGTGGAACGGCTGGTGAAGAAGGCGACCGGCGCAAAACAGCTCTGGGTGCAGCAGGCGCCCGGCGGCGGCACCCTCAACCACAACTGCGTCCAGGTCGTCGGCGAGGGCGAGAGCGAGCCGCGCCCGCACACCGACTCACGGGCGCTGTGCCGGTACGCGGCCGTGCTGTACCTCAACCCCGGCGTCGGCAAGGACTGCGGCACCGCCTTCTACCGCCAGTCCCTGCCCGGCGGCCGACTCGGCGGCAACGTCGTCCAAGCCCCGCACAACAACCTCGTCGAGGCCCTCGGCACCCGGTTCGTGCCCGGGGACCACTTCGAGGAGGACGTGCGCGTCCCGCACAAGTACAACCGCCTGCTCCTCTACAACGCCAACCTCGTGCACAGCGCCACCGGGTACACCGGCAAGACGCTGGAGGAGAAGCGGATGACCGCGGTCTTCTTCTGGATGGCCTGAGCAGGGCTTCCTTGCAGGGCGTCCTTTACGGCGGCCCGCTCGTCGCCCGTCGCTAGGAGTGCCCGAGGCCGCCGCTGCCGAAGCTGCCGCTGCTGCCCGGCAGCCAGCGCCTGCGCTGCTGGTCCCTTCCCGTCCTGCTGCCCGAGTGGTGGAGGTCGTAGGGCATGAGGCGCTGCCCGTCCGGCGCCTGCGGGACCTCGTCCGGCTCCCGCATCTCGCGCGTCTCCCACACCGGACCGCCGGCGGGGAGATGGGGCTGCTCGTCCGGATTCGGCCGCGGAAGCTCGCGGTCGCGGACCCTCATGCCGAACTGCACGGCCCAGATCAGTGCACCGGCGATGATCAGGCCACCGACAAAGGCGGCGATCACGTTGAGTACCTCGCTCGACGTGGCCGCTACTACAAACGTCGCCGTACTCATGCTTCGATTATCGACCCAAACGGGAGGAATGGGGAGGTCGAGACCGTGCGGATCGCCGATTACGACCCGGACTGGCCCCGCCGGGCCGCCGAGGCGGTCGCCGCGCTGCGGTCCGCGGCCCCCGGGCTCTTCCTCGGCCTGGAGCACATCGGCTCCACGGCGGTCCCCGGCCTCCCCGCCAAGCCGGTCATCGACCTCATGGGAGCCGTCCACGACCTCGCCGACGCCCGCCCCCACGAGCCGGCCCTCGCCGCGCTCGGCTTTTGCCCGCACGACAACGGCATGACCGACCGGCTCCTGTACGTCGTCCGCACCGGGGCCGGCGCCCGCAGCCACATCCTGCACGTGGTGACGTACGACAGCTGGCCCACCAGGAACCAGCGGATCCTCCGCGACTACCTGCGCGCCCACCTCGCGGAGGCCGCCCGCTACGGGCAGGCCAAGCGGGCCCTGGCCGCGGCCGGCACACCGGCCCGGGACTACGCGCGGGCCAAGACCGCCGTCGTCCAGGAACTCACCGACCGCGCCCGCGCCGAGCTCGGGCTGCCGCCGGTGCCGGTGTGGGAGAAGGGCGACGGCCCTCGCCGTCGCCCTTCACAGTCGCCCTAGTTGGAGAAGTACAGGTACTTCCACCCGCTGTAGGTCGTCGAGTTGACCGTGTCACCCGACGAGGCGTTGATGTACGCCGAGCGGAAGCGGGCCCTGATGCCGGACTCGCCCGGGGCGCCGAGCTGGAGGACGGACTTGCCGCTGGTGCCGAGCGCGAAGTAGTTCGGGTCGAGGTCGGCGTCGTACCACTTGCCCGCGTAGTAGACCTGGAGGTCGAGGCGGTGCTTGCGGCCCTTGTAGTACGTCATGGTCGTGGTGAGCACCGGGTCGGTGTTCTTGTGGAACCAGTAGTACTTCGTCGAGCCGATCTTGGCCGTCTTGTAGTGCTTGGAGACCGCCGTGGAGACGCTCACCCTGGCGTAGGCCGTGACCTTGACCGTCTTCGGCGCGTAGCGCGAGTCACCGGCGAAGACCGCGGAGACCGTCGTGTCGCGCTTCATGTCGACCCAGGCGGCGATGTTCCCGCTGGAGTTGACCGTGCCGGACTTGACCAGCTTCTTCGGCTTGTCCGCGCCGAACGGGTCGGCCCAGATCTCGACCTTGCGGTTCTTGTACGTCGTACCGAGGTGCGCGGTGAACTTGACGTCCTTGCCGTACGAGTACACCTTGCCGTTGTTGTTCAGGCTCAGCGACGTGGACTTGCGGGACACCGTCACCGCGTCCGAACCGGCCGCCGCCACGTGGGTCGCGTCGCCCGCGAAGGACACCTTGTAGGTGACCTTGCCGCCGGCCGGCGGGGTGTCGGTGAAGGAGAAACTGCCGTCGGCCTTCGTCTTCGCGACCGGCAGGGCCTTGCCGTTCGGGGAGTCGAGGTCGGTACGGGTCACGGTCAGGCTCGTGCCGGCCGGGAGCGGGGTCCTCGACGTCAGCTTGCCGGTGACCGTCAGCTTCTTCGCCCGGTCCGCCTTCGCCGGAGCGGAGACCTTGAGGACCGGCAGCTCCTTGGTGGGGTCGGTCAGCACGCGCAGGGTGAAGACGCCGCCGTTGTTCTCGGACACGGCGAACAGGCGGCTGCTGTCCGGCGCCCAGGCCAGCGCGCCCGGCACGAGGAGGTCGGAACCGCTGCTGGTACCGGTGTTGGGGAAGTCGTACTCCCGCACCGGGGACTGCTCGCCGGGGTGGAAGACGTGGACGTCGGGGTCGTACGAGGAGTCGCTGCCGCCCGCCACGGTGCCGTCCGGGGCGACCCGCACGGCGTTCGGGTACGCGTCGACGGGATAGCCCGTCTGCTTGCCCAGGTCGGTGGCCGAGTAGGCGCCGATGGCGTAGCCGGTCTCCGGGTCGCCCCACGAGGTGAGGACCTGCTTGCCGTCGGGCGTCAGGTCGAGCTGCTTCGTGCTCGTGTCCATGCTGCCCTTGGTGCGCAGCGTGGCGCCGTCGGCCGTGACGTCGTACACGGCGAGCTCGCCGCCGTTGCCCGCCACCAGGACGCCCGGGACGGCCGGGTCGGCGGCCAGGAAGGTCCCGTACGCGCCGGAGAAGTCGACGTCGCCCTTCTGCGCGAGGTGTACGACGGGCTCGGCGCCGGAGATGTCGAGCGAGCCGAAGTCGGTCGCCGTGGAGAACCAGATCCGGCCGTCCACCAGCTCCAGGTCGTCCGGCGCGGCCGTGCCCAGCGAGTAGCTGAAGATGGGCGTCGCGGTCTGGGTGTCGATCGCGACGATCCGCTTGTCGCCCTTGACGGCCGCGTACAGCTGCGAGGAGTCGGCGGACAGGGCGAGACCGGTCACCCCGGGCTCGCCCGCCACCGTCGCCCGCACCGCGCCCGTGTAGTCGGCGACCACGATCTTGCCGCTGGTCGGGTCGGAGACGTAGACGAGCTTGTGCACGCCGTCCACGACCACGTCGCCGACCGACTTCACCGGCAGGACCTTGGCGGAGTCGGCCGCCGCGGTGCCGGTCGCGGAGACGGCGAGCGCCGCCGAGCTGAAGAGGACCGCGAGCGCCGTCGCGGTCGAGATGCTGCGCCTGCGCACAGTTACTGATACCCCCACGAAGAAACCCCGTACGAGACGGGGGAGATGAGAGCGCCGCGCAACACCCTGACGTGCGGTGACGAAGGGGCGCGGCTGCCTGGGGGCACCTTATGTCATGCCTGTGACACCCGGGAAAGGTATTTCGGACGGCCGGGCTTTCAGGGCTTCCTCAGGGCTTCAGACGTCGGCGTCCCGCGGCAGCACCGTCACCCGGTGGAAGTTGCACAGTCCCGTCGACACGTCCGGGGCCGGCGGGCGGCCGTGGTGGGCGGCGTGCGCCTTGAGGGCCACGCTGACCAGGCTGAGCAGCAGGTCGACATCGGTGTCGCAGTCCAGGTGCACGGTGACCCAACGGGAGCCCGGGACCATGCGGATCGCGGTCGACTCAGCGAAGTCGTAGTGCAGCCGCTGGATCGCCGGCGTGGTGAGGTGCAGGTCCACGTCCCGGTCGGAGTGGAAGTGGACGATCTCGTCCCGGGCGTACCTGAGCGCACGGCCCGTGCCGCAACTGGTCGGACATGGCGTGAGATCGGGCCATGCCTCCAGCGCCTTCATGGCTTTCTGGGCCGGTGTCATGAACCCATAGTGCGGTGCTCACCGCGCAGCCACCAGAGATTGGAGGATTCGTAACCCGTAGGAGACGGATCCGGATGTGCCGGAGATGCCTCCTGTGCGGACACCTCCACAGACGCCCCACTGAAATGACATGGACCGTTCATTCGCTGGCCATAGATCACGCCACGCGGCGACAGGAACCGGCCATTGACTCTCTCCGCGCGGCACCACCTGGGGACGCGTAGGGGGCGAATCGTTTCCTTTGGGGGGCGCACGTGCTGTCCGCTCAGAAGGATTCCGGCAGACCGGAATCCGACGGATCGGAGTCCGGTAGACCGGAGTCCGGCAGTCCGGGGTTCGGTGGTCCGGAGTCCGATCCGGCCGTGCCGCGCAGGCCGCAGTCGGCCCGCGGGCTCGGCGACCGGCTCTTCCGGCACCAGTTGACCGCGACCGGCGTCGTGGTCCTCGCGATCATGGCGGCCGTCGGACTGTTCCTGCTGCTGCGGGCCGCGCAGGCGCTGCGCGCGGTGGGTGTCGTCAAGTTCCTCACCACGGCCGAATGGCAGCCGGACGTCCACAGGTTCGGCATCGCGGCCGTGCTCACCGGCACCCTTCTGGTGGCCGCCGTCGCGGTCGTCGTATCGGTACCTCTGGCGGTCGGCACGGCGTTGTTCATCTCGGACGTGGCCCCGCGCCGGCTGCGCCGCACCCTGGTCACGATGGTCGACCTGATGGCGGCGGTCCCGTCGGTGGTGTACGGCCTGTGGGGGCTCTTCTTCTTCCAGCAGCACGTCATCGGCCTGTCCCGCTGGCTGTCCGACTGGCTCGGCTGGATCCCCGTCTTCAAGGTGGACGGCACCCAGCCGGGCGAGCCGCTCGCCTCGGACAGCGTCTACACGGCGTCCACCTTCGTCGCCGGCCTGGTCGTCGCGCTGATGGTCGCGCCGATCCAGTGCTCGGTCATGCGCGAGGTGTTCGCTCAGGCGCCCGCCGGTGAACGGGAGGGCGCGTACGCGCTCGGCGCGACCCGCTGGGGCATGATCCGCTCGGTCGTACTGCCGTACGGCATGGGCGGGATCATCGGCGGCACCATGCTGGGGCTCGGCCGGGCGATGGGCGAGACGATCGCCGTCTACATGATCATCTCGCCGGTCTTCGTGATCCAGCCGCACATCCTGCAGACCGGCTCGAACTCGGTCTCCTCGCTCATCGCCCTGCACTACGGCGACGCGTCCACCTTCGGCATGTCGGCCCTGATGGCGGCGGGCCTGGCGCTGTTCCTGCTCACCCTGGCGGTCAACTTCACCGCCTCCTCCATCGTGGCCCGTTCCCGGTCCGGCGCGCAGAGCGAGGCATGAGATGACCGTCGTGGAAAAGACTCCCCTGGCGGCGGGGGCGGTTGAGGCAGCGGCCCCCGCTCCCGAGACTCCCGACCGCCCCCGCCGTATCGGCGGCCCGACCCGCTCCGGTGTGCTGTCCCTGTTCGGCGCGGCGGCCTCCGGCCTGTGCGTCGCGGTGCTGCTGTTCGGTGAACTCGCCCCGTTCTCCGGCCCGTTGGGCTTCTTCGTCACCGCGTACGTGGCCTTCCTGCTCGTCTACGCCGTGCTGACCGGCCTGGAGGAGGACGGTCAGGCGGTACGGGACCGGGTGATGACGGTCGTGCTGTGGACGGCGGCGGCGCTGCTGTTCACCGCGCTCGCCCTGGTCGTCGGCTTCACCGCCTGGCGCGGTCGCGAGGCCCTGCCGCACGGCAACTTCCTCACCCAGGACATGCAGGCTGCGGGCCCGCTGGATCCGCTGACCAACGGCGGCATCGCGCACGCCATGCTCGGCACGCTCATCATGATCACCATCGCGCTGGCGATCACGGTCCCGCTGGGCCTGGCCTGCGCGGTGTACCTGAACCAGATCCCGGGCCGCTTCTCCCGCTTCGTCCGCACGATCGTCGAGGCGATGACGGCGCTGCCGTCCATCGTCGCGGGCCTGATGGTGTACGCGGTCTGGATCCTCGGGCTCGGCATGCAGAAGTCGGGCCTGGCGGCGGGGTTCGCGATCAGTGTGATGATGCTGCCGATCGTGATCCGCGCGGCGGACGTCGTCCTGCGCCTGGTACCGGGCAACCTCACGGAGGCGGCGGAGGCGCTGGGCGCTCCGCGCTGGCGGACGGTCTGGCACGTGGTCCTGCCGACGGCCCGCTCGGGCCTGGCGACGGCGGTCATCCTCGGCACGGCGAGAGGCATCGGCGAGACGTCCCCGGTCCTCCTGACGGCAGGCTTCACGGCGGCCCTGAACGCCAACCCGACCAACGGCCCGATGATCTCCCTCCCCCTGGCGGTCTTCAACTTCGTCCGCTCCCCCGAGCCGACGATGATCGCCCGCGGTTTCGGAGCGGCGGCGGTCCTGATGGCACTGGTGCTGGTGCTCTTCGCGATCGCACGGATCATCGGCGGGCGGGGGCCGGGCCACCAGAGCAAGAGGCAGGCCCGCAGGGCGGCGAGGGCGTCCCGACGGGACCTCGAAAGGTTCGTGGAGATCAACGCCGCTAGGGGCGCGGGGAACTGCGCGACCAGCCACGAAGCACCCGCACCAGACGACGAACCCAACACCGCAACCGAAGGCGACCGCCACTGATGTCCAGCCTAGTCATCAACGCCCTCAGACGCCTGGGCATCCTGGCCGCGCTCATAGGCATCCTCGCCACAGCCACCCCCGCCCAGGCCGACAGCTACACCCCCATCGCCGGCGCCGGCTCCACCTGGGCCGAGAACGCCGTCGACGAATGGCGCCGGGCCGTCAACCAGTACGGCATGCGCATCAGCTACGCCGGCACCGGTTCCTCGGACGGCCGCCGCCAGTTCCTCTCCGGCACCGTCGACTTCGCCGTCTCGGACATCCCCTTCCAGACGCACCCCACCGACGGCAGCGCAGCGGAACGCCCCGCCGCCGGAAGCTACGCCTACATGCCGATCGTCGCCGGCGGCACCGTCTTCATGTACCACCTGACCGTCAACGGCAAGCGCGTCACCAACCTCCGCCTCTCCGGCGACGTGGTCACCAAGATCTTCACCGGCGTCATCAAGACCTGGGACGACGCGGCGATCAAGGCCGACAACCCCGGCATCCAGCTCCCGCACCGCACGATCGTCCCGGTCGTCCGCTCCGACGGCTCCGGCTCCACCGCCCAGTTCACGATGTGGATGGCCAACCAGCACAAGGCGCTGTGGAACGCCTACTGCGCAAAGGTCGGCCGCTCGGGCGCGTGCGGGCAGACCTCGTACTACCCGACCGTCTCGGGCATGATCGCCCAGTCCGGCGACCTCGGCGTCGCGGGTTACGTCGCCCAGAACTACGGCGAGGGCGCGATCGGTTACGTCAACTACTCGTACGCCCTCAACGCGCACTATCCGGTGGCCAAGGTCCTCAACCACGCGGGCTACTACACCGAGCCGACCCCGCAGAACGTGGCGGTCTCCCTCCTCAAGGCGAAGATCAACACCAACAAGAGCTCGGCGGACTACCTCACCCAGCAGCTCGACGGGGTCTACAACGACAGCGACCGGCGCAACTACCCGCTGTCCAGTTACTCGTACATGATCCTGCCGCTGAAGGAGCAGGGCACCTTCACCAAGGCCAAGGGCAAGACGCTCGGAGCGTTCTCGTACTACTTCATGTGCCAGGGCCAGCAGCAGGCGCCCGACCTCGGCTACTCGCCGCTGCCGATCAACCTGGTGCAGGCCGGCTTCGACCAGATCCGCCGGATCCCGGGCGTGAAGACGCAGAACATCAACATCAAGGGCTGCAACAACCCGACCTTCACCGCGAGCGGCCGCAACCGGCTCGCGGAGACGGCGCCGTACCCGAAGGCCTGCGACAAGAAGGGCGCCGCGCCCTGCACCACGGGCAGCGGCGGCGCCAAGGCCGGTAGCGGCGGCGGGAGTTCGGGCGGCGGTGGTACGACCGGCGGGTCCTCCGGCGGTACGTCCGCGGGCGGTGCGAGCGCCGGCGGTACGGCGGCGGGCGGCGCGTCCGGCGGCAGCGGTCAGCCCTCCGTCGACCCCGACACCGGCCAGACCCTCTCCCCGGACGGCACCGGAACCGCGGCCACGAACGCGGGCGGCACCGTCGCCCTCGCCCAGCCGGTCGCGGTGGCCGGGCGCAGCGGCTGGACGAGCACCCAGACGCTGATGGTGCTGGCCGCCTTCCTGATCCTCGGCCTGATCCTGCTGCCCTCGATCGTCTCGCGCCTCATCGGCCGCGCCTCGGACGGGAGTTCGCGATGACCGGAACCGGATTCGCCGCCGCCGGACGGGAGTTCGCGACCCGTCGGGTACGACGTCTGCTGCTGCGGATCGTCGCCGGCGCCACCGTCGGCGCGCTCGCCGGCTTCGCGGTGGCCCAGTCCGCGCCGCCCGCGACGGCAGCGAGTGGCTCCGCCGTCACCGTCTCGGGGCGGGGCGAGTTCAAGGACATGAGGTTCACGGTCTCGCAGACCAGCCACCTCACCAGCCAGGCGATCACGGTCTCCTGGACCGGTGGCGCCTCGACGAGCTTCGCGGGCACGCAGTTCGACACGGACTTCGTGCAGATCATGCAGTGCTGGGGCGACGACGACGGCACGGTCCCGTCCAACCCCGGCCCGCCGCGCACCCAGTGCCAGTACGGGGCCTCGCCGACGACCGACCGCTCCAGCTGGCCCGGCAACGACTACGACGACACCCGCAAGGTCTTCTACAGCGCCGAACCCACCAACTACGGCCAGGACAACCGCTACGGCGCCGCGAACCCCAACGCGCCCGGCGAGGTCCCCTTCAAGTCGGTGGACGGCACGACGATCACCACCAACACCCAGAACAACCAGTTCTTCAACCGCAACACCACCAACGAGGTCGACTTCGCCCGCACCGGCGCCGACGGCACCGGCAGCGAGTTCTTCGAGGTGCAGACCGCGAACGAGGCCCCGCACCTCGGCTGCGGCGCCCCGGTGAAGACCAACGGCGTGACCAAGCCGCGCAGTTGCTGGCTGGTGATCGTCCCGCAGGGCCACCTCGACCTCGACGGCAAGCCGTACGCCGACACCAGCCAGGTCAACGCGGGCTCCCCCGTCTCCTCCACCAACTGGGCCAACCGGGTCGCCGTCCCGCTGCGCTTCAACTCCGTCGGCACCAACTGCGCGCTCGGCGCGAAGGAGCGTCCGACCACCGGCAGCGAGCTGGCCGCCGACGCCATGACCAGCTGGCAGGCGGCCCTGTGTCCCACCGGCAAGGTGTACAGCTACACCGAGATGGGCGAGCCGGACGCCCGCGCCCGGCTCAGCAACGACGGCTCCTCCGGACTCACCTTCACCACCAGGGCGTTGGGCGCCGACGCCAGCTCGGCCGCGCCCTCGGACACCACGACGTACGCACCCGTGGCCCTGTCCGGAGCGGTCATCGGCTTCACCATCGAGCGCAGACCGAAGGCCGACGCGCCCGCCTCGATCGAGAAGCTCGCCGGCACGAAGGTCATGTCGATCAGGCTGACCCCGCGCCTGGTCGCCAAGCTGCTCACCGAGTCGTACCGCAACTCCCCCTGGGGAGCCATGATCAGCGGCAGCGCGGCCAAGGGCTACGGCTGGGCCAAGAACAACCCGGCGGGCCTGGCGAGCGACCCCGAGTTCATCGCCCTCAACCCGGAGTTCGCCCACCTCTCGGTCTCCGAGACGCCGGCCACCGACACCGACCTGATGACCTCGCTCGGCCACACCGACAGCGCCCGCGCGCTGTGGCAGTGGATCACCTCGGACAAGGAGGCCCGGCAGTTCCTCGCCGGGGTCCCCGACGACGACGGCATGCGGGTCAACCCGTACTACAGCACCAACGCCGACCTGAACCCGACCGGCGCCGCGTTCGAGCCGTCGAACCTCGACGAGTACCCGAAGAGCGACCCCTGGTGCACGATCCCGCCCGGCAGCGGCGCCACGCTCAAGCAGTGCATGACCGACTTCCACCCGTACGTCGAGGACATGCACGCCGGCGCCCTGCACACCCGCCGCGCCGACACCCTGTGGAAGTCGAGCTGGGACGCGCTCGCCAGCCCGCCGGCCTTCAAGAGCCCCGGCCCGCAGAACGTCGGCTCCCGCTTCGTCATCACCATCACGGACGCGGCCTCGGCGGCGCGCTACGGTCTCCAGACGGCCCAACTCCGCAACGCTGCGGGCAAGTTCGTCGCCCCGACGACCGCGTCCCTGACCGCCGCGGCCAACAGCGCGACCGGCAAGGGCGCCGCCGAGATCACCCCGGCGGGTGCCAAGGCCAAGGGCGCCTATCCGCTGGCCCAACTGGTCTACGCGGCCGTCCGCCCGGCCAAGCTGAAGACCGACGCCCGTAAGGACTACGCCTCCCTGCTCACGTACGCGGCGAACTCCGGGCAGGTCAGCGGGGCGGACCCGGGTCGGCTGCCGGCCGGGTACGCGCCGCTCTCCACGAAGCAGCGGGCGCGGACGGCCGCGGCGGCGACGGCGTTGCTCCACTACAAGGGGAGCTCCTCGGCCGACGGCTCCGGATCCTCGGGCGGCTCGACTGGCGGTGACTCGGGCTCGGGCACGGGGGCCGACGGCAGTACGAGCGGTGCGGGGGCTGGCGGTGGTGCTGGTGCGGGGGGCGGCGGGGCGAGTGCCTCGCCTAGCGCGTCCGCCTCGTACGACGGCGGGAAGGCCCTGCAGACGACGGCCGCCGGTACGACCCCGGCCGACCCGGCCAACCCGCTGCGTTACGCCGTGCCGGTCGGTGCGGCGCTCGGTGCGGTTGCCGGGGCCGGGGCGCCCTTTGCGGGCGGAAGGCGGCTGCCATCGATGGCTACCGCGAGGACGGCAGTTCGTCGGCTGCGGGCCCGTCGTGGCTTGTCGCGCAGTTCCCCGCGCCCCTAGAAGAGGGCGCTACGCGCCCTCCCCACAGACGGCCGCCCGCCCCGAAAGGCAGTCGGGGCGGACGGCCTGTACCACCCTGCCAGATCCACCCCTTCGCACAGTCACGGAGACTCTCCATGCGCACTACGCGCTACACGGCGACGCTGGTCGCCGCCGCCGTGGTGGCCGGCGGCCTGGCTCTGTCGAGCCCGGCGTACGCCGACCCCACCCCCGCCGGGACCTTCCGCCAGCTCGTCGGCGTGGGCTCCGACACCACCCAGGACGTGCTCAACGCGCTGGCCGGCGACACCGTCAACAGCATCAGCTACTCCGCCACCGCCGTGAAGTCGGCGTCCGGTGCCGGCGTCGCCTCCTACGACGCGATCGAGCCCGGCACCGGCTCGACCACGTCGAAGATCACCACCCGCTCCGGCGGCCCCTCCTTCGCCCGCCCGAACGGTTCTGGCAACGGCCGTATCGCGCTGACGAAGTCGCTGACCGGCGAGACGTACCCGGACTCCGCCGGTGTCGCCATCAAGGGCCAGGTCGACTTCGCCCGCTCCTCCGGCGGCCCGTCCGCCTCGGGTTCCGCGCTCACCTACATCCCGATGGCGCGGGACGCCGTCGGTGTCGCGGTGCGCGGCTCGGCGCTGGACACGCTGACCGTCAAGCAGCTGCACGACATCTACAACGGCAGCCTGACCACGGTGAACGGCCAGACCGTGCACCCGCGGATCCCGCAGTCCGGCTCGGGCACCCGCAAGTTCTTCCTGAACGCGATCGGCCTGCAGGACACCGAGCTCGCCGCGAGCGTCACGGTCGTCCAGGAGAACCAGGGCAACGCCGCGCTCACCGAGGACGGCGCCCTCGTCCCGTTCTCGGTCGGCAGCTGGATCGCCCAGAACAACGGTGTCTCGCCCGACTACACCACGACCTCGGCCGCCGCCGGCGGTCACCTGGCGTCCGTCCAGCTGCCCGGCGACACCGGCGCCACCAGCCCGGTGACCACGGTCAACGGCAAGCTCTCGCCGGTCAACGCGTACTACGAGAACTCCACCTTCGGCCGCGACGTGTACAACGTCGTCCCGACCCGCGCGGTCGACCCGACGAGCATCTTCTTCGACAAGGACCTGTACGACGTCTTCGTCACCAGCGGCAGCCACACCGCCGCCCTGGCCTCCGACTCCGCCGAGAGCGTCATCGCCTCCTTCGGCTTCGTCAACGAGTCCTACAACGGCTCGGTCAACCTGGCCAAGCACGCCAAGCAGGGCGGCCTGGAGGGCACCGGCGTCTCCACCGCCGTGCCGGCCGCGCCCGCCCTCAAGACCACCCTCGGCGACCAGAGCGTGAAGCTCGCCTGGACCGCCCCCGACGCCACCGCGCTGCCGGTGACCGACTACCGCGTCACGCTGTACGGCTCGGACGGCGCCGTCGTCGCCACCAAGGACCTGCCGGCCACCACGACCTCGGTGAGCTTCACGGGCCTGGCCATCGGCAAGTACTCCGCCACGGTCACCGCCGACAACCTCAGCGGCACCGGCGCGGCGGCCGACTGGTCCGGCGCGGTCAAGTACAAGAGCACCACGACCGCGTCCGTCGGCACGACCGCGTACGGCAAGACCCCGAAGGTCGCCGTCACCGTCGCCGGCAGCCACGGCGTGAAGCCGAGCGGCAAGGTCACGGTGAAGGAGGGCTCCACGGTCCTCGGCACCGGCACGCTCGACGCGAGCACCGGCAAGGTCACCGTCTCGCTGTCGAACCACCTCAAGGTGGCCACCCACACGCTGACGGTCTCCTACCCCGGCACCAGCAAGCTGCTGTCGTCCTCGGCGACCGCGACCCTCAAGGTCACCAAGGCGACCGCGTCCGTGAGCACCTCGGCGCCCGCCACGGTCAGCCACACCGCCAAGGCCAAGGTCACCGTGAAGGTCACCGCGACCGGCACCACGCCCGGCGGCACCGTGAAGATCTACCAGGGCACCAAGGTCATCGCCACCGGCACGCTCAGCGGCGGCAAGGTCACCATCACGCTGCCGAAGCTGGCCAAGGGCAAGCACACCCTGCACGCCACGTACACGGGCTCCTCGACGGTGAACGCCAAGACCGGCGCGAACTTCGTCATCAAGTCCACCTGATCCATCTCCCCACGGCTGCCGGGGAGGGCCCCTCCTCCCCGGCAGCCCCCTGCAACCTCTCTCGAAGGAGGCGGGCCGCCGTGACGGTCGCCGTAACACTCACGCTGCCGCGCGTGCCGGGCGTCACCGTGGTCCGCCATCTCGCCCGGGGCGGCCTGCTGAGCCTGGCCGCCCTGCTGCTCGGCATCACCGCCCAGCTGCTGCTGGTCAGCGGCGTCCAGGAACACTCCGCGCAGCACGCCGCGTTCGACGAGCTGCGCGGTCAACTCGCCCTGGGGACGGCCCCGGTGGCACAGACCGACCAGGACGGGAAGCTGCTCGCGCCGGGCACCCCGGTGGCGGTCGTCGACATCCCCAGGCTGGGGATGAGCCAGGTCGTCATGGAGGGCACGGACTCCTCGGTGCTGACCGACGGGCCCGGTCACCGCCGGGACACCCCGATGCCGGGCCAGGCCGGCACCAGCGTGCTGATGGGCCGCGCCGCCGCCTACGGCGGTCCCTTCGGCAGGCTCGGCTCGCTCGCGGAGGGCGACAGGTTCACCGTGATCACCGGGCAGGGCAAGGCGACGTACCAGGTCATCGACGTCCGTCGGGCCGGCGACCAGGCGCCCGCGCCGCTCGCCGCCGGCAAGGGGCGGCTGGTCCTGGTGACCGCCACCGGTCCCCGTTTCATGCCGGCCGGTGTGCTGCGCGTCGACGCCGACCTGGTCTCCGCGCCCTTCCAGACCCCGGCGGCGGTCATCCGCTCCGGCACGCTTCCCGGCTCCGAGGAGCCCCTGGCCCGCCCGTCCGGGGTGCCCTGGCCGCTGGTGATGTGGCTGCAGGCGCTGCTGCTGGCCGCGGTGGCCGCGGTCTGGGCCTGGCACCGCTGGGGCCGCCACCAGACGTGGATCGTCTTCGCGCCGGTCGTCGCGGTGCTCGGCCTCCAGGTCGCCACGCGCATGACCGAACTCCTCCCCAACCTGCTGTGACCGCATCCCCCGAGGTGACCGACGTGACCGAACTGACCGACGCGAGCGGCTCGCCCGCCGACGCGACCGACTCTCCGACCGACACGATCGTGCTGCCGCCGGTCGCCGCAGGGGCTGCCGGTGCCGCCCCCGCGACACTCGAGGCGAGGGCGGTCTCCGCGTGGTTCGGCAGCCACCAGGTGCTCAGCCAGGTGTCGCTGACCATGCCCGCGGGCCGGGTGACGGCGCTGATCGGCCCGTCCGGCTGCGGCAAGTCGACGTTCCTGCGCACGCTGAACCGCATGCACGAACTGGTGCCGTCCGCGCAGTTCGGCGGCGAGGTGCTGTTCGAGGGCGAGGACATCTACGACCCGTCGTGGCGGCTGACGGACGCGCGCCGCCGTATCGGCATGGTCTTCCAGAAGCCGAACCCGTTCCCCGCGATGTCGATCTACGACAACGTGGTGGCGGGCCTGCGGCTGACCGGCACGCGGGCCGGGCGCCGGGAGAAGGACGAGCTGGTCGAGGAGTCGCTGTCCCGGGCCGGCCTGTGGAAGGAGGTCCGCGACCGCCTCCGCAAGCCGGGCGGCGCGCTCTCGGGAGGCCAGCAGCAACGCCTGTGCATCGCACGTGCGTTGGCGGTACGCCCCCGAGTCCTCCTCATGGACGAACCGTGCTCGGCCCTGGACCCCACGTCCACCCGCCGCGTCGAGGAAACGATCCACGAACTGGCCGGCCAGGTCACGGTCGTCATCGTCACCCACAACATGCAACAGGCCGCCCGAGTCTCCCAACAGTGCGCCTTCTTCCTGGCCGAACAGGGCACCCCCGGCGGAATAGTGGAAGCGGGCCGGACAAACGACATCTTCGGCACCCCGAACGACCAGCGCACGGCGGATTATGTGGCGGGGCGGTTCGGCTGACGGGGGCCTCAGAGGAAGTTCAGCACCTTGCCCACCTCGAAGATGGTCGGCCGGTCTCCGGGGGCGTGGCTTTCGGCAACTTCATGTCTCTGGACGGAGCGTGAAGCATCGTCCGGATACTCGACGGCCCGCCAGCCGGCGGCAGAGATGAGCAGGGAGGCGCCGAGCGCGTAGACATCGGCTTCCGATGTCGGCTCGGCTTCTCCGGTGTCGAGCACGCTGCGCGCGATCTCCGGGGGCTTCGTAGTGGACGAGGCAGCCGCGGAACGGGAAGTCGTAACCTTCGGGCACGTGTCCGCCCTGGGCAAGGGCGAGGTCGATGATGTGGGTCTGTTCCGGCCCGATGATGAAGTGGGCGGGCTGTACGTCACCGTGCGCCCAGCCCCTGGCATGCAGTTCGGCCAGCACTTGGACGCACCCCAGCACCACGGTAATGCAGGAGTCCAGGGCGCAAATGGCGCGCTGTCGGGGTGTCGATCCCGTACGGCCAGGCCGTGGCCCATGAAATGGTGTGGCGATGTGGAGTTCACGACTCCACAGGTCACATACGCGTGCAGGGCCGATGTCCGTGCAGAGGCCCCTCCGGTGGCCTGGAAACGCACAGACACCGTCCGAGAAACCTCGACGGTGATCCCAGTGGAGGCGGCCGCCGGAGTGAGGCGGTCCGGATCCTGCACCACTTGGCGGGACATCATCACTGGGCGTTCGGCTCGGCGGTACAGCATCATCAAGGGATGGTGGATTCCGAGCCGGAGACAGCACCGTCGGCAGCAGATGTTCCACTCCACGTGAGCGCCCTGGGCTCCCCCCTCAAGCATCTTGAAGGGGTGTGGGCCTTGGCGTGGGTTCGAGACGGCGACGGCCGACTGCTCCTGGCCACCTGCAGCGGTTCGGGGGAGGTGCGGATCTGGGAGGTGGACCCTAGCGACGGCCGCCTGAGCGCCCTGGGCTCCCCTTTCTACCACCCCGATGGCGGAGGAGTGCGGCACATGGCGTGGGCGCAAGACGGCGACGGCCGGCTCTTCCTGGCCACTGGTAGCACCTTTTCCCGGAAGTTGGGTGTCTGGGAGGTGGACCCCGCCGACGGCCACGCGAAGGCCCTGAGTACCCCCCTCCACGAGACATACGGAGTGCGGGCGGTGGCGTGGGCACGAGACGGCAGCGGCCGACTCCTCCTGGCCACCACCAACGGCGACGAGTACAACGGGGAGGTATCGATCTGGGAGGTGGATCCCGCCGCCGGCCGCCTGAGCGCCCTGGGCTCCCCCCTCAACCAACCCCCCGCGGTGGGGCCGCTTGCGTGGGTGCGAGATGGCAACGGCCGACTCCTTCTTGCCGCTGGCTCCTGGGGCAACGACGGAAGAGAGGTGTGGATCTGGGAGGTGGATCCCGCCGACGGCGGAGCGAGCGTTCTGTGCCGCTTCGACTGCGACCTCACTGTGACGTCGTTGGCGTGGGCCCGAGATGACGACGGCCGACTGCTCCTGGCCGCCAGCCTACTGTCCGGTGCCGCCCGCTTTGACGAGGTGCGGATCTGGGAGGTGGACCCCGCCGTCGGCCACGTCAGCGCCCTGGGCTCCCCCCTCAACGACCTCGTTGGGGCATCGTCGTTGGCGTGGGCGCGAGATGGCAACGGCCGACTCCTTCTTGCTGCAGGCGGCAGTGGTATTGGTAGAGCAGAGATCTGGGAGGTGGACCCCGCCAGCGGGCGTGTGAGCGCACTGGGCTTCCGCAGCAGACACCCCGAGATGGTGTGGGCGGTGGCGTGGGCGCGAGACAGCGACGGGCGGCTCCTTCTTGCCACCTGCAGAGGTGACGAGCGTTTCGGGGAAACGCGGATCTGGGAGGTGACGAGGAAGCGGTTGGTGCAAAGGCGGCATTTCCGCTCGGATGTGGCGGTGGGAAAGGACGAGCTGGGCCGAGTGCAGGACGCGCGGGCGGTGGCGGAGTTGGTGGCGGCACCATCGGTGCGCCCGCCATTGGCTGTGGGCCTGTTTGGGGAGTGGGGCGAGGGCAAGAGTCACTTTCTGGATCTGATCCAGCGGGAGTTGGCAGAACTGTCCGAGCCGGCCGCACCAACAGGCGCGGGCCGGATCCGGCAGGTGCGGTTCAACGCCTGGCACTACGCCGAGTCCAGCTTGTGGGCAAGCCTGGTGGCGGAGCTGTTTCGGCAGCTCGCCGCCGATGAGGACGCCGGCCCCGAAGTCGGCCAGCGCCGCCTCTCGCGCCTATCCGCCGAACTGCTGGAGCACCGCGGGACACGTCGACGCCTGGCGGGCGCTAAGGAGCGCCTGGCCGCACTCGAAGGTGCGGGGGCCTCCAGGTCGGCCGCCGGTTCCCTGAGCCAAGCCGACATCGAGGATATGGCGCGTGCCACGGGGCTTCGCCCCGAGGAGGCCACTCGTTATGCCCGGCTGCGCCCGGACCTGGGAAGTCTGCGCGCCGGGGTGGTGCTGTCGTGGATTACTCTGCGTGCCATCGGCTGGCGACGGCTTGTGGCGCTGCTCGCCGTCACGGCCGCGCTGTGCGCCTTGGGGTTCGCAACCTCATTGGTGTGGCCGGTCCTGCACGGGTGGTGGGCCTCCCCGCCGCTCCTGGCCTTCCTGCTGCTGGCAAGAAGCGTCCTGCCGACGATCAGGCGCGCCCGACAGCAGGGGCTGGCCGCGCTGCATTGGCTGGGGCGGGTGGCTGAGGAGCAGCGCGACCGGCTGGCACAGGCCACCGAGGCCGCGCGGGCGGAGGTGGCCGCGCTCGAGCGCGAGGTGCGCGACTTCACCGCGGCGGGGCAGCTGGCCGGGCTGGTCGCTGACAAGGCCGCCGCCGGGGATTATCGCGGCCAGTTGGGCATCATGACGCAAATCCGGGAGGACTTCGCACACATGGCACGGCTATTGGCAGATACCCACGCCCAGAACAGCACGGACACTGATGCTGCCGATGACCAGCTGCCGCAGATCCACCGGATCGTGCTCTACATCGACGACCTCGACCGCTGCCCGCCCGCCCGGGTGGTCGAACTGCTGGAGGCAATCCACCTGTTGCTCGCCGTGAACCTCTTCGTGGTCGTCGTCGCGATCGACCCACGCTGGATGCTGCGCGCCGTCACCGCCCACTACCGCGACGTCCTGGACGCACCCCGGGCCTCCGGGCCTGCTGCCGACCCCGACGAGGAGGCGCTGTGGCAGGCTAGCCCAGCCCAGTACCTGGAGAAGATCTTCCAGGTGGTTCTCACCCTGCCAGCCATGGACCAGACCGGCTACCAGCGCCTCCTGCGCTCTGTCCAGGCCACCCCCACATCAGCTGCCCTACCTGCCACCCCCATACCGGCCGACAGCATCCTCGTCCCAACCGCGATCAAGGGAGTATTCGAGGTTCGTGAACCCAGTGCCGACAGCACCATCGAGCCGCAGGATCTGAACCTGCTCACCACCCTGTCCGGCGCTGACGAGAACCAACCTCTACGCATTCAGGCCGTGGTCATGCCCGACCCCTTCGAACTGACAGCGCAGGAACTCGATCTACTCGATCTGCTCGGTCCCCCGCTCCTGGTCCGCACCCCACGCTCGGTCAAACGCCTCAGCAACAGCTACGGCCTCCTCACCGCCATGCGCAGTACAGCCGGACACCGCAACGCGGACCTGCGCGACCAGCCCTACCCGCACCCACTCGGCACCGCCAACAACACCGCGGTGCCGCACACCTACCGGCCCCACCGCGCGGGCATGGTGCTGCTCGCCACCCTGACCGCCTATCCCACCCTCGGCCCGGCCCTGAGCCTGCACCTGCACCACCAAGCCACCGAGCACCCCACCAAGCTCTGGAGCGACTTCTGTAGCAACCTGAACCCTGCCAATCGCGCCGGCCTCCACTCCAATGCCGCCAACCAGACCCAGGCCCAGACGGCCCAGTGGACGGCACTGCACCACGCCCTGCTACGCGTCACCCACGACGCTGCAGAGCGAGGCGTGCCGCTCCCCGCCCAACTCGGCTGCTGGCGCGAATGGGTGGCCCCCGTCGCGCGGTTGTCCTTCCCCGCTGGACGCATCGTCAACGACCTTGCGCAAAAGGATCACACCTCGACCGTTACCAGAACCGTTCCGGGCCCTGCGGCGCAACCAACCCCAAACGACACACCGCCCACCAGCTCGACGCAGGACACCGAAGTTCCCTGAATGCCCCACTACCAACTCGGTTCCAGAGTGGGTCGGTGGACGGCAACCCATGGGCCAGCCCCTCGTCTCCCATTGTCCAAGGCCGCGCGTAGCTTCGGCTCGCTGTTAGGCGTGGTCTTGTTGCGCACCCTCTTGCCGACTGGGGTCAGTACATGCTCCTGATGGACGCTCTTGCCTGCGTCCATGCCGAGGAAGGCGCCAACACCGCTGGTGTCGAACATCGCACCGATCCCCAGGAGTTGAATGGTGCCGACCTCGCCGGTGGTGTCGTAGGCGCGCACCCATGTTATGCGGCCCTGCCGCCCGTGAGGTGTCCGTCACTCCACAGGTCATGCCTTCGGCAAGAAGCCAAAGTCATACGGACCCGGAGGTCAGTGACCCTCTCGCAGGACCACGGAAAACATCACGGGACGGCGCCGTCGCACACCCGGCGTTCGACACCAATCTGCCAGCGCATACCGCCGTCCACGATGGACAAGCCCTTTGGGTGCAGCAAAGGGGGGTGGCGCGTGTGTATGTCGGCCTGGTGGGTCGCGCCCTTGGTCGGCGAGGATGGGGCCCTCGGGCTCGCCGGGGCCGGATGGGTGCTGCGGGCCATGTGGGAGGTGCGGCTCTCCGTCGCGGGGGAGCCTGACTCGGGCCGCCGGATCAGGGGGGCGGGATCCATCAGCCGCTCAACGCGCTGAGAACTCGTACCACTTCTTGAATGCTCCTCTCCTTGAGGGGGAGGGGATTCCTGGCTCAGGCTGCCGGGCGGAACTGCGTTCCGTCCGGTCTTATGCCCTCGGCACCAGCAGGGCTCAAACCCGCCCTGACGAGCATCACGCGTGCGGAGTTCTTGTCTCTGGGCGAGACGTGTCCGCAGGCGGTGCAGGTGTAGGTGCGTTCACCCAGCGGGAGTTGGTGCTTGGTTCTCGCACCGCACCCTTCGCAGTCCATCGTGGTGTACGCGGGGTGGACCAGGTGCACGATCCTGCCGTGCTTGCGGGCCATGTGGAGCAGGGCCTGCTTGGTGGCGCCGATGGCGGCGTCCGCGGCCTTCTTCGCCATGGTGGACTTGGCCAGGAACTGGGGCTTGAAGTCCTCCACCGCGAGGGCGTCGTGGTCGGTGACGACGTGCTTGGCCCACTTGTGGGCAGTGTCCCGGCGTTGCCGGGCGATCTTCTTGTGGGCCCTGGCGCGCAGGTGTTTCGCCGCCCGGTAGCCACGCGAGGCGGGCTGTCCCTTCTTGGGTTTGCGGCGGGCCATCATCCGGTCGTACCGGGACAGCTTCGCCTTGGCCTTCGTGCCGTGCCCGGGATGCGGCAGATCGTGTGGATCGGAGGTGGTGGTGGCGATCTCCCTCACGCCCCAGTCCACGCCGATCACCGCGCCCGTCCGGGGCAGGGGTTCGACGACGGCGGGGACGACGAAGCTCGCATACCAGTGGCCGAGGCTGTCCTGAAAGACGCGGACACTGGACGGAGCGGCAGGCAGCGGCCGCGACCACACCACACTCAGCACGATGCCGCCCGCCAGATGCAGCCGTCCGTCGTCCTTGAGCTGGAAGCCACGCCGGGTGTAGTTCAGCGTCGGGCGCGTCTCGTGCCGCTTCTTGAAGCCGGGCATCCCGGCCCGCTGCCGCACCGGCAGCCGCTCCATGACGTCCTTGAGCGCCTTGGTACGGGACTTCCCGAAATCCCGGATGATCTGCTGCTGGGGCACGCTGGAACCCGCCCGCAGCCAGGGCGTTGCGGCCCGTGCCTGGGTGAGCATCTTGTCCAACTGGGCCGGACCGCACGTCCGCTTGTCCTGCGGATGCGCGACGTTGTGCTGATGGGTGGCCTTCGACCGGGCCACGGCCTCGTTCCAGACCCACCGGCACCGGCCCCACTCCGCGCCCAGCGCCGCCTGCGCGGTGGCCGACACCCGCAACCGGTAGGCGAAGCGGGCATGCCCCGCCCCCTCACCGCCTGCTGCCGCCCTGGCCGCCATGTCCTCCCCCCCCGCCCGTGCCGTTGTCCCGGTCGTGCACCCCACTGGGGAGCGACCATACGAGCGAGGTCCGCACAATTGCCCGTACTTCCCGCCATGATCACCCCCGCCAGCGATCACAGGTACACGCGTTCGCATTCACCCCGGTTCAGCCGCGTCGCTACCACAGGATGCGATTCCTCCCCGGCGTGAACGCCGGGGCATCCTCACAAGACATCAGGTGAACACGGCGAGTGGCCTCGCCGCGCTGCTCTGCGCGGTCGCCTTCATCGGCTGGATGTGGCGGATCCGGGACAACGGGCTGGCGCTGTCCGGGGCCCGGCCGCGTTACGCGGGGATGTGGGTCTACCTCGGGTGGATCGTGCCCGTCGTCAATCTGTGGTTCCCGCGGGGGATCATCGCCGACGCCTACCTGGCCGGCGCGCCCGGTGCGCGGCTGCCGCGGTCGCTGAACGTGTGGTGGGGGCTGTGGCTGATCGCGATGGTCGGCGGGGCCGGGTTGATCTACACCGACTCCACCGACAAGGTCATCGCCCGCGCCTACGACGACCTCTGGCAGCTGCTGGTGGCCGACGCCGCCGTCGTCGGTGCGGCGGTGGCCGGCATCCTCATGGTGCGGGCCGTCACCGCCGTACAGGAGAAGGCCGGTTGAGCCGGACCGTCAGTTCACGCAGATCAGGTTGAGCACGCACAGGCCCGACGGGGACGTCGAGTCGGAGCTCGTGTCGGACGAACCGGATGAACTGGATGTACCGGTGGAATCCGACGTGCCCGAGCCCGCGGTGGATGTCGATGTCGACGTGGACGTCGATGTCGAGCTTCCCGTGCTTGTGCTTGTGCTCGTACCCGTGCTCGCCGTCGCTGTCGGCGTCGAAGTCGTGGCCGTGGACGACGACGTGTTCTGCTGAGTTGCCGCCGCCGTCGGGGTCGACGCCGTGTACGGCTGGGTCTTCGCCGACTCGGTGTGGGTCGCGCTGCCGGTGGTCGAACGGTGCTTCCCCGTACCGGAGTTGGACGTCTCCGTCGTGTCCGGCTTGCGGTGCTTGCCCGTGCCCGGGGTGACCGACTGGGTCGCCTCGGTCGCCGGGAGTTCGTCCGTGCCCATGCTGGAGAGGTCCGTGGCCGTCGTCGCCTCGGCGCGGTGGCCGCCCCCGCCGCGGTCCATCGACGCGACGGTCAGGCCGCCGCCGACCAGGGCGACGGCGGTCGCCACGACAGCGCGGCGCTGGTTCTTCTTCCAGCGCGCCCGCTGCCGACGCCGGGCCGCGCGGCCTTGGGCGGTCACGGGTGCCGGGCCACCCTCGAAGTCACCGTCGCCGTCACCGTCGGCGTCGCCCACGTGGTCGTCCTCGTAGGAGTAGTCGTAGGCGCCCAGGTCCGGTCTCGCGGCCGGCACCGGCCACGTCGCCGTGGTGGCGGGAGCATGTCCGGTCATCGGTGCGATGTCCGGGGCGTAGGCACCGCAACCGGGGCACACCAGGGCGCCGTTGAGGTGCCGGCGGCACGAGGAGCAGTAGTCCATCCGCTGTCTTCCTGACGGTTAGCTGACGGTTCGCACGTGAGAATCGAACGGGCGCCAACGGTAGCGGTGGCTTCGAAAGACTGTGTGAGGTCTGTGTGGGCCTCCTGCGCGGATTCTCTGCACACGGCGTGCCCGGTCGGCGAACTCCCAGCTCAGCGCCGGAAATCCCGGACGACCGGGCTGCCGTGGCCCTGATCACAGTGTCCTCGCTCTACCGGCCCGTGAACCGCGCGAAGGTGTGGCTGAAGTACCACGTGTCCTGGGCGATCCCGGAGCAGTCGTTGGCCCCGGCGGTGCCCACGCAGTTGCCGTTGTCGCGCTGGAGGGCCCAGAAGGAGAGGGTGTTGATGCCCGTGGCCTCCGCCCAGCGCTCCACCTTCACCGCGTCCGCCGTCGTGAACGTCTCCTCGGGGCCGAAGTCGTCGATGCCGGGCATCTCGGTGACGCCGACCATGCGCCACAGCTGCGCCGGGCTCTTCTTCGGGTAGAGGGCGGCGAGTTGGGCGTACAGGCCGTCCGCCGCGGTCTTGGTGTCGGCGGCCATGTCGTGCGTGGCGCCGTCCCAGTAGTCGAAGGTCATGATGTTGACGACGTCCACGCGCGCGTGGTTGTCGACGGCGTTCTGCAGGAGGGCCACCCCGCTGGCGACCAGGCCGGTGGTGCTCGTGGGAAGCGTGTACGAGAACTGCACGTGCCGGCCGGTGCGTTCGGCCCAGCGCTGCACCTGCGCGATGGCCTTGTTGCGGCGGTCGATGGCGGCCGTGTTGCCGCTGGAGTCCGCCTCGATGTCGAGGTCGATACGGGAGATGCCGTACGTCGTCACCAGGCTCTCGTAGACCTTGGCGATGGCGTCGACGTCCGTGCAGCTGTCGGCGAGTTCGGTGCCGGTGGTGTCCGCGCCGTAGCCGCCGAAGGACGGGATGACGTCGCCGCCGCGGGCCTGGATCGCCGCGATGTCCGCGCCGAAGGCGGACTTGGCGATCGGGAGGGTGGTGTCGCCGTTCCAGTAGGCCGTGCAGGAACCGGGCTTGTCGGTCTGCAGGAAGGCCATGGTCAGGTACTTGTTGCCGGAGGCGGCGGCGAGTTGGGCCGGGCTCTCGCCGGTCCAGGCCTCGAAGTACGGGGCGGAGACATGGGCGGGGAGGGGACGGGTCTGGTGTACGGCCGTGTCCTCGGCGGCGAGGGCGCCGCCCCCGCCGAGGGCGACGAGCCCCGCGGACAGGCCGGTGACGGTGATACAGGACAGCAGTGCGCGAAGCAGCGGGCGAGGTCGTCTCATTGACGCTCCCAGGGAGGCGGAAGGGAGGGGGGTGGGGACGAGCAGCGCCCATCTTTGGACTAGACCATTCAACTGTCAAGGTTCTTTACAGTTCCCTGACCGATCGGGGGCGGGCCCCGGATGGGGAGATTCCGTGGGAAAGCAGGGGACGACAACCGAATGTCTTGACGTGGTCTCCACGACCCCGTTGGCTTCTCACCTCTTGGTGGCCCGCAGTAAGCAGGCCTTGGTGGCCGCGCAGTAAGCACGCCAGCACTTTCGCCCGGAAGGCACCCGCACGTGATCGCTCGAACCCCCCACAGATCCACCGCAGTTCGCATCTCCCTCCCCCTCGTCGCCAGCGCCTCGGCGCTGTTGCTCACCGCCTGCGGCGTGGTGGACGGCGTCACGGGGAGCAGTGGGGCCTCGGCACCGAACCGCCGCAACGACATCAAGGTGGGGCTGCTCCTGCCGGACAAGGACACGGCGCGCTTCGAGCGGTTCGACTACCCCCTGATCAAGGCCCGGGTCGCCTCCCTCACCAGCGACAAGGGCAAGGTCGTCTACGCCAACGCCGGGGCCAGCGCGGCCACCCAGAGCAAGCAGTTCGGGCAGCTGATCGACGACAAGGTGGACGTGATCCTCGTCGACGCGGTGGACGCCGAGGCCATCGCGGCGGACGTGAAGAAGGCCAAGGACGCCGGGATTCCGGTCATCGCCTACGACCGGCTCGCGCAGGGGCCGATCGACGCGTACATCTCGCACGACAACGAACTCGTCGGCGAGGTCCAGGGCCGCGCCATCGTGGACGCGCTCGGAGACAAGGCCGAGACCAGCAAGATCGTCATGATGAACGGCTCGCCCGCCGACCCGAACACCGCCCTCTTCAAGGAGGGCGCGCTCAGCGAGCTCAAGGGGCGGGTGGTCATCGCCAAGTCGTACGACACCCAGGAGTGGCTGCCGTCGGTCGCCAAGGCCAACATGCAGAAGGCGATCCAGTCGATCGGGCTGAACAACATCGCCGCCGTGTACTCCGCCAACGACGGTATGGCGGGAGCCGTCATCGACGCGCTTGAGCAGGCCGGCGCGACCAAGCTGCCGCCGGTGACCGGGCAGGACGCCAACCTCGACGCCGTACAGCGGATCGTGGCCGGCGAGCAGACCATGACGGTCTACAAGTCCTTCCTCCTGGAGGCGACCAACGCGGCGGACATGGCCGTGTACAAGGTGCAGGGCCGCGGCATCGCCTTCGACGCGCTGACCCAGGACACCGTCGACAGCCCCACCGAGAAGGACATCCCGGCGATGCTGGTGCCGGTGGTGGCGCTGACGAAGGAGAACATCGAGGACACCGTCGTCAAGGACGGCGTCTACACGGTGAAGGACATCTGCACGGCGAAGTACGCGGCCGACTGTGCCGCGATCGGACTGAAGTAGCCGTTCAGGAGTGCCGTTCAGGAGTCCCGTTCAGGAGTCCTTGCGCGCGACCCCGCCGTAGATGCCGATCGGCGGGGCGCCCGGTGCCGGCGGCTGCTCCGGGTGCCAGTCCGTCACCTTCACCAGTCCGGGTGGTACGAGGGTGAAGTCGCCGAAGAACCCGGTGACTTCGGCGTGGGTGCGGAGGTTCATCGTGGCCGTCGCCCGGTTGTAGACCTTGGCCGCGTCCTCGCGGCCGTCCTCGTGGACATCGCCCGTCGCATGGGACAGCACCAGGTACGAGCCGGGCGGGAGCGCCTCGCGCAGGGTGGCGACCACGCCGTACGGGTCGTCCGCGTCGGCGAGGAAGTGCACCACCGCCACCAGCAGCAGGGCCACCGGCTCGGCGAAGTCGATCACCTCGCGTATCTCGGGGTGCTCCAGTACCGCCCGCGGGTCGCGCAGGTCGGCCAGGACCACGGAGGTCGCCGTGTCCGCGTCGTCCAGCAGGGCCATGGAGTGGGTGCTGACGATCGGGTCGTTGTCGACGTACGCGACCCGGGTGGAGGGGGCGATGGCACGCGCGACCTGGTGGACGTTGGGCTCGGTCGGCAGGCCCGTGCCGATGTCGAGGATCTGCCGTACCCCGCCCTCCCCGACGACGTGCCGCACCGCGCGCTGCAGGAAGCGCCGGTTGGCGCGGACGCCGTCCCGCACCTCGGGGGCGACCGCGATGAACTGCTCGGCGGCCTCCCGGTCGACCTCGTAGTTGTCCTTGCCGCCGAGGAAGTAGTCGTACATCCGCGCCGGATGCGGCTTGCTCGTGTCGATCGCGAACGGCCGTACGTCGCTGCCGCCGCCCTGCCCAGGGGTCGTCATGGGCTCTTTCTAACACGCGTGGCTGAGAACGCTCATCGCGTCAACTCCCTTGCCGGGTACGCGAGTAGAGCTCTCACCAGCCCGTGTGCAGCAGGTGGTTGAGCAGCAGCGCGAGTACCGCCTGGGCCGCCAGCCACGCCCGCGGGCGGGTCAGGAAGGCACACGACGGCAGCAGCCACATCGCGAACGGCAGCCAGATCCGCTCCGTCTCCGCCTTGCTCATGCCGGACAGGTCGGCGGCCAGGAGGGCGAGCAGCGCGGCGGCGACGAGAACGGCGAGGCGGGTGCCGTCGTCCCGGCGGACGAGGGTCACGGCGGTGCGGCGCAGGCCCGCCGCGGTCGCGAGGCCCGTGATCAGCACCGTGCAGGCGAGGTTGGCCCACACCCAGTAGCCGTACGGGCGGATCCCGCCCGCGCCCTGGTCGTACCGCGTGACCAGCAGCCGGTACGCCTCCCACCAGTCGAAGCCGGCCACGGTGAACACCGTCGGCACGACGGCGAACCCCGCGACCAGCGGTACGAGGAGCAGTGGCCGCTCGCGGACGCGCCCCCGCCCCAGCAGCAGGACCGCCGCGCCGATGACGGCGAAGAGCGTGAGGCCGTACGAGAGATAGCAGGTGAGGCCGAAGAGCAGGCCCGAGCCCGCCGCCCACCAGAGCGAGCGTCCGGTGACGGCCAGCGCGAGCAGGGCCACCGCCCAGGCGGCGACCGCCGCGAAGTACGCGTCCGCCGAGGTGCCCAGCCACACCGCGGCCGGGGCGAGCACCAGGAACGGTGCCGCCCGCCGTGCGAGCCCCTCCCCGGCGAGGGCCCGCACGGCGACCAGCACCGCCACGCACGCCGTGGCGCCCACGACGACGCACCACATCCCGGCCCAGCCGCCGCCGCGCAGCCCGGCCCGGTCGAGCAGGACGAAGGTGAGGGTCGCCGCCGGGGGGTGGCCGGCGACATGGGCGGGCCAGTGGTCGGGGGAGCCCAGCAGGATGTGGTGGGTGAAGTCGCGCAGGGTGCCGGGGATGTCGTGGAAACGGTCGATGACCTGGAGGTATTCGTAGCGGGTGGCGAGCCGGTTCGCGATGCCGAGGTGCCAGCCGTCGACCAGCGCGAGGGAGACGATCCAGGCGGTCGCCGTCGCCCACGCCGTCGCCAGCAGCGCCCGCCAGGGCAGCCGCGCGGCCAGGACCGGGCCGTACGCCACCACGGCCGCCGCCGCCGGCAGCGCGGCGGGGGTGCCGGGGCCGACGTGCGGGCCCCAGGTGGCGAACAGGGGCGGCCATGCGACGAAGAGGGTGTGCTCGGTGTCCTGGATGTGGCGGCCGACCAGGGCGGCCGTGGTGACGAGGAGTACGGCGGCCAGGGCGGCGTACAGATCGCGGAGCAGGGCGCGGTTCACATGCGGCACGCTAGGCCGGACGGCGGGCCGCGGAGCCGCACCGGGGCCGGACGTCAGCGTTTCGTCATGGGTCGCGCACCCTCTCTTGGGGTGGTCCCGACCTACCGTCGGCCCATGGACGCCCCACACCTCCCCACCTCGCCGGGCTTCTGGCGCAGCCCCCTGCGCGGCCCCCGCTTCACCTCGGTCCTCGGCCTGGTCCTGCTCGCCGGCATCACCGTGCTGTTCGTGACCGGCCTGCTCTCGTACGCCGCCTACAACCCGGGCCTGTCGCCGGTGAACGACAAGACCCCGGACAAGGGCATCCTCGGCTTCTACCTCTTCGCCTGGCCGACCGACCCGCACTGGCTGTACCGGCTCACCCAGGGCGTCCACGTCACGCTGGGCATCACCCTGATCCCGGTCCTGCTGGCCAAGCTGTGGTCGGTGATCCCGCGCCTGTTCGCCCTGCCGCCGGCCCGCTCGCTCGCCCACGCGCTGGAGCGGATCTCCTTGCTGCTGCTGGTCGGGGGCGGTCTGTTCGAGTTCGTGACGGGCGTCCTCAACGTGCAGCTGGACTACGTCTTCCCGGGCTCCTTCTATCCGCTCCACTTCTACGGAGCGTGGGTGTTCTTCGCCGCGTTCCTGGCACACGCGGTGCTGAAGACACCGGCGGCGGTACGGAATGTGCGGCGCATGCGGGGCAGTGAACCGGCCGCCCCCGAGGGCGAGTTGGTGTCCCCGCGCCCGGCGCCCCCGACCGTCTCCCGCCGTGGCGCCCTGTGGTTCGTCGGCGGCGGATCGCTGCTCCTCTTCTCCACCACCGTCGGGCAGGACTTCGACGGGCTGCGCCGCACGGCCCTGCTCGCCCCGCACGGCGGCGCCGACCCCGGGAGCGGCCCGAACGGCTTCCAGATCAACAAGACCGCCGCGTACGCCGGTATCGACCCGGCCGAGACGGGCGCGGAGGCCTGGCGCCTGGTGGTGACGGGCCGCTCCGGCACGGTCCGCCTGAGCCGCGCGCAGCTCGCCCGACTCCCCCTGCACAGCTCGGCGTTGCCCATCGCGTGCGTGGAGGGCTGGTCGACGTCCGACCAGTGGTGGCGGGGCGTACGGCTGCGGGACCTGGCAGCGCTCGTCGGCCACGAGGAGGACCCGCCGGACCTGTTCGTGGAGTCCCTCCAACGGCACGGCGCCTTCCGCCGCGCGGCCCTGCGCGCCAACCAGGTCGCCGACCCGCGCTCCCTCCTCGCCCTCTACGTCAACGGCGAGGACCTGTCCCCCGACCACGGCCACCCGGCCCGCGTCATCGTCCCGGCCGCACCCGGCGTGCTGAACACCAAGTGGGTGGCCCGCCTGACCTTCGGAGACCTGTGATGCGACGACGCCCGCTGCTCCCCGTCGGCAGCCCGTTCCAACTCCTGCTCCTGACCTGCTCGTTCGCGCTCGCGGCATACGCGGGCGTACGACTACTCGCCGACGACTGGTTCGGCGTGGCCCTGTGGCTGGTGGGCGCGGCCCTGCTGCACGACCTCGTGTTCCTGCCGCTGTACGCGGTGGCGGACCGGGCGGTGGTACGAGGGCTGGAGGCGGCCGACCGCCGCGACTGGGCGATGTACGTGCGCGTACCGGCCGCCCTGTCCGGCCTGCTCCTGCTGGTGTGGTTCCCGCTGATCAGCGGGATGGTGGACCGGCGCTACCGGTCGGCGACGGCACTCTCGCCGGACGGCTTCCTGACGCGCTGGCTGCTGATGACGGCCGTACTGTTCGCGGCTTCGGCGCTGTTGCTGGCGCTGCGGGTGCTGCGGGTGCGCAGGGCGACGAAACGGCGGCCGCCGGCGGTCCACTGACCGGCCCGCGCCCAGCCGTGTGCGTGCCGCAGCAGGGCCGGGGTGCCGAGGCGGGCCCAGGGGAAGGGGGCGCCGACCGCCTCGAAGGCGTCGGTGAGGTGGACGTGGGCGCGCTCGTCGATGTCCACGGGGGCGGTCTCGGCGATCAACAGGCCGCCGGGGGTGAGGAGCTGACGTACCCGTGCGAGCAGCTCGCGCGGGTCGCCGCCGATGCCGATGTTCCCGTCCATGAGCAGCACGGTGCCCCACCGCCCCTCGCCGGGCAGCGCCTCGAACACGGACCGCCGCAGCGCCTGCCCGCCGAGGCGCACGGTGTGCTCGACGGCGGCGGCACTGACGTCGACGCCGAGCACGGTACGCCCCCGAGCGGCAAGCTCGACGACCAGCCGCCCCGGCCCACACCCGACGTCCAGCACGGCACCCTCGCACCGGTCCAGCACACCCCCATCGACCGGATCGGCCCGAGCACACCACCGCTCGACGTCCAAGGGGAGCAGCCAGCCGTCGGCACGCCGGAGAAAGAGAGGACCGGCCCCGGCGCGCAGGGCGGCGGCGTAGGGGTCGGCGGTGGCCCAGGCGGGGGTGGGGTGGGGAGTGGGGGTGGTTTGGGTGGGGGTGGCGCCGGGGGTGATGGTGGTCTGGGCGGGGGTGGCTCCGAGGATGGTGGCGATCTGGGCGGAGGAGGGGCCGGAGGCGGTGTTGGTCTGGGCGGGGGTGGGGCCGGTGGTGTCGGTCGTCCGGGAGGAGGGTGCCGCGAGGAGCGGGGCGTGCGCGGCCCTGCTGGGCGGTGCGGTGGCGGCCCCGTCGGTCGGGTGGGCGTGCTGCCGTGGCTGCGCTGTGGCGGTCCCGTCCGTGGCGCCGGAGGCGGCGGCGGTCCGGGAGGAGGGTGCCGCGACGAGGGGGGCGTGCGCGGCCTCGCCGGGCGGTGTGGCGGTGGCACCGTCGGTCGGGTGCGCGTGGTGGTGTGCCTGTGCTGCGGCTGTCCCGCCCACCGGCGTATCGATCGGCTGGACCCTCATCGACGCGCCGCCGCCCCGCACCGTGCCAGTCGGCGCGCGAACCGGCCGTGTGGGGCCAGGGTGGCCACCGCGTGGGCGTCTGCCGCGGTGTCCACGTCCCGGAGGCGGGGCAGGTCCTGTACCCGCAGGCCCGCGTCGACCAGCCGCCGCCGCTGTACGGCACCCGTCACCGGCGTCGACATCGGCACGCCCCGCAGCAGCGCGGGGTCGGGGTCGGCGAGGCCCAGCGCCCAGAAGCCGCCGTCCTCCGCCGGGCCGAAGTACGCGTCGCAGTCCGCGAAGTCGACGGTGAGCAGCTCGGGCGTGACCTGCGGGGTGTCCATGCCGATCAGCAGCGCGGGGCCTGTGCAGTGCGCGAAGGCGTCCGCGAGCCGTTCGTCGAGACCGCCCGGACACTGCCGTACGACCTCGAAACCGGGCGGCAGCCAGGGGCCGGGAGCGCCGTCGAGCACGAGGACCCGACGCGTGGCGGGCGTCGCCGCGACGGCCGCCAGGCTGTCGGCGAGGGCGGCTTCGGCGAGCGAGGCCGCCTCCGCGGGACTGAAGGGCGGGGTGAGCCGAGTCTTGACCCGGCCGGGGAGGGGTTCCTTGGCGATGACGAGCAGGGTGGGCGGTGCCGAGGCTCCCCACTGCGGCGCCCGCGATGTGCTGCCCGCTCGCTGGGGGGCGTTGGCCGTGCGGTCTCCCCGGGCGTGCGCGCTGGTCGTGCGGTCTTCCCGGGTGGGCGGGTTCGCCCCGTCGCCCTCCCGGCCGGGCGCGTTGGCCGTGTCGTCTCCCCGCGCGTGCGCGCTGGTCGTGCGGTCCTCCCCGGCAGGCAGGTTCGCCCCGCCGGGCTCTCCTCGACGCGCCGTCACCGTACGCCCCTCCCGTCAGCCAGCACCCGGCTCATGTCCCGTACCGCCTGCCACGTCCCGCGCCACGTGCCCGTCACCTTCGACGTGCCGGTGCGGGGGAGGTAGGGGACGTCCCGCTCGGTGATCCGCCAGCCCGCGTCCGCCGCGCGCACCACCATCTGCAGGGGGTAGCCACTGCGCCGGTCCGTGAGGCCCAGGGCGAGCAACGGCTCACGGCGGGCGGCACGCAGGGGGCCGAGGTCGTGCAGCCGCAGCCCCGTGCGGCGCCGCAGCAGCCGGGCGAGCGCGAGGTTCCCGGCCCGCGCATGCGCCGGCCAGGCGCTCCGGGTGCGCGGGCGCCTGCGGCCCAGCACCAAGTCGGCGTCCCCGGACCGGACTTCACGCACGAACGGCACCAGAAGCGCCGGGTCGAGCGAGGCGTCGCAGTCGCAGAAGCAGACGATCTCGGCGGTGGCCGCGAGCAGCCCGGCGTGGCAGGCCGCGCCGAAACCGCGCCGGGGTTCCTCGACGACGGTCGCGCCGAGCGAGCGGGCGAGCTGCGCCGAGCCGTCGGCCGAACCGTTGTCGACGACCAGGGCCCGCCAGCCGGCCGGGATCCGGGCCAGCACCCAGGGCAGGGCCGCGGCCTCGTTGAGACAGGGGAGGACGACATCCACGTCCGCGTCGGTGGTCACGACGTTCACCCTACGAACGTGAATCAGGCATAACGGACTTCTGCTCCTTACGAAACGCGGACGTCGGCGACCATACGGAGACCCTCACTTCCGCTCCCGGCGAATCGCGAACGTCGGGCTGTCGGCGGTCCTCGCGTCTGTTCCCTTCGAAACGCGGGCGTCGGGCCACCGAAGACCCTCGCGCCTGTCCCCTGCGCAACGCGACGCCGGGCCACCGGAGGCCCTCTCTTCCCTTCCCTTCCCTGCGAATCGCCGATGCCGCGCCACCCGAGATCGACCGCTGCCCCCGCCAAGCCACAGCCGCAGGCCCCACCTCCGTTTCTTACGAAACGCGGACGTCAAGTCGCCCCACCCCCTCGCGAGCCGCGTCCGGCCCGCCCCGGTGCGACGCTGGACGCATGCAGCAGTCGTACGAGTCCGAGCGGGCGGCGTCCGCCCGGGTCCTGGTCGTCGATGACGACCCCACCGTCGCGGAGGTCGTCGCCGGTTATCTGGACCGCGCCGGATACGCCGTCGACCGCGCCGCCGACGGCCCCGCCGCCCTGACCCGCGCCGCCGCGCACCGCCCCGACCTGGTGGTCCTCGACCTGATGCTGCCCGGCATGGACGGCCTGGAGGTCTGCCGCCGGATGCGCGAGAGCGGCCCCGTGCCGGTCATCATGCTCACCGCGCGCGGCGACGAGGACGACCGCATCCTCGGCCTGGAGGTCGGCGCCGACGACTACGTCACCAAGCCCTTCAGCCCGCGCGAGCTGGTCCTGCGGGTGGAGTCCGTGCTGCGCCGTTCCCGCCCGCCGGCCGCCAGGCCCGCCTCCTCGCCCCTCGTCGCGGCAGGCCTCAGCGTCGACCCCGCAGCCCGCCGCGCCACCAAGAACGGCACCGAACTCGCCCTCACCCTCCGCGAGTTCGACCTCCTCGCCTTCTTCCTGCGGCACCCGGGACGGGCGTACGGCCGCGAGGACCTGATGCGCGAGGTCTGGGGCTGGGACTTCGGCGACCTGTCCACCGTGACCGTGCACGTCCGCCGGCTGCGCGGCAAAGTCGAGGACGACCCGGCCCGCCCGCGCCTGATCCAGACGGTGTGGGGCGTCGGCTACCGCTTCGAACCGGGAGGGGAGTGAGGATGAGAGACACCCTGCTCATCGCCCTCTTCGCGTTCCTCGGCGCGGCGGCGGCCGGGCTGCTCGGCGCCGGCACGCTGTGGGTGCTGCGCCGCCGCTCGCTCACCACCTCGCTGACCGTGGTGGCCGCGGTCGCCGTGACCGCGATGCTCGCCGGCACCCTCGCGGTGGCGCAGGCGATGTTCCTGTCCGGCCACGACCTGAGCGTGGTGACGACCGTCGTGGCGATGGCGGCGGTGGTCTCCCTGGCCACCGCCCTGCTGCTGGGCCGCTGGGTGGTCGCCCGCAGCCGCGAACTCGCCCGCGCCGCACGGTCGTTCGGCGACGGCGGCGCCTTCACCGCACCCGACGGGCCGACCACCGCCGAACTCGACGCGCTCAGCCGCGAGTTGGCGGCGACCAGCGCCAAGCTCGCCGAATCCCGGGACCGGGAGCGCGCGTTGGAGACCTCCCGCCGTGAGCTGGTCGCCTGGATCTCGCACGACCTGCGCACCCCGCTGGCCGGCCTGCGGGCCATGTCGGAGGCCCTGGAGGACGGGGTGGCGACCGACCCCGACCGCTACCTCCGCCAGATCCGCACCGAGGTCGAACGCCTCAACTCCATGGTCGGCGACCTCTTCGAACTCTCCCGCATCCACGCCGGCACCCTCACGCTCACCCTCTCCCGCATGTCCCTCTACGACCTGATCGGCGACGCGATGGCCGGAGCGGACGCCCTCGCCCGCGAACACGGCGTACGGCTGGTCGGCGGCGAGGTGGAGCCGCTGCCGGTGGAGGTCGACGGCAAGGAGATGAGCCGCGTCCTCGGCAACCTCCTGGTCAACGCCATCCGCCGCACCCCCGCCGACGGCACGGTCGCGGTCGCCGCCGAACGCTCCGCGGACGGTGTCGTGGTGTCGGTGACGGACGGCTGCGGAGGCATCCCCGACGAGGACCTCCCGCGCGTCTTCGACACGGGCTGGCGCGGCACGGACGCGCGCACACCGCCGGCGGGGGCGGGCCTGGGGCTGGCGATCGTACGGGGAATCGTGGAGGCGCACCGGGGGCGCGCGAGCGTACGGAACATCCCCGGCGGCTGCCGCTTCGAGGTGACACTGCCCGCGGCGGGGACGCCGGGCGGCTAAGACCGTGCCCGTCCAGGACCGCGCCCGGCTATGACCGTGCGCGGTGCTAGGACCGTCGCACACGGACGCGCTGGCTGACGAACAGCGCCGCCCGGTCCAGTGCCTCGTCGGCCTCGTCGAGCAGGAGCACTTCGTTCGTGCCCACTTGGAGCAGCACCGGCGGCAGACCGGCCGGATCGGCATCCCGACGGGCTGACGCGCGCCCGCGCAAAACCGATTGCCCCTGAGCCGCACCTGAACCTCCACGAGCCCGGCAGCGCGCGGGCGTTGCTCGACGAGGCCGTGACCCGTGGGCTGTTCGCCTCAACAGGTCTTGCGGAAGTGGATGGTTGGCCGCTCTTCGACTCGGTGAGGCCCCGGTGAGGCCGGTGAGGCCACGGGCCCCGTCGGAGTCGCGCCAGGTGCCGCGCTGAGACTGTCCCTCCGAGTACTGGTACCGGCGGGATCTGGAACACCACGATCCGGCCGCCGACCATCGAGGCATGGCACACGTACTCGTCACCGGCGGAACCGGGTTCCTGGGTTCCCACACCATCGCGCGGCTCCTCGCCGCCGGGCACACCGTCACCACCACGGTGCGCTCCCTGGCCCGGCGGTCCGACGTCCAGCGGATGCTCGACGTGGCCGGAGCCCCGCACACGGACGCCGTCTCCTATGTGGAGGCGGATCTGACCGCCGACCGCGGCTGGGACCGGGCCGTGGCGGGGGCCGACTACCTCCTGCACATCGCCTCGCCGTTCCCCGGAGCCGGCCCGAAGCACGAGGACGAGGTGATCGTCCCGGCCCGTGACGGGACGATCAGGGTCCTGCGCGCGGCCCGGGACGCGGGCGTCCGCCGTACCGTCCTGACCTCCTCCTTCGCCGCGGTGGGCTACGGCCACGGCCCGACCGCCCGGACGTTCGACGAGGACGACTGGACGCGGACCGACGGGCCGGGCGTGTCCGCGTACGTCAAGTCCAAGGCGGTGGCCGAGCGGGCCGCCTGGGACTTCGCCGAGGGCGAGGGCGGCGGCATGGAGCTGACGGCGGTCAACCCCGTGGGCATCTTCGGGCCGGTCCTGGGACCGGACTACTCCGCGTCGATCCGTATCGTCCACGCGATGCTCACCGGCGGGATGCGGTCCGCGCCGCCGATCTGGACCAACACGGTGGACGTACGGGACGCGGCCGACCTGCATCTGCGGGCCATGACGGCACCGGAGGCGGCCGGGCAGCGGTACCTGGCGCTCGCGGGTGAGCCGATCTCCTTCCACGACATCGCCCTCGCCCTGCGTGAGCGGCTCGGCGAGGCCGCCGCCAAGGCCCCCACGGGCACCGCCCCGGCCTGGCTGGTGCGCCTCCTGGCCACGGTCAACCCGGCGCTGCGGGAGACGGTTCCGCAGCTGGGCGTGGTGCGCCGCGCCTTCAACGCGAAGGCCCGCAAGGAGCTTGACTGGTCCCCGCGTTCCAACGAGGACGCCGTCGTGGCCACCGCGGAGAGCCTGGTCCGCCTCGGCCTGCTGAGCGGCTAGCGTCGACGAGGGCATGGCGCAGGAGAAGAGGTCGTACGAGGACATGGCGCACGAGAACGCGGCGCACGAAACGGCCGACACCCTCGGCGGGTTCCTGCGGGCCCGGCGCGGGCAGCTCAGCCCGCGGCAGGCCGGGCTGCCCGCCGGTGAGCGGCGCCGGGTCCCCGGACTGCGGCGCGAGGAGGTCGCCCAGCTCGCCGGCATCAGCCCCGAGTACTACCTGCGCCTCGAACAGGGCCGCAACCTCAACCCCTCCGACCAGATCCTCGCCGCCCTGGCCGCCGCCCTCCAACTCGACGAGGACGCCGTCGCCTACCTGCACCGCCTCGCGCACCCCGCCCCGCCCGCCCGCAGACCGCGCAGCCGCTCCCGCACCAACCAGGGCGATCTCCAACCGCTGCTGGACAGCTGGCCGCAGACCCCCGCGTACGCCCAGGGCCCCAGCGGACGGGTCGTCGCCGCGAACCGGCTGGCCGTACTCCTGTGCCCGTTCTTCGCCGTCGGCCACAACCCGCTGCGGGCCGCCTTCCTCGAACCCGAGATGCGCAGCCTCTACCCGCAGTGGGACGACATGACCGCGAAGACCGTCTCCGGCCTGCGGGCCATGATCGACATCGACGACGCCGACCCGGAGCTGCTGGAGACGATCGGTGAACTCACCGTCGCCAGCGAGCGGTTCAGCACGCTGTGGGCCCGCCGCGAAGTGCGCCGCCGCGACACCGGCCTCACCCGGCTGAACCACCCGCTCGTCGGCGAACTGGACCTGCACTACGAGAAGATGCTCCGCCCGCAGGCCCGCCAGCTGATCGTCGTCTACTACGCCGACCAGGACTCCACCAGCGCCGAACGCCTGGCCCTCCTCAGCAGCCTCTGACGAGGGCCAGGCCTTACGGAGTCATGACGTACCCGGCGGGTCCCGCCGGCCGGCGCCGTCGCGGACCTAGCGTGGCGGTATGCGTGTGCTGGTCACCGGCGGTGCCGGGTTCATCGGGTCCCATGTCGTCGACGCGCTGCGGGCGCGCGGGCACGAGGCGGTGGTGTACGACGTCCGGGCGGATCCCGGCGCGGACGTGCGGGACGCCGACGCGGTCGCCCGGGCGCTCGTCGGCGTGGACGCCGTATGCCATCAGGCGGCGATGGTCGGGCTGGGCGACGGGGTCGCCGACGCGCCGGAGTACGTGTCGCGGAACGACCTCGGGACGGCCGTGCTGCTGGCGGGGATGGCCGCGGCGGGGGTGCGGCGGCTGGTCCTTGCCGGGTCGATGGTGGTGTACGGCGAGGGGTGGTACGAGTGTCCGCGGGACGGCGTGGTGCGGCCGGGGCCGCGGGAGGTCGCCGACCTGGACGCGGGGCGGTTCGAGCCCGGATGCCCTTTGTGCGGGCGGGAGTTGGCGCCGGGCCTGGTGGGCGAGGAGGCGGCCGTGGATCCGCGGAACGTGTACGCCACGACCAAGCTGACGCAGGAGCATCTGGCGGCGGCGTGGGCGCGGGCGACGGGCGGGGCGGCGGTGTCGCTGCGCTACCACAACGTGTACGGGCCGCGGATGCCGCGCGACACCCCCTACGCGGGGGTGGCCTCCTTCTTCCTCTCGGCCCTGGCCCGGGGCGAGGCCCCGCGGGTCTTCGAGGACGGCCGCCAGCGGCGGGACTTCGTACACGTACGAGACGTGGCGACGGCGAACGCGACCGCGCTGGAGGCCGGTTCGGCACCGGGCACGCTGACGGTCTACAACACCGGCAGCGGCGAGGTGCACACGGTCGGCGAGATGGCCCGGACACTGGCGTCGGCGTACGGCGGCCCCGACCCGGTGGTCACCGGGCAGTACCGCCTGGGCGACGTCCGCCACATCACGGCGGACTCGTCGCGGCTGCGGGCGGAGCTGGGGTGGAAGGCGGAGGTGGGGTTCGAGGAGGGGATGCGGGAGTTCGCGGCGACCGCCAGTCCTTGACCGCCGCCCTTGACCGCCCTCCCGCCGCTAGCCCTTCGCGGCCGGCTTCCAGTCCTCGGCCAGCAGGCCCAGGAGTACCTCGTCGAGGAACTCGCCCATCACCCAGGCCGAGGAGCGGAGGACGCCCTCGCGGAGGAAGCCGTTGCGTTCGGCGGAGCGGAGCATGGCGTGGTTGTCGGCCAGGGTTTCGATCTGGAGGCGGTGCAGGCTGCGTACGACGAAGCCGTAGTGGCACAGGGTCGCGACCACGTCCGTGCCGTAACCCTTGCCACGGGCGGCCGGCAGCAGGCCCAGGCCGATGTGGGCGCAGCGGTTGTGGGTGTCGATGCCCCAGAGTGTCGCCGTGCCGACCAGCGTGCCGCCCTCCAGCTCGACCACGGAGAAGGGGACGGACCCCTCCTTCGTGTCGTCCACCACGAGCCGCGGGTCCTTCGAGCCGGGCGTGATCGGCCGCCATGGCCCGCCCTCGGCGCGCGCGGCGTTGACCACGTCGTCATAGAGCTCGGCCCGCAGGACCGGGATGTCGTCCTCGTGCCGGGCCCGGAGCCCGATCTTCTCGCCCTTCAGCATGAAAGATTCCTATCCGACCGGGTCGGATCACGGCAAACGAATTGCAGACCGGCCCCGTTGCGGGTCAGCGGGCCTTGGTTGCCGTCCGCGCCGCCGTGCGGTTCATCGGGTCCGTGATCACCCACCCCCTCCCCGAAGCGCCCGGTCGATCTCTCCCAGGGCGGTCGTCAGGTGGGTGTAGGCCTTGGGTTCCAGGGGGCTGACGAAGTACTTCTCCACCACCTCCGCGTGGACCGCCGCCGCGCGCAGGAATGCCGTGCGGCCCTCCGGTGTCGGTTCCACCAGGGCCACCCGCCGGTCGTCCGGTGACGGGACGCGGCGGACCAGGCCCGCCTCCTCCATGCGGTCGACCAGGCGGGTCGTTCCGCTGCTGGTGAGGGTGAGGTCGTCGGCCAGGCGGCGTTGGGAGACCTCCTCGCCGGGGGCGCGGCACAGCCGTATCAAGACCTCCAGCATCGTGTGGCTGATTCCGCACTCGCGGCGCAGTGCGCTGTCGATCCGTTGTTCCAGGCGGGTCGCGGACTTGATCAGCAGGCCGAAGTCCCGGACCAGCCGGCTGTTGGCGGCGCGGGCGACGGACGCGTCGTCGGGGTGCTCGGGCGGGGTGGTGTTCATCGGCGCCGAGTTTACTGCCCGCTCACCTATTGCCACCTCAGCAACCCGCCCCAACAATTACTGACTAAGCAAATGCTGAGCAGTCAATGAAGTGAGGGAGAGTGAGTGATGGATCTGCAGCACTGGCTCGGTCGGGCCAACCGCGCCGTGCAGGACTGGGCCGACACCTTCGGGCCCTACCAGCCGCACCCGTCCCTGCACGTGGACGACCGTCGATTCGCCGCCGCCTTCGAGGAGTTCAGCGGGCGGCTCACGGACAACTACCCCTTCTTCCATCCCAGTTACGCGGGCCAGATGCTCAAGCCCCCGCATCCCGCCGCCGTGGTCGGCCACCTCACCGCCATGCTCATCAACCCCAACAACCACGCCCTCGACGGCGGCCCCGCCACCGCCGCGATGGAACGCGAGGCCGTCGCCCGCCTCGCCGCGATGTTCGGCTACGACACCCTCCCCCACAGCCCTTCGGGCGCGGGCGGTACCCCCAGTCGCTCCGACTACGCTCCGCTCGGCCACCTCACCACCAGCGGCACGATCGCCAACCTCGAAGCCCTCTTCGTCGCCCGCGAACTCCACCCCGGCCGGGGCATCGCCCACAGCGCCGACGCCCACTACACGCACGGGCGCATGTGCCATGTGCTGGGCGTGCCGAGCCATCCCGTCCGCACCGACGCGCGGGGCCGTATCGACCTCGACGCGCTGGAGGACGTACTGCGCACCGGCGACGTCGGCACCGTCGTCCTCACCACCGGCACTACCGGGCTCGGCGCCGTCGACCCCGTGCACGAGGTGCTGCCGATCGCCGAGCGGTACGGCGTCAGGATCCATGTCGACGCCGCTTACGGCGGCTTCTTCACGCTGCTCGCCGGAACGGAGGGGGTGGCGCCCGAGCCCTGGCGGGCCATCCCCCGCTGCGACTCCGTCGTCGTCGATCCGCACAAGCACGGGCTTCAGCCGTACGGCTGCGGTGCCGTCCTCTTCCGCGATCCCGAGGTCGGACGGTTCTACCTGCACGACTCGCCGTACACCTACTTCACCTCGGCCGAACTCCACCTCGGCGAGATCAGCCTGGAGTGCTCGCGTGCCGGTGCCTCGGCGGCGGCGCTGTGGCTCACCTTCCAGTTGCTGCCGCCCACCCGGGACGGGCTCGGTGCCGTGCTCGCGGCCGGGCGGCGGGCCGCTCTGCGCTGGGCGGAGCTGATCGACGCGTCCGAGGTCCTGGAGCTGTACCAGCGGCCCGAGTTGGACATCGTCACGTACTTCCCGGTCCTCGAACCGCCCGCGCTCACCGCGATCGACGCGGCATCGGCCCGCATCCTCGCCGACGGGATGGCCGCCCCCGACCCCGTCTTCCTCAGCACCTTCCGGGCGGGGCGGGAGGCTTTCGCGGCTCGTCATCCGAAGGTCGCGCAGGACGCGGACGGCGCCCGCGTCCTGCGCAGCGTCCTGATGAAGCCGGAGTCCGAGCACCACGTGGACCGTCTCCACGGCAGTGTCGAGGAGCTGGCCCGGGCCCTCTGAGCCCGCGCCGTGCCCGTTAGGATCGGCGGCATGGCCCTGACCATGAGCGACGTGGACCGGTTCGAGGCGTCCAGGCCCCGGCTGGAGGCCATCGCCTACCGTCTGCTCGGCTCGGCGAGCGAGGCCGAGGACGCCGTGCAGGAGACCTTCCTGCGCTGGCAGGCCGCCGACGTCGGGCGGATCGAGGTGCCCGAGGCCTGGCTGACCAAGGCCCTCACCAACCTCTGCCTCAACCAGCTCACCTCGGCCCGGGCCCGGCGCGAGACCTACGTCGGCCAGTGGCTTCCCGAGCCGCTGCTCGCCGGCGACCCGATGCTCGGCCCCGCCGACACCGCCGAGCAGCGCGAATCGGTGTCGTACGCCGTCATGGCGCTGCTGGAGCGGCTGACGCCCAACGAGCGGGCGGTGTACGTGCTGCGGGAGGCCTTCGCCTACTCGCACCGGGAGATCGCCGAGATCCTCGACATCACCGAGGCCGCCAGCCAGCAGGTCTTCCACCGGGCGGGCAAGCGCGTCGCGGAGGGCAAGGCCCGCACCGAGGTCGACGAGGCCACGGCGCGGCGGGTGATCGAGGAGTTCCTCGCCGCCGCGACCAGTGGCCGGACCGAGCCGCTGGTGCGGCTGCTCACCGAGGACGCCGTGGTGATCGGCGACGGCGGCGGGAAGGTCCCGGCCCGCGCCAGGGCGGTCGAGGGTTCCCTCGCGGTCGCGAAGTTCCTGCGGGGGCTGTTCAAGCCGGGCAAGGCCAAGCAGGACCTCACCGGCGGCTCGGTCGAGATGCACCTCGCGGACGCCAACGGCGGCCCCGCCCTGCTCGCCGTTGTCGACGGCCGGGTCTTCGGCGTGATGTGCCTGGAGATCACCGCAGAGGGCATCGCCTCGTTCCACAACCAGGTCAACCCCGACAAGCTCGAACGCGCGACGAGGCAGTGGGCGGCCGCGGGCGAGCACGGAGAACCCCTGGTCACGCTGTTCCAATGATGGTGTGACCTGGTTCACATCGCGTTCCTGTCAGGAAACGGCGGGCTGCCCGGTTCAAGGGGCGAACCGCAGAAAGAGCCCGCCGAAAGGGCCCGCTGAATCGCCCGATGACAGGAGCACGGACATGCAGCACCGCATCGTCGTCCTCGGCGCCGGATACGCCGGCGCCATCGCCGCAGGCCGTCTCGCCCGCCGGCTGCGCCGCGAGGACGTCGCCATCACCCTCGTCAACGCCGAGCCCGACTTCGTCGAACGCGTCCGCATGCACCAGCTCGCCACCGGCCAGCAGCTCAGGCCCCGCCCCTTCGCCGAGATGTTCGCGGGGACGGGCGTGGAGTTCAGGCTCGCGAGGGTCACCGCCGTGGACGCCGACCGCAGGAGCGTCACCGTCGTCGACGCGGACGGCACCGAGGACGTGGTGGAGTACGACACCCTCGTGTACGCCCTCGGCAGCGGCTGGCACGACCAGGGCGTCCCGGGCGCCGCCGAGCACGCGCACCAGATCGCGAGCCGTTCCGGAGCGCTCCGGCTGCGCGAGCGGCTGGCCGGGCTGGCGGCCGGGCAGAGCGTGGTCGTGGTCGGCGGCGGTCTCACCGGCCTGGAGGCCGCGACCGAGATCGCCGAGGCCCGCCCCGACCTCGACGTCGCCCTCGCCGCCCGCGGCGGACTCGGCGACTGGCTCTCGCCCAAGGGCCGCCGGCACCTGCGGAAGGTCTTCGGGAAGCTCGGGATCACCGTGCACGAGAACACCGCCGTCACCGCCGTGGAAGACGATCATGTCGTCACCGCCGACGGGGCCTCGATCCCCTCCGCGGCCACCGTGTGGACCACCGGATTCGCCGTCCACCCGATCGCCCGGGCCAGCAGCCTGGAGGTGACCGATAGCGGGCGGATCGTGGTCGACGCGACCATGCGGTCGGTCTCGCACCCGGACGTGTACGCCATCGGCGACGCGGCCCTGGCGACGGGCCCCGGCGACAAGCCGCTGCGGATGTCCTGCGCCTCGGGCACCCCGATGGCCTGGCAGGCCGCCGACTCCATCGCGGCCCGGCTGACCGGCGGGAAGCTTCCGAACGCGCCCCTGCGCTACTTCAACCAGTGCATCTCGCTGGGCCGCAGGGAAGGCCTGATCCAGTACGTCACCGCCGACGACCGCGCGGTCAACGCGGCCCTGACCGGCCGCTTCGCCGCCCGCTACAAGGAATTCATCTGCAAGAGCGCGGCCTGGGGCGTCGCCAACCCGATGCTCGGGATGCCGACCCGGCGCCGGGCCGTACGGCAGCAGGCGCCGGCGGAGGCGGCGGTCGGGACGGCGGCCTGACGCGCGAACGGGCGCCCTCGGCCTGAGGGCGCCCGCTCCGGATCAGGGATGTTGCCGTCAGCCCTGGGGCTTCTGCTTCGCGAGGGCGGGGACGAACTTCAGGGCGTCCAGGGTGCCGACGCCGGTGGCGAGGTCGTAACCCTTGACGGCCTTGTAGCCGGTCACGCCCTCGTAGCTGTTGTTCGTGCCGTCCTTGACGTCCACGATGCCGGTGCCCTTGGAGTGGTACGAGTACAGGTCGTACAGGGCCTTCTGGATGTTGCCCACGCGGTGGCCGCCCGCCTGGTCGGCGAGGGCGACGATGCCCGCGAAGAGCGGGGTGGCCTCGCTGGTGCCGCCGGTGACGTCCCAGCCGACGGCGGTCGGGTCGTAGCTGGAGTAGATCCAGGCGCCGCCGTTGACGGCCGCGGCCATCGAGATGTCGGGCGTGCCGCGGCGCGAACCGACCACGCTCTTCACGCCGTTCTGGAACGACGGGCGGGTGAAGACGTGGGACTGGCCGCCGCCTCCGGAGCCGTAGTCGTTGTAGACGCTGTCCGGCTTGACGCGGTTGCCCTTGTCGTCGAGGTGCAGCTGGGTGCCGCCGATGGAGGTGACCAGCGGGTCCGAGGACGGCCAGGAGTTGACGCGCTTGTCGTAGTACGTCTTCCCGTCCGCCTTCAGGTCGGTCGCGCCGCCGTCACCGGAGGCCGCCAGCACGGTCACATGCTTCTTGTCGGCGTCCTTGAAGGCGTACCGCAGGTTCTTGATGCTGGAGAAGTCGCCCTTGCCGAAGCCGGGGAAGGTGTTCTCCGTGGCGCCGAAGCTCTGGCTGATGACGTCGCCGACGTTGTGGTCGATCAGGTACTTCTCGGCGTCCATCATCTCCGGCAGACCGGTGGTGCCCTCGGTCTCCGACACCGCCGTCTCGACCACGACGATCTTCGCCGCCGGCGCCACCGCGTGCGCCATCTCGACGTCCAGGGTGGTCTCGCCGGCCCAGCCGGTCATGTCCTCGTTCTTGGGGTCGAAGGCGGGCACATGGCCCCACTTGACGACCTTCACCTTGGTGCTGGGCAGCCCGAACTGCTTGCTGTAGACGTCGAGGTCGTGCTGCACGGTCGGGGAGCCGTACGAGTCCACGATGACGATGGTGCGGCCCTTGCCCGTCACGCCCTTCTTGTACAGGGCGTTGAGGTCGTACGCGGTGCGGTACTGGAGCGGGTTGTAGCAGTTGATCTGCCACTTGGCCTGGCACTGCTCGCTGCTGAGCGGGCTGCTCACGCCATGGACCAGGGTGTGCCCGGCGACGGCCGGTACCGCCAGGGTGTGCGGTACGGCGGCGGGCGCGGCGTTCGCGAGTGCGGTCACCGCGAGGGCGGCGACGGCCGTGGCAGCCGCGACGCCCCGCCCGGTACGGGCTATGTGCATGGATCCCCCTGTGGTTCGGAGTGGTCCTGCGCATCCCATCGAACGGGTCATGTCCAGATCAAGGTCGTTGAATGGACGATGCCGAACCCTTTACTCCGGGATTGACCGCCCATCGACCGCGCGTCGGTGAGCCGGGCTCAGGTCTCCAACTTGAGCCACTCGCTGCCGCCCAGCGGGTAGTGGTAGTTGACACGCCCCTTGCTGGTGCAGGTGCGGAACGGCGTGCCGGCGTTGTCGACGTGGACCGTGCCGTGGCGGTCGCCGCTGGACCACTCCAGGCTGAGGTCCCAGCGGACGTCGCTCGCGTCGGTGTGGGCGACGACGTAGAAGACCTCGGGGTCGGACTCGCTGACCTTGTACGGGAAGTCGCGCTGACCGCCCTTCACGGTCACCGCGGGGCTGCCCTGGTCCAGGTCGACGTCGAACGACTTGGTCTCCACACCGCCGCCGCAGCCGGAGCCCATGTGGTAGTCGTTCCAGGCGAGCGGCGCGCCCTTGCTGACGATGCGTACGTGCAGTGCTTCGAGTACGACGGTGTCGGCGCCGGTGCCCTGGACGGTGAGCGCGACCTCCTGCTGGCCCGCGGAGACGGCCCCGTAGGCGGCGGCCCAGCGCGTGGCGTCGGGTTCGGTGGCGGGCGGACCGACCTGTGCGGGCTCGCTGTCGACCAGGAACTCCTGGCTGCAGGGGCTGTCGTAGACGTAGGGCCGGACGCCGACGGTGAGCGGTGCGGCGCCGCCCTTCCTGCTCGCGGACGAGCCGGCGGACTGCTGCACGGCACCGGCCGCCCCGGCCGTCGTCTCCGTCGAAATCCCGGCCTGCTGCTCCGACTTGCCGTCCCCACCGCTTCCGAACGGCGCGCCCAGCGCGAGCGCGGTGGCGCCCAGCACGGCGGCCACCGCCACGGAGGCGATGAGGACGGTACGGCGACGGGCTGGGCGGGGCGCGGGCGCGGTCGGGAGGTCGACGACCACCGGGATGTCGTCGGCGGCCGGGGCCTCGGTCTCCTCAACGGCCGGTGCGGGCACGGCGGTTGGTTCGTCGGCCTCCGCCCTGCGTCCGCGTGCCGCGTCCGCCAGGATCCAGCGGCGGTGCAGCTCCACCAACTCGTGCGGGGTCGCCCGGCAGACCCGGGCGAGGCGTTCGACGGGCGCGTACTCGACCGGCACGGCGGTGCCGTTGCAGTAGCGGTGCAGCGTCGACGTACTCATGTGCAGGCGTTTGGCGAGCGCGCCGTAGCTCAGCCCCGAGCGGTCCTTGAGGTCGCGCAACAGCTGCGCGAACGCCTCCGACTCCTCAGCCCCTGTTGCCCCAGACACCCGGTCCCCTCAACCTCTGCGTCCCACCCCACAAGCTCCGGTCATCCAACCACAAGGAGCTGATTGCAACGGCAATGCTTCGTCGTATCGCTGCCGGTGCGTATCCGGCGACCGGGGCCGCCTTGTACCTCGGCGCATCGGCCCTCGCCGGGGTGGGACGGCGTGGTGCTGAGGGTGTACGTGTTCGCCTCAGCGCACCGGGAAGCCGAACGAGTAACCCTGCTGCTTGAGCCACGGGAGGACCTCGCGCAGGGCCTCGACGGTCTGGGAGCGGTCGCCGCCCGCGTCGTGGAAGAGGATCGTCGGGCCGTTCGACACCTCCTGCTCGACCGTGGTGACGATGGCGTCCGTGCCGGGGCGTTCGAAGTCCTTTGTGTCCACGTTCCAGCCCAGCGGGCGCATACCGCGGGAGGCGGCCAGCTTGCGGCTGTAGGGGGTGAACGCGCCGCCGGGCGCCCGGTAGTACATGGGCCGTACGCCTCCGGACGCCTCGGTGATCATGCGCTCGGCGTCGAGTATCTCCTTGGACTGGTACGCCTCGGACTTCTTGTCCATGGTGGTGTCGTGCGAGACCGAGTGGTCGCACAGCCGGTGCCCGGCCGCGACCACCTGCTTCACCAGGTCCGGGTGGGCCTCGGCCTGTGTGCCGACCATGCAGAAGGTCGCCTTCACCCCGTACTGGCGCAGCACGTCGAGGACTTGGGGCGTCCAGGTCGGGTCGGGGCCGTCGTCGATGGTGATGTTGACGCCACGCGCGCCCTTGTCCGAGGCGTGCACGATGGTCACGTCGACCGGCTTGACGGCGGCCGGCGAGGCCGAAGCGGCGGACTTCGGCGAGGAGTTGCCCACGGCACCGGCCTGCGCGGACCACACCGAGGCGCCGGTGGCCAGCATGGTCACCCCGAGCGCCGCCCCGAGCACCTTGCCGTACCAGCCCCGCCCGCCGCCGTGCCGCGCCATGTCCGCCCCGCCTTCCCCTGGTTCACCACTGTTCCGTCGCTCACCGCGCGACCAACTGGCAGGACGAGGAAAGCGGGCCGGGGGATCCGTCCGTTACCGATCACGGACAATTCCGGGGGAGTTCGCGGACAACTCGGGGGCGTGAGGCGCGCGGTGTGAGCTGATCCGGGACATGAAAGGGCCGTCGAGACTTCCGGGATCATGCACTGCGCGGCCGTCGGCTCGGTGTCACCCTTGCGGCTGCGGCACACGGAGTGTGGCCGTTCGGGGGATCCGGGGGGCGGGCGAGCAGGGTGAAGGACTTTCTGGGGGCGGTCACGGCGTATCCGACCGTGGTCTTCACCTTCGCGCTCGTCGTGGTGGCCGCCTACTGGTTGCTGGTGCTCCTCGGGGGCGCCCACTTCCACGGGGCGCGCGGGGGACACCACGGCCCCGGGGGCGGGGGACACCATGGTTCCGGAGGCGGTGGGGTCCACCACGGCGCTGGAGCCGGCGGGGGAGGCAATGGTCATGTGGCCGGCGGGGGAGGCCACAGCCATGCGGCCGGCGGCGGGCACCACGGCCATGGGACGGGCGCGGGGCATCAGGGCCAGGGCCTGGGTCGCGGGGCTGGGGCGGCACAGCACGGCTCCGGCTCGGGGCGTGGCGGTCCGGTGCGCGGGCTCGGCGGGGGCCGGCACGGGCACCTCGCGGTGCGGCGGGTGCTGGGGCTGGGCGGGGTGCCCGTCACCGTGGCGGTGTCGCTCGTCGTCGCCTTCGCCTGGTTCGGCGCGCTGGTCGGCCGGGTCGTGCTCGGCAGTGGGGACCACGGGGCCCTGCTGCCGCTCGCCCTGGCCGGCGGCTGGGCCGGAGCCCGCCTGCTGGCCTGGCCGCTGCGGCGGCTGACGCCCGCCCCCGCACCACCGCCCTCACGCCGCGACTTCGTCGGCCTCGGCTGCGTGATCCGCACCGGGCGGGTCGGCCCCGACTTCGGCCAGGCCGAGGTGCACGCCGTCGACGGCTCCGCCGCGACGATCCAGGTACGCCAGAGCCACGACGACGTGGCCGGACCGGGCGGCGAACTGCGCGCCGGGGCGTCCGCACTCATCTACGACTACGACGCCGACGGCGAGTTCTTCTGGGTCATGCCCGCCCCGCCGGCGACGGGGTGATCCCACCGCGCCCGTAGTCCCGTACGTCCCGCTCACCACCTCACTCATCCACGGCAAGGTCTTCCAAGGGAACCGCCATGTCTGTCGTCACCATCGGAATCGGTGTGCTCGTCGCCGTCCTGCTGCTCATCGGCCTTGGCACGCTGCTGCTCTTCGGCCGGCTGTTCCGCAAGGTGGTCCAGGGCGAGGCCCTGATCGTCTCCCGGCCCAAGAGCGTCGACGTCACCTTCACCGGCGCCCTGGTCCTGCCCATGCTGCACCGCGCGGAGGTCATGGACATCTCGGTGAAGACCATCGAGATCGTCCGGACCGGCCGGGAGGGCATGATCTGCAAGGACAACATCCGCGCCGACATCCAGATCACCTTCTTCGTCCGGGTCAACAAGACCGTGGAGGACGTCGTCAAGGTGGCCCAGGCCATCGGCACCGAGCGGGCCAGCCACCAGGAGACCCTGCAGAACCTGTTCAGCGCGAAGTTCGCCGAGGCGCTGCGGACGGTCGGCAAGCAGCTCGACTTCGCCGATCTCTACACCAAGCGCGAGGAGTTCAGGGACCGGATCGTCGCGGCCATCGGCACCGACCTGAACGGCTATCACCTGGAGGACGCGGCGATCGACCACCTGGAGCAGACCCCGCTGGCGCAGCTCGACGCGTCCAACATCCTCGACGCCCAGGGCATCCGGAAGATCACCGAGCTGACCGCCCTGGAGCACATCCGCACCAACGACTTCCAGCGCAACGAGGAGATGGAGATCACCCGCCAGGACGTGGACGCGCGTGAGGCCGTACTGGAGCTGGAACGGCGGCGCGCGGAGGCGGAGATCCGGCAGCGCAAGGGCATCGAGACCCTGCGCGCCCAGGAGGAGGCGGCCACCGCGCAGGTCCAGGAGGAGGAGCGGCTCAAGGCGCACAGCGCGCTGCTGCGGACCGAGGAACTCCTCGGCGTGCAGCGGGAGAACCAGCAGCGGGAGATCGCGGTCGCCGAGAAGAACCGCGAGCGCGTCCTCGCGGTCGAGGGCGAACGCATCGAGAAGGACCGCCTCCTGGAGGTGGTCAACCGGGAGCGGGAGGTCGAACTCGCCCGCGCCGAGAAGGAGAAGCAGGTCGAGGTCGAGCGCCGGGGCGTGGCCGACGTCGTCCGCGAGCGGGTCGCCGTCGAGCGTACGGTCGCGGAGCAGGAGGAGGAGATCAAGCGGGTCCGGGTCGTCCAGGAGGCCGAGCGCACCCGGCAGACGGTCATCATCGCCGCCGAGGCGGAGGCGCAGGAGCAGCTGGTCAAGGACATCAAGGCGGCCGAGGCCGCCGAACAGGCCGCGCACCTGCGGGCGAAGGAACAGCTGGTGCTGGCCGAGGCCGGGCAGAAGAGCGCGGAGCTGGAGGCCGCCGCCAAGGTCCGCCGGGCGGAGGGCGAGCGCGCCATGGCCGGCGCGGCCGGCCTGGCCCAGGCCGAGGTGGCGGAACGCCAGGCCCTCGCCGAGGCGGCCGGCGTACGGGCCCGCCTTGAGGGCGAGGCGGCCGGCCTGAAGGAGAAGGCGGACGCCATCGAGAAGGTCGGCCTGGCGGAGGCCGCGGTGGCCGAGAGCAAGGCGAACGCGGAGGCGGCCGGCATCCGCGAACGCCTCCTCGGCGAGGCGACCGGCCTCAAGGAGAAGGCGGCGGCGATGGCGGCGCTGGACGAAGTGTCCAGGGCCCACGAGGAGTTCCGCCTCCGCCTGGCCGCCGACAAGGAGGTCAGGATGGCCGCGCTGGAGGTCCAGCGAACGGTCGCCGAGGCCCAGGCATCGGTACTGGCCGCGGGCCTGGAGAGCGCCGACATCGACATCGTCGGCGGAGACAGCGTCTTCCTGGAACGCCTGGTGGGCGCGGTGTCCTTCGGCAAGTCGATCGACGGCGCGGTACAGGGCTCGGACACGGTACAAGCGCTGGCAGCGGAGTGGCTGAGCGGCGAGAAGAGCTTCAGCGAGGACGCCACGGAGGTGCTCCGCGGCTTGGCGGCGGGGGGCCCGTGGAACCTGGCCCTGCTGATGAGGCTCCTGGCCGGCCAGACAAACGGCGACCCGATAGAGCTGGCCAACGGCACTGCGAAGTAAGGGCGAGCCTTAGCGCCCCTTTAGGGGCGCGGGGCTGTGTTGAATTTGCGGCTACCGCCGCGCGGGCGCGACCAGCCCCAACGGCGCCGCAGACAACCAAGGAGCAAACGTGGGCGTCGAGAACGGCACCTATCAAATCCTGCGAGCACGAGTCACAGACCGCGCAGCGGAACTCGGCCGACGAGCAGTAGAGCTCAACACCCGCCGACAGCGGACATTCGGCTCACGCCCACTGAAGCTCACCGGCTCGACAAAGCCCCGCACCCCCGCAGAAGGCATCGCCCGCGGAATAGTCGCGGTAACCCCCGACGTCCTCCTCCTGGGGACGTCGGCCCCCACCCCCCTCTCCCTGCACACCCTCGACGGCTCCCCCCTCGCCCCGAACGCATTCCCCGGCCTCCTCGACGACGACCGTTTCCACCGCGACCTGGCCGAACTCCTCCGCTACTTTCGAGAAGCCCGCCTGACCGATCTCCTCCGCACCCCCTCCAACAGACTCCTCGCGGTCTTCCGAACCGGCGAGAACGAAGGCGATCTACGCGTCCTGAGCTGGCAGTTGGCCCCGGACCGAGCCGAGTACCTCGGCAACCACGGCGAACGAGACCTCCCCCAGCCGTCCCCCACCGAGCTGCACTGGACGACCACCGGCCGCGAGCACCACACCGACGGCCGGATCCTGATCGACGCCGCCGAGGGCAAGGTCTCCGTCGCCACCACCGGCGGCACCCTCACCGTCCACGCCGAACCCGGCAACCGCCCCCTCTTCCAGGAACCGGTGGACGAGCCACTCCAGAGCCTCGCCGACGCCACGGTCGCGTACGCGTCCACCGGCCCCCTCCTGCTCCTCCGCATCCGCCCCTACAACGAGCCCACCGACCGCCTCCTGGTCGTCAACACCCGTACCGGATCGGCCCGCCGTCACGACTCCCTCGCCCGCGGTGCCCGCCTCCTCCCCGCCGAGCAGGGCCTGATCTTCCCCGGCGGCTACGAGCTCGCGGACGGCACCCACCGGGCCTTCCGCATCGACGGCGACGGCGGAACCGACACCGACGGCCTGCACTTCGACGCCGTGCTCCCCGCGCCCAACGGCGAGGACCTCCTCCACGTCCTGCGCCGCCCCGGCCGCGCCCAGGTCCTGCTGCTGCCCTGGAACACCGTCCGCCGTGAGGCCGGCGGCGCGCTGCACGCCGCCGCGCACACGCTGCTCCCCGACGGCACCCTCGTACTGCTGAAGCCCGACCGGGAGCCGGTGCGTACGCATGAACTCCAGTTGTGGCAGACGCCGTTCCAGTCCGCCGAGTACGCCGCCGCGCAGCCTGTCGGGGACGGACCGCTGGAGCGGATCGGGAACGCCGACCTGGTGCGCGGGATCGCCGAGTGTCTCGACGTCGTGCGTACGACGGCTGCCGCCGCGCCCGAGAACCAGGCCGCCGCCGCTCCGGAACTCGTCCTCGACGCCTGTGCCAAGGCGGCGGACCGCCACTACTGGCTCGCCGACACCGGTCTGCTGGAGCCGCTGGCCGAACTGCGGGAGGCCGCCGAGCAGTTGGCGGCCGAGCAGGGCAGGATCCGGCAGCTCGCCGCCCGCGCGGCCGAGGAGTCGGACCGGGCGCGCGAGGAGGCCGCCGGGCTCATACGCCGTTCGCGTGGTGAGCCGCCCGCCGACGCGGACGCCCACGCCGCGCTGCTCGCCGAGCTCCGCCGGGCCCAGGGCCGTACCCGCACCCTGCGCGAACTGCCCCAGGTCGACCCGGCCGCGCTGGACCGCGTCGAGGCGGACCTCGCCGACGAGCTCACGGCGGCCACCGAGCGCGCCTTCGCGTTCTTCGCCGGGCCCGACGCCTTCGCCGCTCCCCTCGCCGCCGCGCTGCGTGCCGCCGAGGACGCCGCCTCGGTCGCCACCGCCGCCGAGGCCGAGCGGCTCGCCGACGGCCTCACCGAGCAGGCGGACGCCCTGGCCACCGTGACCGACCTGGTCACCGGCACGGTCACGGCCGATCCGGGTGCGACGACGGCCGTGCTGCTGGCCATCGGTGAGGTCCTCGCGGCGGTCAACCGTGCCCGCGCGGTGCTCGCGGGCCGCCGCCGGGTCCTGCTGGACGCCGAGCACCGCGCCGCGCACGCCGCCGAGTCGGCGCTGCTCGCCCAGGCCACGACCGCCGCCCTGGCCGCCGCCGACTCCCCGGCCGCCTGCGACGACCAACTCGCCCGGCTGCTGCTGCGGTTGGACACGCTGGAGGCCCGGTTCGCCGAGGCCGAGGACCTCGCCGCCGACCTGGCACTGCGCCGCGAGGAGATCCAGCAGGCGTTCGCCGCCCGCCGCCAGACCCTGCTGGACGAGGCCGCCGCCCGCGCCGAGCGGATCGCCGCCTCCGCGGTACGGGCGCTGGAGGCGCTGCGCCGCAGGCTCGCCGGGCTCGGTTCGGCAGCCGACATCCACGCGGCGCAGGCCGCCGACCCGATGGCGTTGCGGGTGCGCGCCGCCGCCGGGGAGCTGCGCGGCCTCGACGACCCGGTGCGCGCGCAGGAGCTGGAGGACGGGCTGCTCGACGCCGTCCGCACCGCCCTGCGCGACTTGCGCGACCGCGCCGATCTGACCGAGGACGACGGGGCGGCCGTACGGCTGGGGCGGCACCGTTTCGCCGTCCGGCGCGAGCCCGTGGAGCTCACCCTGCAGCCGGACGGCGACGGGCTCGCCTTCGCCGTCACCGGCACCGGATACCGCAGGTCCGCTCATCTCCCCGAGCTGCTGACGGGACGCGAGTTCTGGACGCAGCCCCTGGTCAGCGAGTCACCCGCGCTCTACCGCGCCGAGTACCTGGCCGCGGCGCTGCTGCCCACGGCCACCGACGCGGAGCCGCTGCACGACCAGGTCCGCCGCGCCGCCGAGAGCGCCTACGACGAGGGCTACGAGCGCGGCGTCCACGACCACGACGCCACCGTCATCCTCGGCGCTCTGCTCCGGCTGCGGGCGTCGGCCGGGCTGCTGGAATACCCGGCCGAAGTACGCGCCACCGCCCAGCTGTTCTGGGCCCACGGCACGACCGACGCCCAGCGGGCCGGCTGGCACCGCCGAGCCCGCTCCCTGGCCCTGGCCCGCACCCGCTTCGGCCCCGCGGGTGTTGCGGCCGCCTGGTCGGAGCTGGCGGCCGAACTCACGGACGCGGTGGGAGAGTTCAGCGCCGGCCCGGCACCCGAGCCCCGCACCGGCGAGTACCTCGTCGCCGAACTCGCCGATCCGCGTGAGGGATTCGCCACCGGCACCGCCGTACGCACCCTCCTCGACGGCTTCCGCCACACCGACGCGGCCCCGGACCTCGCCGCCGACCTGGACGCCCTCGGCGCCGACCTGCCCGCGCGCCGACAGCTCGCCGCCGCCTGGCTGGGGTCGTACGCCGCGGCCCATGCGGAGAGCGAGGGCGTGCCCGAGGCAGTGGCCCAGCTGTGCGCTCCCAGCCTGCCGCGGTACGAGATCGCCGGAGCCGTCGCGGAGACCGTCGACGGGCTGCTCGGTGTCCACCCCCGCGTCCACGACGGCCGGTTGGTCGTCCGTGTCGACGAACTTTCGCACCGAGCAAGGGCGTTCCGGGAGGAGCGGGCTCCCGCCTTCCGTGCCTTCCAGCGGCGGCGCGCCGACGTCCTCGCCGCCGAGCGGGCCCGGCTGCGCCTCGACGACCACCGGCCCCGGCCGCTCGCCGGCTTCGTCCGCAACCAGCTCATCGACCAGGTCTATCTGCCCCTCGTCGGCGACAACCTGGCCAAACAGCTCGGCACCCTCGACCCCACCGGCCCCGCCGACCGCAGCGGCCTGCTGCTGCTCCTGTCGCCGCCCGGCTACGGCAAGACGACCCTCCTGGAGTACGTCGCCGACCGGCTCGGCCTGCTGATGGTCCGCGTCGACGGCCCCGCGCTCGGCACCGGCACCACATCCCTCGACCCCGACCGCGCCCCCGACGCGGCGGCCCGCCGCGAGGTCGAGAAGATCGTGTTCGCGTTGGAAGCGGGCAGCAATGTTCTCCTCTACCTGGACGACATCCAGCACGTCTCCGCCGAACTCCTCCAGAAGTTCATCCCGTTGTGCGACGCCCAGCGACGCGTCGAGGCCGTCAGCGACGGTGTCGCCCGCAGCTTCGACCTGCGCGGGCGCCGTTTCGCCGTCTGCCTCGCGGGAAACCCGTACACCGCGAACGGGCAGCGCTTCCAGATCCCCGACATGCTCGCCAACCGCGCCGACGTCTGGAACCTGGGCGAGGTGCTCGGCGGCCACGAGGAGCTGTTCGCGCTCTCCTTCCTGGAGAACGCCCTCGCCGCCAACCCCGTCCTGGCCCCGCTCGCCGGCACCGCCCCGGCCGACCTGCGCCTGCTGGTCTCCCTCGCCGACGGCGACCCGGGCGCCCAGGCCGACCAACTCGCCCACCCCGTGCGGGACTTGGGCCGGGTGCTGGCCGCCCTCACCCGACTGCGCGAGGTCCAGCGGACCGTCCTTGCCGTCAACCGCGCCTACATCGCCTCCGCCGCCCAGGAGGACACCGACCGCCTCGAACCGCCGTTCCTGCTCCAGGGCTCGTACCGGACCATGGCGCAGCTCGCCGCCCGGATCGACCCCGTGCAGAGCGACGCCGAGGTCGAGGCCCTGCTCGACGAGCACTACCTCGCCGAGGCACGCACGCTCGGCAGCGCGGCCGAGGCCAACCTGCTGAAGCTCGCCCGGATCCGCGGGCGCGCCACATCCGAACAGAACGCCCGCTGGAAGGAGTTGTGCGCCGGTTACCCGTCCACCGGCCGGTCCTGATCCGGCCACCCCAGCAGCCGCGCGCCGAACACCGCCGTCTCCAGGGTGTAGCGCTGGAGCGCGTCGTCCGGGTCCAGGCCCGTCAGCCGTACGACGTGCGCGAGGCGGTACGCCAACGCGCGCACGCTCAGCCCGAGTTGCCGGGCCGCCTCCGCCGCGACGTAACGCGAGTCGGCGTAGGCGGTCAGCGTCTCCAGCAGCGGACGGGCCCCGCCACGCGCCGTCCGCAGCGGGCCGAGGACCGCCCGTACCAGCTCCGCCAGAGCCTCCCGGTCCCGCAGCAGCACCGGGAGGACCAGCAGGTCGGCCGCATGCAACAACGGTCCGGGCAGGCCGAGTTGGGCCGCCTGCTCCAAGGCCGTCCGGGCTTCCTCGTAGGAGTGCACGACCCCGCCGGGGCCGCTGTGCGGGCGGCCCACGACGACCCGGCGGCCCTGGGTCAGCTCGGCGAACGCCTTGACCGCCGCGTGCTCGCCCGCGCCGGACGGCACGATGCACACCAGCCGCCCGTGCTTCACCGCGAGGAGGATCTCCTGCTCGCCGAACCGGCCGAGCAGCCGCCGCTCCAGCGCCCGTACCAGCGGATCCTCCAGGTCGTAGCCGTCGCCCTCGGCGATCGCGACGACATGCGCGCAGGCCAGGTTGATCCCGAAGCGCTCGGCGTGCTCGGCGAGCCGGCCCAGGTCGCTGCGGCTGCTGAGCAGGTCCGCGACGAACTCCCGCCGCCCGGCCTCCTCCTGGCGCAGCCGCTCCCGGTACGCCCGCCCGTGCCCGGCGGCGAGCGCGGACACCGCCGCCCGCAGCGCGGTCATCGACGCGGCGTCGACCGGTTGCCCCGCCCAGACGCGTCCGGTCACGGCGAGGCGCTCGTCGACGAGTTCGGCCAGCGGCCGTCCCTCCTCGGCGGCCCGGTCGCCGTACTCGCGCAGCGCCTCCAGCTCCTGGCGCCGCAGCCGCCGTCCGCTCCGCGCCACGTCCTCCAGCAGCCGCGCCCAGGCGTCGTCGTCGGACGCACCGTCCGTGCCCGGGACCGCTCCCACAGCAGTCAACTCGCGCTTCCTCCCCCGCACCCCACTACAGCGACGCGTCAGCGTACGCCGCGCAGCTGAGCGCCGGAACGGGGCCCCGGTACGCGGGCGGTCACTGCCCCTTCGGCCCGTCCGGGCTCCGGGAGAAGGCCGTGTCGCCGGCCATGGCCACGATCGCGTCCTTGACGAGCAGCACGCTCGGCGGGATGTCCTGCGCCTTGTCCCCGGGATCGGCCAGCGCGGGGGTGCGCCACACCTCCGCTCCGGTGCGGCTGTCCAGCGCCAGGAGACGGCCGAAGCGGTTGGCGAAGTAGACGCGCTTGTACGTCGTCGAGACCACCGGTGCGGACAGGTTCTCGATCTCCGTCGTCCGCTGCCACAACTCCCGGCCGCTGTCCGCCGAGACCGCGGTGACGGTTCCGTCGGACCGGACGAAGTAGACGACGCCGTTCACGAGGGTGGCCGCGCCGGTCAGCGGGCGGGCCAGCGCGATGCGTTTGACTTCGTTGGCCTCCAGGTCGACCAGCAGCAGGGCGTTGTACGGGCGTTCGTAGCTGCCGTCGTACACGTCCTTCGCGGTCTGGGGGGCGAGGAACAGGGGGTTCCCGTCGACGGCGCCGAGCGCCAGCGCCTTCTTGGGCAGGACCGCGACCTCGGTCATGGCGCCGGGGCCGACCTTCATGAGGTCGATCGGGGCCTCGCCGAGCTCGGTGCCCGTCGAGCACTGGGCGTAGGGGCGGCCGCCCAGTGCCGACGGGATGCAGAGTTCGTCCTGTGAGGACATCTGCCACAGTTCCTTGCCGGCAGGGTCGTACGCGACGAAGGACGAGGAGTCGGGGGAGAGGGTCAGCAGGCCGCCGTCGTACATGACCGCGTCCACGGTCGCGCTGATGTCGCGCTGCCAGCGCCGCTGTCCGGTGGCCGCGTCGAGGGCGACCACGCGTCTGCTCGTCTGGTCCGGTTCCTCGTAGACGTAGACCAGCCCGTCGCGCACGCCGATCGGCCGCGCCTCCTGGGGGCGGGTGCCGGCCCGCCACTCGACATGGCCCGAGGCCGCGTCGACCCGGGCGACCGTGGTGCCCGTGCCGCCGCAGAACAGGGCGGTTCCCGACGCGACGCATCCGGTGGTGTTGTAGTCGAGCGGGATGCCCTTCACGTCGTACCGCAGGGCCGTGCGCCACGGCTGCCAGCCGGCGGGCAGCGACGCGGTGCGTGCGGTGGCCGTGGGCTTGCTCTCGCTCTTGCCGGAGGTGGCGGGGGACGGGTTCGACTTGACGGCCGCCACCCCGACGCCGACGACCGTGACGGCGAGCACCGCGCCGATGCCGGTCAGGAGCAGCCTGGACCTGCGCCGCTTGCCTTCGGTCACCGAGGTGGTGGGCGCGGGGCGCGGCCGGGGTCTCGGGGACGTGCCTGTCTTCGCGGGGGCGACGGCGTCGGACTCCGGCAGCCGCTGGAGCAGGCGGTGCAGGGCCGCGGGGTCCGGGCGGGCGGCCGGGTCCTTGTCCAGGCAGCGCCTGATGACGTCCACGAGCTCTTCGGGTACGCCGTCGAGGTCCGGGGGCTCGTACATCACCTGATAGCCGGTCATGTACGGGGTGTCCGCGTCGAAGGGGCCCGTCCCGACGGCCGCGAACACCAGCAGCGAGCCCAACGCGAACACGTCCGAGGCCGGGGTGACGTCACGCGGCGAGGCCAGCTGCTCCGGCGACATGAAGGGCGGGGTGCCGATCATGTTCCCGGTCATGGTGAGCTGCTGGTGGTCGGAGGCGCGCGATATGCCGAAGTCGATGACGCGCGGCCCGTCCTCGGTCATCAGGACGTTGCCCGGCTTGAGGTCCCGGTGCACCAGGCCCGCCCGGTGGATGTCGCGCAGCGCCTCGGCGAGCCCCAGCCCCAGCGCGCGCAGCTGCCGCAGGCTCAACGGGCCGTCCTTAGCGACGACTTCGGCGAGGCTGAGCCCCGGCACGTAGAGGGTCGCCATCCACGGGCGTTCGGCGTCCGGGTCGGCGTCGAGGACCGGCGCGGTGAAGGCGCCGCTCACCTTGCGCGCGGCCGCGATCTCCTGCCGGAAGCGGGTGCGGAACTCCTCCTCCTGGGCATACGGGCCGTGCACGAGCTTGACCGCGACCTGCCGTCCCGAGGCGGAGACGCCCAGGTAGACGACTCCCATGCCGCCCGACCCGAGCCGGCCGAGCAGGGTGTACCCGCCTATGGACTCCGGGTCTCCGGTGCTCAGGGGCGTCATCGCGGATCGTCCTTCCCAGCGCCTGCCTGCCTAACGGGGATCAGGGTAGGTCGTCGACCTGGGGCCGCCGGGCGCGCCCCCGCGGTGCACACGAGACCCGCCAATGTGATCGGCGTCATAGAGACGAGGGGTGGTGGGCGGACAGGGTCAGTCGTGGAACTTTCCCTGCGTGAACGGATACGGGCCGGTGACCCGGAAGCCTTCGCCGAGCTGTTCGATGCGCACGCCCGGGCCGTGTACGGCCACGCCGCCCGGCTGACCGGGGACGGGGGAGCCGCGGAGGACGTGGTGTCCCTGACCTTCCTGGAGGCCTGGCGGCTGCGGGAGAAGCTGCGGCCCGAGGCCCCGGCGGCGCACTCCGGGACGGCCGAGGGCGAGAGCCTGCGGCCCTGGCTCTACGGCATCGCCACCAATGTCCTGCGCAACACCCGCCGGACCGCCCGCCGGCACAGCGCCGCACTCGCCCGGCTCCCCGAACGCCCCGCCGACCGCGACACCGTGCCCGACTTCGCGGACGCGCTCGTCGGCCGCCTGGAGGACGCCGAACGGCTCGCCGCCGCCCGCACCGCGCTCGGCCGGCTCCCCGGCGCCGAGCGGGAGGTGTTCGCCCTGTGCGTGTGGTCCGGCCTGAGTTACGAGGCCGCGGGCGAGGCGCTCGGCGTACCGGCCAGCACCGTGCGGTCCCGGCTCGCCCGGGCGAGACAGCGGCTGCGGCGCCTCGCGGAGGCGGAGTTGGCGGCCCGGGGTGGCCGCCGCGAGACGGTCCGGTCGACACAGGAGAGGAACCGATGAATCCCGAAGAGCGCGAAGAGCTTGCCCTGTTGCTGCCGAGCCCTGGCCAACCGGTCCTGACCGACGACCGTCATGACCTGCTGAAGGGGCATCTGATGCGCGAACTCACGGCCCCGCGCCGCCGGTTCACCGTGACCCCGCGCCGCCGGTTCGCCCTGCTCGCCGTACCCCTCGCCACCGCCGTCGTCGCGGCCGCGGTCGTCGTCGGCATCGGCCGCACCGGGACCCCCGCCACCGACCCGCAGGCGGTCGACCTCCTCAACCGCATCGCCGCGGTCGCCGCCACCAAGAAGGCCGTGGCCGTCCGCGACGACCAGTACCTCTACGTCCGCACCCAGGGCTTCATGAAGTTCTCCGACAAGGACGTGCGGACCCTGCGCGAGTCCAGCTGGACCGCCGTCGACGGCAAGCGCCCGGGACTGCGCCGGATCACCGTGCTGAACGGCCCGCCGTTCCGCCCGCGCGACCCGTTCTCCTCGTACTCCAAGGGCACGCACGACATGCGGCTGAACCCCGACCCGAACGTCACCACGTTCCGTGAGCTGGAGGCGCTGCCCACCGACCCGGACGCGCTGCTGCGGAAGATCTACGACGACACGAAGGACGACAGGGGCCAGGCGCTGGAGCGGATCGGCGACCTGCTCGCTGAGGCCGGTCTGCTGCCCGAACTGGACGCCGCGCTCTACCGGGCCGCGGCGAGGATCCCGGGCGTCTCGGTCGTCGCCAACGCCAAGGACTACGCGGGCCGTTCGGGCATCGGCCTGACCTTTGAGGGGCGGGATGGCCGCGAGGTGTGGGTCTTCGGCAAGAAGTCCCTCGCCTATCTGGGTTCCGGGAAGGAGGCCCTGCTCGACGTCGGCGTCGCGGACAAGGTGGGCGAAACACCGGACGACTGAACTGCCCGTACACACAAGGGTGTTCACGTCAGCCGGCGCAGGTCCTCCAGGTAGCGCAGGACCGCGGCCACCCGGCGGTCCACCTGGTCCGTCGGGGACAGGTCGAGCTTGGCGAAGATGCTGCGGATGTGCTTGTGGACGGCGCCCTCGGTGACGACGAGCCGTTCGGCGATCGCGGTGTTGCCGAGCCCCTCGGCCATCAGGGCGAGTACGTCCCGTTCGCGCGGGCTGAGCCGGTCGAGACGGGTGTCCTGGCGGGAGCGGGTGAACAACTGCGCCACGACCTCGGGGTCGATGGCGGTGCCGCCGGACGCCACCCGGTGCAGGGCGTCCAGGAACTCCTCCACCCGGCCGACCCGTTCCTTGAGCAGATAGCCGAGGCCGCCCACACCCCCGCCGAGCAGCTCGGTGGCGAAGCTCTGCTCGACGTACGCGGACAGGACGAGGACGGCCAGGTCGGGGCGTCGGCGCCGGGCCTCGACCGCGGCGACGATGCCCTCGTCGGTGTGGGTCGGCGGCATCCGTACGTCGAGGATGGCGACGTCCGGCCCGTGCGCGTCGATGGCGGCCAGCGCCTCCTCGGGGGTGCCCGCCGTGGCCACCACGTCGAGGGACTCGGCGCGCAGCAGCAGGGCGAGCCCCTCGCGCAGCAAGGGGTCGTCCTCGGCGATCACGATGCGCATGTCACGCTCCACAGGGCAGGTCCACCTTCAGGGTCGTGGGGCCGCCGGGCGGGCTGGCCAGGTCGAGGGTGCCGTCGAGCGCGGCGATCCGGCGCCGGATGCCGGTGAGTCCCGAGCCGCCGTCCGCGTCCGCTCCGCCGCGTCCGTCGTCCTCGACTTGGAGGAGGAGACGGCCGCCGCGGCTGCGGGCCGTGATGGTGGCCTGCCGTGCGCCGCTGTGCTTGGCGATGTTGGTGAGGGCCTCGGCGACGACGAAGTAGGCGGTCGCCTCGACGGACGCGGCGCAGCGTTCGGGTACGTCGACGTCGATCCGGCACGGCACCGCGGAGTTGGCGGCGAGACCGGAGAGCGCCCCGGCGAGTCCGCGGTCGGCGAGCACCGGCGGCAGGATGCTCCGGGCGACCGTGCGCAGCTCCGCGAGGGCCTGTTCGGCGGCGGACTGGGCGCGCTCCAGGAGCTCGTCGGCGCCGGCGGGATCGCGCGCGACCATGCGGCGGGCGGCGCCGAGCAGGACGGTGACGGAGACGATCCGGTTCTGCGTGCCGTCGTGCAACGAGCGCTCGATGCGCCGCAGTTCGGTGGCGTGGGCGTCGAGGGCGGCGGCGCGGGTCGCGGTGAGTTCGGCGATACGGAGGGACAGATCCGTCTCCGGTCCGGCCGCGAGGAGTTCGCGTCCCGGCCTCGCCTGCAGCCGGGCCATGCCGGGGCCGAGCCCGAGGACGATGAGGATCCAGCCGAGGCCGAGCAGGGCCACGGCGAGCGCGTCCGGCCAGGAGTGCGCGGTGCCGACCCCCACCGAGGTGGCGGTCGTGTTCGTGGGCGCGAACTTCCAGTACAGCGGGAAGGCGGTGTCGCGCACGGCCGAGATCGGCAGCAGGACGCCGAGGAGCCCGAGCAGGAATCCCAGGGTCGCGTGCCGGACCAGCCAGCGCAGTTCCCGCCGGGTGGTGGGGTCGACGAGGGCGGCCCGCAGCCGGGTCGGCGGGGGCTCGGGGGCGATGACCTCGGCCCCCCAGCGGCCGAGCCGGTGGCGTTCCCGGTCGGCCAGGGCGTGCAGCGCGCGCAGGAACGCCGGCGCCATGAGCAGTCCCACGCCGACCGCGCTGGCCACGGCGGTGACGGCGAGCCAGAGCAGCAGGAGCAGGGCGAGGAAGGCGGTGCCGAGCCCGGAGGCGAGCTCGGCCATCGCGGTGCCGGCGGCACGCAGGGTTCGTACGGCGGTGTCCTTCAGGCCGGCGCGGCGGTCGTCGGCCCCGGCCTTCTCCTGAACGGCCATGCCTGCCCTCCCTTCGTCGCGAAGGACCTTATGCCGCACGGCGGTTGGCCGTCAGCTCCGGGGCCCGGAAGTACAGCCTGCTGTACCTGGAACCGGGCGGGCTGCGGGATCGGCCGCGGGGGGTGCTGATCCATAGCGTCGGTGACGACAGCCGACCTCGGGAGGAACCCCATGCAGAACACCGAATCGCCCGCCCTCACCCGCGGGGAAGTGGCCCGCGCCCTGCTCTGGATCCTGGTGGTGCTCAGCGCCGTCGCCAACATGGCCGCCTCCTACGGCCAGGCGGACACCTGGGTGCATCTGGCGTGCGGCGCGGTCACCGTGCTCTGCGGCGGCACCCTCGTCGTGCGCAACCTGCGGGGCCGTCGATGAACCCCGCCATCGCCCTGGACCGGGTCGCCAAGGAGTACCCGGGCGGCGTGCGCGCCCTCGACGAGGTGTCGCTGACCGTGGAGCGCGGCACGTTCCTCGCGGTGATGGGCCCGTCCGGCTCCGGCAAGAGCACGCTGATGCACTGCGCCGCCGGGCTGGACTCCCCGACCTCGGGCAGCGTCCGTATCGACGGCCACGAGATCGCCGGCCTGAACGAGACCCGCCGCACCGAACTGCGCCGGGAACGCGTCGGGTTCGTGTTCCAGGCGTACAACCTGATCCCCTCGCTCAGCATCGAGGACAACATCACCCTGCCCCTGCGCCTTGCGGGCCGCACCCCGGACCACGACTGGCTGCGCACGCTGGTGGCACGCGTCGGCCTCGCCGACCGGCTCACCCACCGCCCGGCCGAGCTCTCCGGCGGACAGCAGCAACGGGCCGCCGTCGTACGGGCGTTGGCGGCCAGGCCGGCCGTCGTGTTCGCCGACGAGCCGACCGGCGCGCTCGACCTGCGCAGCGCCCACGAGGTCCTGGACCTGCTGCGGGACCTCGTGAACGACCTCGGGCAGACCGTCGTGATGGTCACCCACGACCCGGCCGCCGCGGCCCGCGCGCACCAGGTCCTGGTGATGGCCGACGGCCGGGTGGTCGAGGCGCTCAAGGCGCCCACCGCGCCCGAACTGGCCGACCGTCTCGTCGCGTTGGGAGAGGTGTGAGCCGTGCTGCGTATCGCGACCCAGATGGTCCGGCACCGGATCGCCGCGCTGATCGCCGTGGCCTGCGCGGTCCTCGGCGGAGCGGCCCTGATCACCGGCACCGGCGTACTCGCCGAGTCCGGCCTGCGCTCCCACCTGCCCGCCGGCCGCCTCGCGGGGGCGGACGTCGTGGTCGCCGCCGACCAGGAGTACCACCCGCCCGGCGACCTGCCGATCGCGCTCCCGGAACGCCGCACGGTCCCGGCCCGGCTGGCCGCCGAACTGTCCGACCTGCCCGGCGTCACCGCCGCGGTGGGCGACCTCTCCTTCCCCGCCGCGCTGGTCGACGCCCACGGACACGTCGTACCGTCCGCCGATCCCCGGACGGCCGGACACGGCTGGTCCTCGACGAAGCTGCTGGCCACCCCGCACATCGAGGGCCGCGCACCCACCGGCCCCACCGAGATCGCCGTGGACCGCGCCACCGCCACGGCGGCCGGCATCAAGGCCGGCGACCGGGTGCGCGTGGTCGCCGACGCCCGCCCCGCCACCGCCTACCGCGTCACCGCCGTCGTCGAAGCGCCGGACGCGGGCGTCTACTTCACCGATACGACGGCGGTACGGCTGTCCGGTCGCGAGGGCCGCGTCGACCTGGTCGGCCTGCGGGCCGCGCCGGGGGCCGAGGGACGGGTCGCCGCCGAAGTCCGTACGAAGGTGCAGGGGTCGGGTCTTCGGACGGTCACCGGGGCGGGCCGCGGGGACCTCGTGTCGCCCGGAGCGGGCGCGTCCCGGTCGCTGCTGATGCTGCTGGCCGGTTCCCTCGCCGGGGTCATCCTGCTGATCACCGGGTTCGTGACGGCGAGCGCGCTGGCCGTGTCGATCGCCGGGCAGCGCCGCGACCTGGCGCTGATGCGGGCCGTCGGGGCAACACCGAAGCAGATCAGGCGACTTGCCGCCGCGCAGTCGACCGTCGTCGCGGCCGTCGCCGTCGTACCCGGAGTGGGCCTCGGGTACCTGCTCGCCGGGCAGTTCCGGCGGCTGCTCGTGGACCGGGGCGTCGTACCGTCCGAACTGCCCCTGACCATGAGCCCGTTGCCCGCCCTCGCGACGGTCCTCCTCATGGCCCTGGCCGTGCAGGTCTCGGCCCGCGGCTCGGCCTGGCGGACCTCGCGGATGCCGGCCACCGAGGCGGTCGCCGAGTCCCGCAGCGAGCCGCGCGACCCCTCGCGGACCCGGACCCGTATCGGCCTGCTGGTCATCCTCGCCGCCACCGCCCTGTCGGTCCTGCCGCTCCTCTCCCGCACGGTCCTCGGCGCGACGGGCACCTCCCTCGCGGGCATCGTCGGGGCGATCGGCCTCGCGCTGTCCGGCCCCGCCCTGGTCCGGGCCGTCGGGAACGCGGCGGCCAGGCGCACCCGGTCCGGCGCGTCCGCCCCGACCTGGCTGGCGATGGCCAACGTCCGCGCCTACGCGCTGCGCAACGCCGGGATCGTCAGCACGCTGGCCATGGCCCTCGTGTTCGTCCTGACGTACACCCTCACCCAGACCACCGTGCTGGCCGCCACCGCCGACGACACCCGCACCGGCACCCTCGCCGGGCAGCGGCTGAGCGCACCGGGGTTGGGCGGACTGCCCGCCGGCACGCTCGCCGACGTCCGCCGGACGACCGGGGTACGGGCCGCGGCTCCGGTCGGCTCGACCACCGTGGTGTGGCCGTACCAGCAGTTCGGCGACACGGAGACCGACTCCGGCTCCGCGATGATCCTCACCCCGGACGCGGCCGACGTCCTCGACCTCGACGTACGGGACGGGAGCCTGGCCGGGCTCACCGGTGCCACCGTCGCGGTCAGCAGCGACGTCGCCCGCTCGCGGTCGGCCGAGGTGGGCCGGCGGGTGAACCTCGTCCTCGGCGACGGCGCGAAGGTGGAGGCCACGGTGGTCGCCGTCTACGGCCGCGGGCTCGGCTTCGGCACGGTGGTGCTCTCCCACGACCTCGCGGCCGGGCACACCACGACGGAGCTCGACCAGAGCATCCTGATCCGCACGGACGGCACGGCCGCCGCCCGGCAGGCCCTGACCGCCCTCGCCGCGGACCGCCCCGGTCTGGTGCTGGAGGACACGAACCCCACGTCCGCGGGCGGGCTCAAGGACGCCCCGCCGGAGGTGTGGATCAACCTGGCCACCATCGTCGTCCTGCTCGTCTATCTGCTGCTCAGCATCGCCAACAAGCTGGTCGCCGCCACCGCGCAGCGCCGGGTCGAACTCGCGGCCCTCAGGCTCAACGGCACGACACCCCGGCAGGTCCGCGCGATGATGCGCCGCGAGGCAGCGGTCACCGCCGCCACCGCGCTCGCCATGTCCGTACTGCTCTCCGCCCTGCCCCTCGCCCTCCTGGGCCAGGGCTTCCTCGGCCGCCCCTGGCCCGCGGGCCCCGCCTGGCTGCTGCCCGCCCTCGCGCTCACGGTCACCGTCACGGCCTTCGCCACCGTCGAGATCCCCACCCGGCAGGCGCTGCGCACCCCGCCCGCGGACGCCGTCCGGGCGCAGTGACGGCCGTTCCGCAAGCCCCCGCGTCCCATTCGGCCGTTCCAGGGTTCCGGTGTTTTCGCTGGTCAGAGGGTGTTCCAGCGTTCCAGTGTCCCCAACACCCCGCCGGGCGTGGCGGCTGGGACGGATCACCTCACAAGCTTCGGTCATCCACTCAGCACCGCCACCCGACACCGAAGGGGGACACCGACATGTCCAAGTTCCGCACCTCCCGCGCCCGTCTCGTCGCCGCCGCCGCGACCACCGTCCTCGCGGCCCTCTCCCTGACCGCGTGCAACGACGGAACGGGCACCAACGACGAGGGCGCGGCGGCGACCGTCTCCGCGAACCCGTCCGCCGCCGCGGCCACCCCGAGCGCCGGCACCACGGCCACCCCGAAGTCCACGGGCGGGTCCACCACCGGTTCCGCCGCGGGTACGAAGACCGGCGCGCAGACCCCCACGAAGGCACCCGCCACGAAGGCCCCGGCCACCAAGGCGCCCGCCTCCTCCGGCAAGACCGTCACCTGCGAGGGCTCCACCACCAAGACGGTCGCCGCCCCGCTGACCCGCCCGGTCAACCACCTGCTGCTCACGGTCACCAACACCGGCGACAAGACCTGCTTCCTCTACGGCTACCCGAGCGCCCAGTTCACCGACGCCCAGTCCGAGCCGCCGGTCATCGACGAGTCGCAGCCGCAGGCGGTCGTCACGCTGGAGCCGGGCCAGTCCGGATACGCCACCGTCAGCCTGTCCGCGGCCGACGGCAGCGGCGGTGACGGCCGCACCGTGAAGGGCCTGACGGTCTACTTCTACGGCCGCTCCATGAGCGGGACCGTCGGCGCCGCCGCCCACCCGGCGCTGCCCGCGAAGGGCGTCTACATCGACGACTCGGTCAAGGTCACCTACTGGCAGCAGTCGATGGACGACGCCATCAACTGGTGACCCCCGGCAGATGACCAACAGCATCAACGATCAAGATCAGGATCAGGAGAGACCTGTGGCAGCGGACAAGACCCGACGCAACGCCCTGATGGCCTGTGCGGCCCTGGTGGTCGGTGCCCTCACCCTCACGGCCTGCGGCGGCAGCGCCTCGGCGGACGGCACCGGTCGGGGGGCGAAGGCCGAACTGGCCCTGACGGCCGCCTCGACCACGGCGGCCGGTCCCGACTACGTCGCGCTGGGCAGCTCGTTCGCCGCCGGCCCGAGCATCCCGCCGGTGCAGTCCAGCGGTGGGGCGGCGGCCTGCATGAGGTCGGGCGACAACTACGCGAGCATCGTGGCCCGTGACCTCGGGGCGAACCTGACGGACGTCACCTGCAGCGGCGCCACGACCGCCAACATCCTCACCACCAAGCAGGGTTCGCAGCAGCCGCAGATCAACGCCGTGACCGGCGCGACCGACCTGGTGACGATCACCATCGGCGGCAACGACGTCGACTACCTCGGCAGCATGGTCACGTACTCCTGCCAGAACAGCGGCGGCACGAACTGCGGAAGCGTGGACCAGGGCGCGATCAACACCGCCCTCGGCACGGTGGGCCAGAAGATCGAGAACGTCGTGAACGCCGTCAAGGCCAGGGCCCCGCAGGCCCGCATCCTCCTGGTGAGCTACTCCACGCTCCTGCCCGACACCGGCGGCTGCACCGGCGTACCGCTCACCGCCGACCAGCGGATCTTCGAGCGCACCGTCGCCACCCGCCTCGCCCAGGCCTACATCGACACGGCGAACCGCACCGGCGCGACCCTGGTCCGCTTCGCCACCGCCAGCCACGGCCACGACGCCTGCTCGGCCGACCCGTGGGTGGAGAAGTACCAGCCCGCCACGGGACGCACCTCGTACCACCCGAACGAGGCGGGCATGAGGGCCGCGGCCTCGCTGGTGAAGTCGGCGCTGGACTGAAGCACGCGGGCCTGAGGGCACGAGCCGACGGGCGCGGACGACGGGGGGCGACCCCGGCGGCCGCGCCCGGTCGCGTCGTACGGGCTCGGTACTGTGACGGATCACAGCCGGCGGGGAGGTGGCCCATGGAGCGTGCGCGGTTGTCCCCGGCGGCCGCGGCCCTCGCAGGGCGTAGGTGTGCAGGAGCAGGTGGAGCGGCATGCCCTCCTCAGCGCGCCGGGCGGCGCGTTCGCGGAAGTACTCCAGCGCGTCGGAAGCCGTCGGGTCTTTCGCCGTGCCGGAGGACCGGATCGTCGGCGCGGTGACCGAGAGCTACCTCGACGAACAGTCCGCCCTCGCGGCGGAACGCCAGGAACAACGCCGGTCCCGGGCACGGGCGTTGCTGGAGGGGCGGACGCCGATGGAGGTGCCCGGGCTGGTGATGTACGTCGGCTTCGGGAACGGTCCGGCGACGACCGTGGCGACCCGGCGCCGGCTGCGCCGCGTCCAGGGGGTACTGGACCGGGCCTTCGCCACCGACGCACTTGCGCTGCTCGATGCGCACGGGGGCCATGTCCTCGCCCCCGGGCACGTCCAACTGCCGGATCAGCTAAGGGAGTTGCTGTGCGAGGCGACGGGCGACCCGGACCCGCGCCTGGCGGCAGTCGTGATTACGGCCGCCACCACCACGCGTGACCTCCCCGCCGCCGCCCGCCTCGCCGAGGAAGTCGTACGGATCGCCGCCACCTGCGGCCGGGAACCCGCCGTACACCGGCTCGACGATGTCCTGCTGGAGTACCACCTGGCGCGCCCCAGCGCGGCCGGCCCCCGGATCGCCGCCCTGCTCGCGCCGCTTGACGGGCGGCCCGAGCTGGAACGGACCCTGCGGACCCATCTCGCCCAGCGGCAGGACCGGCGGGGCGCCGGCCCGGGCGCGCCCGGTGACGGATCACAGGGGCCGGGCTGACGCGTCACAGCCATGTGTAGCGCTGGGCGTAGGCTCGAAGGCACCGAGGGTTCCTCGTGTGCCGGCCCGGGCGCCTGCGCCGTTCTCCATGAACGACGACGCCGGACCGGACCCCGTCCGGTCGCGGAGCAAGGTTCGTCCCATGACCGCGCACACGCCGGGCCGCCCGGCCTTCCGTCCCGGGCCTCCGGCCGCACGCCGGCCCCTTCCGCAGGACCCGAGCCCGCAGCCGTGCAGGCCGGGGGCGTCGCCGGAGAGGGGAGAGCTGGTCCGCCCGTTGACCCGGCGCCAGATCGACGACCGGATGGAGGAGCTCGGCGAGCTGTACACGCACACCTCGTCGAGCGAGCCGGGGCTCCTGGGCGCGTCGGACGCGGACCGGTGCACCGCCTTCCGGCAGCGGCTCGCGGGTCATGTACGGCGGCCGGGGTTCGAGCTGCTCGTGGCGGAGGCCGTCGGCTCCTCGGGCGCCAGGGCCCTCACGGCCTGCGCGTACGGCTTTCCCCTGCGCGGCGCGGGCCCCTGGTGGCAGGGGCTCCACGAGTGGCTCCCGGAGAACCTGTTCCGTGCCGCCGCCCTCGGCCGGCTCTTCGCGATCGCCGACATCATGGTCGAGCGCCGGGTGCGTACGCAGGACCAGAGCCGGGAGTGGAACCTCGCCGGGCGCCTGCAGCGGCGGCTGCTCGGCGACCACACGGACGCCCTCGGCGTCACCCTGGTGGACCGCGGGGACGCGGACGCGTACCAGGCGCTGCTGGCGTGGGGCTGGCGCTGCGTTCCGGCCGGGACCCGCGGGACGGCACTGCTCGCGTCCCGCCGCCTGCTGGTGCTTCGCTGAAGGCGGCGGGCGGGCGGGTCGGCGGACCCCTCGGGCGTCACGCGTCCTGTGGGTCGGTGCTCCCGAACAGTTCCGTGGCGGCCTGGAGGGGGCTGCGGGGACCCGGGGTGGAGGGTGCCGCGGTGGCGCTGTGGCAGGTGAAGCCCAGGCGGGCCATGGCCCGGGTGACCTCGCCGCCGGTGAAGTCGCGGCGGTCCTGCCGGGTGATGACAGCACCGACCTGCATCACGGGATAGCGGCGCCGGCCGATGGTCACGGAGTCACCGGTGACGGGCTCGGGCGTGACTCCGGCCATCGAGGCGAGCACTCCGTCCTTGGTCAGTTCGAACGGGTATCGGGCGATGACACAGCGCATGATGCCTCACAGGGAGAAGTGGCAGGAGAAGGTGAAAGGGAGCGGAGGGAAGAAAGGGAGCGGAGGGAAGAGGAGAGGCGGAGGGAAGAGGAGAGGGAGGACTGGCGACACGTTACGCGGCGCACCGCCCCGTCCCGCACCGCATCGCCTAGGCCCGCAGCAGCCGCCCGGCGAGCTCCCGGTACTCCCGCAGCGCGAACCGGAGTTCGGCGGACTGTGTCTCGGGGTCGAGGCCGGCCCAGCCCTCGCGGAGGGCCTTCCGGCGCTCGGCAAGGGCCTTCACGAGCTGGTCGGCGGCTTCGTCGAACGCCCCCTCGGCCTCCTCAAGGGCCTCGCGCGGACTGTCCGCGAAGGTGTTGACGGCATGGCCGAGGCGGCGCACGATCTCGTCCCGTCCGTCGGATGGGAGCAGCGGCTCCGGGCCCGTGGCATGGCGCCCGACGGTGCCCGAGGGCCGGTCCGCGGGCTGCTGGGCGCGTGTCTGGTCGTACATCGTCGTGTGTACCGCTTCCCTTGGGGGGTGGGTGCACCGCCCGAAGACGCCTTTCGCCTTCTCGACGGCCTGTCTGAGACTTCCGGAAACCCGATCGGTCCTGCCCTTGCCGACCCTGCGCCGTCCCGCCAGTCAACGTGCGGCGGCGAGACCTGTCAACGCGACGGCCACTGGACCGCGCCCTGGCACGGGCATCGACGGCATGGTGTGAGCGGCAGCGGAACTCGCCGCCGGGAAGTGAGTTGAGCCTGTGGTGGCGGCGGGCGTCGGAATGGATCCGCGAGGTCGGACGCGACGCCTACGTGGAGCGCCTGGCCGCTCTGCTGTCCGCCGCGTCGCCCCGGGACTGCGCGGTGGCGGGGCTGGGGTGCACACGGCGCCTCGACCGCGTCTGCCGTGAGCCGCTGCTCTGCCGTCAGGACCCTGCCGAGCCGCCGGGCGCCGAGGGTCCGGTGCGTGAGGGTCCGGTGCCGGGGGCCTGCGGCGGATTCCACGGCTTCTGGACCGACTTCGCGTTCCATGCGTGGTTCGGCGGCCCCGGCGACCGCCATCGCGCGGTGATCCGGCACGACATGGCCGCGCAGGCCGCTTCCTGGTGGTGGCGACCGACGGCCCCGACACCCCCGACCGAATCCTGCCCGCCGAGCCGCCCGCGAGGTCCGCATGACAGGCGAACTCCGCCCGCACGGCAACCCATCTCCCCGCCGCGGCGACATGGACGCGAGGCGCCCGTCGGGCGTACGGACATCAGAGGAGCCAGTACATGCGAGCAAGGTCGGGGACCTCATCCACACGCGGTCCGCGCAAGCGGATCCTTCGGCCGGTGCCGATCACGACGGCCGTGGTGACGATCGCGGCCGGCGGTGCCCTGGTCCCGGTGCTGGCCCACGGCAGCGAGGCCACGTGCCGGGTGACGTACACCGTCGGCAGGAAGTGGGACGGCGGCTTCCAGGGAAGCCTCGCCGTCACCAACAAGGGGAAGACCGCGAGGAATTGGGCCCTGACCTTCGCCTTTCCCTCGGGGCAGAAGGTCGTACGGGGATCGAGCGCCGACTGGTCGCAGAAGGGCGCGAAGGTCACGGTCCGCGGCGCCGGCGCCACCCGCACGCTCGCCAAGGGCAGGACGGCCCGTACCGCGTTCACGGCCTCCGGCACCGCCGCCCGGCCGTCCGCCTTCAAGCTCAACGGCGCCACCTGCGACAGCGTCAAGACGCCCGCCCCCACCACCTCCTCGCCCTCGGCCACCTCCAGGCCTCCGGCGAGTACGTCCCCCACCGCCTCGCCGACGCCCTCCGCGGGCACCACCAGCGCGACGCCCACCACGCCCGCCTCCGACAAGACGACCCTCGCCGCACGGCTCAGCGTCTCCGAGGTCACGCTCGCCTCGCCCCTGTCGTACCTCCAGTCCGGCTACAACCAGATGGCGGAGTGGACCCGGGTCGACACCGAGGCCGCCCCGGACGGGACGGTGAAGGTCGCGTGGCCCGCCGCCGACGGCATCCACGTCACCCCGCTGACCGCGTCCCTGACCCGCGCCGGCGAGGACACCGTGGTCAAGGGCGCCAAGGAGGTCGGCGGGCTCGTCGCGCACGACGACGGCTTCGCGCTGCTGACCCGGGTGCCCGACACCAACAAGTGGGACGAGACCGCGGCGGCCCTGGTCCGCTACAAGAACGGCTCGCTCGCCTTCGAGAAGAAGCTCACCGGCACCGCGAGCAACGACACCTCGCCGGTCCTGGACAGCCAGTTGAAGTGGAACGGCAGCAAGTACGGCGCCTACTTCGTGGTGCACGGCGCGGGCGGCTGGGCCGACGGCCACTTCGGCGACAAGCTGGCCTACGTCGACGGCTCCGGCGCCACGCAGGACGGCGGCTGGGACTGGGGCTGCAGCCACAACGAGGGCATCGCCCTGCACGCCGAGTCCTCCGGCGCGTTCACCTCCCTGTGCTTCGACGACTGGCGCTCCGGCCTGATGGTCAGCACCGGCATCGCCGCCCCCGACGACGCCCCGGTGGTCCAGCGCGAGGAGTGCTGGGCCGGCTACTGCGGCGGCACCTACCCCGGCAACGCCGGTGGCCTGGTCAAGTCCGCCGACGGCCGGTACGCCACCGCCTGGGCCTCCCGCGGCTCCACCGCCGCCGTCAAGAACCCCGACGACAGCAGCGGCCGCGGCTGGAAGGTGACCCCGAGGACGGACACCCACCAGGTCGCCGTCGCCTTCCTCAAGGACGGCTCGACCCCCGACGGCGCCCCGGTCCGGCTCACCGACGACCCGAAGACCGACCACGTCAACGTCCGCATCGCCCCCTACGGCAAGAACCTCCTGGTCTCCTGGGAGGACGTCACCGGCGCCGTCTGCAAGTCCGGCACCTGCACCGGCAAGTTCGGCGGCACGCACCTGCGCGTCATCGACTACGCCGGCAGGACCGTCGTACCCGACGAGGTCGTGGACGCCCGCATCGCCGGTGACATCGCCGTCCTCCCCGACGGAAGCCTCACCTGGGCCTTCGCGGCGGCCACCCCGGACTACAGCACGCCCATGACAGGCACGTCACCCACAGTCGGCAAACTCTCCATCGCCCACCTCACCGACTGACAGAGGGGGCCGGCGCACCCGGCACCGGCCCCATCAGGCGTCGGTCTTCGGCGAGGACACCAGGAGCGCGTGCCGGATCCTGTGGGCGAAGTCGTGCACGCGGTGCTGCTCGGTGGCGCCGGTGGGCGGGGTGTCGATGACGGTGTCGACCAGCCGCAGGGCCTGCTTGATGACCGCGCCCCGGTGGGCGTAGCCGTCGAGGAGGGCGTCGATGTTCGGCCGGCCGGCCACGGCGCGCACGGCAGTGCCTTCCCGGCTGAGCGTCAGCGAGCGTATGCGCCGGTACGTCTCCTCGGTGGTGCCGCCGTCCCGCCGCACGCGCGGGTCGCTGAACGGCACGCTCGTCACGTGCTCGAACAGCTCGACGTCACGCGGTGCGATGTGCCAGGAGAGCCCGTGCCCCGCGACATCGAGGTGCAGTAGCTTCCAGCCGGGTTCGTCGACGTCGGGCGCCGCGGTGAGAAGGGCGTCGCGGTGATGAAGGGCAGCGAGCCAGCCGAGCAGATGAGCGCGCTCCCGGTGCAGACCGGCCTGCCCGGCCTCGACGTCCGCGAGCCGGGCACGGAGTTCGGCGACGAGGAACGCGGCCTCGTCCTGCGCGGCCGTACCGGTCGAGGCGGCGCGGCCGGGCGGGCTCAGGCTGTAGACGACGGCGTACCCCGACAGGCACAGCATGCTGACGACGAGGAGGAAGAGACTCACGGCCTTGCTCCGTCGACGTCCGCGGCGGCGTCCTTCCGGCAGGGATGGGCGCGCACGCTGCCGTCCCGCTTCGGCTGGAAGGCCCGGCCGCAGTCCGGGCAGGGGAGCGGCCGGCCGCCGGGTTCGATCAGGGCCGCGATATCGGTGTCGAGGTCGAGCCAGACCAGCAGGGTGACGAGCGCGTCGGCCTCCAGCGACTGCCCGTTGGTGATCCGGGTGAACGTGGCCGGAGCGAGCCGCGTCTGCCGTGCGACCCCGCGCCAGGTCAGGCCGAGTTCCCGGCGCCGGGTGTCGAGGCGGCGGTGGAGCTGGGGGACGTCCAGCCGGTGGGTGCTCACGAGACGCGCCTCCCGGCCCGGACGCCGCCGGCGGCGACGAGGAAGTCGGTGTGCATGGACGTATGCCTCCTGGGGGTTTCGGCCCGGTCGGGGGGTTCGTCCAGTGAGAGTCCGGCGCGGCGCGAGCTATTACGCGAAACCGGAAAGATTTTTTCCGGCGCCGGCGTCGGCGGGGAGCGACCGCACGGCGTCAGCGGCGCAGCCCCAGCGCCTCGGCGCCCGCGTATCGCGCCTGGGTGCCCAACTCCTCCTCGATGCGGACGAGTTGGTTGTACTTGGCGGTGCGGTCGGCCCGTGACAGCGACCCCGTCTTGATCTGCCCGCACCCCGTCGCGACGGCGAGATCCGCGATCGTGGTGTCCTCGGTCTCGCCGGAGCGGTGGGACATCACGACCGTGTACCCGGCGCGGTGCGCGGTGCCCACCGTGGCCAGCGTCTCCGTCAGCGTCCCGATCTGATTCACCTTCACCAGGATCGAGTTGGCGATCCCGTCCCGGATCCCGGCCCGCAGCAGTGTCTCGTTGGTGCAGAACACGTCGTCGCCGGTGAGCTGGCAGCGGTCGCCCAGCCGCGCGGTCAGCTCGCGCCAGCCCGCGTGGTCGTCCTCGGCCATCGGGTCCTCGATGGAGGCGACGGGGTAACGGTCGACGAGCCCGGCGAGGTAGTCGGCGTGCTCGGCGGGGGTACGCCGGACCCCCTCGCCCGTGTAGTCGTACACCCCGTCGCGGAAGAACTCCGACGTCGCCGGGTCCATGACGAGCGTGATGTCGGTGCCGGGCTTGTACCCGGTCTGCTCGACGGCCCGTACGACGAACTCCAGCGCCTCGTCGGCCGTACGCAGGTCGGGTGCGAAGCCGCCCTCGTCGCCGACGTTCACGCTGTGGCCGGCGGCGAGCAGGTTCCGGCGCAGGGTGTGGAAGACCTCGGAGCCCATCCGGACCGCCTCGGCGAAGGTCGCCGCGCCGACCGGCGCGATCATGAACTCCTGGAAGTCCAGCGGATTGTCGGCGTGCGCACCGCCGTTGACGATGTTCATCATCGGCACCGGCAGGACCCGCGCGTCGACCCCGCCGACATAGCGGTACAGGGGCAGCCGGTGGGCCGCCGCGGCGGCCTTCGCGGTGGCCAGGGAGACGCCGAGCAGGGCGTTCGCGCCGAGGCGGGACTTGGTGTCCGTGCCGTCCAGCTCGATCATCGTGCGGTCGACGGTCGCCTGCTCCTCGGCGTCGAGCCCGGTCACGGCGTCCGCGATGCTCTCGTTCACGGCGTCCACGGCCCGCCGGACTCCCTTGCCGTGGAAGCGAGTCGGGTCGCCGTCCCGCAGCTCCACCGCCTCGCGCGCCCCGGTCGAGGCCCCGGACGGCACGGCCGCGCGCCCGAGCGACCCGTCCTTCAGTACGACGTCCACCTCGACGGTCGGATTCCCCCGGCTGTCGATGATCTCCCGTGCGACGACCCGGCTGATGGCGGTCACGGTGCAGCTCCCAACGTAAGTTCCATGAAGAAACAAAGTGAGTCCTGAAAGAGAACCTACTATGGGCGCATGAGGAGGCACAACGCCGATGAGACATGCGGCATCGCCCAGGCCGCGGTCGTCCTGGGCGACTGGTGGAACGTACTGGTGCTGCGCGAGGTCGCCCGCGGACACGTCCGCTTCGACGCGCTGGCCGCCGAGATCGGCCTGTCCCGCAACGTCCTGACCGAACGGCTCGGCCGGCTCGTCGCCCACGGGGTGCTGCGCCGCAGCCTGTACCAGCGGCGGCCGGTGCGTTACGAGTACCTGCTCACCGACGCCGGAACGGCGCTGCTGCCCCTGCTCGTGGCCATGCAGGACTGGGGGGATCGCTGGATGCTGGGCGACGGCACCCTCACCGCGACCGCCGAGGCGGACGGCGCCGAACACACGCGCGTGCACGCCCTGGTCGGCACCCGCCTGCCCGACGGCCTCGAACTGCCGGGCGCGCAGGGGAGGTACATGCCGGTCGTCGCACCGGACGCCCCCGCGACCGTGCTGTTCACCTACCCCGGCACGGGCGTCGAATGGGGCCCGATCCCCGGAGCGGCGGGCTGCACGCTGGAGCACCGACTCTTCTCGGAGGCCTGGCCCGAATTCCGCAGGGCGGGCGTGGAGTTGCGAGGCATCAGCACCCAACTCCCGTACGACCAGGAGGATTTCGCGCGAGCCGAGAACATCCCGTACTCACTCCTCTCCGACGCCGGCCATCAACTGGCCGCCGCTCTACGGCTGCCGACCTTCCGGGGCGCCGGACGGCTGCGGCACAAGCGCCTGATCCTGGTCGCCTACGCCGATCGGACCGTACGGCACGCGCTGTTCCCGGTCGACGACATCCCGCACGCGGTGGCGGAGAGCCTGCGACTGGGCACGGAGTGCGCGAGGCCCAAGGGGTAAGCCGCGCGTGTTACTCGTACCGGTACTTCAACGAGTCCGCCTCCGTCTGCTCGATGTCGGCGATCGTCAGCTCCGGCATCCGCAGCTGGGCCAGTGTCACCTCGGCCGAGGTCGGCTGGGCGTCCGCAGGCAGCCACTGCTCCGGCTTCCAGGCCCCGCTGCGCAGCAGCGACTTGGGGCAGTGCGGGTAGACCTCCTCGATCCCCACGACCAGTGCACTGGCCGGCGGCTTGCCCACGGCGGTCAGCTGGGACAGCAGCTCGGGGCGGGTGGAGACGCAGGCCCGGCCGTTCACGCGGAGCGTCGTGGTGCGGCCCGGGATGACGAACAGCAGCCCGGCGCGTCCGGTGGCGAGGACATTCCGCAGGGTGTCCAGCCGCTTGTTGCCGGTCGCGTCCGGTATCGCCACGGTCCGTGAGTCGAGGACGGCGACGAACCCGGCGGGGCCGCCGCGCGGGGACACGTCACAGTTGCCCTCGGCGTCCACGCTGGCGACCAGCACCAGCGAGGAGCAGCCGATCAACTTCCGGGTCTGCTCGGTGAGTTCGGTCATCTGCTTGCGTACGGCCGCGTCGTTGGGGAGCGCGTAGACCTGGCGCAGCGCCTGCTCGTCGGGCACGGCGTCGAGACGGAGCGAGTCGAAGGCACTACCGGCAAGGGTTGACGTCATGGCATCGACCCTATGGGACCCCCTTGCCCCAACCATTCGTTACGTGCCGGCTCAGGCCCCGTCATCGGCTGATAGCACTTGCTGTACGCCCTCGACCAGCCCTTCGGTCACCGCGTTCAGGTTGTGTTCAGGCTCGGCGGTGCCTCGGCCAACTCGGGTTCCAGAAGGGCCAAAACAATGGCAAAGGGGTCTGGGGCGACCGCCGGTGAGCGTGTCATCGTGCCCGGCATGACGACAGATCACCTCACGCACGACCAACCCACGCGGCACGCCCGACACGCGGCGAGCAAGGTGCCGGAGGTGACCGTCTACTTCTGGATCATCAAGGTGCTGACGACCGGGATGGGCGAGACGGCCTCCGACTTCCTGGCCCATCTGCTCGGCCCGATCCCCGCCGTCGGCCTCGGCGGCATCGCCCTGGTCGGCGCCCTGGCCGTGCAGTTCGCGGTCCGGCGGTACGTCGCCTGGATCTACTGGACGGCGATCGTCATGGTCAGCGTGTTCGGCACGATGGCCGCCGATGTCCTGCACGTCGGCCTCGGCGTTCCTTACACGCTCTCGACCCCCTTCTTCATGGCCGCCCTGGCCGCCGTCTTCGTCGTCTGGTACCGCAGCGAGGGCACCCTGTCGATCCACAGCATCCACACCCGGCGCCGCGAGACGTTCTACTGGGCGGCCGTGCTGGCCACGTTCGCGCTGGGCACCGCGGCCGGCGACCTCACCGCCACGATCGGCCTCGGCTACCTCGGCTCCGCCGTCGTCTACGCCGCCGCGATCGCCGTCCCGGCCGTCGCGCACCGCTGGGGCAGCCTGAACGCCGTGACCGCGTTCTGGGCGGCGTACGTCATCACCCGCCCGCTCGGCGCCTCCGTCGCCGACTGGATGGCCGTCGGACACAGCCGGGGCGGGCTCGACCTGGGCCTGGGGCCGGTCACGCTGTCCTGGACGGTGGCCATCCTCGGCTTCGTCGGCTATCTGGCCGCCTCCCGCAAGGACGTCCGGCACGACGTCATGGCCTGATACGCCGGTCGGGCTCGGCGCCGCACACCGTCAGCCGGCGGGCAGGCTGACCACGAACCGTGCCCCGCCCGTGTGCCCCGGGTCGTACGTGACCTCGCCGCCGGCGGAGCGGGCCAGGCGCCTGGCCAGGGCCAGCCCCAGCCCCGCTCCGCCGTGTCCGTCGCCGGGATCCGCACGCCGGCCCGGCTCGAAGAGCTGCCCGGTGAACGACGCCGGTACGCCGGGGCCGTCGTCGACGACCTCGACCCGTACGCCGTCGGGCGCACGCTCGGCACGGACCGTGACGCGCGTGCGGGCGTAGCGACAGGCGTTGGCGATCAGCGGACTGACGATGCGCTCCAGGAGGGCCGGTGGCACTCCGGCCACCAGGGGCGGGCCGTCGGCGGTGAGTGTCAAGTGGCCCTTCGCGCCGGGGGTTTCGGTGAGGTGGCGCAGTGTGGGGAGGACCTCGGCGGTGCCGGGAGCGGTGAGGGTGCCGTCGCGGGCGTCGTCGAGCAGGGTGTCGCAGATGGTGCGCATGGACTCGGCGGCGTCCGCGATGACCTGGTGGCTGGCGCGGGTCTGGTCGGCGGTGCGGGGACGGGTCTGCCACCAGTCGAGTTCGGCGATGATCCGGCTGAGCGGGGTGCGCAGCTCGTGCGAGAGTTCCCCGGTGAGCCGCCGTTCGTGGCGCAGAACGGTGCGGATGCGGTCCAGCAGGGCGTCCAACGACGTACCCAGGCGGGCCAGTTCGACCGGGTGCCGCATGCTGCCGAAGCGTTCTTCGGAGCCGACGGCGCTCCACTGCGTCGCCTGGTCGGTCATCGTGCGCACGGGCCGCAGCGCGCGGCCGACCGCCAGCCGGGTCAGGCCGTAGGTGCAGGCGAGCATGACGGCGTCCAGGGCGAGGGAGCCCAGGAGCAGGGTGCCGGCCGAACTCCGGTAGGGGGACAGGTCCAGCGCCGTGACCACGGTGGCCTCGCTCCTGCCTCCGGGCAGCGGGTGGGAGCACAGCAGGTAGGGGCCGTGCGCGCGGGTGGTGAGGCACCGGTGTCCGCCGTCGGCGGCGAGAGCGTCGGCGACGCGGGTCAGGGGCCCGGCGGCCGGCGGCGCTTCCAGCAGATGCCGGCCCGCGTAGATCCACACATTGGCGTCGAGGAGTTCGTCGTGGGACGTCTCCAGGACCCGTACGGTCGTGCCGCTGGTGTCGACGGTCGTCGCGACGGCGGCGGCGCGCGTGCGCAGCTCGTCGTCGGCCTGGTGCTGGAGGCGGCGCTGGACCACGGCGTTGAAGGCGACCGTGAGGACCAGCATGAGGAGCGTGGCCGTGATGAGGGCCACGAGGGAGAGCCGGCCGCGCAGCGTGCGGGGCCCCAGGCGCCGTAGGAGGGCGGGCCAGGGTGTGCGGCGGGCGTCGGTCATGAGAGGCGGTGGCCGATCCCGCGGCTCGTGCCGATCGTGCGGTCGCTGCCCGCCTCGCGCAGCTTGCGGCGCAGGCGGGTCAGGTACTGGTCGAGGGTGTTGTCGTGGACCTGGGCCCCCTCCGGCCAGCCCGCCCGGACCAGCTCGCGGCGGGGCACGATCCCTCCGGCGGCGGCCATGAGAGTGGCCAGGAGACGGAACTCGGTCGGCGTCAGATCGACCGGGGTGCCGCGCACGCTGACCGTGTGCCGTACGGCGTCCAGGACCAGGTCGCCCGCCGTGGCGACGGGTGGCGGAGCGGCTCGGTTGAGGGCGGCCCGCAGGCGGGCGGCGAGTTCGGCGAGGTGGAACGGCTTGGGCAGGTAGTCGTCGCCTCCGGCGGAGAACCCCGCCAGCCGGTCGGTGAGCCGGTGATGGGCGGTCAGGAAGATGACAGGGGAGAGGAACCCGTTCGCGCGCATCGCCTGGCACACGTCCCGTCCGTCGGCGTCGGGCAGCCCGATGTCGAGCACGGCGGCGGAGATGCCGGTGGTGGCGAGCCGCAGGGCGGTCGCGCCGTCCGGCGCGGGGACGGTGTCGAAGTCCTCGTCGCGCAGTCCGCGCACCAGCACGTCACGCAGGGCGTGATCGTCCTCGACGACCAGGATGGTCCGGCGCATGGTCCTCCCTCTGTCCGCGTGCCGCGGCCGTCGGCTCCTTCTCCCCGTGGACCGCGTCCGTCCGCGTCGTGCTCGTCCGCGAACCTCTTTCGGTGAGCTGCGACGACAGGTGACTACAATCCTGTAGACGGTCTACTCAAATGTAGACGACGGCGGAGTGGAGAACGTTCCACGACTCGACTGAAGCCTCAGGCCGGCCGGGGCCAGCCGTGGTCGCGCAACCGGCCGACCTCGTAGCCCCGTTGGTCGCACGTGTCGAGGATGCGGGGGAGCGCGCCCAGCGCCGAGCGCCAGGCGCCGGGGGCCGACGTGCAGTCGGAGTCGTGGAGCAGGATCGTGCCGCCGCCGTCCAGGCCGGACGTGACGGTGCGGTGGACGGACTCCGGAGTGGCGCGGGCGGTCCAGTCCTCGCCCCAGCTGGTCCACAGCACCGGAGTGAGCGAGAGGCGGCGGGCCGCGAGGTGGGCGGCGGTCGACATGACGCCGTACGGGGGCCGGAAGAGGGCGGGCTGCCGCCCGGTGAGGTCGGCGACCGTGTCGCGGGCCCGCGCGAGGTCGTCGTACGTGGCGCGCGGGCCGCGCAGCAGCAGCGGCCGGTGCAGCCAGCCGTGGATGCCGATCTCGTGGCCCGCCGCGGCGATCTCGCGGACCAGTCCGGGCGAGCGGTGCGCCTCGCGGCCCAACAGGAAGAAGGTCGCCCGGACCTGGCGCCGGGCGAGCAGCCGCAGGAAGTGCGGGGTGGACAGCGGGTCGGGGCCGTCGTCGAAGGTGAGGGCGATGTGGTCCGGGCGGCCCCGGCCCGCAAGGCGGGGCATGGCGCGGTTGCGCAGCGGACCGAAGGTCGAGACCACCGGCGCGGCATGGGCGGCGGCGGCCACCAGGACGGGCGCGGCGGTGCACAGCAGCCGGGCGGCGCTCACGAGTGGTGTCCTTCCGGACGGGAGTCGTGGCCGGGATGCGGCTCGTCGAGGTCCAGATGGCGGCCGATGGCGTGCAGCACACCGGGGCCGTCGTACGCGGTGGCGGCCCCCGTGCCCACGGCGCACGCCCACACGGCGCACGCCACGGCGGTCGTGGTGACGAGCCGGCGAGCCGAGGGGCGGCGCCGCGGCCTGGGCCTCGGGGGCCGCACGGGCGGCAGGCCCAGGACGCGTACGAGGTCTATCTCGGCGGCCGGTCCGTCGTCGGGGTCGGCGGCGAACAGGGCGAGCCCGGCCTCGCGTTGGCGCCGGCCGAGCGGGCCGTCGATCAGTTCGCTCAGTACGGTCTTGAGCCGGTCCGGGTCGCGGATCCAGACGGCGGCGCCGGCCTCCTCCAGGGCGGCGGCGTTGGTCAGCCCGTGGCCCGGTATGCACCGGTAGCTCGCGACGGGCAGCCCGGTGGCGAACGCCTCCAGGGAGCTGAGCCCGCCCGCGTTCTGGACCAGGACGTCGGCGGCGTGCATCAGGCCGGGCATGTCGTCGACCCAGCCGAGCGCGTGCTCGATGCCGTCCGCCCGCAGCTGCGCGGCCAGCGCCTCGTTGCGGCCGCAGACGACCACGGGGACGGCCACGCCGCAGTCGCGCAGCTCCAGGGCCACCTGCCGGACCGGTCCCACGCCCCAGGAGCCGGAGACCAGCAGCGCCAGCGGAGCGTCCCGCGGCAGCCCGAAGCGGGCCCGGGCCGCGGCGCGCTCCCGGGCACCGCCGGGGCGGAACCGCGGATCCGCCACCGGGCCGCACACCCGGACGTCCCGGGCCCCGGCTGCCCGCGCCTGGGCGGCGGGCACCGCGTGCGCGGCGAGGTGGACGTCGACGCCGTCGGCCACCCACAGCGGGTGCACGGAGAAGTCGGTGAGATACGTCAGGACGGGCACGCCCAGCCGCCCGCCGAGCCGCAGGCCGCCCAGGACCCGGCTGGCGCCCGGGTACGTGGAGACGACCGCGCCGGTGCCGGGGCGCAGCGCGTTCAGCAGGCGTTCCTCGGCCGCGCGCAGCAGCGCCCGCGCCAACGGCCCGCCGCCACCGGCGCGTTCGGTGCTGCGGTAGACCCGCTGGTAGGCCCAGGGCGCCTGGACCAGCATCCGGTGGTAGCCGTCCCGGACGAGCGGGCCGAGCCGGGCGGGCAGCAGGTCCAGCAGGTCGAGCCGGTCGACGGTGAGTCCGCGGGCCGTGAGCCGGCGGTCCAGCTCGGCGGCGGCGCCGTCGTGGCCGGCGCCGATGCTCGCCGAGACGATCGCGACACGCTCGGCCCGTGCCGTGGCGGGCGGCAGGGGCTCGGGGCGCAGGGCCGCGGTCGCCAGGGCGCGCAGATGCGCCGAACTTCCGAGGTAGGGCATGGGGTCGTTCCTCCGCGGGTGGAGTGGGCGGGCGAACTCTACAACATGTAGTAGTTCAACTCGTACAACATGTAGTAGTTCCGCTGGTGGCGCTCCCGTCCCGCGCTCTACAGGCCGTAGTAGCTCTCGGTAGGCTGGGGGCCGATCGGGAAGGCGGTGGACGGTGCGCGACCGGAAGAGCGACGCGGGCGGCGCGGCGAGCGGCAGAAGGGCACGCGGGGAGCTGGAGAGCGGTGTGCTCGGCGCCCTGTGGTCCGCGGACGAGCCGCTGACCGCGGGACAGGTCCTGGAGCGGCTGCCCGGGGACCTCGCCTACACGACGGTGCTGACGATCCTGTCGCGCCTGCACGACAAGGGCATGGTCGTACGGCATCCCGCGGGCCGCGGATACGCGTTCGCGCCGGTCCGGGACGAGGCGTCCGAGACCGCCGTACGGATGCACAGTCTGCTGGAGCGCGGCTCGGACCGGGAGGCCGTGCTCGCCCGGTTCGTGTCCGAACTGTCGCAGGAGGACGAGCAGTTGCTGCAGCGTCTGCTGGGCGACCAGGACGCCGGGCGCGGGGACGACGGGCAGTGAGCCGGTGAGGATCAGCGTCTACGTCCCGCTCCTGGTCACCGTGGTCCTCGCGGTGCTCGCGCCCCGGGCCGCCCGGCGGCCGGCACCGCGCCCCGCGGCCTGGTTCCTGGCGTGCGCGGCGCTGGTGACGGCGACCGGCTGGCTGGGCTCGCTGGCCCTGCTGGCGTTCACCGGGCTCGCGCAGATCCCCGAGGTCGCGGAGGAGGGCCACTGGTCGGTGACCGCGCTTCGCACCCAGGACCCGGTATCGCTGGCCGTCGCGGCGGTCAGTGCCCTGACCCTGGTGGCGGGACTCGTGGCGCTGGGCGTGGCGGCCGTACGGCAGGTCCGCCACCTGCTGTGGGCACGGCGGGAATGCGACCGGCTGCCCGAGGAGACCGAACTGGCGGTACTCGACGACGACGGCCCGCACGCCTTCGCGCTGCCCGGCGCGCCCGGCCGGATCGTGGTGTCCCGGGGCATGCTGCGCTGCCTCGGTGACGCGGAGCGCGAGGCCCTGCTGGCGCACGAGCGCGCCCATCTGCGCGGCCGCCACCACCTCTTCCAGGCCGTGTGGCGGCTGGCGGCGGCCGTCAACCCGCTGCTGCGGCCGCTGGCCGAGGCGGGCGGTTACGTCCTGGAGCGCTGGGCCGACGAGGAGGCCGCGGCCCGCGTCGGCAGTCGTACGGTCGTCGCCCGCGCCGTCGGCCGGGCCGCTCTCGCCTCGGCGGGCGCCTCCCGCCCGGCCGCCCTGGCGGCTACCGGCGGGGCGGTGCCCCAGCGGGTGCAGGCCCTGCTGGCCCCGCCGCCCCCGCGCCGCACCCTGCCCTTCGTGGCGGGCGCCCTCCTGCTCACGCTGTGCTGCGCCAGCCTGGCCAACGCCGTCTCGGACAGCGAGAACCTGGTCGACAGCGCCGAGCGCGCCCAGTGCGCCGCGGACGCCGGGACGACCGGCGCGGCGCCGCCGATGGGCCATGCCCCGCACGGCCCGGATCCTTGCTGCGAGCACCGTGGAGCCGACGGCCACGGAGGCCATCGCCGATAGCGTTGCTAGGACACCGCGGGGGACGCGGGCCGCGGTCCGGCGACGACCCGGCTGGCGGCCGTCTTCTGCAACAGCCCGTAGGCGAGCACCGGCAGCAGCAGGTGGGGCTTGTCGGGCAGCGAGGTCGTGATCAGCACCGCGCTCGCACTGCTGTTGTTCATGCCGCAGGCCAGGGTCAGCGACGACGCCACCGGCGCCTCCAGCCGCAGGACGCGGGAGGCCAGCCGGCCCAGTACGAACGACAGCAGGCACACCACGGCGGCCACGGCGAGCGCGGCGGCGAACAGCAGGGGCCGCGGCCTGGCGAGGAAGGAACCGAGAGCACCGCTCGCGTTGACGTAGGTCAGCACCAGCGAGCCGGCCATGGCCGAGGGCACCACGGCCCCCAGGAGGCGGCCGTGCCACGACGGCGGCAGCCCGAGCGCGCACAGGAGGCCCGCGGCGCAGGGCAGGACGACGGTGGCCAGGGTGAATCCGCTGTGGGCGGAGCCGCGCGTTCCGGCGAGCGCGTCCGCGTAGCCGCCGCTGAGCAGCGGCGCCAGAGCCGTCAGCAGAAACGGTGTGGTGAGGGGACTGAGGAGGGTGGAGGCGAGGACGAGTCCGACCATGGTCGGCTGGTCCCCCTCACCCTTGGCGGTCCACACGGTGGCACCGGCGGCCACGGGCATGGCCACGATCAGGATCGTCGCGGTGAGCAGCCCACTGCCACCGTCGGAGTCGGGGGTACGGCGCAGCAGGAAGGCGACGAAGGGTACGACGAGCAGCGGAATCGCCAGATGCAGGGCGAGCCCGGCCAGCATGGCCTTCGGATACCGCAGTACGCGGCCGAGGGCGCGGACGCGTACCTGGAGCCCGGCGGAGAAGAGCACCAGGGACAGCAGGAGCGAGGTGGTGCGTACGGTCAGGTGGACCGGACCCACCGGCATAGCGTGCGGGTGACGCAGCCACAGGCCGGTCCCTGGCAGGAACAGGGCGGCGGTGTAGGCGACGAGGACGGCGCGGCCGAGCCCGTGGCGCCGGTGGGAGAGGCGGATGCACATGAGGGCATCCTTCTCGGACGGCACGGGTGCGGGGGTGATCAGCACGCGCGGTCAGGATGCGTTCAGGTAACCGCTGGCACGTTCGTACGTCATGACCCACGAACTCTCGAAAACGCCGGAAGCCGAGCAGGACCGCGACAACCCCACCCGGCACGCACACCGCCTCCGCCTCCGCCTCAACAAGGTCCCCGAGGTCACCGTCTACTTCTGGATCATCAAGGTCCTGTGCACGACGGTCGGCGAGACCGCGGCCGACCTGCTCGACGAGAAGGCCGGCCTGGGCCTGACCGGCGTCTCGGTGCTGATGAGCGCGCTGCTCGCCGTGGCGCTGGTCGTCCAGTTCCGCACCGCCGCCTACCGCGCGGGCGTGTACTGGCTCGCCGTCGCCCTGATCAGCGTCGTCGGCACGCTCATCAGCGACAACCTGACCGACAACATGGGCGTGCCGCTGGAGACGACCACCACGGTGTTCGGGATCGTCCTCGCCGTCGTGTTCGTCGTCTGGTACCGGCGCGAGCGGACCCTGTCCATCCACAGCATCGACACCACGAGCCGTGAGGCCTACTACTGGCTCGCCGTCCTGTTCACCTTCGCCCTCGGCACCGCGGCCGGCGACCTGGTCTCCGAGCGCATGGACCTCGGCTACTGGCTGTCCGCGCTCCTGTTCGCCCTGGCCATCGCGGCCGTCGGCATCGCCCACTTCACACTCGGCCTGGACGCGGTGTGGAGCTTCTGGATCGCGTACATCCTCACCCGCCCGCTCGGCGCTTCCATCGGCGACTACCTCTCCCAGCCGACGGCAGACGGCGGCCTCGGCTTCGGCACGGTGATCACGAGCGGGCTGTTCCTGACGGTGATCCTCGGCCTGGTGGTGTATCTGACGGTGACGCGGAAGGACGTCGCGGAGGGCGGGAGCGGGGTGGGGGAGGAGGGCTGAGCGGGGCGGGAGGAGCGGCCGGGAAACCGTGGGGCGAGACCGCGTCGAGTCGGGGATGTGCCGGCAACCGGGGTCCGCGGTCACCCTGTCCCTCGTCGGACGTGTCGGGGCGTTCAGGGAGGGGACTTGGTGCGCAGGCTGGGTTCGGCGGCGTTCCCCTGGGGGCCGGCTCGGCTCAGGCCCCTCCGGTTCAGTCCGGAGCCGGGGGAGCCGGTCAACGTCCAGGTCAGGCCAGGTCGCCCTGTTCGCAGATGCGGCGGGCGACCTCGCGGAGTTTGATGTTGTTCTCCTGGGAGTAGCGGCGCAGCACGTCGAAGGCTTCTTCCTCGTTGACGTGGTGGCTGCCCATGAGGATGCCCATGGCCTCGCCGATGGTGTGGCGGGTGGCGACGGCCCGTTCCATCTGGGCGTGGGTGCGGGCGCTGGAGAAGGCGACGGCGGCGTGGGAGGCGAGCAGCCAGCCGGCGGTCTCGCTGTCGCGGGTGAAGGCGCCGGGCTTGCGGGAGTAGAGGTTCAGCGCGCCGAGGTCCTCGTCGTCGGTGAAGAGCAGGAAGCCCATCATGCTGCCGACCCCCAGTGCGTGGGCGCGGGGGGCGTAGGCGGGCCAGCGCTGGTGTTCGGTGGCGAGGTCGGCGATACGGAAGACGCGTTCGCCCTGCGAGGTGCGGGCGGCGTCGAAGCAGGGTCCTTCGCCCAGCTGCTGCTGCAGGTCGTCGCTGTAGGTGACGAAGGGGTCGGTGGGGGCGAGGGTTTCCACCTGCGTGCCGCGGAGGATGAGGATGCCGGCCGCGTCGCAGCCCTCGACCAGCTCGGTGGCCGACGCGGTGATCCGCTCCAGCGTCGAGGTCACCGAGTCCTGGGCGAGCAGGTCCCGTGCCATCGCCGCCATCTGCTCCGCGAACCGCGCCCAGTGCACAGCGCCCTCCGTCACCCATCGGACCTGCGACAAGCCTCCCACCCAGTTTTTCACGCACCCTTCCGCGCGCAAAGGGAGGCCGCTGGGCAAGTCAGGCCGTAGAGCTGCTCGCTCTCACGGGCACGCCGTGGGCACGGCTCCGAAGCGCGGCGGACCGCCCGCGCTGAGTGAGAAGCTCCTGGATCTGCCATGCGCGGTCGTAGGTGCTGGCCGTCGAGGTGTGCGACACGGTCATGGCGGCTGACGCGTACGTGCTGTCGTACCAGCTCCCGGCGGCCTGATCACATGAGCGGCGGCGCGGCGCTAGGCGGTTGAGTCGTCCTCGTCCTCGTCGTCGGGGCCCGGCGCGAACCAGTGGCCGATGCTGGTCCAGGTGAAGCCCTCCCGCCAGGCGGGCTTGTCGGCTGCCCAGTCGAGGAGTGCGTGCAGGACCTTCTCCTGCGACTCCGTCTGCGTCTGGTAGTGCTCCGTGGGAACGCCGTCGCGGTACTCCAGCTGGTACGTGTCCTCGTCGCGGAACCAGACCTGGACGTACCAGTTGCCTTCCCGGCTCTCGTCCTGCCGCTCAAGGATCAGGTGATCGCCCTGATCCAGGTCGGCGAGCATCGTTCCCATCGCCGGCTCCGAAGGGTCCTGCACCGCTTGGCCCCGGCCGTTGGTAGCAATCAGCATGGGCAGAGCATGGCGGAAGGGTCTGACACTCGGGTACGTGCCAGGCGCCGAGCGCGTCGTCCTCCGCGACCCAGCCGCGCATCGGACGGCCCGTCATGCCGAACACACGCGCCCCCGGCCGGGCGAGCGCGGCCTCGAATGCCTCGGTGAAGGCCGGGTGCATGAACGCCAGGCTCGCGTCGGCCTGGAAGGCGGCCAGCAGTGAGGGGGCGGGACGGCTGCGGGTCCACAGGGCGCCGACGAGGATGATGACCATGCGCGCGGCGCGGAGCGCCCGTTCGTCGTCGAGTTAGGGAAGCAGGCCGCGGAGCTGCTCCCCGAGCCGGCGGCTGAGTTCGTTGCGGCTCACCGCCGTGACCGGCATCTCGCACCGCCATCGGCCCTCAGTATCAGTGGCTCGTTCGGCGCGGTCCCGCCGATGGACGACGTCGGCGTGGTCGCATGGGCGGCGGAACTGGACTGCCAGGATGTCGCCACGCTCCTGCGCACCAGTGCCCCGCTCGGCGACCCGGTGAAGATGCGCTACCCGGCCAGCACCCGGTGGCGCTACGACCGGATGAGTCGCTTCCCGGCCGGCTTCCTGGTCACCGGCGACGCGCTGTGCTCGTTCAATCCGGTCTACGGCCAGGGCATGACCGTGGCCGCACTGGAGGCGACCATCCTCGGCCGCCTGCTGAAAGACGGCTCCGACGACATGGCGGCCCGGTTCTTCACCGAGTCGGCGGCTGTCGTCGACGTGCTGTGGACCACGGTCACGGCCAATGATCTGCGCTTCCCGGACGCCGTCGGCGACCGATCCGCACTCGACCCGGAACCGGTCGCCCACCTGGACCGCCTGCGCGCCGCCGCGGTCGCGGATCCGGTGCTGAGCACGGCGTTCCTCCGGGTCACCCACCTGATGGACTCACCGGGCAACGTTCACCCGCGCCGGGGGCTCACTGGTGCTCCGGAGTGTCTGCTCGGCAGTGCGTCCCCGGGGTGAGCATCGCTCGTGGCCCGCTCCGGCCCACCTGGTGGACGGAGACCCGCAGGCCGGCCCGGCGGACCTCCAGCACCTGGCGGTACGGCAGCACGCTCCACTCCCCGTCCGGCTGCGGGACCCCGCTGGAGGCGACGACCACGCGGTCGCCGTCCGCCCGGTATCGCAGCCGGAAGAAGTCGGGCCCACGGCGCCGGCTGACCTCGGACTCCGGATCCTCGTCGGCGTAGGCGTACAGGGCCTGTTCGGTGAGGAGCAGGCAGTTGAGGCTGGCGAAGGCGGTGCGTGCGCGGATGTCGTCGGCGGCCTGGGCCAGCGCGTCGACCGCATCGCCGTCCCGCAGGAGGGTCAGCACACGCAGGAAGTACCGCTCGGAGTCCGTGCTCCCGGCCCGGTCGGCGAGCAGGTCGGGGTCGATGAGGTCGTCGAGGGCGTCGTACGGCGTGAAGAAGCCGTTGTGCGCGAAGGCCAGGGTCCCGGCGGTGAAGGGGTGGGTGTTGCCGGGGACCACGGGCAACCCGGGGCTGGCGAGGCGCAGATGGAGCACGGCGGCGTCGGTGCGGGTGCCGATGAGGGCCTTGTCCCACAGCCCGCTCCGGGCGGCCGGCTCGGTGTCCTTGACGATGCGGGGGCCCGCGCCTTGTCCCGTCCAGGCGGCGATGCCCCAGCCGTCGCGGTGTTCATGGCCCAACTCGGTGAAGGGATCGGCGAGTTCACCGAGCGCCTCGGTCAGGGGCCGGGGGGTGCGGGTGACGACGCCGAGCAGGCGGCACATGCTTGGTCTTCCTTACGGGGTTCAGGAACGGCGGGCTTCCAGCCAGGACGCCGTGCGCGAGAGGGCCGCGTTGACGGCGATGAAGGCCGCGGCGGCGACCAGGTAGGTGGAGAGCACCGCGTGGTAGTACTCGCCCAGGACCTTGGCCTGGTGGAGGAGTTCGAGGTAGCTGACCACGTAGCCGAGTGTCGAGTCCTTCAGCAGCCGGACCAACTGGCTCACGAGAGCCGGTGCCAGGGCCCGCAGCACCTGCGGGACGACCACGTGGCGCATGGCCTGGCCGTGGGTCATGCCGAGGCTGTACGCGGCCTCGGTCTGGCCTCGGGGCAGGTTGAGGATCCCGGCCCGGAAGATCTCGGCGACGACGGCCGCGTTGCCGAGCACGATCGGGATCACCAGCTGCCAGAACACCGGGAAGGTCAGGCCGACGCCCGGAAGGCCGAAGAGGAAGACGTACAGGAGCAGCAACAGGGGTACGGAACGGAAGAGTTCGACGTACGTCCGGGCCAGTGCGCGTACGAGCTTCGAGCCGGACAGGCGCCCGAGGGCGAGGAGTCCGCCCAGCGGGAAGGCGAGTGCGGCGGCGACCGCCGTGGCCAGCAGGGTGTGGCCGAGGCTGCCCAGCAGGAAGCGGAGGACCGGCCACTGGGCGAACATCCACCACTGGTCGTGGTCGAGTTGGCCGTGGGACGCGAACTGCCGTACGGCCAGCGCCAGTAGGGCTGTCAGCACGAGCACCGAGACAGCCGTGGCGACGCGGATGCGGCGGCGGGCGCGCGGGCCCGGTGGGTCGAAGAGGAGGTGGATGTCGTCGTCGCGCGAGGTCATCGGGTCACCGCCAGTCTGCGTTCGATGCGCCCGGCGACCAGGCCGGAGGTGAGCGTGATGGCGACGTAGACGACCGTGGTGAGCGCGAAGGTGGTGAGCGGATCGTCGTAACGGAGTGTCACGAACTCGGCCTGGCCGGTGAGTTCGGCCACGCCGACGGCCGCCGCGAGAGACGTGCTGAGCGCGCAGCCGATGAAGATGGAGCCGAGCGGCTGCACCATGGGCCGGATCGCCTGCGGCAGGATCACACACCGCAGACAGGCGCCGAAGCCCAGCCCGAGCGCACGGGCCGCCTCGACCTGTCCGCGGGGCACGGCCCGCACGCCGGAGCGGACGACCTCGCACACGAACGCGGCCCAGTACAGGGCCATCGCGGTGGCGGCGGTGGCGAACAGCGGGTACAGCAGGCCGAGATCGGGCAGTCCGAACACGAACAGGACGAGCAGCACGAGCAGGGGGACGTTGCGGAACAGCGCCACGTACGCGGCCCCGAAGGCCCGCAGCGGTGCCACCGGGCTGATCCTGAGGACGGCCACCGCGATGCCGATGAGGACCGCGCCCGCGAAGACGAGCGCGGTCAGGGCGAGGGTGAGCAGCAACCCGTGGCCCAACTGGCCTGCTACGTCGGGGAGATGGGCACCCATGTCGTACGTCAGCTGCCCTCGACGGAGCCGATCACCGGCGGCTTCGGGGCGTCACCGGTCACCGCGGTGCCCAGCGTCGCTTTCCACAGTTTCGCCCACAGCCCGCTCGCCTCGATCTTCTTCAGCCAGGCGTCGACGAACTTCTTCATCTCCGGGTCCTGCTTCGGTACACCGATGCCGTACGGGTCCGTCGTGAACGGCTTGCCGACCACCTGCACGGAGGAGTCCCGGTACTGGACGCCCACCAGCAGCGCCTGGTCGTTGACGTAGGCGTCCGCGCGGCCCTGCTTGACGGCCGTCACACACTGGCTGTTGCCGTCGAAGAGCAGGACCTTCGCCTTGGGGGCGAACTCCTTGATGTTGACGGCGCCCGTGGAACCGCTCTGCGCGCAGACGTTCTTCCCGTTCAGGTCCGACACCGAGGTGATCGAGGTGTCGCCCTTCTTGGTGAGGATCGCGTTGCCGGAGGAGTAGTACGGCCCCGCGAAGTCGACCTTCTTCGCCCGTTCCGGGGTGATGGAGTAGGTGGCGAAGACGGTGTCGACGGTGCCGTTGCGCAGGAGTTGCTCCCGGGTGGCGACGCTGACCTGCACGAGCTTGGTCTTCGTGCTGCCCGTGATGTACTTCGCGAGCATCGCCGCGAGACCGGCGTCGAAGCCGGTGAGCTTGCCGGTGACCGGGTCCTTCAGGGAGAACAGGGCGGCGGTGTCGGTGCCGCCGACGATCAGCGTGCCGCGCTTCTTGATGGTGGCCATGAGGGAGCCGGAGGGTATGTCGCTCGCGGCGGCGACCGGGGCCGCGTCCAGCACCTGCTGGTAGGAGTCGCCGGCCGCCGGCGACGAGCCGTCGGCCGAGGGCAGCGCCGCCGAACCGCCGCCGCACGCGGTGAGGGTGAGGGCGAGTACGGCGGGGACGCAGGCGGCGGTGAGCGGACGGCGCGTTCTCATATGCGGGGGCCTTTCCACGGAGCTCTTCGGGAATTGCGGGAGAGGATCTCGGGTAATTCAGTGGGACAGAACTTTGGACAGGAATTCGGCCGCCCGTGCGGAACGCGGGGCGTCGAAGAATTCGTCGGGCGTGCCCGTCTCCTCGACGCGCCCGCCGTCGAGGAACACGACCCGGTCGGCCACGCGCCGCGCGAACCCCATCTCGTGGGTGACGACGAGCATGGTCATCCCGTCGTCGGCGAGCGAGGCCATCACGTCGAGGACCTCCCCGACCATCTCGGGGTCGAGCGCGGAGGTCGGCTCGTCGAAGAGCAGCACCTCGGGGTCCATCGCCAACGCCCGCGCGATGGCGACGCGTTGCTGCTGGCCGCCGGACAACTGCCCCGGATACGCGGCCGCCTTGTCGGCGAGCCCGACCCTGGCCAGCAGCTCACGGGCCCGGTCGGCGGCCTGGTCACGGCCGAGTCCGCGCACCCGCACCGGCGCCAGGCAGAGGTTGTCGATCACCCGGAGATGCGAGAACAGGTTGAACGACTGGAAGACCATGCCCACCCGGGCGCGCAGCCGGGCCAGCTCGCGGCCCTCCTCGGGCAACGGCTCCCCGCCGAGGGTGATCCGCCCGGAGTCGATCGTCTCCAGCCGGTTCACACAGCGGCACAGGGTCGACTTGCCGGACCCGGACGCCCCGATCAGGACGACGGTCTCGCCGCCGCGCACTTCGAGGTCGATGTCCCTGAGGACATGCTGCTGCCCGAAGTGCTTGTTCACTTTTTCCAGTCGTACGAGAACGCTGTCGGAAGGCACGGCACAAGGATGGTCGGACCGTCTCCCGGCGGTCCAATTCGAATGTCACCCGGAATTAATAAAGGCTCTTTATGCTTGCCGGATGTACGACCCCCGACAGTTGCAGGTCCTCACCGAGGTCGCGCGCACCGGCACCTACACGGCGGCCGCGGAGTCGCTCGGCTACACCCAGCCCGCGATCAGCTACCAGATGCGGATGCTGGAACGCGCTGTCGGCACCCCGCTGGTCACCCGCCGCGGCCGTGGCATCCAGCTGACCCCGGCCGGCCACGCCCTGGCCCGGCACGCGGACACCGTCCTAGCGGCCCTGCGCACGGCCGAGGAGGAGGTGTCCGCGCTGACCGCGCCGGGCGGCGGCCGGATCCGCCTCGCGGCGATGCAGAGCAGCTGCGTGACCCTGGTCCCCTGCGCCCTCGGCGCGCTTCGCCGCAGCCATCCGGAGCTGGAGGTCACGGTCACCCAGGCGGAGTGCCATGTCTCGAACCGGCTGTTGCTGAACGGGGAGGTGGAGCTGGCGGTGCTGTGCGACGTGGACGCGCCGCCCCTCGGCGAGGCGCCGGAAGCCACCGGCGCCGACTCCGATTCCTTGCCGGAACTCCGCCCCGAGCCCGAGTCGATGGGCCTCGACCCCCGGCTGCGTCGTATCCCCCTTCTCACGGACCGCCGGTGCGTCCTGCTCCCCGCCGACCACCCGGCCGCGGCCCAGGCCACCGTCTCGCTCGCCGAACTCGCCGAGGAGCGCTGGGTGTTGGAGTCGGGCCGGACCCGCTTCCTCGCGGCCTGCCGGGACGCCGGTTTCACCCCGCGGGTCGCCGCCACGGCCGACGACCAGCTCACCCTGCATCACCTGGTGGCCCACCGCATCGGCCTCGCGGTCCTCAACGAACTGGCCCTCTCCGCGCACACCGACCCCCGGGTGGTGGCCCGCCCTCTGGCCGGCTGGCCCGTCCGCCACGTCTTCGCCCTCCTGTGGCCGGACACCCTGACCGTCCCCGCCGCCTCCGCACTCCTCGAAGCCCTCGGCGAGACGGCCCTGCGTCAGGGCACATCGCGATCCCTCGATCCGCTGCCGGGGCCCGGCGACGAGCCGTGAGCCGCCACCGTGGCCGAGCGGAAGACCCGCCCGCAGCCGAGGACGACGGGCCGGCAGGCAAGTGAGATGCGCCGGTGCGCCGGCTTGAGAGTCGGGGCCGAGAGGGGCCCTTGACGATGCGTCCGGCCCGCGCTGAGGGCCTGTGGAGGGCACGGAGCCCGACAATCGGTCTGGGGGTTCATCTTGGACCGGGCGAGGAGAATCGAACTCGCGCCTCGCGAGGACTGGTTCGCACCGCTGTTGACCGTGGTTGTCCGCTCTTACGGGCACGCCGTGGGCACGGCTCCGAAGCGCGGCGGGCCGAGTGCCGGAGTGCACGGGCTCCGCTCTCGGCTCGGCCGGCTCGCATGTCCACTTCAGGGAACGCTGTGCGAGTGCAGAGCCGTCCGGTGAAGCGTCCCGCCTGCGCCTGGCTCACTTGCCGGCTTCAGGGCCGTACCACTGCAGTGCCTGGCCGGTGACGGCGGCGATGCACTCGAAGTCGCGGTCGCGGTGCAGCGGGGTGAGCCCCTGCAACTCCGCCGTGGCGGCCACCACCAAATCCCGCCAGGCGCGGTCGTAGGCACGGTCGTCGACCGGCGCGCAGGGCTCGGCATCCTTGTCCTCGAAGAAGTCGAAGTCGAAGGCACCCTCCTCCGCTGTCGCCCGTAGGCGGGTGAGAGCCAGAGCGCGCCGCCGGTTCTCCAGCACTTCACGCAGCGCGGTGTTGACGGATCGATCACGGTTCGACTCCGACGCCTGCGCGGAGTCGGCGAGGCGGGTGGTCATGCTGCTCAGCTGTTCCGTGAGGCGGTCGTACTCCGCCATCTCGGTCAGAGGTCGGGGCACGCGGGGACGTCAGGAACCAGCGAACGCATCGGAGCCGAGTACTTTCAGCAGAGCCAGCTTGTCGTAGCTCTCGGTGCCCGGCGTGGCCGTGAAGATGAGCAGTGACTGCCCCTGATCGGGGTCGAGCAGAGTCTGACAGTAAAGGTCGATCCGCCCGACCTCGGGATGGACGAAGCGTTTGGCGCTGCTCCACCGCAGCCCTACCTCCTGGCGGCTCCACAGCTCGGCGAATTCCTGGTTGTGCCGCAGGTCGGCCACGAGTGAGGCGGCCGGCGACCCCGGGCCCTGCGCAGCGGCACCGGCGCGCAGGATGGCGACGTAGACGCGGCTGTGCAGGTGGTGGTCGTCGGGCAGGTAGCGATCGCGGGCGGTGGGATCGGTGAACCACCGGTAGAGGGCACTGCGCGCCGGACCGGTGTGACGCGTCTCGTCGCCGAGCAGGGCCACGGCGGGTGGCGTCTGCCGCAGCGTCTCCCCGACCGGACCCACGATCTGGGCCGGGGTGTCCTGGAGCCGGTCCATGACGCGTAGCAGCCCCGGACTGATGTGCGCGTCGCGCAGTTGCCGTGGTTGCAGGCGGTGCCCGCACAGCAGGAACAGGTGGTCACGTTCGTCCGGGGTCAGCCGCAGCCCTCGGGCGATGGCTGCGGCCATCTGCTGGGACGGCTGGGATCCGCTGCCGCGTTCCAGACGGGCCAGATAGTCGGGCGACATGTCGCACAGGCCGGCGACCTCCTCGCGGCGCAGCCCGCTCGTGCGCCGGCGGGCGCCGCGGCTCAACCCGACATCCTCGGGCCGCATCGCCTCCCGGCGGCCGCGCAGGAAGGCGGCCAGGCCGTCGCGGTCCAGCGTTGTGTCCGCCATCGGGCTCCCACCTCACATGTCGTCCGCCTCGACCTCATCGTCCGGCAGAGGGGCGGTGGTTAGCCACACCCTGCCGTTCAGCGGCTGAGCAGGTCCTTCATCCGTCGGCACAGGGCGTCTCTACTGGATGACGTCAGGGATCGAGCACGCAACGCCTGGAGGAATCTTCTCGTGGCCACATGGACTGCTGACCAGTTGCCGAGCATGACCGGCAAGACGGTGGTGATCACCGGCGCAAGCGGGGGGATCGGACTGGTGACCGCCCGCGAACTCGCCCGGGTCGGCGCCCACATGGTGCTGGCCGTGCGCAACGTCGACAAAGCGCGCCGGGCAGTGGCTGACATGCGCGGTGATTTCGATTTCCGGCACCTCGATGTCGCCGACCTGGAATCGGTGCGAGCGTTCGCGCGGTCCTGGACCGGCGCCATCGATGTCCTGATCAACAATGCCGGGGTGATGGACATCCCGGCGGCGCGTACCGCGCAGGGCCTGGACGTGCAGACCGCGACGAACTACTTCGGGCCGTTCGTGCTCACCGACCTGCTCCTGCCCCGGCTGACCGACCGCGTGGTGACGGTGTCCAGCCAACTGCACCGGTTCGCCAAGCTGAAGCTCGACGACCTCGACTGGCGCGCCCGCAAGTACAACTCGTTGGCCGCCTACGAGTCGTCCAAGCTCGCCGTCGTCCTGTTCTCGCTGGAATTGCAGCGCCGCCTGACCGCCGCGGGCAGCCCCGTCCGCTCGGTCATCGCGCACCCTGGCGTCGCGCGGCAGACCGGACTGCTCACGCACTCGAAGCTCAACATCCTCACCCGGCTCCCGTTCCTGGTTCACGACGTGGAGCAGGGCGCGCTGCCGCTGCTGTACGCGGCCACGCAGGACGTCCCGGGCAACGCGTATGTCGGCCCGGACGGTTTGTTCAGCTTCACGGGCCACCCGTTGATCCGCAAGCCCAGCCGGGTCGGTCAGGACCCCGACGTCGCCAAGCGACTGTGGCAGGCAACCGCCGCTCTCACGGGAGCCGCCGCCTGAGCCAGGCGCCGACGTCCCATCAAGACCCCAAGACCCCAAGACCCCAAGACCCCAAGACCCTGAGCACGGGCCTGACGGCTGGTTCGAGAGGGCCAAGCGACTTGCCCGCCCCGTTGTGGCCCTGTGCGATCACTCCGACACCCGGAGAACCGATCAGTCCGGGCCGCATCCACGCCACCTGCGCAGGCCCGGAACGACGCCGTCGACTGCACAGAGCCTGCCGTGGATCCCTGTGTCTCCCACCTGCTTCGGACCCGTACCACCGGAACGCCGGGCGTCCGCTTCAGGGCCCGGACGGCGACAGCGGGAGACGGGCGACGATGCCGGCGCCGTGTGAGCGGGGTTCGACGCGGAGAGTGCCGTGGTGCTGACGGGCGATGTCGCGGGCGATGGCCAGCCCGAGGCCGGCTCCGCCGTGGTCCCGGCTGCGGGCGTCGTCCAGGCGGGTGAAGCGCTCGAAGATCCGCTCACGGTCGGCCTCGGGAACGCCGGGTCCGTCGTCGGACACCTCCAGTACGGCCACCCCGGCGTCCGGGTCGGCGTGCAGCACCAGTTCGACGCGGCGATCGGCATGCCGTTGGGCGTTGTCGAGGAGGTTGGTGAGGAGTCTGACCAGCCAGCCTCGGTTGCCCTCCACGATGAGGCCGGGTTGCAGCCTGGTGTCGACGGGGAGCCGGTCGCCGTGCCGCGCGGCAACGGTCGTACGGCAGAGTTCGGCCAGGTCCAGCGGGACGCGGCTGACCGGCTCGGCCGTGTCCAGGCGGGCGAGGAGCAGCAGGTCGGAGGCGAGGTCCTGGAGCCGGACGGTGTCCTCCAGGGCGTCACTGACCAGGTCGGGCCACAGGGCCGGATCCGGATGGGCCAGGGCGACCTCCAGCTGGGTGCGCAGGACGGTGATGGGGCTGCGCAGTTCGTGCGAGGCGTCGGCGATGAACCTGCGCTGGCGGACGTCGGCGTCCTCCAGGCGGTCGAGGGTGGCGTTCATGGTGCGGGCGAGGCGGGCGACCTCGTCCTGGGCGGCCGGTACCGGGACGCGGCGGTGCAGCGCGTGCCCGGTGATCTCGGCGACCTCGGCGCGGATGGCCTCCACCGGACGCAGGGCCCGGCCGGTCACCCACCAGGTGACCAGGGCGACCGTGGCCAGCAGCAGTGGTGTGCCGATGCCCAGCGCGGCCTTGGTGATCTCGTCGGCCGCGTCCGCGTCCCGCAGTGAGGTGCCCGCGTACACGGTGACCGTGCCACTGGGGGTACGGGCGGTGACGGCGACGATCCGCTGGCGGTGTCCTTCGCCGAACGGTTCGCCGGACCAGGTGGCGCGCAGCCTGCCCTTGCGGGGGCGCAGGTGGGCGACGGCCGGGCGGCCGACGAGGTTCTGGCTGGCGGCCACCACGCGCCCACTGCTGTCGACGACCTGGATGAAGTCGGCGCCGTGGGAGAGGGGCAGCAGGTCGGGCAGCTTGCCCTCGGCGGCCAGCTGACCGACGGTGTCCGCCTGCGCGGTGGCCGCGTCGTTGGCGTTGCGCTGGAGGTCGGTGTGCACCAGGGCGAACAGTGCGAAGGAGGCTGCGGTCAGTGCGAGGGCGACGACCGCGGTCGCCCCGAGTGTCGCCCGGGCCCGCACCGATCCCGGCCACGGGTGTCGTACGACCTTCGCGAGCCGCACGGCGGCGAGGCGCAGGCGCCGGATCGCTGCCGGTACCTCGCCCGCGCCGGGGACGAGTCGGCTAGCCACCGTCGGCCGCCAGCCGGTAGCCGGCGCCGCGGATGGTCTCCAGGGCGCAGCGCCCGAAGGCGGTGTCGATCTTGCGGCGCACGGCACTGATGTGGACCTCGACGACATTGGGGTCCGCCTCGAAGGCCGAGTCCCAGACGTGTTCGAGGATCTCCCGCTTGGACACCACCTCGCCGGCCCGCCGGGCCAGGTACTCCAGGATGGCGAACTCCCGTGCGGTGAGCCGGACTTCGCTGCCGCCGCGGACGCAGGTGTGGCGGCCCGGATCGATCACCAGGTCACCGAGCCGGAACTCCGCGGGAACCCTGTGGCCGGTGCGACGGTGCAGCGCGCGGAGCCGGGCGACCAGGACGACGTAGGAGAACGGCTTGGACAGGAAGTCGTCGGCACCGGTGTCCAGCGCCTCGGCCTCGTCGTACTCCCCGTCCTTGGCGGTGAGCATCAGGATCGGTGTGTCGCTCCCGGCCGAGCGCAGCCTGGCACAGACCCGGTAGCCGTTGAGGCCGGGCAGCATGATGTCGAGCACGATCACGTCGTAGCTGTGCTCCAGGGCGAGCCACAGTCCCTGGTTCCCGTCGTGGGCGACATCGACGGTGAACCCCTCGGCCCTGAGACCTCGCTGCAGGGCGACGGCCAGCCGCTTCTCGTCCTCGACCACCAGTACGCGCACGGCATACAGCCTCGCACGCCGGGCTGAAGGTGGCTGAAGACGTCTTCAGCCACCTTCAGCCCGGCTTCAGCAACGGCGTTCCAAGCTGCTGGCAGCCGCCGGCATCGGGCCGGTCGAGGCGATCAGGAGCCCGAGCATGTCCCAACCCGAACCCCCGCAGCCGCAGCCGCAGCCCGGGTCGACACCCGAGTCGACGCCGGACGCACCGGTCGCGCTGCCGAAGCCGGCCAGGCCGACCAGGACCTTCCGGGCGCGTCTCCCCCGGATGAGCCGGCGACGTGGGACGGTCCTCGGCGTCGTGGTTCTCCTGGCGGCCGCGGGCGCGGCCGGCGCCGTTGCCGTCGTCCACCAGGACCACGGGGGAAAGGGCGGCCACGGCCAGTTCGCGGCAGGGCCCGGGCAGGCGGGCCGTGGCGACGGCCGGCAGGGTGCATCCGGGCAGGCAGGAGGGGGTCGAGGCGGCCGGCACGACGGATCCGGGCTCGGTGGCAACAGCCCGCAGGGCACCGAGAACGGTCAGAACAGCCAGGGCACCCAGAACGATCAGAGTGGTCAGAGCACTTCGGGGACCCTCGCACCCGCGCCGCTGCCCGCGGTTTCGGCCGCGTCGGCGATCGAGGCGGCCGGCAAGGCGGTTCCCGGCAGCAAGACGGAGGCGCTGCGCGTGGTCGCGGAGCAGGGCGGCGGAAGCGCGTGGGAGGTCGAGGTGCTGGGCACCGACGGCGTCCGGCACCTGGTCACCGTCGACGGTGCCACCGGCACGGTGACCGGCAACACCGTCGCGCCGGCCACCTCGGACACGGCGAGCTGACGGTCCGTGTCCCCGGGCCGAGGGTGCGGCGCGGCCCACTCTCGGCCCGGCCCGGGGCGCACCGCCTCGGCGCCGCGACCGCGCAACGGCATGAGCCCCCCATCCCGCACGGGGGTTCGCAGCTGCCCCGTCCGGAAGGAAACACATGAAGCCGCCGCTCGCGGCGAAACCGCAGACGGTGCGCGAAACGGCGAAACCGCAGACGGTGCGCGAAACGGCGAAGCCGCAGACGGTGCGCGAAACACGGTGCGGCACACGGGTCACGCCACGTACGGGGCGGACGGCGACCGACCGGACCACCCGGACCGACGCACGGCGACCCCCGCTCGTTCCCGGTCCGACCACTGCCTTCGCCCGTTTCGTCCTGTGCGGCGGCGGTGTCGGGGTCGCCTCCAGTGCCGCTGTGTCGGTGTGCGCCGCCCTGATGTCCTGGATGGTGGCGAACGCGCTGATAACCGCCGCCTCCACCGTGCTCTGCACGGAGCTCCACGCACGTTTCACCTTCGGGGCCGGACGGCGCGCCGGATGGCGCCGGCACTGGCAGTCCGCGGGGTCGGCCGCTGCCGCCTACGCGGTGACCTGCGCCGCGACGGCCGTTCTGCACATGGTGCGGCCGTCGCCGGGGATCCTTTCCGAGCAGGTCGTCTACCTCGCCGCCGCCGGGATCGCCGGAACCGGACGTTTCCTGGTGCTGCGGCTGTTCGTCTTCGCCGATTCCGCCCATGACAGGACCCGGATCGCGGCGCCGGATCAAGGAAGTCGTACGGCCAGGCCCCACCAGGGACAAGCGCCGCGGCCTCCGGTGTCGCAGCCCAGCCCCAGGGCGCTGACCTAGGGCTTCAATGTCAACAAGGTCGTCAAAGGCACCCTGCGCCACCTCGGCGGCCGACCTGGGGGACGCCGTGATCATGACTTCTCAGGTCCGCAGCGTCGTCGACGGCAGTTGGCCGTAGCGGCGCCGGTAGTCGCGGGCGAAGCGGCCCAGGCTGCCGAAACCCCACTGGTAGGCGATCTGGGCCACGTTCGTTCCGCCGGGCCAGGGCGACGGCCGACAGCCGGCTTCGCGCCGCCACCTGCGTCACCGGCCCGCCCAGCCCGAACCGGACGGTACCGCCGGATGCGACCCCGGCCTCCTGACCGGCTTCATCCACGAGTCGGCGGGGCAGCCTGATCGTCTGCAGCCGGCACCCGGCCTCCCAGCTCAGGGTGAACGGGCGGTACGAATCGATCGTGATCCTTGTCCCACCCGCCGCTGTATGCGGCGGGCTGCCAAGACGGTGGCGGCCCTTCAGCCGTCCAGGATTTCCGGACGGACGAGCCGCTCGTCCGGAACCACCGCGACACCGAGGAGATCTCGATCAGGGCCTCCGGCTGCCAGAGGGCGGTTGTGCCGATGCCGGCCATCGCCGTGTAGACCGGGCCCGCGAGCTCGCGCCAGGCCTTCCCGATCTCCTGGCCGAGCCGGGTGAGCATTTCTCCGGCTCGAACAGCCCGATCAGGAACGGCCGCGACACGTTGAGCATGTCCGCTGCCTGCTGTGTGGTGAGCTCGGCGTCGGACGGGACGACGGAGACAGCGCGGCCGGCCCCAGGTGGGCCAGTATGCTGGCGAGCAGTCCCCCGGCCTCTCTGGGCACAGCGAGGAGCTCGCGACGCGATGGTGATTCGGGAGGCCGGTCGAGCCCGCGGCACTCCGAACATCCGGCCGCTTCGTGATGTGAACGGCAAGCTGATGGCTTTGGCCAGCGTCTCACCAGAGCCCCGCGCGCCAAGGGGCGTGCCAGGCTGCGCAGTTGAGGAGAGGGAATGGACAGCGGCCAATGCAGCGAGGGCCCTATCTCAAGGTTTCCCCGGGGCGTGGGGATCGACAAAAGACTGGACAAAAAGTAAACCCCAGGCCGATGACCTGGGGTTTCACATGGAGCGGGTGACGAGAATCGAACTCGCGCTCTCAGCTTGGGAAGCGACGGCGCTTGGACGGCCTCATACCCTTTGACCTGTGGTGATTCGATGTCCCGCTTCAGGCGCGGCGGTCTGATGTACCCGCTGCTGACCGTTGTTGTCCGCTCTAAAGGGCACGCTATGGGCACGGAATCGGCCAGCAGGTTGTTACCGCCTCTTCCGGTGTCGGCAGCAGCCACCACGCACGCACTGGATGCCAGGTTGGCCGCCGTGTGTGCGGTCGAGGTGCGACCGGGCTGTGAGCGGTCGGCTCTGAAACGTGTCTTCATGGCCGACGGCGCCCTTGCGGTCTTCAGTCCTCGTGTGGAGTTTCCAGCTCCTGGAGTCGTTCGCCGATGTCGTCGGCCCACGATTGCGCCCACCGACGCAGCTCGGTGATTGCGCGTTCGTCCAGCCCGTAGGCGGCGAACTCGGCGTCGTCGATCCAATCGGCCCCGCCCAGACGGGCTTGAAGCTCGCGTAGATCGAAAGAGTCGCGGGCGTGGCGACGGCCAAGTTGTTCCAGATCGATGTGGCTCCAGCGGTCCGCTGCGGCCTGCACGTCGACCAGATCTCTGGCGAGTCCCCGGTCGGCCAGTGCGCGAACCTTCGTGCCGACGACATCTTCGAGGGACAGCACCAGTCCGTGCTCGGTGCGCACAGGGGGCCGCCAAAGTGTCTCCTTGAGGACGTCGACCTCGCACTCCTCAAGGCTGGCGGGATCGGTGACGATGAGCCGTACTGACAGTGGATCTGTCTCCAGAGCCCTCACGCGCCATCCGCGCTCTTCCAGTCCGCTGCGCACGGAGATGGCGATGTCCTCCATGCGTTCCGGGTTCTCGGTCGCGACATCGAGATCCTGGCTGAGCCGGTTGACCAGCCCATGTGCTTGAACCGCGTAGCCACCGGTGAGCGCCAGAGGGTAGACACCACCCACGTCAAGGACGTCCGCAAGCAGTCGACGGTGCAGATCCGTGAGGTTCACGCAGCAGCCTGGGCTCCGTGAGCCAGCTCGTCGAAGGAGCTCTCCCACACTTCCCGGATATCACGGCTGACCAGTGTGCGCAATGTGGGCCACAGGCTGACCAGAAGGTCACGATTGAGGAACCGGATGAGATCGTCGCGCAGACCCTCGGCCAGGACTATCCGGTAGTAGCTCATCCGCAGCCGCGGCTGGTCGAGATCGAACGTGGTGAGCCCCGACCACGCCAGGTGGAGAGGCAGGGTCACCGTGCCGTGCTGGGGGCCGACGAGCTCGGAGAGTGCGCCAGGCGCACGGCGAGCAAACTTGGCGCGGCGAAGATCAGAGAGACCGGGCTGTGTTGCCATACGTTGATTATCCAGGAAGAGCCTGCGGTGGGCTCAGTGATCCGCAGACTGGCGCAGGTCCATCTCAGGTACCCCGTTAACAAGGAATGTCCCTCACCTCCTTTCGATCGGGTGGAAGAGATGAGCTATGGAAAAGAAAACAGCTGTTGAGAGCTTCGATGGCCCCTGGAGGTCGGCCTCGCATCCCGTGTATCTCGCCCACCCGTCAATGTGCGCACCGATGGTGCGCACATTGACCCTCTCGCTGTTGCCTCTCTACCGTTCCCTCATCGAGAGCAACCAGGGCGGTGTACGGGGGTTTCATGGACGGTACGGGTCTCAGCGAAGATCGCCTGTTGTCGAGGGCCGAACTCGCACAGCTGGCTGGGGTGATGCGGCCGGCGGTCACCAACTGGCAGCGTCGGTACGAGGATTATCCGGAGCCGGTCAGGACGGGGGAGACGGAACTATTCAGTCTGCGGGCGGTTCTCGGGTGGCTTGACTCCCGTCAGATCCCGTCGCGCGCGCGTGCGTCTGACGAGCCGCCCGGGATCACCTATGCCGACCGTATGCGTCGGAACCTCACGGCATCGGACGACGCCCGCCAGAGAGCGACCACGCTGAGCGGTGAGGTAGCTGACAGCGGTCTGTCGAGCGACGAAGAACAGCGTGCACGGCAACTTGCGCAACTGCTGGGACCGATGGCGGACGCCGTGCGCGGTGGCGGATCGATGACGGACTACCTTGCCTTGCTCCTCTCTCTGGTCTTTCTTCAGGTGAGCGGAGACCCGCCCTCGGTGTCGCTCCCGCGCACGGCGCGGGCTCGATCCAGGGCGGCCACAGCGGCTTTGTTGCAGGAGATCGGGGAGGCGGCCGACGAGGCACTTCGCCTGCGTGGTGTGCTGCCGGGCATGCGGGCAGCCATCGTCAGGTTGGAGCCTCGGGAGTACGCGGATGTCGTCGAGGTGATTCACCTGACCGACGGCTTGGGGATCGATGAGTTCCGGCAACTGGTGGATCAATTCGGCTCCCGAGCCGGGCTTCCCAGCGGAGAGTTCTTCACCCCCCGTGCTGTCGTGCGGCTGATGCGAGACGCCGTCATAGACGACGAGGACTCCGCGCAACGCGTCTACGACCCGTATGTGCGCGCAGGTGAGATGCTTGACGGGGTCGCTGAACGCCTCGGTGGCGTCGTGCCTCTGACCCTGCGCGGTGAGAGCCCGCAGCGCGGCACACTTCAGCTCGCCGGAATGAACCTTGCGCTGCACGGAGTGCCGGTCGAACTGGAGGCCGTAACCACGGCCCCGTGGAACGAGCGTGTCTGGCCGAAGGGCCGCCAGGCCGACCTGATCCTGACCAATCCGCCGTTCAACGCTCGTGGGGTTGGGTGGAGGCCGCGTGAGGGCATCGACTGGCCGTACGGACCGCCTCCCCCCGGCAACCCTGCCTTCGCCTGGCTCCAGCATGTCCTGGTGTCCCTCAAGGACGAGGGCCATGCAGGCGTCGTGATGCCGGTCAGCGCGGGCGCCTCCACAGACATCCGGGAGCGGGAGATTCGAGGCAGGCTGGTGGAGGACGGGGCTGTCGAATGCATCGTCGCGCTGCCGCCCCAGCTCTTCTCGGGGGCTCAGGTGTCCGTCTGCTTGTGGTTCTTGAGGCGTTCCACAGCGGTTTGCGAGGAGATCCTGTTCGTGGACGCCCGGGAGTTGGGCGACAAGGCGAGTCGCGGACCGCGGGTCCTGTCCGACGAACACGTCGGGGCGATGACGGAAACCGTTCAGGCGTGGCGGCGAGGAACCGGATTCCGCCTCGGGCGGCAGAGCGCTGGCCATCTTGCGGTCGCCGCTCCGCTGGAGGCCGTGCGGGCTGCGGGTTACTCGCTCAGCCCCGCCGACTATGTGGACAGATGGATGTCTGCGGCCTCACCGGCTGATGCGGCGACTGAGGCAGCAGCCACGAAGCGGACGCTTGATACGGCCAGGCGTCGAACGAAAGCCGTTGACGGTGCGGTCGATGCGCTCTCGTACAGCCCTTTGCCGTCAGCCGTCGTGCTCTCGTATGACGGGCTACCTCATGACTGGCGTCGGGTTCCGCTGGGCGATCTGGTCGAGATCATGGCCGGCCCGTCCTACTCACGGCTGCCGGCCGAGGTTCGCTCCGTGGCAGGCGATCTGCGTGTCGTGATGCCGAAGCATCTGCGTGAGGGACGTATCGACGATCGCGACATGGAGAAAGTGGGTGAGGATGTCGCCCGCGCACTGGCAAGGTTCCGTCTCCGCCCCGGAGACATCCTGTGCGTGCGTTCCGGCGCCCAGATGCCCCCTGCCTTGGTCGAGAAGGCGCAGGACGGCTGGCTGTTCAGCACCAACCTGCTGCGGCTGCGTGCCCTGGAATCGGACGGGGAGCTCCTTGTCCTCCCCGGCTACCTGCTCGCCTACTTGTCTCTGCCGCAGACGGTGCATTGGCTCAAGGAGTACGCCCGCGGCACCGCCGTCCCTTCCCTCAGCGCCGCCACACTGGCACTTCTGCCCGTACCGTTGCCGCCCCTTGCTCACCAGCGGCGAATCAGCAACACGCTGGATGCGGTAGGCGCACAGATCACCGCGCATCGCGAACTCATTCAGGCCGCGATGCACCATCGCAGCACACTCGCCGCCCATCTGCTGACTGGTGTCCTGGTCCCGGAATGATGCGCTCCTCCCGTTTCAGCCCCTTCGTGAAGGAAGATTTCTGTGAATGCTCCATCGTGCGAGCCGCGATCCAGAACGAGGTATCTGTGGCTGCTCGTGGCAGCGCTGTTCTCTCTCGTAGTGGCCCTCGTTGCTGGGATCCTCAAGGCCAGCACCGGAGCCGGATTCGCCGAGGCAGTCCTTTACGGCGGCACTGCTTTTGCCACGACGATGGGCCTCTGCTTGCTTGTCCTGTCCGCGGCCGGCCAACTCTGAACGAGCCGACCTGCCTGTGCGTGGCCGTCAGCCGTTGGAAAGAAGCACGAAGGGTGCGAGCCCACTGAGCGATCCGGACCACAAGGAAGGCCCAGGTCGACGACCTGGGCCTTGTCATGGAGCGGGTGACGAGAATCGAACTCGCGCTCTCAGCTTGGGAAGCTGATGTTCTACCATTAAACTACACCCGCGTAGACGCCGGTCGGGACCGGTGTCGGAACGCTCGTTACCTTACCTCATACCGGGCCCCCGGCGCTGAAGCCGTGGGGCCCGGATGCGTTTGTGGGGGCCGATGGGGCTGCGGGGGGCGGGAGTTGGGGCGTACGGTGGAGGGGTGGGAGAGGGTCCGGGTGAGGTCGGAGTGCCGCCTGGAGAGTCGTTCCTTTGATCCCGTAATGTGGCATTTGTCGTCCGCTGGAGAGCAGTCGGACGGGGCTCTTGGGGAAGGGACTCATGGACTTGATGGAGCGCACCGTCGTCCGTTGTGCCGATGGGCACGTGTTCAGCACCGCTTCGTTCCCGATGCAGCAGGCCGAGCGGCTCGGCCCCGGTCGGCTGGTGCGGTGTCCACGTTGTGCCCGGCTGCGCAGCGTCGTGCCGGTCAGCCTTGAGAAGCAGTAGCGGCGGCGCACGGCAACAGCAGCGGTCGTAAAAAACGGTCATACACGTCAAGGCGCGCGGAACAGGCGATTGTCCTGGCTCCGTGCGCCTTGCGTATCCTCGGGGCGTGCTTCTCTCAGACAAGGACATCCGGGCCGAGATCGACGCCGGGCGAGTGCGGATCGATCCCTTCGACGAAACCATGGTGCAGCCGTCGAGCGTCGACGTCCGGCTGGACCGGTACTTCCGGGTGTTCGAGAACCACCGGTACCCGCACATCGACCCCAGCGTCGAGCAGGTCGACCTCACGCGGCTCGTGGAGCCGGAGGGCGACGAGCCCTTCATCCTGCACCCCGGTGAGTTCGTGCTCGCGTCGACGTACGAGGTCATCACGCTCCCCGACGATCTGGCCTCGCGGCTCGAAGGGAAGTCCTCCCTCGGGCGGCTCGGGCTCGTCACGCACTCCACCGCCGGGTTCATCGACCCCGGCTTCAGCGGTCACGTGACCCTCGAACTCTCCAACCTCGCCACCCTCCCCATCAAGCTGTGGCCCGGCATGAAGATCGGGCAGCTGTGCATGTTCCGGCTCTCCTCGCCCGCCGAGTTCCCGTACGGCAGCGAGCGCTACGGCTCCCGGTACCAGGGGCAGCGCGGGCCCACCGCCTCCCGGTCCTTCCTCAACTTCCACCGGACGCAGGTGTGACGAGCGTGAGCGGCGTTCGCGAGAACCTCACCTACGAGGCGTTCGGCACGGCCGTGCGCGAGCTCGCGCAGACCATCGCCGACGACGGCTTCGAGCCGGACATCGTGCTCAGCATCGCCCGCGGCGGCGTCTTCGTGGCCGGCGGCCTTGCCTACGCCCTCGACTGCAAGAACATCCACCTGGTGAATGTCGAGTACATGGGCCTGGCTGCTTAGCGCATAGTCGGTGACCTTGGCAAACATCCAGGTGAATGCCTATGTGTGGCTATCTGATCTTGTGGTTGGTTGGCGTTGATCGTGACTGATCATGGTCCCTGTGCTGAGTAGGTGCTGACCTGATCGCAGGACATGGAAGCGGCCTCCGCCGGTGACGGAGGCCGCTTCCATGCGTGTTGCTCTGCTCAAGGGGCTACCACTGGATGGGGGCAAGAGTGGTGCCGCCGCTGCACACCGGGCAACGCACGCGCCGGGTGTAGCGGCACGCGGTGCAGCCCTCGAAGCCGCAGCAGGCTGGGCACCAGATGGTGCGGAACCCGGTGCAACAGCCACAGTAGGCCGCTACTGACTCCCCGGTCGCCGGGGGCGGTGGCTCGGTGACGGTGGCGTCGCGGTGCATGCGTACGGCTGTGGAGACAGTCACCCGGATGCCTCGGCTGGGACCTGCGGGCCGTCCTGGTCGTCGTCGCCTTCGTTCGCGTCGCCTTGATCGTCGATGACGTCGGGGTCGTCCCACGAAGGATCAAGCAGACGGGCGCCCCGGCTCTCCGCTACGCGGTGTACGTCGGTGAGAGCTTCGGTCAGTTGGACGGCCAGCAGATGGAGTTCCCCCGGGGTCCACTTGCGTGAGTCGAGGATCGTTCTGGCTTCCTTGACCAGGTCGGCGGCCAGGCCGAGTTGTACCGCTTCCATGTTGTCCGCGAGCCGTGAGAGGTAACCGCCTGAGCTGTCCCCGGAGAGGTAGCAGGGCTTGCCCTCCGGGCCTACCCACGGCAGTAACCGCGTTTCCTCGATGCGCTCGATCACGCCGGTACCTCTGCCCTGTGAGTCCGGCTCCCGATAGTTTTGGTCACGTCGTCAACCTCCATGGGGTTGATGGCCACGCCCCCGGGCCGGTCGCTCGGTCGCGGGGGTACTCGTCACGAAGACCCTGACGGCGGACGCCGGTTGAACCCATCCCACGGCCCTATAGAGCCGCCCTATATTTGAGGTATGGGAGAAACTCCCGGGAACCTGTGGTCCCATCCGCAGCTAGTAGCGGCGGTCACCAGCGAAGACTGGGGCGCCGCATTCCGCACGTACCGGAAACTCACCGGTCTGAGTCAGACGAAGCTCGGGGAACGCGTCGGCCTCGTCCAGCCCGACGTGTCCGACATCGAACGCGGCCAACGGCGCGTGACCTCCGTGGAGGTACGGCAACGCATCGTGGCGGGACTCGGCGTTCCGTCCGATCTCCAGTCCGCCAGCGTGTCACTGGGGACGGACGTGGCTCCGGTCTCCGGCCTGTCCCTCCCTGGCCTCGCGCCTGACGAAGACCTGTTGGCTCGTGTCACGGGTGTGGTCGATGCTTCACACCGTGTGGACGCCCCAACCCTGGACTGGCTTGATCGGCTTCTCGCCGAGCATCGTCGGGCCGAAGACCAGATCGGCTCACGGCCGCTCGTCGACGTGATGCGGCAGCAGCTCCGGACGGTCGTCGATCTGTACGCGGACGCACGGGGCGACCTCGCTGACCGTGTGGTCCGTCTCGCAGCGGAACATGCGCAGTTCCTCGCGTGGATGGCCCAGGACCAGGACGAGACTGCCACCGCACTGGCCTGGTACGACCGCTCCCACGAATGGGCGTTGGAAGCGGGAGATGCCAACATGGCCGCTACAACCCTCAACATGAAGGCACACATGGCGTGGTCCAAGGGCCGAGCCATCCGCTGTGTACGTCTTGCTGAGGCATCCCGTTGGTCGGCTCCGGGCACGTCCCTCGGCGTACAGGGAATGGCCACGCAGATGGCTGCCAGGGGACACGCGCTGAACGGAGAGGCCGACGAAGCCCGACGCCTGCTCGACGATGCACAGGGGCTCATGAGGCTGGCGTCCGAGCGCCCGGAGGACGAGCCGGTGTGGATGTACTTCTACGACGAGACGTGGTTCACCCTGCAACGCGGAATGGCGGCTCTGCACCTGCGTGACTGGCAAGCCGCCGTGGATGATCTCACGGTGGGGCTCGATGCCCTGCCGGACGAATACCGGCGTGACAAGACCTGGTTCCGCGCCTGTCTCGCGCACGCCCTCGCCGGGGCAGGTGAATCGGCTCAAGCCGCGTCTGTGGCGGTGGCGAGTGTCCCTGATGCCGCTGCGGTCGGGCGGCCCCACTCCTGGAACGAGCTGCACACCACGGCTGCCGTGCTCCTGCGTCGGGGCGCCAAGGAGGGGCCCCAACTGGTCGCCGCTCTAAGGGAGTTCGACTGACTCGGCGCGGTGCCGTGCCTCGTCAGATCTTGGTCCTTAGCTGGAGGAATGGCGCGCCATTGGCACGCCGCCGGCCGTAGAGGCTTTGGGCGGGAGCTGCCATGGGGCGAGTGAACAGGGGGCCTTACGCTCGCCAGCGGATCGGGCAGTCTCTTGGAGCCTGCCCGTGTTCAGCCCGATCGGCCCCCTGTTCTTCGAGGCTCGCCCCATGGTGGCTGCCTAAAGCCTCGTAGGCCGTCGGCCCCAGCCCAAGACGCTCGAACCTCGGCCCTTTGACCCCGGAAGGCTCGGCCGGTCCCTGAATGCCATGACGCCGGGATATCGGCGGCGGGATGCAGTCCTGTCCGGATCGGTGGCCGATGGCTCTGGAGGGAGCGAGCCACGGGCTTCAGTCCCGGGGAGGGCACGGCAGGGCGGGAATGTGTGGGGAGCTGGCTCATGATCGGGGGCGGGTTGTGGTCGCGGGCGCTTGGCGCCCGGACGGGACCGGCCGAAGGCCGCACGCCCGGCCGGAGCGCCAGAAGGCGCCCGGCGCGCCGCAGGCGCGCCCTGGAAGAAGTGAAGACAGTCTCTGCCACACCTGCCCCGCTGCTGCCCGCTGCCTCTCCCGCGCGGCTGTGGCACAGGGCGCAAACGTCCGAACAGATGCCGCTGGGGTACCGGGTTCGGCTGTCGGATTGCCCTCCCAAGATCGCTCAACTTCCCCGGCCTGCACGGTAATTCGGTGGCTTCGCCGTGATCGTTCTGAGATCATTGAGGCGGAGCGACGAGCCCACTTCAGCGAATTCACAGACATAGACGCAGACATATCTCAGGCATAGACGCAGACACTTACTTCAGTCATATCTCAGACACAGCCAAGACGAGATTCGAAAAGGACTCAGCCATGACTCGTAGCCGTACTGCCGCCCGCGCTCCTCCACCCGTTTTCCTGTATGGAGGTCTGCCATGTCTAACACCTCGTCAGAGGTGCATCTTTCGCCTGTATTCAAGAACCCTTCCCGCTCGGCCACGCTGGAACAGGAGAGGCGGCTTCGGCTGCTCTCGGATGCCGACTGGGACATTATCCGGCTCGCCAACGATCCGAAGTTTTCCCGCTGGCTGGAACAGATCAAGGCCATCGGCGGGTGTGCCAATCCGGTCTATCTGTCCGGCTCCACCATCACTCGCGACGCGGTCACGGGGGAGGTGATCTCCTCCTACTCGACCGCGACGGAGCCGGGTGAGCGGCTGGCGGTGCGCTGCCGCAACCGGCGGGCCTCGGTCTGTGAGCCCTGCTCCCGCCTGCATGCCGGGGATACCTTCCAACTGGTGCGTGCGGGCCTGTCCGGCGGCAAGAGTGTGCCCGAGGTGGTGCGCGAGCGTCCCCGGCTGTTCGTCACCCTTACCGCTCCCTCCTTCGGGCCCGTGCATCGCGCACTGGACGGGGAGCGCTGCCGTCCCCGCCGGGACGCTCCGCGCTGTGAGCACGGGCGTCCGCTCGGCTGCGGCCTGGTCCATGCCGACGATGACCACATGGTGGGGCTGCCGCTGTGCGCGGACTGCTACGACTACGTAGGCCATGTGCTGTGGCACGCGCACGCCGGGCTGTTGTGGGACCGGTTCGCGACCGCCGTACGTCGTCACCTCGCCTCCGTAGCAGGGATTCCGCGTTTGCGGCTCGGTGAGCACCTGGTGGTGTCCTTCGCCAAGGTTGCCGAGTTCCAGAAGCGGGCTGCCGTGCACTTCCATGCCGTCGTGCGCCTGGACGGACCGGACGGCCCCACCTCGCCCCCGCCCGCCTGGGCCACTGCGGGCCTGCTGTCGGACGCTGTCACGCACGCCGCCACGACTGGCTACGTCACGCCGCCCGACTCGGACGCCTACGGCACCGAACGGCTCGCCTGGGGCGCCCAGTTCGACGCCCGACCCATCCACTCCTTCAACAGCTCTGACGGCCTGTCAGATGGAGCGGTTGCGGGCTACGTGGCCAAGTACGTCAGCAAGGGTGCCGCCGAAACAGGCGCGGGACTGGACTACCGCGTCACCAGCCTGGACGACATTCGCGCGGCAGCCGTCAACGGCCACATACGGGCCCTGATGGGGACCTGCTGGCGCCTGGGCGGCCTGGCGGAGCTGGAATACCTCCGGCTGCATACCTGGGCGCACAGCCTCGGCTATCGGGGTCACATCCTCACCAAATCCCGCCGCTACTCCACCACGTACGGCGCGCTGCGGGAGGAGCGCGCCGACCACCGGCGGGGCGACACCAGGCCCGTGGACGACTCGGACACGGTCACGGAGTCGAACTTGCGCTACGTCGGTTCCGGCTACACCTCCGGTGCCGCCGACTTCGCCGCCGGAATTGCCGAGAGCCACGCGCAGAGTCTCCAACTGGCCAGGGAGGCGCGGGAGGACGCGAAGCAGTGGGGTGAGTGGCTGTGAGAGGCGGATCGAACCAGCTTCTGACGCCCAGTCAGGCAGCGGAGTTCCTGGCCGTGTCCCTGAACACGCTGTACAGCAACTGGCGCACCTGGGGCCTGACCGCGTACCGCGTCGGCAAGCATCTCCGGTTCAGAGAACGGGACTTGGAGACCTGGCTAAGGGGTCACGTTGAGAACAATCGCATGTAGAATCTTCGTGCTGAGTTACCGAGAAGGATCAAGGAGGGTGGACGGACATGGGCTCGATCATCAAACGGTGTGACTGTGTGATCACGGCGTGGGACAGGTGCCCGCACCCATGGGTGACTCGCTGGCGTGAGCCTGGCGGGCGCTCAGGGCGGCAGCGTGAGAAGACGTTCGAGTCGGGCGCGGCCGGTAAGAAGCTCGCGGAAAAGTGGGAACGGAAGGTTGAACGCGACAAGGACACGGGTTCGTACATCGACCCCTCGCAGTCCAAGCGGACCTTCGCTGACGTCTGGGAGGAGTGGCTGAATGCCGGTTCGGATGACGCGCAGTTAGCGTTGTCGTCTCGCGCGCAGTACGTGAGTATCTACAAGAACCATTACGCCGAGTTCTTCGGGCCGCGCCCGATTGGCTCGATCACCGCAAGCGATATCGCGAAGTGGGAAACGCTCCAGAAGGAGAAGGGGTACAAGCCGTACGGGATTCACACACGAAAGGTTGTCCTCGCCTCGCTCTTCAAGTACGCGTGGGTTGCGGAGATCATTCCTAGGAATCCGTGCAAGAAGGCGGAAGCGCGCAAACGCAAGACCTCGGCCTATCGGCCGATCGATCCGTCAGAGGTTCCGACGACTTCTGAGATCGAAGCCATCTTCGATGCGATCAGGCCGTATTACCGGTCGGCCGTGTGGAGCATGGCGGGGTGCGGATTGCGTGTGGGTGAGGCGCTCGCGATGTGTGAACAGAAGTGGGAGCAGAAGGCGGGGTTCGCCACGATCAATGCCCAGCTCTCCACCTTCGGCGCCAACGACGGTGCCGGGCGGGGAACGGCGATCCGGGAAGAGGTCAAGTGGTCTCGGACTGGTCGCCGGGTTCCGGTGCCCGAGATCACTGATGAGGCCTGGCGTACCCACATCGCGACGTATGGCACCTGGGGTGACGAAGGGTGGTTCTACGAGTCCGAGACGTTCGCCGAACGCTTCCCCTCGCGTACGACGTTCGCGGACAGGTGGAACAAGGCGATCGAGGTTGCTGGGCTGGAACACCGGAAGCTGACCCCGAAGTCGCTGCGGCACTACTTCGCCTCGGTGGCCATCGCTGCTGGCGTCCCGCTTCCGGAGCTGGCTGTGTGGATGGGGCACGCTAGTAGCAAGACCACGGAACAGGTGTACATCCATCTGCTTCCGGGTGCTGAGGAGCGGATCAAGGGTGCGGTCGCGCTGGCTGTCGCTCGCGATCTCTCCGAGTCGCTGAGCCGTATCCGTACTGCGTAAGCGGTGCTGACTCGGATGGACGTGCTGAGCTGGTGCTGAGTTGAGGCGCAATTGCCGGGCATATCACCTGGTGATTGCGCCTCTCAGCTTTAATGTCGAGTTCTACACGGGGGTGGGCACGACTCTCGAAATGCCCGTCATGCTCGCGCCCGTCCCCAATGTCATCGATTTCTCCGACAAGAAGATCCTCATCACCGACGACGTCGCGGACACGGGCAAGACCCTCAAGCTGGTACGGGACTTCTGCCTGGACACGGTCGCCGAGGTCCGCTCCGCCGTCATCTACGAGAAGTCGCAGTCGCTGGTGAAGTGCGAGTACGTGTGGAAGCGCACCGATGACTGGATCAACTTCCCGTGGAGCGTGCTGCCGCCCGTGAGCAGGTCGGGGGAAGCGGCCAAGGTCAACAAGGAAGCGCTCTGAGCCGTAACCGTCGACTGTCGACCATCGCGTCGGGAGACTGACGAGCTGCTCGTGCGCGAGAAGGCGCACACCCGGGAGGGTGACGCCATCGCCGCTGCCCGGCGGCGGTTTGCCGATGGTCGAGTTCGACGGGAGTGTCGAGGTCGTCGGCGCCGACGGGGTCGTGTCGTTCCTGGAGTTGCTGCGACCCCCGTGCAGACCCTCGGCCGGCACGGGCATCACCACTGACGACGAGCCCCAGAGCCCCAGAGACCCAGAGCCCCAGAGTTCCAGAGCCCTGAAGCCCTGCAGCCGCCCTGAAGCCCTGCAGCCTCTAGAACGTGCCCAGCTTCACGATCGACAGCAGAGCGATCAGCTGGATCGCCGACGCGCCCAGCGCCTTCGGCCACGGCAGGTCGTGGGACTTGGACACCATCAGGGTCAGCAGCGCGCCCGCCGCCACCCACGTCGCCCAGCCCAGCAGCTGGACGAAGGTCGCGTCGCCGCCGAAGAACATGGCGAAGACCAGGCGGGGGGCGTCCGTCAGGGACATGATCAGCATGGAGAGGCCGACCGTGGGCTGCCAGGCCCCGTCACCGCCCAGCTGCCGGGCCAGCGTGTGGGTGACCACGCCGAGGACGAAGGACGACAGCACCATCGCGACCGCCGTCGTCAGGACGATCGGGACCGCGTTCGACAGTGTGGCGTTTATCGCGTCCGAGCGGGCGCCGTCGAAGCCGAAGACGGCGAGCAGGCCGTAGAGGAAGGTGACGATGAGGGCGGGGCCCCACATCGTGTAGTCCCGCATCCGGAGGAAGGTCTGGGTGGGGGACAGCACGATGCCCCGGAGCAGGTCCTTCCAGTGCAGGCGCGGGCCGATCGGGCCGGCCGGCGCCTGCGCCGAGCCCGCGCGGTACGTACCGCCCTGGTTGTACGGGTCCTCGCCGACCGAGAACGCCTGCGTGTGACCGGGGTTGTTCGCCGCGTACGGGTCGGGGCCGCCCTGCGGGGCGTAGCCGCCGCCGTCGCCGAAGTACTCCGGTTCCCCGTAGGCGCCGCCGTTCCCGCCCTGCGGCCACTGGCCGCCGCCGTTCGGACCGCCGCCGTACTGCTGCGGCCCGGGCTGCGGCGCCGGCGGGTAGCCGTACGACGGGCCCTGCGGCGTCTGCTGTCCGTACGGGGGGTGTTGCGGTCGCGTTTGCGGAGCGCCGTTGTTCCGGCCGCCGCGTCCGATCCTGAATCCAGCCACGCCTTCGAACGTACCTGGTCCCGGAGAGTGACGTGCCGGGCCCGGCGTTTCGGACCCGGCTTTGCTGCCGACCTGTGACATCCCCTAGGGGGCCGGCAAAGGGACCCCTAGGGCGCCGGCCCCCTGAGGAATGTCAGTCGGCGAACAGGGCGCCGAACTGCGGGCTGCCCGTGGTGGAGACGCCGGAGGTGCTCGGCGAGACCGTGCGGGAGCCGGTCGTGACGATCTTCGTGCCGCTGGAGGGCAGGTACGTCACCGCGCCGTTGCCCGCGTTCTCGTACGAGCCCACCAGCAGGTCGGCCTTGCCGTCGCCGTTGACGTCGTCGAGCTTCACGTCCGCGCCGAACAGGTCGCTCTTCTCGTCGTCGCCGGGCACGCCCGCCGTGGACTGGGCGAGGCCCTGCGTGCCGGTGGAGGTGTTCAGGCCGGAGGCCGAGCCGTACAGGACGGTGACCATGCCCGTGTTGGTGACCGAGCCGATGTCCTCGTTCGGGGCGCCGACGACCAGGTCGGCGTACCCGTCGCCGTTGACGTCACCGAGGTCGAGGTCCCAGCCGAAGCCGTCGCCGGTCTCCGAGGTGCCGGGCACGTTCCCGGTGTTCTGCGTGACGGCGCTGGTGGCGCCGGGCCCGGACGCGGTGCCGTAGGTGATGTTCACCCGGCCGCCCTTCGAGGAGTCCGGGATGGTCGTGCCGTCGCCGGTCTTCGCGTCCCAGGAGGCGCCGCTGACGATGTCGCCGTAACCGTCGCCGTTGATGTCGCCGACACCGGTGACCAGGCCGGTCTTGAGCACCGACGCGGACGCCACGCTCAGGCCGCTCGCGGTGCCGGGGATGTAGTAGTTCGTGTTCCAGCCGTACGAGGTGTTCGTCTCGTACCCGTCGACGATCAGGTCGGTCCTCCCGTCGCCGTTCACGTCACCGGCGGTCAGGTGCATCGGGCCGTACGGGAAGTCGTTGCTGCCGGACTGGATCGGCGGCTTGACGGTGGTACGGCCGCCGGGGGTGCCGGAGGTGCTGAAGCCGCCCTTGTAGACGTAGACCGTGCTGGTGGAGTTGCCGACGGCCAGGTCCGCCTTGCCGTCCCCGTCGAAGTCGCCGGCGGCCAGGTTCTTGCCCCAGAAGTCGTGGGCGGAGGGGGCCGGGTCGGGGACGTCGACGCTCTTGCCGGTGAGGCCGCTCGCCGAGCCCCAGAGGATGGCGAGGGCGCCGCCGTTGGTGTCGGTGCCGACCTTCTCGTACGGGGAGGCGACCGCGAGGTCGTCGTAACCGTCGCCGTTGAAGTCGGCGTACGCGAGCTCGTAGCCGAACTTGTCGCCGGCCTCGGCGGTGCCGGGGACGCCGGTGGTGTTCTGGCTGATGGTGGAGCGCTTGGCCGAGGAGACGCCGGTGGCGGTGCCGTAGAGGGCGACGACCTGGCCGGCGTCCTTGTGGCCGCTGACGTACGCGGTGGCGGCCGAGAAGGCCACGTCACCGATCCCGTCGCCGTTGAAGTCGGCCTGCGGGACGTGCATGGAGTCCGCGGCCGTGGCCGTCGCGGCCGAGAAGGTGAGGAGACCGCCCGTCAGCGCGGCGGCGGTGGCCGTCGCGAGGGCGAGACGCAGGGGCTTATGCATGCGAAGTAGACCTTTGCCGATGCGCAGGGGTTGTACGTGAGTTCGAGGAATTCTCGGTGCGGGTGTGGCGGGTGGGGCAGCTGAGCCGCTCAGCCCGCCAGGTCGGCGCCGAAGGCCCCTGCCTGTGCCGTCGAGAGACCGAGCGCGGTCGGGCCGAAGCTCTTGGACGCCGTCGTGGAGTAGAGCGTGGAGGCCGCTCCCGGCAGGAACCAGGCCGCGCCCGCCGGGTCGTTCTCCTGCGCGCCGATCGCGGTGAGGTCGGCGCGGCCGTCGTGGTTCACGTCGGAGGCCAGCAGCGTGGAGCCGAAGCTGTCGCCGGCCTCGCTCGCGCCGGGGACGCCGGTGCTGTCCTGCGTCAGGAACACCGCGCCGGTCGTGGTGAGGCCCGACGCCGAGCCCCTCAGGAGGGTGATCGCGCCGACGGAGGAGAGGTAGTGGTCGTCGTCGCCGAAGGACTCACCGGGCGCGCCGACCGCGAGGTCCGCGTAGCCGTTCTTGTCGAAGTCGCCGATCGCCAGCGCCGCGCCGAAGTCGTCCCCGGCCTCCGAGGAGTCCGGCACGCCCGCCGTGTTCTGGGTGTACGACACCCGGCGGCTCGCGCTCGGGCCCGAACCGGTGCCGTAGATCACGTCGATCCGGCCGGCGGTGGAGGGGTTGCCGAGGACGATGTCGCCGTAACCGTCCTTGTCCAGGTCGCCGATGGCCGCCGTCGCCGCGGTGCGCAGGGTGCCCGCCTTGCTCAGGCCGCTCGCGGTGCCCTTGTAGTAGACGGCGGTGGCGAGGTCGTCGCCGTTCGGCTTCTGGCCGGTGACCACGAGGTCGGCCTTGGTGTCGCCGCTGACCCGGCCCGCGGTCAGGACGGGGCGGTCGATGCCGGGGGAGTACGTCGAAACGGCGCCCGTGGAGCCGGACTTGGTGAACGGGCCGCGGATCAGCCGGACCCGGTACGAGGACGGGTTCGCCGAGTCGCTCTGCGCGGAGATGGCGAGGTCGGGCCTGCCGTCGCCGGTGAAGTCGGCGGCCGCGATGCTCAGGCCGAAGTAACTCCCGTACAGCGTCTGGGGGTTCTTCACCGTCGTACCACCGGAAAGTCCCGAGGCGGAGCCCCATACGACGACCACCGTGCCCGCGTCCTCCGCGGAGCCCGTCTTCTCGTGCTGGGCGCCGACGATCAGGTCGCTGTAGCCGTCGCGGTTGAGGTCGGCGGCGGCGACCTGGTCGCCGAACTCGTCGTACGCCTCGGCCGAGCCCGGGATGCCCGCGGTGTTCTGGCTGATCACCTTGCGCTCGGCGGTGTCGAGGCCGCTCTTCGTGCCGTAGACGACCGCGACCTGACCGGCCCACTTCTTCCCGCTCACGGTGGCGGCCGGGGCGGCGATCGCCACGTCCCGGTAGCCGTCGCCGTTGAAGTCGCCGGACAGGCCGGAAGGCGCGGCGGAGGCGGTGGTGGCCAGGGTCAGGGGAGTGAGGCCCGCGATCGTCAGGGCGGCGAGGGCCGTGGTGGTGCGCAGGGGGTGCTTCACGTTCCTGGACTCCAAGGGGAGGTCTGCGTACGGGAGTTGGTCAGTCGGCGAGCACGGCGCCGAAGAAAGCGCGCGTGCCCAGGCCCAGTTGTTTGACGGTGAGCGTGCTCGAACCGGTGCCGGTGGGGCCGGAGGAGGTGCCGGGGAAGAAGTGCAGGCGGCCGATCTCCGGTGCGGCGGCGACGAGTTCGGCGCGGCCGTCGCGGTTGTGGTCGCGCAGCAGCACCGAGGCGCCGAACCAGCTGTCGCTCTCGTCCGCCGGCCGCTCGACGCCGGAGGTGGTGTAGTCGTACTGGCGGGAGTTCGTGCCGGTCAGGCCGGAGGCGCCGCCGCGCAGGACGGTGACGGCGCCCGCCCGCCAGGACTCGCTGCCGAGGGTCTCCAGCGGCACGCCCACAGCGAGGTCCGGGTAGCCGTCGCCGTTGGTGTCGCCGGCCGAGACGTCGTAACCGAAGTAGTCGCCGGACTCACGGACGCCGGGCACGCCGGCCGTGTCCTGGCTGAGCGACTTGACGGACGTGCTGAAACCGGTCGACGTGCCCTTGAGGACGTGGACCGCGCCGCCCTTGCCGGAGCGGGAGACGCCGACGGCCAGGTCGCCGTAGCCGTTCTTGTCGAAGTCGGCGATCACGGCGCTGGAACCGACGAGGTCGGAGGAGGCGGGCAGGCCGTACTTCTTCGGCGGCCTCACCGGGCCGCTGCCGCTGCCGCGGTAGAACCAGACGCGGTTGGTGCGGGTGGCCGCGTCGTGGCCGACGACCGCGAAGTCGGCGGTGGAGTCCTTGGTGACCTTGCCGGAGACGACCAGCTCGGGGGCGATGTCCTCGCCGTCGACCGGGTCGAGGTTGGTGGCGGTGCCGCGCGAGCCGGACTTGGTGAACGGACCGCGCATGTACCAGACGTAGTCGTCCCCGACCGCTACGACATCGAGCTTGCCGTCCGCGTTGAAGTCGCCGACCGCGATGTCCTTGGCGAACACGTCGTCGCCGCCCATGGTGTACGAACTGCCCGTGGTCAGACCGGACTTGGAGCCCCACAGGACGCTGAACATGCCGTGCCGGGAACCGGAGTCCTCACCCGGCGAGGTGACGACGGCATCCGCGTAACCGTCCTTGTTCAGGTCGGCCGTGGTGACCTTCGCGCCGAAGTGGTCGCCCGCCTCCGCCGAGCCCTCCACTCCCGGGCTGTTCTGCGTGTAGACCTTGCGTGTGGCGTGGTCCAGCCCCGACGCCGTGCCCCACACCACCACGACCGCACCCGCCTCCGCCCTGCCGCCCACCGCGGCGGTGCGGTCGCCGAGGACGAGGTCGCGGTAGCCGTCGCCGTTGAAGTCGTCCGCGTACTTGGCTGCCGCCGCGGAGGCCGGGGCGGCCAGGGCGAGCGGGGTCAGGGAGGCGGCGGCCAGAGCGGCGGCCAGCAGGCCGGCGCCCGTGCCGGTACGGATGGTCACGTGGGCTCCAAGGGTCGGGCGGGCCCCGGGAACACGGAGGCCGCGATGAGGAGACCCATGGCAAGACGCCTGGGTTGTACGGGAGTTCGGTCAATCTCCGAGGCTGCTGTGCCTCAACTGTCCGCCAGGAACGCCGAGCTGGAGAAGGTCACCGCCGGCTCGTCCGACACCAGGCCCTTCTTCGCGCCCGGGTACACGGCCACGGTGTCCTTCGTCTCGCCCACATACGTCCGCACCGCCAGGTCCGCCCGCCCGTCCCCGTCGAAGTCGCCCACCGACAGCACCCTCGTCGTGCCCCGGGCCTGCGGGTCGAGGATCACCACGGCCGACGTGGACAGTCCGGTCGTACGGCCTTGGAACAGCCGCAGCCGCGAGCCGCTGGAGACGAGTTCGCTCAGGCCGTCGCCGTCGAAGTCGGCCGCGTCGAGCATGGAACCGGCGGAGGCGAGGGTGGCGCGGGTGGGGGCCGGGAGGTCGTAGCGCAGGGACGTTTCGCCCATGCCGCCGACCGCCGCGTCCAGCGCGCCGCCCCTGCCGAAGCGGCCGAGGGCGACGTCGATGCCGGACGGGAGCGTGGTGCCGGTGCGGGTGGGGCCGTCCGGGCCGCCGAGGACGACGGACGCCTTGCTCGTGCCCTCCGCGGCCCGGACCACCAGGTCGTCGTATCCGTCGCGGTTGACATCGGCGGCCGGGCCGGTGGGCAGCTCGCCGGGCGAGGGGACGGGGTCGGAGGCCGCGCGAGGAGCGCCTTTACGGCTGAACGGGCCCCGCAGGTAGGTGAGTCGGCCTGCGGACGCGTGCAGGACGAGGTCGTTCGCGCCGTCGCCGTCGAAGTCCCCGCAGACGGGCTGGTCGGGCCAGTCGTCGCCGAAGCGGGCGCGGGCCGGGACGGTGAGGTGGACGGCGCGGGTGAGGCCGGTGGCGGAGCCGAAGAGGATCTGGAGGGGGACGGGCGGCTGTCCCTGGCCGTCGTAGGGCGGGTCGGTGGAGACCACGAGGTCGGTGAAGCCGTCCTTGTCGAGGTCGCAGCTCGCCTCCGCGTCGAAGACGGCGGGGAGTTGGCCCTTCGTGCGGGCCGCGTACCTGGCGGGGCTCAGCAACTGCCGTGCCCCGGGGGCGAGTCCGTGTGCGCTGCCGTAGACGACGCCGATGCCCGCGTCGTCGGTGTGGGCCTGCGCCTTCACCAGGTCGTCGAGGACGAGGTCGCGGTGGCCGTCGCCGTTGAAGTCGTCGGCGGCCTTGCTGCCTTTGCCGAGGGGGACGGGGAGTTTGGCGGGGGCGTCCGCGATCCGCACGGGGGTGTGCCCGGGGGCGGCGTCGGGGTGGGCGCCGGGGCCGCAGGCGGCGAGGAGCAGGGTGCCGCACAGGGCAGCCGTCGTAACCGTCCCGCTTCTTCGCAAGCGCACCGTTCACCTCGTCAGCACCTTCGACAACGACCGGCCCATGATGCCCGCGCCGACGGGCCGGCGGCACCCTTCGTTCGGGCCGTTGTCAGTGGGGCGAGGCACAGTGGAGGTATGGATCCGGACGGACGGAAGTTCCTGGGCCGGGGACGCGTGGCGACCCGGCTGCCCGCGCAGGACCTGGAGCGGGCGCGGCGGTTCTACTCGGAGGTGCTCGGGCTGGAGCCGGTGGACGAGCGGCCGGGCGGGCTGCTGTACCGGTGCGGGGGAGTGGACTTCGCGCTCTACCGGTCGACCGGGGCCTCGCCCGGCACGTTCACGCAGATGGGGTGGGAGGTGGAGGACCTGGAGTCGGTCGTGGCGGACCTGCGGCGGCGCGGGGTGACCTTCGAGGAGGTGGACGTGCCGGGCTTCCGTACGGAGGGCGGGATCGCCGAGATAGAGGGGAACTACCCGAGCAAGGGGTACAGCGGCGAGCGCGCGGCCTGGTTCCACGACAGCGAGGGGAACCTGCTGGGGATCGGCGAGCCGGTGTCCTGAGCGGGGCGCCGGGCACCGCGGTGCGGGAGGGCAGCGGCCGGCGGGCGCGTTCGAGGGCTTCGGGACGGGGGTGTGATCGCCGGCTCGTCGTGGCCGATGCGCGCGGCTCATGATGGCCGACGTGATCGTGCTTGTCACGACGGTTCGACTTCGGGGTTCCAGCCGCTCTCCCCGACACCCCTACTGCACGACCCCGGGCCGCTGCCGCGCGGGCGACTGGGTCAGGATGGGTTCATGAGCGTCGTAAAGATCAACGTGCTGACCGTGCCCGCCGAGCAGCGGGAGGTTCTCGAGAAGCGGTTCGCCTCGCGGGCCGGTGCCGTGGAGGGGGCCGACGGGTTCGAGTGGTTCGAGCTGCTGCGGCCGGTCGAGGGGACCGACCAGTACCTCGTCTACACCCGGTGGCGTGACGAGGAGTCCTTCCATGCGTGGATGGAGGGGCCGATGAAGTCCGCCCACCAGGGCGGCGTCGAGGGCGGGGAGCGGCCGAAGCCTGCGGCCAGCGGGTCGACCCTGTGGTCCTTCGAGGTGGTGCAGCATGCGGGGCCGAAGGGCGCGTAGCACTCAAGGCAGGTAGATCTGCGCCCAGCTCCATCTGACGTCCCTAGGCATGTGCGAAGCACACCTTTTCTGGCATATGGGGTACATTCCGTCCGCGCCTGGGGACACTGAGCCGTTTCCAACCTGGGTGATCGGCAGACGACTTGGCGTGGGAACGGTGTTGGGGAAGAGATGAAGCGCCTGGTAGATGGGTTGTCGGCTCAGATCACCCTGTTCGCCTGGAGCTTCACGTGCTTGTCCATCCATCGGGGACCGATCTGTCCAGCGCGACCCTGCGTTACCTGACCGGCCTACTCGCCGCTCGGCGTCGGGAGCGCGGGACACGGTGGCGCAGGCTGACCTGCGGCCGACAGGCCCTGCTTGTTCTGGCCCACCTGCGGTGCGGTCATACCTACACCCGGCTCGCGGCCGGGTTTGGCGTCGCCACCGTCTATCGATGGCGACGATCACCATCGTCGCCGCCGGGCGTCAGCCACGATCTGAGCGGGTCCCATTTCGTTGACGGGGGCGGCGAACGTCGTCCCGGCCCGGCTCAGGGCGCCAGCACAACCCTGCCGAACACCTTGCCCGCGTCCATCTCATGGTGGGCCAGCACCGCCCGATCCAGTGGCAACACTGCATGCACGACCGTGCGCAGGTCTCCGCGCGCGGCATCGGCGAAGTGGGACGACCGCACGGCCTGCCGGTCGGGGCCGGGCACGGTGTCAGAGCTGAAAGTGGCGAACGACAGCGACCTGCGGAAGGCGTCCATCAGCCGCATGCCGAAGTCCGCCGGCGGCTGCCCACCGACCACGCCGACAGCCACGTACCGCCCGTTGGAGTTCAGCTTGTCCAGGAAGAGGGGAAGCTGGGGACCCCCCACGACATCGATCACCACGTCGAAGCCCGCCGGTGCGTCTGAGCCGCCCTCACCGGAGCGGTCAAGGACATGAGTCGCGCCCAGGTCCCGCAGGCGGGCGCCACGCTCCACCGACGAGGTGGTGACCGCCACCGCGCTCGCGCCGTCCCTGGCTGCGAGCTGGACCGCCGTGATCCCGATGCTGCCCGCAGCACCGCGCACGAGCACCGTCTCGCCGGACGTGAAACGGGCCCGGTCCAGGGCGAAGTGGGCGACCACGCCGGAGCCGCCGAGGGTCACAGCGTCAGCGCCGGTCAGGCCGTCGGGCAGCGCAAGGACATCCTCGACCAATGCGACGGCCTGCTCGGCGTACCCACCGGACAGGCCGGTGAACGCCCACACCCGCCGCCCGATCCACGAGGCGTCCACGCCCGCTCCCACCGCGGTGACCTTTCCCGCGACCTCGCTGCCGAGGAGATGGCCCTCCCGGAAGCCGTAGGCGGCAAGCGTTCCCCGGCGGATCACGGCGTCCACGCCGCCCACCCCGATCGCCTCCGTGGCGATCTGCACCTGCCCCGGGGCAGGAACAGGCAAAGGCACATCGACGATCTCCAAGCCATCGGGGTCTCCGAACGTCCTGATCACGACGGCTTTCATCTCGGCTCCTCGGGTCGGGGGAAGGACGGATCGCAGCTGCTGCGGCCGCGGGCGTCGAGCCGGCCCCACGGCCGGGGCACCACCGGCGAAGCGTTGGGGCGAGGCGGCAGCACCGCCATCGGACCGTAACGGACGCCCCCGTCCGTTTGGCTAAAGTGAGAAACGATGACCAGTCGTTTGCCTCAGACCGTGCGCTCCGACGCGCGCGACAACCGGGCCCGCATCCTGGACGCCGCCCGCGCGGTGTTCGGCGAAGAGGGCCTGAGTGCGCCCATGCGCGAGATCGCCCGGCACGCAGGCGTCGGCCCCGCCACGCTGTACCGGCACTTCCCGGCCAAACAGGCACTGATCGCGGAGACCTTCGCCGAGCAGCGGCGAGCCTGCCACGCCGCCGTCCGCGAGGCCCTTTCGGACCCGGACCCGTGGCACGGATTCCGGAGCCTGATCGAGCGGATCTGTGAACTCCACGCGCACAGCCGGGGATTCGCCGACGCCTTCATGACGGCCTTCCCCGAGGCCATGGACTTCGCCGCCGACCGAGAGCAGACTCTGCGCGCGGTCGGAGAACTGGCCCGCCGCGCCCAGGCGAGCGGCCGGCTGCGCCCCGGCTTCGTCGTCGACGACCTGATCCTCATGCTCATGGCCCACCGGGGCCTCCAAGGCACGCCGCGTGCCGCCCGGGCCACGGCCTCACGCCGCTTCGCCGCCTACGTGATCGAGGCGTTCCGCGCCGCACCAGAGACGGCAGCGCCTGCGCCGCTGCCGCCAGCACCACGCCTGCAGCTCACAGACTCGCCCAGCACGCCGTAAATCCCGTCACCTGCAGGTCCGTCAACCGCGCAGCAAGACAGCCTTGCCGGGTCCCTGCCGCAGCCAGGTTGGAAAGGGCTCACTGCCCGGAGCTCAGTCCGGCGGCGCGGACCCGTCGGGAGACCTCAATCGGGACACCGGCCCTGATCCAAGCCCAAATGCCTTAGTCTGTAGGCCACTTGGCGTGAGATCGGGGACCGGCGTGAAGCTTCGGATCAGTATGGAAGGCGCATACGCAGAGAGCGAACTGCGGTCTTTTCGTACATGGCTCTCGGAGACACCTGAGATCCGCCGGCACGCCCAGCTTTCGTGGGTTGCACCGGTACCCAAGCCAGGTGAGATGGGTAGCGGAACCGTCGAGGCCCTACAACTGGTTACCGACAACCTCTGGCAGGTGGCCGCATTCGCGCTGGCCTATGCCACTTGGCGAAAAACCCGACGCCGAACCCCAACGGTGACCATCGAGCACGACGGGACCACGTTGGTTATCGAGGGGCACGATGAAGCATCGGTGGTTCGCATCACCCGAGCTCTGACACCCTCGCAGGAACGCCGTGATTCTGCCTGACCCCAACACGTCTCGAGCCGTCCTGATTGGCGTCAGCAGCTACACGAAAATGCCCAGCCTCCCAGCGGTCAGGAATAATGCAGAGGCGCTGAAGTATGCTCTCACCGGAGCGGCGTCATGGAATCTCCCCTTTGAAAATTGCACGGTAATCCATGACCCTACGACCCCTGAAGAGCTAGTCGACCCCATCCTTGAAGCCGCCGACGAGGCAACCGATACGCTCCTCTTTTACTACGCAGGGCACGGTATAAAAGGCCCAAACAGAGGAGAGTTGCGCCTCACGAGAACCACTTCCCGACCTGGAGCGCCACACACGGCGACGCATTATGACGACATTCGAGATATCCTCCTCGACTCCAGGGCTTCTCGCCGCATCGTCATTTTGGATTGCTGTTACGCGGCGAGTGCACTTGGGGCGATGGCGGATCCAGGAGAAGAAATTGCCGAAGATGCCCTAACCGCGGGAACATACCTCATTGCCGCGGCTGGTGAGACTGAGGCGGCGATGTCCAACGGGCCAGATGGGTTTACCGCTTTCACAGGGGAGCTGATAAATCTACTTAGGCGGGGAGTGTCCAGTCGAGAATCGATGCTTTTGGACCTGGATACAATATTTCTTGAGTTGGATCGATCTCTTCGGGCGAAGTCGCGACCTCGCCCGCGTAAACGAGTCAGGGACTCTGTGGGAAATCTTGCTCTGGCCTGGAATCGCAGTTGGTTGGAGCGGCAGCACGGACTGGAAAAAGTACACCAAAGAATCGCTTTGGGTCCACAGAACAACTTCCCTGATGTAAGCGATCTTGAGTTGACAACGGGCCTAACTCCAGTGCAGGCCCCATTCACTGAAGACCCGGCGGCGGCCGGCGAAGGCGAGGGTGGCCAGCCCACACCTCAGTCACGGCAAATTTCTCCTACGTCTCGACCAGGTGGGTGGCCCCCTGTAGCAAAGATACCGAATAGCGAAGACAAGGACGCGCAGCCCACGCCGCCATCACGTGCGCCACATTCCGGCGCCTGGCCTACAGCGCCCACCACCCCAAACAAGACGAGAGTCGTTGGGGCTTGGCCTGCGATACCTGAAGTGCGTTCCCAGAACTCGGAGGAAGATGGCACTGTGGGCGTACGGGAAGTGTGGCCAGAAATCCTCGAATCTGTAAAGAATCGCAGACGGTTCGCCTGGCTGCTTCTGAGTCAGAACGTACAGTCAGTCGGGTACAGCAAGAAAAAGATACGCCTCAATTTTCAGAATGCTGGGAGTCGTGACACCTATCTGAGCGCCGACATCGAGACGGTCCTGAAGGAGACTCTTGTCGAAGACTTCGGCATCTCGTGCGAGATTGAGGTGACTGCCGAAATGCCAACCGGTGACACAAGACTAGAAATTAAAGGGAGGCCGACCAGGGCGCAAATAGAAGAAATGACAGTGGGCGGCGAAGTCATCCATGAACAGTTCGGGAAGGGTGCGATCATCTCGATGGCGGGTGCTTGGCCGTCAACTGAAGCAATCATTGATTTTGACAGTGTCGGCAAGAAGCGACTCATGCTGCGATATGCGCCAATCGCTGGGGTCTGACCCGGCGCTGCTGGCTGGCTATAGCGTGGAGTTGAGACCCGAGTGATGAGACGTCGAACTCCGGGTCTACCCCGACTCGCCCCACGGCTTCACGAGGAACTGGCCGCGGTCGTCGAAGGATCCCTCCGCCAGTCGGAGGGGTGAGCGAGATCAGCCCGTCCGGGCTGGTCCCGTGGTCGGCGTCGCCGGCCGGGCGCTTAACGCACACGATGGCGTTCCGCGGCCTTCCGGCCACGGGGCGTTCACCGCTGCCGGAGGGTCACTCTGCCGCGAACTCGTACTGCAACTCGTAGAGGTGTCCGGCCTTCACCATGACCGTCGCTTCGACGGGGCGTTCACTGTCGTCGTAGACGACACGCAGCGTGCACAGGGCAGGGAGGCTACCGGGGAGGCGGAGGGCCTGGAACTGTGCCTGGGTGGGAACGCGGGCAGAGACCCGGTCCACGCTGCGGCGGGGTGGGTGGCCGAGCTCCGCCAGGAGAGCGGGGGTGCCGCCCTTGATTCTGCGGCGGTCCATTAGGGGTGTGTCCCGGGCGATGTCCAACGGGTAGTAGGAATACACCAGTTCGGCAGGTTCGTCGTCGATCAGGAGGAGTTGGCTGCGGAGCAGGGCCATCTCGTGTTCCCGGAGACCGAGGGCAGCGCGCACGTCCGCGGGCGGGCGGGCCTCGTGTACGTCCAGTAGCGTGACGTGAGCTTGCGTGCCGTGCTTGGCTGCCTCGGCGAGCCAGGGGTAGGTCTCGCCGGCGGCGGGCGAGTTCAAGGATCCTGCGGGGCGTATTGTGCGCTGCCGGTGTGCGCGGACCATCACCGCCGCGCCTGCCCGTCCGACCACCAGGCCTTCGTCCTTGAGGAGTTGGAGCGCCTTCTGGATAGTGGCGTTCGACGCCTCGAAGCGGGTCTTGAGCTGGGCGGTGGAGGGCAGATTGGCGCCCGGCGGGAGTTCGCCGCTCATGATGTCGTCGCGCAGATCGGCGGCGATCCGTTCGTGCAGGGAGCGGCGGTCGTGGGCGTCCGGTTCGGCCTTGGGCACGGTCATCCGATCCTGATCTCGTAGCGCAGCTGCTGCCGCAGAGCGGGCATCACCATACGGTCGACTTGGATCGGGCGGTCGTCGCGATTCAGTGTGAGCCGTGTGAGACGCAGCACCGGCTCGTCCGGCGCCGTCTGCAGAGCGTCGCGCTCCGCCTCGTCGGGCATGCCGGCCCGCACGTCCTCGCGGACGAGGGCACCGGCATGGCCCAGTCGGGCGAGCAGGGTGACGGCTCCACCGGGGATCTTGGCCGTTCCGGCGAGTGCTGTGCCTCGGGCGATGGCGGCGGGGTAGTAGGTGTCGGTCAGTTCGTTCGGCTCGCCGTCGAGAAGGATCAGGCGCTGCCGTACGACGACGGGCTCGCCCTCCGGAATCCCGAACAGTCGCGCCACCTCGGCAGGAGCGGGCACCTCTCCGGCATGGACGATGCGCTGGGTCCCACGTCGGCCTTGAGCTGCCGCGTCGGCACTCCAGGCGTCGCCCTGCCCTTGCTCGCGGGGAGACAGATACGGCATCGAGGTGCTGACCCAGCTGCTCGCGCTCACGATGTCCTCCTTGGAGCCATCACGATTCCCAACCTTGCCGCTTTACACGGTAAGCGACTTGGGTCCGGTCATCAGGCGGACAATCTTTCCGCTTTTCGCGAATAGTTGTAAGGTGTTTGGGTGTTGGGCAGCCCTGAACCAAGGGGGCGCCCGTCGTGCTTCGTTCCTGCGAACCCGATCGGAACCGATGACATGACCGACCTCATCCGCCGTCTCGCTGCCCGGATGGGCCTTCAGCTCAATTGCCGCAGGGCACATCAACGCCCGATGCATGCACCACGCCACGCGCCCACCGACCCAGCCCCGGCTCGGACCCTGCTGCCCGCCCACCGAAGCCCGTATGGGCTGGACACATTCCTGGACGGCACCGCCACTGTGGCCGTACGTCCCTACCTCGTCGTCCACGAACAGCGTCAGCGACGGCGTGAACTGGCCATGGCCACCCTCGGTTTGGACATGCCGGGGCCCTACTGGATCCACAGGGTGGAGGTCGCTTGATGGGAAGCGAATCCGATGCGCCGGAGCCGCAGACCGCCAAGGCGTTGCGCAGCGCACGTCTTCTGCCCTGGACGACCCCGGAGAGCAAGCCGTGCTACCTGATTACCGACGACCGCGGTGGCCCCGTATCCCGCCTGGCCGACGCCACCGAAGCCGTCCAGCTCGGCATGGGCGCCCAACTCCTCTCCCACGCTCGCCACTTACTTCCGAGCGCCCCTGAGGGTGAGCTGCGCTTCCTCGCTGAGCGTCTGACTGAGGCTCTCCACGACGCCCTCCGTATCGCCGAAAGCAGGGGGCAGAAGAAGCCCGACCAGGCTCGGAAGCCCTTTCCGTGAGCGACGCCATCGCCACCGGTCCGCCACCGTCGCCGGAGTGCGCGCTGGCCGCCCTGCCCGGATATCAGGATCTGCACGCTCAATGCCGTCAGGTCGGCGACGTACCACTGCCCTTCGCCATCGGCATCCTGCTGCAGCGTCGCTGTGGTTGTCGTTGCCATGCCGGGAACACCGACGCCCCCGCGTCCACGTAGGACACGGGGGCGTCGGTACAGCGGTCAGGGCCTGCTCTACTTCACCGGCTCCGGCTCCGGTGCGCTCTCCGTCTCCTCGTCGCCCGCCGGGTCGACCGGCGTCTTGACGGACTCCAGGAGCAGCTGGGCGACGTCCACGACCTGGATGGATTCCTTCGCCTTGCCGTCGTTCTTCTTGCCGTTGACCGAGTCCGTGAGCATGACCAGGCAGAACGGGCAGGCGGTGGACACGATGTCCGGGTTCACCGACAGCGCCTCATCGACGCGCTCGTTGTTGATGCGCTTGCCGATGCGCTCCTCCATCCACATGCGCGCACCGCCCGCGCCGCAGCAGAAGCCGCGCTCCTTGTGGCGGTGCATCTCCTCGTTCCGGAGGCCGGGGACGTTGGCGATGATCTCGCGCGGGGGCGTGTAGATCTTGTTGTGGCGGCCCAGGTAGCAGGGGTCGTGGTACGTGATGATGCCCTCGACCGGGGTGACCGGGACCAGCTTGCCCTCGTCCACCAGGTGCTGGAGCAGCTGGGTGTGGTGGATGACCTCGTAGTCGCCGCCGAGCTGCGGGTACTCGTTGCCGATCGTGTTCAGGCAGTGCGGGCAGGTCGCGACGATCTTCTTCGCCGACTTCGGCTTGGCGGACTCCGGGACCACCTTGCCGTCGTCGTCCAGCTCCTCGCCGAACGCCATGTTCAGTGCCATGACGTTCTCCATGCCGAGCTCCTGGAAGAGGGGCTCGTTGCCCAGCCTCCGCGCCGAGTCACCCGTGCACTTCTCGTCCCCGCCCATGATCGCGAACTTGACGCCCGCGATGTGGAGCAGCTCGGCGAAGGCCTTGGTCGTCTTCTTGGCGCGGTCCTCCAGGGAGCCGGCGCAGCCGACCCAGTAGAGGTACTCGACCTCGGTGAGGTCCTCGATGTCCTGGCCGACGACCGGGACCTCGAACTCGACCTCCTTGAGCCACTCCAGGCGCTGCTTCTTGGCCAGGCCCCAGGGGTTGCCCTTCTTCTCCAGGTTCTTGAGCATCGTGCCCGCCTCGGACGGGAACGCGGACTCGATCATCACCTGGTAGCGGCGCATGTCGACGATGTGGTCGATGTGCTCGATGTCCACCGGGCACTGCTCGACGCAGGCGCCGCAGGTGGTGCAGGACCACAGGACGTCCGGGTCGATGACGCCGTTCTCCTCGACGGTGCCGATCAGCGGCCGCTCGGCCTCCGCGAGAGCCGCGGCGGGCACCCCGGCCAGCTGCTCCTCGGACGCCTTCTCCTCACCCTCCATGGACTTGCCGCCACCCGCGAGCAGATACGGCGCCTTGGCGTGCGCGTGATCCCGCAGCGACATGATCAGCAGCTTGGGGGAGAGCGGCTTGCCGGTGTTCCAGGCCGGGCACTGCGACTGGCAGCGACCGCACTCGGTGCAGGTCGAGAAGTCGAGGAGGCCCTTCCAGGAGAACTGCTCCACCTGGGAGACGCCGAAGACGTCGTCGTCACCGGGATCGGTGAAGTCGATCGGCTTGCCGCCGGAGGTCATCGGCTGCAGCGCGCCCAGAGCCGTACCGCCGTCGGACTCGCGCTTGAACCAGATGTTCGGGAACGCGAGGAAGCGGTGCCAGGCCACACCCATGTTGGTGTTCAGCGAGACGACGATCATCCAGATGAACGAGACGCTGATCTTGATCATCGCGACCAGGTAGATCAGGTTCTGCAGCGCGGAGACGCTCAGCCCCTTGAAGGCGAGGACCAGGGGGTACGAGGCGAAGTACGAGGCGTCGTAACCGTCCACGTGGTGGATGGCGCCCTCCAGGCCGCGCAGCACGTAGATCGCGAGGCCGATGGTGAGGATGACGTACTCGACGAAATAGGCCTGACCCGACTTGGAGCCCGCGAAGCGGGACTTGCGGCCGGGGCGGGAGGGCAGGCTCAGCAGCCGGATCGCGATCAGCACGATGATGCCGATCGTGGTCATCACGCCGATGAACTCGGTGTACATCTCCAGCGGCAGCCACTCGCCGACGACCGGCAGCGTCCAGTCCGCCTGGAAGAGCTGGCCGAAGGCCTGGGCCAGGGTCGGCGGCAGGGTGAGGAAGCCGACGGCCACGAACCAGTGCGCGAAGCCGACGATGCCCCAGCGGTTCATCCGGGTGTGCCCGAGGAACTCCTTCACCAGCGTCACACTGCGCTGGTAGGGGTTGTCGGTGCGGGTGCCGGCGGGTACCGGCTGGCCCAGTTTGAAGTACCGGACGAACTGACCGATGGCGCGTGCGAGCAGCGCGACGCCGACCACGGTCAGAACCAGCGACACGATGATCGCGGCGAGTTGCATTGGGGGCTCCTCGGGCCTGCGAGGTTATTACTAAGCGGTAACTTATGCAGTCCGTCTGAGACTACCCTTATCTTCCATCGCACTGTAGCCAGGCGTGCAGTGATCTGGATCGCTGAGGGTTGCCTTAAGATCCGCGAAGATCCGAACGTGTTATTCGTACCAAATTGGTACATTCGCAACTAATTTAGATCCGTGCTCTACGGGATCGTCGCCGCCACCTCCGCCCTGCTCCTCGCCGCCGTACTCAGTGCCCTCGGTCGGGTGCCCGCTCTGCGTCTCGGGGTCGTCGACCGGCGGCGGCAGCGGCCACTGCCGGTGTTCGGGGGTGTCGCGATCGTGCTCGCCACCTGTCTCGTCACCCTCGTCGGGGACCGGGCCGGGGTCGCGCGGCTCGGTGACGGAGTCGGGCGGTTGCTCGTCGCGGGGGCCGGTGTCGCCTTGCTGGGGCTGGTTGCCGATGTGCGGCGGGTCAAGGTGCGGGTGCTTGTCGTCGGTACGGCGGTCGCGGCCGCGTGTGTCGTGCCGTACGAGGAGACGGGCGTCGTCGGTGGGGCGCTCGCCGTCGCGTGGGTCGTGTTCGTCGCCCTTGCCTTTCGCGCGCTCGATCACGCCGACGCGCTCGCCGGGACCGTCGGGGTCGTCACCGCCTTCGGGGTCGGTGCCTGTGCCGCCGCCGAGGTGATGGACGGGCTTGCCGTGCTGCTCAGCGTGCTGGCCGCCGCGCTCACCGGGTTTCTCATGCACAACTGGCATCCCGCGCGAGTGGGGCTCGGGGCCTGCGGGTCGCTCTTCACGGGGTTCGTGCTCGCCTCGGCCGCCGTGTTCACGCGGGCCGGGTACGGGATCGCCTCCAGTGCGGGCGTGCTGTTCTCGCTCACCGCCGTCGCCAGTGCCGACGTAATCCTCGTGGTGTTTGCTCGGCGGCTCGGCGGGCGAGCCCTCTTGCGCCGTGGGCCCGATCATCTCGCGCACCGGCTGCGGCGGTCGGGGCTCACGCCCGCCGGGGTGACCGTGCTGCTCGGGCTCGGGGCGTTTTCGGGGGTGCTCGTCGGGGTCCTCGTACATGTGGGGTGGATCGCGGAATCGGCGGTGCTGTGGGTCGGGGGCGGGGTTCTCGGGGTGGTGGGGGTGCTCCTCCGGATCCCTGGTTCTTCCCCTAGGGGACCTGGAACACCGCAGGTCACGGGCCAGTTGCGTGTAAGGAACGGATAAGAGTTGAGTCGCTGCGGCTCAGGTCTGTTGACCCATTCGCAGACGTCATGCACACTTGAGTCCGTTCCACTCAAGTCAGCTGGAGGAATCAACCATGGCACGTGCGGTCGGCATCGACCTGGGCACGACTAACTCCGTCGTCAGCGTTCTTGAAGGCGGCGAGCCCACCGTCATCACCAACGCCGAGGGTGCCCGGACCACGCCGTCCGTCGTCGCCTTCGCGAAGAACGGCGAAGTGCTCGTCGGCGAGGTGGCCAAGCGCCAGGCGGTCACGAACGTGGACCGGACCATCCGTTCCGTGAAGCGCCACATGGGCACCGACTGGAAGATGGAGCTCGACGGGAAGCCCTTCAACCCGCAGCAGATCTCCGCCTTCATCCTCCAGAAGCTCAAGCGGGACGCCGAGTCCTACCTGGGCGAGAAGGTGACCGACGCGGTCATCACCGTCCCGGCGTACTTCAACGACTCCGAGCGCCAGGCGACGAAGGAGGCCGGCGAGATCGCGGGCCTGAACGTCCTGCGCATCGTGAACGAGCCCACCGCGGCCGCGCTCGCGTACGGCCTCGACAAGGACGACCAGACGATCCTCGTCTTCGACCTCGGTGGCGGCACCTTCGACGTGTCCCTCCTGGAGATCGGCGACGGCGTCGTCGAGGTGAAGGCCACCAACGGCGACAACCACCTCGGTGGTGACGACTGGGACCAGCGCGTCGTCGACTACCTGGTGCAGCAGTTCAAGTCCGGCCACGGCGTGGACCTCGCCAAGGACAAGATGGCGCTGCAGCGTCTGCGCGAGGCCGCCGAGAAGGCGAAGATCGAGCTGTCCTCCTCGACGGAGACCTCGATCAACCTGCCCTACATCACCGCCTCCGCCGAGGGCCCGCTGCACCTGGACGAGAAGCTCACCCGGGCTCAGTTCCAGCAGCTGACCGCGGACCTCCTGGAGCGCTGCAAGACCCCGTTCTTCAACGTCATGAAGGACGCCGGCGTCAACATCAACGAGATCGACCACGTCGTCCTCGTCGGTGGCTCCACCCGTATGCCCGCCGTCGCCGAGCTCGTCAAGGAGCTGACCGGCGGCAAGGACGCCAACAAGGGCGTGAACCCGGACGAGGTCGTCGCCATCGGCGCGTCCCTCCAGGCCGGTGTCCTCAAGGGTGAGGTCAAGGACGTCCTGCTCCTCGACGTGACCCCGCTGTCCCTCGGTATCGAGACCAAGGGCGGCATCATGACCAAGCTCATCGAGCGCAACACCACGATCCCGACCAAGCGGTCCGAGATCTTCACCACGGCCGAGGACAACCAGCCGTCCGTGCAGATCCAGGTCTACCAGGGCGAGCGCGAGATCGCGGCGTACAACAAGAAGCTCGGGATGTTCGAGCTGACCGGTCTGCCCCCGGCGCCCCGCGGCGTCCCGCAGATCGAGGTGTCCTTCGACATCGACGCCAACGGCATCATGCACGTGACCGCCAAGGACCTGGGCACGGGCAAGGAGCAGAAGATGACCGTCACCGGCGGCTCCTCGCTGCCGAAGGACGAGGTCGACCGGATGCGCCAGGAGGCCGAGCAGTACGCGGACGAGGACCACCGCCGCCGCGAGGCCGCCGAGACCCGCAACCAGGGCGAGCAGCTCGTCTACCAGACGGAGAAGTTCCTCAAGGACAACGAGGACAAGGTCCCCGGCGAGATCAAGACCGAGGTCGAGGCCTCGATCGAGGAGCTGAAGACCGCGCTCAAGGGCGAGGACACCGCCGAGATCCGCACCGCCACCGAGAAGGTCGCGGCCGTCTCGCAGAAGCTCGGCCAGGCCATGTACGCCGACGCCCAGGCCGCACAGGCCGCGGGCGGCGCGTCCGCCGGCGACGAGGCCCCGAGGGCCGACGACGACGTGGTCGACGCCGAGATCGTGGACGACGAGCGCAAGGACGGTGCCGCGTGACGGAGGAGACCCCGGGCTTCGAGGAGAAGCCCGACGTCCCCTCAGGCGCGACCCCCGACGACGCCGAGCCGAAGGCCGCCTCCCCCTCCAGCGGAGAGGGGGCGGCCCCGGCCGGGGACGCATCAGCACAGATCGCCGGCCTGACGGCCCAGCTGGACCAGGTGCGCAAGGCGCTCGAAGAGCGCACCGCGGACCTCCAGCGGCTCCAGGCCGAGTTCCAGAACTACCGCCGCCGGGTGGAGCGGGACCGGATCACGGTCCGGGAGATCGCCATCGCGAACCTCCTGACCGAGCTCCTGCCCGTGCTCGACGACATCGGCCGCGCCCGGGACCACGGCGAACTCGTCGGCGGATTCAAGTCCGTCGGGGAGTCGCTGGAGACCGTCGCGGCGAAGATGGGTCTGCAGCAGTTCGGCAAGGAGGGCGAGCCCTTCGACCCGACGATCCACGAGGCCCTGATGCACAGCTACGCGCCGGACGTCACCGAGACGACCTGCGTGGCGATCCTGCAGCCCGGGTATCGCATCGGCGAGCGCACCATCCGCCCCGCGCGGGTGGCCGTCGCCGAGCCCCAGCCCGGGGCGCAGACGGTCAAGGCCGAAGGGGCCGAGGAGGCTCCGGCGGCCGGGGACGACAAGGACAACGGCCCTGAGGAGGGCTGAAGTCACCAGGACTGATCGGGAGGAGGGGCGTCGGGGATGAGCACCAAGGACTTCATCGAGAAGGACTACTACAAGGTCCTCGGCGTCCCCAAGGACGCCACCGAGGCCGAGATCAAGAAGGCGTACCGGAAGCTCGCCCGCGAGTTCCACCCGGACGCCAACAAGGGCAACGCCAAGGCCGAGGAGCGCTTCAAGGAGATCTCCGAGGCCAACGACGTGCTCGGCGACCCCAAGAAGCGCAAGGAGTACGACGAGGCGCGGGCCCTGTTCGGCAACGGCGGGTTCCGCCCGGGGCCGGGCGCGGGCGGCGGCAACTTCAACTTCGACCTGGGCGACCTCTTCGGAGGCGGCGCCCAGGGCGGGGGCTCCGGAGGCTTCGGCGGCGGACTCGGTGACGTCTTCGGGGGCCTGTTCAACCGCGGCAGCTCCGGTACGACCCGGGTGCAGCCCCGGCGCGGCCAGGACATCGACACCGAGGTCAGCCTCAGCTTCACCGAGGCGATCGAGGGGGCGACGGTCCCGCTGCGCATGTCCTCGCAGGCGCCCTGCAAGGCCTGCTCCGGCACCGGCGACGCGAACGGCAACCCGCGGGTCTGCCCGACGTGCGTCGGCACCGGCCAGGTGGCGCGGGGCTCGGGCGGCGGCTTCTCGCTCACGGACCCCTGCCCGGACTGCAAGGGCCGCGGTCTGATCGCGGAGAACCCCTGCGAGGTCTGCAAGGGCTCGGGACGCGCCAAGTCCTCCCGCACCATGCAGGTCCGCATCCCGGCCGGCGTCTCGGACGGGCAGCGCATCCGGCTGCGCGGCAAGGGCGCGCCGGGCGAGCGGGGCGGTCCGGCGGGCGACCTGTACGTCACCGTGCATGTCGACGCCCACCCGGTGTTCGGCCGCAAGGGCGACAACCTCACCGTCACCGTCCCCGTGACGTTCGCGGAGGCGGCCCTCGGCGGCGAGGTCAGGGTCCCCACCCTGGGCGGCCCGCCCGTCACCCTGAAGCTGCCGCCGGGCACGCCCAACGGCCGCACCATGCGCGCCCGGGGCAAGGGCGCGGTCCGCAAGGACGGCACCCGCGGGGACCTGCTGGTCACCGTCGAGGTGAGTGTCCCGAAGGACGTGACGGGGAAGGCTCGTGACGCGCTTGAGGCGTATCGCGAGGCGACCGCGGGCGAGGACCCGCGGGCGGAGCTGTTCCAGGCCGCGAAGGGAGCATGAACAAGCCATGGATGGGACCGGCCGTCGACGCAACCCGTACGAACTGACCGAGGAGACCCCGGTCTACGTCATCTCGGTGGCGGCCCAGCTCTCCGGCCTGCACCCGCAGACCCTCCGTCAGTACGACCGCCTCGGCCTGGTCTCCCCGGACCGCACGGCCGGGCGGGGCCGCCGCTACTCGGCCCGCGACATCGAACTGCTGCGCACCGTGCAGCAGTTGTCGCAGAACGAGGGCATCAACCTGGCCGGCATCAAGCGGATCATCGAGCTGGAGAACCAGGTCGCCGCGCTCCAGCAGCGCGTCGCCGAGCTCCAGGCGGCGGTCGACGGCGCGGCGGCGGCCATGCAGCAGCGCGAGGCGGCGGTGCACGCGTCGTACCGCCGCGACCTGGTCCCGTACCAGGAGGTCCAGCAGACCAGCGCGCTGGTGGTGTGGCGGCCGAAGAAGGCCAAGGACTAGGCGCAAACGCGAGAGGGGCCCGGAGGACGAACCTCCGGGCCCCTCTCGTGCGTTCAGGGCGCCAGGACCGCGTAGTCGCCGCCGGCCGCCGACTCGCTGCCGTCCGCGTACAGGGCGGTCACCCAGTAGAAGTGGGTGGTGCCGGTGGCGGCCGTGGTGTCCGTGTACGAGGTGGCCGTGGCGGTGTCCGCCAGCTTCTCGTACGTCTTGGTCGCCGGGTTCCAGCGGTAGACGCGGTAACCGGTGGCGTCGGCCACGGTGTTCCAGGACAGCGCCACGTCCGTGCCCGCGGGGCTCGCCGTCAGGTGGACCGGCGAGCTCTCCGGAGTGGCCACGCTCGGCGTCATGTCCAGTTCCGTGACGCTCACGGCCGGGACCCCGTCGTCGCTCCACTGGATGGCGGAGTTGCCCTCGTCGTCGACGGCGTCCATGAAGAAGCAGACCTCGTCGCCGTCGGGGAGCGTGGTGTAGTCGTACGAGGTCTCGGTGGGGGAGACGTAGTCCGACGCGCTGCCGTAGCAGACCTGTTGGCCGTCCTCGCCGTCGAGGAGCTCGCCCCAGTAGACCGTGTAGTACTTCAGGTCCGTGGCCGCGCTCTTGTCCCATGTCAGGTGGAAGCCGTACTCGGTCGGGGTCACGTCGAGGCCGGTGACGAGCTGCGGCGGATCGTTGTCCCAGATCTTGCCGCGCTGACTCGCGGACCGCGCCGACTCGTTGCCCGCCGCGTCGATGGCGGACACCCGGTAGTAGTAGACGACGCTCTCGGCGGCCGAGGTGTCCAGATACGTCAGCCCGCTCGTGCTGCCGATCGCGGAGTACGTGCCGTTCTCGCTCGCCGCCCGGAAGACGCGGTACGACACCGCGTCCGCGACCGCGTCCCAGCCGACCTCGAGCCCGCCCGTACCGCCGGTCGAAGTCACCTCGCCGGTCGCCTCGTTGATGACGGGCGCGGCCGGCGCGACCCGGTCGGGGGTGGTCACCGGCTGGTCCGCCGTACCGGCCGACTCGTTGCCCGCCCTGTCGTACGCGCGCACCTCGTAGTAGTACGTCTGCCCGGTCACCGGGAGCGTCGGGTCGCTGTACGTCGTCGAGGTGGTCGTGGCGATCGGCGTACTCCCGAAGGACGCGCCCTTCAGCCGACGGTAGACGCGATAGCCCTGGAGGTCCATCTCCTTGTTCTTCGACCAGGCGAGCTTCGCCTTGCCGGTCGAGGAGTCGTACGAGGCGGAAAAGCCCGTCGGGGCAAGGGGCTTGACCTTGTCGACGTCGGCGGAGGTGCGCGGGTTGTAGGTGACGGAGACGGCGGCGGAGCCGGTCCAGTTGACGTAGTCGACGCGGACCGTGTGCTTGCCGGCGGGGATCGTTACGTCGACGTTCTTCCGGACCGTCGACGAGACGTTCTTCCAGAGGTCGATCTTCCGGGTGCCGTCGACGTAGACGCGGATGCCGTCCAGGCCGGAGGCGGAGAGCGTGAAGGGGCCGCCGGAGCCGAAGTCGCGGGTGACGGTCCAGCGGACGCCGAAGTTGTCCTTCGGCAGGCCCGAAGCAGGCGCGCCCGTCTTCCAGTTCTGGTCGATCGCGCTGTCGCAGTCCGTCTTCTTCGGGGTGCCGGAGAAGGCGGTGTTCGCGAAGAACTGGCGCTTGAAGACGGGGGAGGCGCAGGAGGTCGCCGCCGAGGCGGGCGCGGCCGTCGCGGAGAGCAGGCCGGCGGCGGTGGCGAGCACGACGGCGGACGTGGCCGTGACCGTCGTACGTCTGGCTGGCTTCATTCGATCCTCTGGTCGGTTCTTGTACGGCTGTTGGAAGCCGTCGTGATCACGACTCGCGAGGAATCGGGTTGGTTGTACGGATCTTTGCCTGCCGATTGCCACCCGTTGTATGGAGGGTCCGTAAAGGGCGTTTGGAGGGGGTTGTGCCAAGCCTTCACATGACAAGCGGAGAGTGGCGTTGCGCACTCGTTAAGTAGTTCCGCTTGACGCCCGGGGCCGCCTCCGCGTTGGCTTTTCAGTCATCCGGGTCGCAATGCTGCGCCCGTGTCCCGAAGGCACCAGAAGTGAGCAGCCCAGTGAGCAGTCCCATGCGTCGTCGTACCGCCATCGCCGTGGCCGCGTCCGCCACGATGTCCCTCGCGCTCGCCGGCTGCGGCGTGCTCAACGTGTCGGGGAACAGCAGCTCGGCGAGCCCGACGAAGGGCGACGACGTCACCATCGGGCTGCTGCTGCCGGAGAAGGCCAACACGCGTTACGAGGACTTCGACTACCCGATCATCAAGGAACAGGTCGCGAGCCTCACCAAGAAGCAGGGCAAGGTCGACTACGCCAACGCCGACCAGGACGCCGACAAGCAGGCGCAGCAGATGCAGCAGATGATCGACGACAAGGTCGACATCATCCTGCTGGACGCGGTCGACTCGCATGCCATCGCGACCGAGGTGAAGAAGGCCAAGGACGCGGGCATCCCGGTCATCGCCTACGACCGGCTGGCCGAGGGCCCGATCGACGCGTACGTCTCCTTCGACAACGAGCTGGTCGGCGAGGTGCAGGGCCGCTCCCTCCTTGAGGCGCTCGGCTCGGACGTCGACACCTCCGACAAGATCGTCATGATGAACGGCTCGCCGACCGACCCGAACGCCAAGCAGTTCAAGGCGGGCGCGATGTCGGAGCTGAACGGCAAGGTGACGATCTCGGAATCCTTCGACACCAAGGACTGGAAGCCGGAGAACGCCCAGGCCAACATGACGGCGGCGATCAACAAGCTCGGCAAGGACAACATCGCCGCGGTCTACTCCGCCAACGACGGCATGGCCGGCGGCATCGTCAAGGCCCTGGAGGACGCGGGCGTCACCACCCTCCCGCCGATCACCGGCCAGGACGCGGAACTCGCCGCCGTGCAGCGGATCGTCGCGGGCGAGCAGTACATGAGCGTCTACAAGTCGTACCCGCAGGAGGCGGAGGCGGCCGCGCAGATGGCGGTGGCCAAGGTCCAGGGCCACGACATCCAGTTCGACGCCCTGACCCAGGACTCGGTGGACAGCCCGACGAACAAGGACATCCCGGCCCAGCTGGTCACGGTGACGGCCCTGACGAAGAAGAACATCAAGTCGACCGTCATCGCGGACGGCATCTACAAGCTCTCGGACATCTGCACGAGCGAGTACAAGACGAAGTGCGACGCGATCGGGCTCAAGTAGCCGAAGCCGCCCCGGCCCGACCGGCCGCCGTACGCCCGCGTCAGGCCACCCGCGTGAACACCACCGACACCTCCGGCGGTCCGCCCGCCACGCCTCGGTAGATGCCCTTGTGCGGGGTCACGTCGTCGTAGTCGCGGCCCCGGGCCACCACCACGTGGGACTCGTCGGCGCGGGTGCGGTTGGTGGGGTCGTAGCCGCACCAGTCGCCCGCCCAGTACTCGATCCATGCGTGGCTCTGGCCGGCCACCGGGCGGTGCAGGTCGGCCTCGCGCTCGGGGTGCAGATAGCCGGAGACATAGCGGGTGGGCAGGCCGACGGCGCGCAGCAGGGCGATCGTCAGGTGGGTGATGTCCTGGCAGACGCCCGCGCCCTGCTCCCAGGCCTCCGCCGGCGAGGTGTTCACACTGGTCGCGCCCGGCAGGTACGACACCCGGTCGGCGACCAGCGCGGACACCGCGAGCGCCGTGTCGTGCGGGTCGAGGCCGGCCGCGGCCTTCCGCGCCTTCTTGACCAGCTTCGCGGGGACGGTCGTACGGCCCGTGGGGCTCGCGAACTCCAGCAGGCGGGTGTTCGCGACGCGTTCGGCGACCTCGGCCCATTCCGGGGCCTGCGGGAGCGGGCCGGGCGGGGCGGTCTCGACCAGGCTGGACGCCGTGATGGTCAGATGGCCGTGCGGATCCATCAGGTCGAAGCCGGTGACCTGGGTGCCCCAGTAGTCCCAGTACGACCAGGTGGGCGTGGTGGGGTTGACGGTGACGCGGGCGTCCAGCGTCGTCTGCCCGGGGAGCGTCAGCGGGGTCATACGGACCTCGTTGTGCGAGGAGGCCGCGGGCTGGGCGTAGGCGACCTTGGTGATGTGCTTGATACGGAGGCGGCTGGTCATGCTCACGCTCCTTCCTGGGCCCACTCGACGGGCCCCTGGTACGGGAAGAACCGCTCCGCCACCGCGTCGGCGGACGCCATGCAGGCCTGCTGCAGGTCCCGCAGCAGGACGGGGAGTTGGTCTTCCAAGGCGTGCGTGTCCAGGTATTCGAGGCGGGTGCGCAGGCGGCCGATCGGCCGGCGGGCCGGGTCCTGGCGGGGGCGGCCGAGCGCGGTGAGGCACTCCTCGGCCGTGGTCAGCGCGTGCAGCGCGGAGCGCGGGAAGTCCCGGTCCAGGAGCAGGAACTCGGCCACCCTCGGGGTGTCGCCGAAGCCGCCGTACACGCGCGCGTACGCCTCGTCGGCGCCCGACGCGCTCAGCAGCGTCGTCCAGTCCGGCGCGTGCGCCGCGTCCAGCACCCGTACCGACAGCAGTCGTACGGTCATGTCGACCCGTTCCAGGCTCCGGCCGAGCACCACGAACCGCCAGCTGTCGTCCCGGCTCATCGTCGAGTCGGCCAGCCCGAAGAACAGCGCGGCCCGGCTCCGCACCAGCTCCAGGTAGGCGTACGGGCCCGTCCGGCGCGCCGCGAGCCGCTGGTCGGCGAGCGCGTGCCACGTCGAGTTGAGGCACTCCCACATCTCCGAGGAGACCGCCTCACGCGCACTCCTCGCGTTCAGCCGGGCCGCGCCCAGCGCGCCCTCGATCGAGCCCGTCGAACGGGCGTCGAAGGCCAGCTGGTCCAGCACCTGCTGCATGTCGCAGGGGCCGTCGCCCGCGTCCATGCCGAGGATCGCGTACAGCGACCGGCAGGCCGCGTCCTCGTCGCGCCAGGGGTCCTCCAGCATGCGGTGCAGATAGGCGTCGAGGATGCGCCCGGTGGCGTCGGCGCGCTCGACGTAACGCCCGGTCCAGGTCAGGGCCTCGGCTATCCGGGAGAGGATCACGTCGTTCACTGCTGCTGCGCCCCTTCCTGTACGACGGAACGGGTGCCGTCGGGTCCGAGCCGGCGCGGGGCGACGGCGGGCAGCGCGGTCTCCGGCTCGGGCGCGGGCTGCTCGGCCGGGCCCTCGGCGAGCACCCAGGTGTCCTTGGAGCCGCCACCCTGGCTGGAGTTGACGATCAGGTTGCCCTCCTGCAACGCCACGCGCGTCAGGCCGCCGGGGAGCACCCAGATGTCGTCGCCGTCGTTCACGGCGAAGGGTCTGAGGTCGATGTGGCGCGGTGCCATGCGCTCGCCGGCGAGGGTGGGGGAGGTGGACAGGGCGACCGGACGCTGGGCGATGAAGCCGCGCGGATCGGCGATCACTGCTTTGCGAGTGCGTTCGAGGGTCTTCGCGTCGGCCTTCGGGCCGATGACGATCCCCTGCCCGCCGGCGCCGTCGACCGGCTTGACGACGAGCTTGTCGATCTGGTCGAGGACTGCCTCCAACTGCCCCGGTTCATCGGGCCGGTAGGACTCGACGTTCGGCAGAATCGGTTCCTCGGAGAGGTAGTAGCGGATCAGGTCCGGGACATACGTGTAGAGCAGCTTGTCGTCGGCGATCCCGTTGCCCACGGCGTTCGCGAGTGTGACGTTGCCCGCCATGGCGGCGCCCATGATGCCGGGGCAGCCGATCACCGAGTCGGGGCGGAAGTGGAGCGGGTCGAGGAAGTCGTCGTCCAGGCGCCGGTATACGACATGGACGGGCACCTCGCCGCGCGTCGTACGCATCCAGACCCGGTTGTTCCGGCACACCAGGTCGTGCCCCTCGACCAGCTGCACGCCCATCAGCCGGGCGAGCAGGGCGTGTTCGAAGTAGGCGGCGTTGTTGGGCCCCGGGGTCAGTACGACGACCCGGGGATCGACGGTCCCGTCGGGCGCGGCGGCCCGCAGCGCGGCGAGCAGCCGCTGGGCGTACCCGTCGACCGGCAGGACGTGCTGTTCGGCGAAGAGCGAGGGGAAGATCCGGGTCATCGCGCGCCGGTTCTCGATGACGTACGAGACCCCGCTGGGCACCCGCACATTGTCCTCCAGCACCCGGAAGTCCCCGGCCTCGTCCCGTACCAGGTCGATGCCGGCGACGTGGATGCGTACCCCGCCCGGTGGCTCCACGCCGTGCGCGGCGCGGTGGAAATGGGGGGAGTTGAGCAGCAGCCGCCAGGGCACGACACCGTCCTCGAAGGCCCGGCAGTGCCCGTAGGCGTCGGCGAGATAGGCCTCAAGGGCCCGCACCCGCTGACTGACCCCCCGTTGTATGAGATCCCACTCCAGGGCGTCGAGGATCCTGGGCACGAGGTCCAGCGGCCAGGGCCGCTCCTCGCCCGCGAAGGCGTAGGTCACGCCCCGGTCGGTGAACGCCCGGGCCATCTGGTCGGCCCGGAACCTGAGTTCACTCGGCTCGATCGGCTGAAGTGCCGCCAGCACCGGCTCATAGGCGGTCCTGACCTCACCCGGCCGCTCGAACATCTCGTCCCACGCGTCGGCCAACGCGTATGCGTCAAATATGTCCGCCATGAGGGGACGTTAGAGGCGACGCGTAACGCGGTGATCACCACGGCATTTCCGGGACCTTGCGCGGAGCACGGGCTTCCGGGGCCCCGGCCGGGCAGGGGGGTGCCCGACCGGGGCGCTGCCGGGGAGCGGCACCCGGGGGGAAGCGGCCTCCACGATGCCTTCACAACCCTGCCCGCACCACCGTCAGCTTGTTGCAAGTCGACGGGTGGAGGCCTGGAAAAAGTCGGGCGAAACGGTGTTTTACGACGGTCTTGATGGAGGGAGCCGTGTTGCGGAGCCGGTTGTGTCCGCGCATAGTTGCGCTGCGGAAGCGCGAGCGAGAACCGCTGCGGACCGTGGGAGCACGCCTGCACAAGAGGCCGGAAACCGGGGGTGGGATGGGCGATGGCCGGGCACGGGACCCAGGAGCATCCACACGGTGCCGACCGACTGTGCGCGGCCGGGGACCGCGTGTACTCCCGGGCCGTACGCCGTGGCCGGGTCTCCCGCGTCGACGCCGACCAGGTGCCCTGTCTGCTTGAACTGGCCCTGCTGCACCCCGACCCCGACGACATGGACTGGCTGGTCCCGACCTCCCCGCAGGAGGTCATGACCCGGCTGCTGCGCGGGGTCTACGACGAGGTCAGCTCCAGCCAGCGACGGGTGGGCTCGGCGGTCGCGGCCTTCGAGTGGTACGCCGGCCTCGGCCCGTCGGCCCAGCAGGCGGGCGGCGCGGAGGGCACCGCGATCCGTGTCCTGGACGGGCTTTCGCGCATCCAGGCGGCGATGGACGAGGCGACGGACGCGTGCACGACGGAGGTCCTCACGGTCCAGCCGGGCGGCATCCGCCCCGAGCACGAACTGACCGAGGGCCTGCACCGGGCACTGGCCCTGCGCGGCCGGGGCGTCCGCATGCGCGACCTGTACACCCACGTGGCCCGCCACGGCCAGGGCCTGCTCAACTACCTTGAACTGATGGGCGGTTCGGTCGAGGCCCGCACGCTCGACGAGGTCATCGACCGCCTGATCCTCTTCGACCGCACGGTGGCCTTCATCCCGGCGAACGCGGACCGCACCCTGGCCCTCGAACTGCGCCACCCGGCCCTGGTGGAATACCTGGTCACGGTCTTCGAACGCCTCTGGCGCCTGGCGATCCCCCTCACGGCCCCGCTCCCCGACACGGGCATCGAGGGCATCTCCCACCGGGAACAGTCCATCGCGGCGCTGCTGGCAGAGGGCCACCAGGACGCGGTGATCGCGGAGCGCCTGGGCATAAGCGTCCGTACGTGCCGCGCCCACATCGCCCGGCTCTCCGAGACCCTGGGCGCGGCCAGCCGCACCCAACTCGGCGTCCGCATAGCCCAGGTGGGCCTGGACGCCCCCCGTCAGCCGGCCGACGCCACGTCGCTCACTCTTCCCGGTCAAGAATCCCCGACCGCGCGATGAGATAGCCGAGCTGGGCCCGGCTGTCACTGCCCAGCGTCGCCGCGAGCTTGGCGATGTGGACGCGGGCGGTACGGATGTTCATGCCGAGGCGGTCGGCGATGACGGCGTCGGTGTGGCCCTCTACGAGGAGGGCGGCGATGGCGTGTTGGCGGGGGGTGATGCCGTTGAGGGTGGGGCGCTGGACGGCTTGGGGGTGCATGGGGGTGGCGAGGCGCCAGAGGCGGTCGAAGGCGGTGGCGAGGTAGCCGACGACTGCGGGGTGGCGGATCTCGAGGGCGAGGGCGCCGTCTTCCCCGGCGGGGATGAAGGCCACGGTGCGGTCGACCAGGACGAGCCGGTCGGTGACCTCGTCGAGGGTGCGGGCTTCGGCGTCCCCCCTCAGTTCGTCGTAGCGCGCGTGGATGAGGGGGAGATGCCGCTGGGTGTGCTGGTAGATGGTGCGGATGCGGGCCCCGCGGTTGAGCAGGGCCTGGTCGCGTTCCATGGCCTCGGCCTGCGCCGCCACGCCGCGCTCGTCGCTGTAGTGCAGGTTGGGCTGGACACAGAGAAGTTCCCGCGCTTCGGCCATGACCTCGGTGATCGCGTGGTTGATCCGTCTCGTACCGCTCAGGAGCCTCAGTCCCGGGCTGAGCTCCGTCCCCGTCCGACGGCCGTCGATGCGCATCAGCGGCTCGAACGTTTCAGCGAGCAGGGCCTCACGACGCCGTTCCTCGGCGATGCGGTCTCCAGTGGTCCTCAGCAGCCGGTGCAGGGCGACTGCCGGCGCGAGCGGCTCCAGCCGGTCGAGGTCCACGAGGGTGGGATGCAACAGGCCGAAGTCCACCAGGCACGGAGCCGTTTCGGCTTCGGCGCTGCTCACATGGCCTTGGCGCAGCGCGCGTTCATAAAGCTGCGCACCCGCCGCGCAGAGGTCCTCCGCTCCGTGCTCCGGGTGGCTTGGCGAGGTCACCCACCCTCCCTTCCTGGCTCACTGCTGCTGGTTCAGGATCCCCGACTGCGCTATGAGAAAGCCGAGTTGGGCTCGGCTGCCGCTGCCGAGGGCAGTGGCCAGCTTGGCGATGTGGGCCCGGCAGGTACGGACGTTCATCCCCAGGCGACGGGCGATGGCCTCGTCGACGTGACCCTCGACCAGGAGCTTGGCAATGGAGTGCTGGATCTCGGTGATGCCGTCCGGCGCGGTCTCGTAGGGAGCGCCGGCATTCAGTGGCACGGCGCGGTTCCACATGAACTCGAAGACCTTGATCAGGTACCGGACGAGCCCGGGGTGACGTAGCTCCAGAGCCACCTGCTGGTCGTCCCGGGTCGGAATGAAGGCGACGGTCTCGTCGCAGATGATCAGCCGCTCCACCAGCTCGTCGATGGTGCGGTACTCCACCTTGCCGTCGACGAAGTGCTCCACGTAGGAGAGCTTCTCGGGGTTGTACCGGGCCGTGTGCTGGTACAGGGTCCTGATCCGCACACCGCGGTCGATGAGCGGCCGGTCGCGTTCCAGCCCCTGCAGGAAGGTGCGCTCGGAGAAGCGGTTGGTCGGCTGGACCGTGAGCATCTCGGTCTGGCACTGGGCCGTCGCCAGGTCGAGCGCCGCGTTGATCCGGTCGCTGCCTTCCAGTACGGAGATCGAGTGCGTCGTGGCCGTCGTCTGCGTGCTGAGCGCCATGAACGGCTCGAAAGCTTCGGACAGTTCGATTGACCAGCGCCTGCGCTCCGCTATCTCGTGCTCAATGGGATTGAGCCGTTGGGCGAGCGCCACTGCCGGAGGAACAGGACGCAGCCAGTCCGGATCGTCCGGATCGGGATGCAGAAGAGCCAGTTCGATCAGGCAGGGAGCCGGCTCCGCGTCCACGCGCGAGAGACGCCCCGTGCGCAGGGCGTTGGCGTAAAGTCGGCCACCTTCCTCGCACAGTTCGGTCACCGCATGGGGATGCGCCGCTTTAGTCCGATTCGCTACCAAATCTCCACCCCCCAGGGTCCTGAACATGCAGGAACATGATGCACCGATTGTGTGGCCATGACGTGCCTGAATGAGCCATCGTCTTATCCGACGGGGGAAAAGGGGACCTTCAAGTGAGGACGAAGCCGACATGAGCAAGAGATCGCTTCGCTCGATACTTGTCGCCGCCTTCTCCACCGTTGTTGTGGCCGTCGGAGTACTGGGCGGTCTCTCCGGTGCGAAGGGCGACATCCGGGCGGACAGCAGGTGGCCGGCGGTGGCTGAATCCACCACGCTTGCGAATGACACTGCCTCAACGGTCGGCACAGACGACAGCGCCGGGAGCTGACGACGTGACCATTCCACCCGACGACCGGTCCTTCCGCAGAGAGATGGCGACCGCCTACCGTTCCGGCTGGCACTTCATCGACCTGGTCACCGCGATCCCCCACGCCGGTGACTCGTTGATGGTGACCGTCTTCGGTGAGCCCGTCGTCGTGACGCGGGACCAGGACGAGGACGTACGGGCGTACCGGTGTCTGCGGCGGCCTCGGGGGGCGCCGCAGCCCGTGCGGTGTGCCATTCGGTACGGAATGATCTTTGTGAACCTGGACCAGCGAGACCACCGGCTGGTGGAACCGGAAGCCCCCAACGTACGGACCATCTCAGCCACCCCCCGCAGTGCCTGACGCGAATCCCCCGTCGTAACAGTTCGCTCAGGTACTTCCCCCCGCAGCGGCGTCACCGTGACCTGAACACGGTGACGCCGCTGCAGTTTTGGGGGACATTTCAGGGTATCCACCCAATCGTCGGCCACCCCGCAGTGGCCGAAAACCGTCACCCACGCCCCATGGCCCTCGTCAGCTCGATCTCGATCACGACGCGTGACGGGTTGGGCGAAGGGGTGCGCCCGTAGCGCTCGGCATAGCGCCGCTCGGCCTCCGCGACCTGGTCAGGACCGGTCCGTACGACCGCCCGCCCCTCCAGCGTCGCCCACCGCCGCCCGTCCACCTGGCACACGGCCACCCGCGCCCCCTCCGGCCCGGCCGCCAGCACATTGGCCACCTTCGTACTGGACTTGCTCGCGATCACCCGAGCCAGCCGGGCCTCCGGATCGTATGTGACCCCGACGGGCACCACGTGCGGGCCGCCGTCCGGGCGCGGGGTCGTCAGCGTGCACAGATGCCGCTCCCGCCAGAAGCTGAGGTACGCGGGGTCGGGAGCGCCGGGGTCCTGGGGGTACGCAGCCATGGGCAGGACGGTATCCCTTCGAACCCGGTATCCGTTCGCACCTTGAGTGGAATAGACTCAACTTTGTGTACGTTGCTCAAGTCACACCGTGACAGTGGACGAGGACTGACGCCAGGAGGAGAACGGAAACGTGGACGCCGAGCTGACCAACCGGAGCCGGGACGCGATCAGGGCGGCCGAGCAGCGGGCCGTGACCGGAGGGCACCCGGACCTCACCCCCGCCCACCTGCTGCTGGCCCTGCTCCAGGGTCAGGACAACGAGAACATCGTCGACCTGCTCGCCGCCGTGGACGCCGATCAGGCGGCCGTGCGCGCCGGGGCCGAGAAGGTGCTCGGGTCGCTGCCCAGCGTGGCCGGCTCCACCGTCGCGCCCCCGCAGCCGAGCCGTGAGCTGCTCGCGGTGATCGCGGACGCCGGTGAGCGCGCGAAGGACCTCGGCGACGACTACCTCTCCACCGAGCACCTGCTGATCGGCATCGCCGCGAAGGGCGGCGCGGCCGGTGACGTACTGTCCGGGCAGGGTGCGAGTGCGAAGAAGCTGCAGGAGGCCTTCCAGAAGGCGAGGGGAGGACGCCGGGTGACCACAGCCGACCCGGAGGGCCAGTACAAGGCCCTGGAGAAGTTCGGCACCGACTTCACGGCCGCCGCGCGGGACGGGAAGCTCGACCCCGTCATCGGGCGCGACCAGGAGATCCGGCGGGTCGTGCAGGTGCTGTCCCGGCGGACCAAGAACAACCCCGTCCTCATCGGTGAGCCGGGCGTCGGCAAGACCGCCGTCGTCGAGGGGCTCGCCCAGCGGATCGTCAAGGGTGACGTGCCCGAGTCCCTCAAGGACAAGCGGCTCGTCGCGCTCGACCTGGGCGCGATGGTCGCGGGCGCGAAGTACCGGGGCGAGTTCGAGGAGCGGTTGAAGACCGTCCTCGCCGAGATCAAGGACTCCGACGGCCAGATCATCACCTTCATCGACGAGCTGCACACGGTGGTGGGGGCCGGCGCCGGTGGGGATTCCGCCATGGACGCCGGGAACATGCTGAAGCCCATGCTCGCGCGTGGCGAGTTGCGCATGGTCGGCGCGACCACCCTTGACGAGTACCGCGAGCGGATCGAGAAGGACCCGGCGCTGGAGCGCCGCTTCCAGCAGGTGCTGGTCGCCGAGCCGACGGTCGAGGACACGATCGCGATCCTGCGCGGGCTCAAGGGGCGTTACGAGGCCCACCACAAGGTCCAGATCGCCGACAGCGCGCTGGTGGCGGCCGCGACCCTCTCCGACCGCTACATCACCTCCCGCTTCCTGCCCGACAAGGCCATCGACCTCGTCGACGAGGCGGCCTCCCGGCTCCGTATGGAGATCGACTCCTCGCCCGTCGAGATCGACGAACTCCAGCGCTCCGTCGACCGGTTGAAGATGGAGGAGCTGGCGCTGGAGAAGGAGACCGACCCGGCCTCCCGCGAGCGCCTGGAGAAGCTGCGCCGCGACCTCGCCGACCGCGAGGAGGAGCTGCGGGGCCTGACCGCCCGCTGGGAGAAGGAGAAGCAGTCCCTCAACCGGGTCGGTGAACTCAAGGAGAAGCTCGACGAGTTGCGCGGCACGGCCGAACGGGCCCAGCGCGACGGCGACTTCGACACCGCCAGCAAGCTGCTGTACGGCGAGATCCCCACGCTGGAACGGGACTTGGAAGCCGCCTCCGAGGCCGAGGAGGAGGTGTCCAGGGACACCATGGTCAAGGACGAGGTCGGCTCCGACGACATCGCGGACGTCGTCGCCGCCTGGACCGGCATCCCGGCCGGCCGCCTCCTGGAGGGCGAGACCCAGAAACTCCTGCGCATGGAGGAGGAGTTGGGCAAGCGGCTGATCGGCCAGTCGGAGGCCGTGCAGGCGGTCTCGGACGCGGTCCGCCGCACCCGCGCGGGCATCGCCGACCCCGACCGCCCCACCGGCTCCTTCCTCTTCCTCGGCCCGACCGGCGTCGGCAAGACCGAACTCGCCAAGGCCCTCGCCGACTTCCTCTTCGACGACGAGCGGGCGATGGTCCGCATCGACATGTCGGAGTACGGAGAGAAGCACAGCGTGGCCCGCCTGGTCGGCGCGCCTCCCGGCTACGTCGGCTACGAGGAGGGCGGCCAGCTGACGGAGGCGGTGCGCAGGCGCCCGTACAGCGTGGTACTTCTCGACGAGGTCGAGAAGGCGCACCCCGAGGTCTTCGACGTCCTGCTCCAGGTGCTGGACGACGGGCGGCTGACGGACGGTCAGGGACGTACGGTCGACTTCCGCAACACGATCCTCGTGCTGACGTCGAACCTCGGCAGTCAGTTCCTGGTCGACCCGCTCACCGGCGAGGAGGAGAAGAAGGAGCAGGTTCTGGAGGTCGTCCGGACGTCCTTCAAGCCGGAGTTCCTCAACCGCCTCGACGACCTGGTCGTGTTCTCCGCCCTGACGAAGGACGAGCTGAGCCGTATCGCGCGCCTCCAGATCGACCGGCTCGCGAAGCGTCTCGCCGAACGCCGCCTCACCCTGGAGGTCACCGACGAGGCCCTGGCCTGGCTCGCCGACGAGGGCAACGACCCCGCCTACGGCGCCCGCCCCCTGCGCCGCCTGGTCCAGACCGCCATCGGCGACCGCCTCGCGAAGGAGATCCTGGCCGGCGAGATCAAGGACGGCGACACGGTCCGGGTGGACACCTTCGGCGAGGGCCTGATCGTGGGGCCGGCGACGGGAAAGACCCTGTAAGGGGTAAGAGCCTGTAACGGACGGTGCCGGGCTTGCCTCCCCCCTCCCCGGATGGGGGAGGATGGCGGCATCCGTACGAAGGGAAAATCACGGTGAGCATCGACCCGTCCTCGATTCCGAACTTCGGGGGCCAGCCCGAGCCGCAGCCCGGCGGACCGGCGGGCCCCGTCGTCCCGGATCAGGACCTCGTGAAGCAGCTCCTGGACCAGATGGAGCTCAAGTACGTCGTCGACGACGAGGGTGACCTCGCGGCGCCGTGGGAGCAGTTCCGTACGTACTTCATGTTCCGCGGCGAGGACGACCAGCAGGTCTTCTCGGTGCGGACGTTCTACGACCGGCCCCACAAGATCGACGAGAAGCCGCAGCTCCTCGAGTCGATCGACGACTGGAACCGTCGGACCCTGTGGCCCAAGGTCTACAGCCACACCCACGACGACGGCACCGTCCGCCTGATCGGCGAGGCGCAGATGCTGATCGGCACCGGCGTCAGCCTGGAGCACTTCGTCTCCTCGACCGTCAGCTGGGTGCGGGCCGCCATCGAGTTCGACAAGTGGCTCGTCGAGCAGCTCGGTCTCGAGCAGGAGGTCAACGAGGCGGACAAGCCCGAGGACGACGAGGAGTAGGCCCCACGGCCACTCAGAGAGGCGTATGGGCGACTACGACCAGATACGCCCCGTAGGCGAACGAGAGCCCGGCGAGGGCCGCGACCACCACGGTCGCGTGCCCCGGCCGGGCTCTTGCCGTTCGCACCAGCGCGCGGGCGAGCGGCAGCAGCAGCGGGAAGGCGGGCAGCAGGAAGCGCGGCTTGGACTCGAAGAACCCGGAGCCGCCGAGCGCGACGAGCAGGAGTACGCCGCTGTAGACGACGAGCGGCAGCGGGGCGCGGTCGGCGAGGAGCAGGGCGTACAGGACCACGGCCGCCGCGACGATCACCATGGTCATGGGGAAGACGAAGCGGTCGCCGTGCAGGAGCAGGTGGCGGATGAAGTGCAGGGAGCCCCGGCCGAAGTCGAAGCGTGAGCCCCACAGGCGCTGCACCTCGAAATAGCCGCCGAGCAGGTCGCCCCTGCGGTGGCCCACCCACAGGACGTATCCGGCCCAGCCGGCCGGGGCGAGCGCGGCGCCCGTCCACAGCCTGTGGGTAACTTTCCCGCGCTGTCTCCAGGCCTCGTACGCCGCCGCCGCGAGGACCGCCGCGGCGACCGCGAAGCCGTTGGGCCGGGCCGCGCCCGCCAGTGCGGCCAGGGTGCCCGCCCACACCCAGCGCCCGGTGAGCACCGCGTACAGCGACCAGGCGGCGAAGGCGGTGAGGACCGGTTCCGTGTACGCCATCGACAGCACGACCGAGTGCGGGAGCAGGCCCCAGAGCAGGACCAGGGCGGTGCCGACGGCCCGGCCGTGCAGCCGGGCGCCGACCGCGTAGATCCCGCAGGCTGCCACCGCGGCCGCCGTCCACGACACGATCAGCCCCGAGGCGCCGGCGCTCAGCGGGCCCAGCACGGTCGCGGCGCGGACCAGGGCCGGGTAGAGCGGGAAGAACGCCAGGTCGGTGTAGACGACCGTGGGGTTGTGGTGCACGGTGCGGCCGTAGCCGTGGGCGGCGATGCCCAGGTACCACAGGGAGTCCCAGGACCGTCCGAGCAGCGCGAGCGGATGGCGGCCGGCCGTCCAGGAGACCGCGGCGAGCGCGGCGACACCGAGCAGCCGGGCCGCGAGGAACAGCCCGAGGGCGCTGCCCATCGCCGCCGCGACGGGCAGCCGGGCACGGTCCCGCGCGTCGGGGCCCGGCCCGGTGACGGAGGGGCGGAGGAGGGTACTGGCTTGGGTCACACCGGCACATTGCAGGTTGAAGCGGGCAAGTGCGAGCATTACGCGCCCGGGCGGGTACGGATTCACGGCGCCCGGCGTGGCGGCGTGACGGGCCGGACCCGCGGGGCTATGCCGACGCCCTCGGGCCTCGGCCTTGGGGCCTCGGGCCGGCTGTAGCGGAGATCACGAGCGGTATTAACCGAATGTTCATCCGACAACATGATCCTTCGGGGTGAATTGGCCCAAGCGTGACGGGAGGGGCTTCGTTGGTTCCGCGCCGGTCCGCGCCGCGAGCGTCGCTCATGGTGGGACTGCTGCTCTTCCTGGCCGGATGCGGTACGCCCGACTCCGGCCCCTGGGCCGAGGGGCCGGCCCCGACCGGGATTCCGTGGACCGGGTCGGTGTACTCCATGGACTGGAGGTCCGAGCCCCGGCAGCGGCCCGAGATGATGGACCTGACCGAGAACACCGTCCTGGACGACATGAAGTGGCACGACTGGGGCAGACCGCGCGCCACCGCGACCGGCTGGGTGGTCGACCTCGCCTGTCTCTCGGGATGCCCGCACGAGACGATGCCCGGTTACGCCGTCACCGTCGTCCTCAGCGGGCTGGTCAGGCGCGAGTACGCCGCCTACTACAGCGTCGCCGCCGTGTCCCCGCGGCACCGGCCGGCGCCGTACTGGGCGGAGGACGTGAGCCGGGTCCCGCTGCACGTCCCGAAAGCCTGACGACATGGCCCGCGCATGCCTGACGACACGGCCCGTGCCCGGCTCCCGGAGGTGACACCCATGCACGACATCCTGCTCGTCGAGGACGACGAGATGATCCGCGAGGCCACCCGGTTGACGCTGGAGGCGCACGGCTACCGCGTCCGCGCTGCGGCCGACGGCGTCAGCGGCCTCGACCTGTTCCGCGCCGCCCGGCCCGACGCGGCCGTCCTGGACATCATGCTGCCGGGCCTCAACGGGGTCAGCCTGGCCCGCCGTATTCGCGAGGAGTCGGGCGTGCCGGTGCTGCTGATCTCGGCCCGCAACGATCCCGTGGACGTGGTGATGGGCCTGGAGGCCGGCGCCGACGACTATGTGACCAAGCCCTTCGACGGCCCGGTGCTGGTGGCCCGCATCCGCTCGCTGCTGCGCCGCGCGGCCCCCGCCGAGCAGCTCCCCGAGACGGCACCCCTGCGCTTCGGCGACCTCTCCTACGACCCCGTGTCGCTGACCGTGCACCGGGGCGCGCGGCCGCTCACCCTCACCACGACCGAACTCAAGCTGCTCCAGCAGTTCGCCGCCTCGCCCGGCACCGTCCTCACCCGCGACCTGCTCCTGGAGCGGGTCTGGGACTACGCCTGGTCCGGGGACACCCGGGTCGTGGACGTCCATGTGCGGCGCCTGCGCGCCAAGATCGGCAAGGAACGGATCGAGACGGTACGCGGGTTCGGGTACAAGCTGGTGGGCCGGGCGGCCGGGTGAACGTCGGGATGAAGGTCGCCCTCGCCGTGGCCGCGGCGGCGGTGACGGTGGCGGCCGTGATCGGCGTCCTGGTGCACCGCATCACGGCGGCCGACCAACTCGCCACCGCCCGTTCGGACTTGGACCGGCAGCTGCTGAGCGCGGCCTACGACTACACGGCCGGCCGCACGTCCCCGGCCACCGTCGACCCGCCACACCTGCCCGCCCCGGTGGCGGACGCCGTACGCGGCGGCGTCCGCGTGACCTATCTGCGCGGCGGCGCGCACCCGGTGCTGTGGGCGGCCACCCGGGTGTCGGACCGGAACGTGCTCGCGCTGTCGCGGTCGTACGCCCCCGAGGCGCGGTCCCTCGCCAGGCTGGACCGGGCCCTGGTCACGGCAGGCGCGGCGGCGACCCTCGCGGTCTCCCTGGCCGGCCTCCTCCTCGGGGTGCGGGTGGGCCGCCGGGCCACGGCAGCCGCCCGTACGGCGGAGAGCATCGCGCACGGCGATCTCGACGCGCGGGTCCGCCCGGACGGCCGGGACGAGATCGCCCGTCTCGGCACCTCCGTGAACGCCATGGCCGACGCGCTCGGCGCCCGGCTGGAGGCCGAGCGGCGGGTGACCGCCGACATCGCGCACGAACTGCGCACCCCGGTCGCGGGCATGTCGGCCGCGGTCGGCCTGCTGCCGCCCGGCCCGGCGTCCGACCTGGTGACACGCTCCGTCGGCAAGTTGCGCGGGCTGGTCGAGGACGTGCTGGAAGTGGCCCGGATGGACGCGCAGGTCGCCGTGGTGGAACCGGAGCAGCGGCAGGTCGGCGCGATGGCCCGGCGGGCGGTGGCCGAACTGGAGAAGGCGGAGGTCCGGGTGGTCCGGGACACCGTCGTCACCACCGACCCGCGCCGCGTCGAACGCGTCCTCGCCAACCTCGCCTCCAACGGGCTGCGGCACGGTGCCCCGCCGGTGGTCCTGGAGGTGGACGGCCCGGTCGTCCGCGTCCGCGACCAGGGCCCGGGCTTCCCTCCCGACCTGTTCGCGGTCCTGCGTACCTCCGGCCCACAGCGTTTCCGTACGACGGCGCCGGGTACGGGAACCGGCCTGGGCCTGACCATCGCGGTGGGCCAAGCGCGGCTCCTGGGGGCCGAGTTGACGTTCCGCAACCATCCGGAGGGCGGGGCGGAGGCGGTGCTGCGGCTGCCACCGGGACGACCGGGTTCCGCAACAGGACCTACGGACCGTTGACGCATTCGCTTCCTACTTTTCCTCACGCGGTCCGGCACTCCGGCCGGACTGCGTGCACCGCGCTGTCACCGTGCCCGCCGCACTGTGACAGTGCCCAAGGAAGGGTGGATTCCCATGCGTGTCCTGTCCCGCCGTCTCCTCCTGACCGCCGCGGTCCCGACGCTGGTCGCAGGCGCCGTCCTCGTCTCCGGGGTGGCGCCCGCCCACACCGCCGGCCCGTCCGCCGCGGCGGTCCACCTCGGCGGCCACGACATCGAACTGTCCGCCAGTTCGAGCTACCCGCAGATCCACTGGGACGTGGACGGCGGCGGCTCCAGTTACAAGTCCATGCTCCAGAACCTGGCGGCCCTCCAGCTCAGCTACACCCACGGCCGGAAGATCAACGTGCCGGTGGGCAGCAGCAGCCGCACCGTGATCGTCACGGACAACACGGCCGTCAACAGCTTCGCCGACATCGTGGCGACCTCCGGGGGCCAGACGGTCCACCTCCTGGTGCGGCTGAGCGACCTCTACGTCACCGGCTGGTACTACGAGAGCAACGGCGAGCACTACTGGCCGCTCGCGTCCCAGAACGCTCCCCGGCGCACCGACGCCGACATCCACGTCAACTGGGAGGGCGCGGAGAACTACAACCGGCTCGCGACCCTCGGCAACATCGCCCTGGCGGACGTCCAGATCGGCCACCACGGCCTCTACCAGGCGATCCACGACCTGCGGAACCCCGAAGGCGCCGGCACCCAGGCCGTGGCCCGGGCCCTGCTGCGCATGATCTTCGCCGTGTCCGAGGGCTCGCGCTTCAACTGGATCTCCGGCGGCGTCTACAACGCCCTCAACAACGGCCAGGACTTCCGGATGACCCAGACGGGCGTGGAGCTGGTCCGCAACTGGGCGGGCATCAGCCACGTCCTCGTCGACCACGTGGCCCACGGCAACGCGTCCACGTCGAGCGTGTCCACCCAGAGCTTCGGCCACATCTCGACCGCCGCGGCAGCGGCAAAGCTCCTGCTCACGGCCCTCAACGACGGCCAGGACCCCAACCCCCGCGACGAACTCTGACCGCCCGGGACAACAGCGCACGCGGCACGGCCGGAAGGCCTGCCGCGTGCGAGGCCGCGACCTGCGCAGGCACCGAGGAACGCCGGCTCGCGCGGGAACGATGCAGGGGACACGGCACGGACGCCGAGGCGAGTGTCGTGCCGGACGCGGGCCCGATCGAGGCGGACGTCACGTGGCCAGCGACTTGAGCCGGGAGGCCGCCTCCTCCAGCACGGCCGTCTGCTTGCAGAACGCGAACCGTACGAACGGTGCCCCTGCCTCCCGGTGGTCGTAGAAGACCGCGTTCGGGATGGCGACGACGCCGGCGCGCTCCGGCAGGGCGCGGCAGAAGGCGAAGCCGTCGGTCTCGCCGAGGGGGCGGATGTCGGTGGTGATGAAGTAGGTGCCGGCGGGCTTGAAGACCTCGAAGCCGACTTCCGTGAGGCCCGCCGCCAGCAGGTCCCGCTTGGCCAGCATGTCCGCGCGGAAGGCGGCGAAGTAGCTCTCGGGGAGGGCGAGGGCCTCGGCGACCGCGTACTGGAAGGGCCCGGAGGCGACGTACGTCAGGAACTGCTTCGCCGAGCGGACGGCGGCGGTCAGCGCCGGCGTGGCGGTGACCCAGCCGACCTTCCAGCCGGTGAAGGAGAAGGTCTTGCCGGCCGAGCCGATCGTGACCGTGCGTTCGCGCATGCCCGGGAACGTGGCGAGGGGCAGGTGCTCGGCGTCGTCGAAGACCAGGTGCTCGTAGACCTCGTCGGTGACGACCAGCAGATCCCGCTCCACGGCCAGCTCGGCGATCGCGGTCAGCTCCTCGCGGGTGAGGACCGTGCCGGTGGGGTTGTGCGGGGTGTTGATGAGGAGGAGCCGGGTGCGGTCGGTGACGGCGGCGCGCAGCTCGTCCAGGTCCAGCCGGAAGCTTCCCTCGTGCGGGCGCAGGGTGACCGGCACGCGCTTGCCGCCCGCCATCGCGATGCAGGCCGCGTACGAGTCGTAGTACGGCTCGAAGGCGATCACCTCGTCGCCGGGTTCGAGGAGGGCGAGCAGGGACGCGGCGATGGCCTCGGTCGCGCCGGCCGTGACCAGGACCTCGGTGTCGGGGTCGTACGACAGCCCGTACCGGCGCTCCTGGTGCGCGGCGATCGCGGTGCGCAGCTCGGGGACGCCGGGGCCCGGCGGGTACTGGTTGCCGCGCCCGTCGCGCAGCGCCCGCACGGCGGCCTCCCGGACCTCCTCGGGCCCGTCCGTGTCGGGAAAGCCCTGGCCCAGGTTGATGGACCCGGTCTGCAGGGCGAGAGCCGACATCTCGGCGAAGATCGTCGTCCCGAACTCGGCGAGCCGACGATTGAGGAAGGGGCGCGTACTGGAGGTCATGCCGGCCATCCTGCGCCGAAGCTCTGGAGTTCCTCAACTCTGCTTTGGCTGCTGAGACGGCCGGGCATCCCCCGTTCACGCAAGACGCGAGGTGCCCACGGGGGGTCGCCTCGGGGGACTCGGAAGGAGGGTGACGCCATGGGACTGGTTCTCGGCATCATCCTGCTGGTCGCGTTTTTGGGGCTGCTGATGGCGGCCATCGTGGGGGCCGGGCGCCGGCAGCGGACGCAGGGGTACCGGCGCTCGTACAGCCGCAGTGGCGACAGCGGCAGCAGCAACAGCTGGTGGGCCGGTGACGGCGGGGGTTCGTCGTCCGGCGGGCACCACGGCGGGCACCACGGCGGGCACCACTCCGGCCACTCCTGCGGGGGCGGTCACTCGTGCGGGGGCGGCTCGTCCTGCGGGGGCGGCTCGTCCTGCGGAGGCGGGTCGTCCTGCGGTGGCGGCGGCGGATGCGGTGGAGGAGGCAGCTGACACGGGGTGGAAGCCTCCGGCGATGGGGGAGCCGTAACCCCGTCCGTCACTTCCGTGGAGCTCCCGCCGGGTCCACGCCCCGGCGGGAGCTCGTACGCTCCGGCGTACGCCATGGCCGCCCTGGCGCACACCCTGGTTGAACAGTTGAGCAGTGAAGCCCCCTGAGGGATGGAAACCCCACGAACTTGGGTAAAAACGCTGTGGCACTGCCACCGTTCATGATTCCCTCTAAATCACCGACGCGGCCCCTCGGGCGTCCTGCGGACGACACCTTCCTGACCTCCCGACTGGGCCGACCGGGCCGTTCCCCCGGTGTCGACCGGGGTGTTCCGGACCCCACACCTCCCTTTTCTTTGCGTGCCAGCGGAGCCGACCCATGCTCACGACCCTGAACACCTCGTACACCGACACGCGCGCGGCCGACCTCGCCTGGGCCCTGGGACGCGAGCCGCTTCCCGCACTGGCCACCCTCGACCTCGAACTGGACGGGGCCCAGCTCCAGTTGAGACTCCTCGGCGCCTCCCACCAGGTACTCCTGGAGGAGGAGCGGGGGAGTTGCTCGGAGACGGTCGCGTGCATCCCGGGCAGCAGCACCCCGCTGCCGCTCGGCGTGGCCAAGCGCATCGGCGACTGGGAGTACGAGTTCGCGGCCCGCGTCGAGGCCCTCTCACCCGGCTCCTTCGCGGGCCGGGCGCAGGAGTTGCTGGCCCTGGTCTCCGACCATCCGAACGGCCTGGCGGGCGTCTTCCCCGGCAGCCCGCACGCCTTCACCGCGCTGCTCGCCCAGCGCCACGAGGGCCAGGTGCACTGGCGCACCTGGCACGCCTATCCACAGGACGGGCAACTGGTGGCGACCCGGACGAGGGTGGGCGTGCGGGTGCCGGCGACGCAGCTCAGTCCCTCGGGAGTCTGATTCAAACCCGCCGCGGCCTGTTGACCCTCAGTTCCACACGTGTGGGTGACCAAGGGTTACGTCGCAGTGACGTAACGTCGCAGTCGTGATCGAGCCGCACGCCCCCGCCCCGCCCGGACCCCCACCCTCCTGGGCCGGTCCCGCGCGGCTTCCGGTGCGGCCGGCCACCGGGCGGTTCCTCGTCCTCGCGTGCGTCTTCGTCTGTGCGGCCTGCGGACTGGTGTACGAACTCGAACTCGTCGCCCTCGCCTCGTACTTGATCGGCGACTCGGTCACCCAGGCCTCGGTCGTGCTGTCGGTCATGGTGTTCGCGATGGGCATCGGCTCGCTCGCCGCCAAGCGGCTGCGCGGGCTCGCCGCGGCCGGCTTCGGCGCGATCGAGGCGATACTCGCCCTGGTCGGCGGCTGCAGCGCCATGGCCCTGTACGCCGTCTTCGCCTGGACCGGCGACTGGGGCGGCCTGTGGGCCAGCGGGCCGCGCTGGCTGCTGGTCGCCTTCTCGCTCACCATCGGCCTGCTGATCGGCGCCGAGGTGCCGCTGCTGATGGAGCTGATCCAGCGCATCCGGCGCCAGGACGCGGGCGGCGCGGTCGCCGACCTGTTCGCCGCGGACTACGTCGGCGCGCTCGTCGGTGGCCTCGCCTTCCCGTTCCTCCTGCTGCCCCTGCTGGGCCAGTTGACCGGCGCCCTGATCACCGGCACGGTCAACGCGATCGCCGGCGGCACCCTCGTCCTCGGCCTGTTCCGCCGCGACCTCACCCGCCGCGCCCGCTGGCTGCTGCTGATCGCCAACCTCACCGTCCTCGGCATCCTCGCCTCCGCGGCCGTACTGGTCGACGACTTCGAACGGGCCGCCCGGCACGCGGTCTACGGCCGGGACGTACGGGTGGCGCTGCAGACCGGCACCCAGGAGGTCGTCCTCACCGGCGGCACCGACGGCCGCCCCCTCGACCTCTTCCTCGACGGCCGGCTGAAGGTCAGCGGGCGCGACGAACTCCGGTACCACGAAGCCCTCGTCCACCCCGCGATGAACGGTCCGCACGCGCGCGTGCTGATCCTCGGCGGCGGTGACGGCCTCGCCGCCCGCGAGGTGCTGCGGCATCCGGGCGTACGGCGGGTGCGGGTGGTCGAACTCGACGCCGGCGTAGTCCGGCTGGCCCGCAGCGACCCGGCGCTGTCCCGCCTCAATGGCCATGTCTACGACGACCCGCGCGTGCGCGTGGCGACCGCGGACGCCTTCCGCTGGCTGCGCACGGCGCCCACATCCTCGTACGACGTGGTGATCTCGGACCTGCCCGACCCGGGCATCACGGCGAGCACCAAGCTCTACTCCGAGGAGTTCTACGGGCTTGCCCGCCGGGTGCTGGCGCCGGGTGGGCGGCTGGTGGTGCACGCGGGGCCGTTCGCGGACCGGCGGCGCGTGTTCTGGACGGTCGACGCGACGCTGCGGGCCGCCGGGCTGTACCCCGTGCCCTACCGGGTGGGCGGCCGCGACGCCGGTTTCGCGGCGGGCCCGGACCGTACGACGGAGGCGTCGCGGGCGCCGCGCGACTGGGGGTTCGTGCTGGCCGCGGCGGCCGGCGAACCGACGCTGGGCCTGGACCCGCGGGCACCCCACCCGCGCACCCTGACCGCCGCGACCCTCGCGGCGGATGCCCGGGCGGCGGCCCGCACCCGCCTCACGGGCCTGCCGCCGTCGACACTCGTCCATCCCAGGTACGCGAACTGACCAGTACGCGGACTGACACGGCGGCGGCCCGCCCCCTCCCCCGGACGGGACGGACCGCCGTACCTCCCCCGCTGCCCCCTCGCCGTGGCTCAGACGACGTTCAGCGTGCTGTACGAGGCGAGCTTCCAGCCGTGGCTGCTGTTGACCTTCAGGTAGTACTTGCCGCCGGTGCGCTTGAAGACGACCTGGTGCTTCCAGCCGTTGTAGGTGACGGTGGTGCTGGAGCTGTTCCAGAGCGCGGCCTCCCCCGCCACGTCGAGGGTCTTGGGACCGGCCTTGCCGTCGACCGTCAGATGGCTGCCCAGTTCGCTGTTGAGCTTCTTCTGCCAGGACTTGACCGCGGCGGTGGTGTTCGGCCCGTACTTGCCGTCGATGTCGGCGTAGTCGAAGTTCGTGCCGTCCTTCTCCTTGGCGCCGTCCGCCCACAGCAGCACCTGCACCAGCGCGGTCGCGTTGCTCTTCGCGTGGCTGGTGGAGGACAGGGTGCCCTCGTCCTTGAAGTCGTCCGACGCGTTGCCCGTCCCCGCGATGTAGCCCTGCGAGACGCCGGCCGCGGCCGGCTCGGCGAGCGTGACGGCCCCTGCGCCGAGCGCGGCGACGACGAGTGCGACGGCGATGGTCCTACGGCGCCGGGCCCCGGAGTTGCGTGACATGTGGTGTCCCCTCTCAACCGCGGGCCGGGGTCCCCCCGTTGGGCCCCGTGTTCCCCGCGGTTCGAAAAGCTACGGGTGACGCGGCCACCGGCGAATCCGGCACCGGTTTGATCCCGGCGTCAACTCCCGCGGTAACCGGCCGGTTCCTGCAACTTCCGCGGTACCGCGGGAGGTTGACGCCCCTGCTCGCACACGCGGGTTACGCTGCGGCGATGCGGATCCACCCCCTCGTCGTCGACGGCCTCATCACCGCGGCGCAGACGACCGTGGCCGTCCTGCTCGGCAGGGAGGCCATGGCTCAGGGATGGACCGCACTCGACGCGCCCGCCTGGATCCTCGTCGTGCTCGCCAACGTCCCGACTTTCTTCCGTAGCCGCGCCCCGGTCACCGTCTGCCTGTTCGTGCACGCCGTCGCCGTCGTGTACGTCAGCCGCGGCGACTGGCCGGTGGTCAACTCCTTCGGCCCGATGCTCGCGTTCTACACCGTCGCCTCCCTGCGCCCGACCCGCACCACCGCCGCCTGCGCCGTTCTGATGACCGCCGTGTGGATCTACGCCGGTCTGGTCACCGACGGCAGCTCCATGGCCTCGGTCCTCGCGCAGTCGGTCGCCTACCCGGTGGTCCTGTGGTGGTTCGGCCACACCGCCCGCCGCACCGCCGACCTCACCCGCCAACTCCGCGCCGAGCAGGCCGAACGCGCCCGCCGTGAGGTCGCCGAGGAGCGCGTCCGCATCGCCCGCGAGCTGCACGACGTCGTGGCCCACCACATGGCCGTCATCAATGTCCAGGCGGGCCTCGCCCGTTTCGTCTTCAGCTCCGACGCCCGCACCGCCCGCGAGGCCCTCGACACCATCGCGGGCAGCAGCGGTGAGGCTCTCGCCGAACTCCGGCGGATGCTCGGCCTGTTGCGCGCCGACGGCGTCCAGGGCGCGGCCGACGGCGCCCCCGCCCCCGGCCTCGACCAGCTCGCCGACATGGTCGAACGCGTCCGCGCGGGCGGCGTACCCGTCGACCTCCGCGTCACCGGCGAGGCCCGCCCGCTGCCGCCCGGTGTCCAGCTCTGCCTCTACCGCGTCGTCCAGGAGGCTCTCACCAACGTCCTCAAACACGCCCCCGGCGCGCACGCGACCGTCCAACTGGCCTACCGGGCGGGCGAGATGACGCTCTCCGTACAGGACGACGGGAAGGGGGTGAATCCGGCCAGAAAGCAGGAGCGCGGCGGGCACGGCTTGATCGGGATGCGCGAGCGGGCCAAGCTCTACGGCGGGACGATCGTCGTCGGCCCGCGCAGCGAGGGGGGTTTCGGCGTGCATCTGACCCTGCCGACGTCCGTACCGGCCGCACGCCGGGGAGACGCCGTAGCGGAATGACCGACACCGGCACCGGCAACGACCAACGGGCGATCAGGGTCCTCGTCGTCGACGACCAGTTCCTCGTACGCAGCGGACTGGTGGCCCTGCTGCGCGCCGCACCCGGCATGGAGGTGGCGGGCGAGGCGGCGGACGGCGAGGAGGCCGTACGGCTGGCCGCGAAGACCCGCCCGGACGTCATCCTCATGGACATCCGCATGCCCGGCGCGTCCGGCATCGAGGCCACGGAACGCATCCTCGCCGCGGCCACCGACCCCCCGCCCCGCATCCTCGTCCTGACCACCTTCGACCTCGACGAGTACGTGTACGGCGCCCTGCGCGCCGGTGCCTCCGGCTTCCTCCTCAAGGACGCGGGCCCCGAACGCCTCCTCGCGGCGGTGACGGCGGTGCACGGCGGTGACGCGCTGTTCGCGCCTGTGGTGACGCGGCGGCTGGTGGAGGCGTTCACGCGGGTCGCGGACGGCGAGTCCGCGGACCGGGAACCCCCGCCCGGCCTGGACGCCCTCACCACCCGCGAGGTGGAGGTCCTGAAACTCGTCGCCCGGGGGCTGACCAACGGGGAGGCGGCGGACCGGCTGTTCATCAGCGAGGCGACGGTGAAGACGCATCTGAACCGGACGATGACGAAGCTGGGGCTGGCGAGCCGGGCGCAGGTGGTGGTCGTGGCGTACGAGACGGGGCTGGTGGTGCCGGGCGGCTGACGCCCGCGCCGCGGGCCGCACGACGCGCGCCCACTTTCGGTCAACCGGGGTGCAGGAACCGGCCGCCTGGGTAGGCTCGGCCCACATGGAGCATGACGCGTTCGTTCCGGTTCCGTCCCAGCGGCTGAGGGAGGCCCTCGCCGACCCCGCGCAGGTCGCTCGCGCGGTCCCCGGGCTTCAGCAGGACGCCGGCGCGGAACCCGTCGCCGGGCGCCTGAAACTGCGCGTCGGCAGTCACTCCGTCACGTACCGGGGGAGCGTACGGCTGACCGCGCGCGAGGACGGTTCGTACGCGGCGGAGGGTGACGCCACGGAGACGCGCGGGACGGGTTCGGTCAAGCTCGCGCTGACCCTGCGCGTGGCGGACGCCGAGGGCGGCTCGACGCTGACCTTCGAGGGCAGCGCGACGGCGGACGGCCGCCTTGTGGAACTTCCGGCCGAGTCGGTGGCGTCCGCTGTGACACGGCTGTTGGACCGGTTCGCGGAGAAGCTGGGGGCGGGGGCCGGGGCGGCGGAGGCCGAGCAGGCCGAGGAAGTGTCCGAGCCCGAGCCTGTGGCGGCGCAGGAGTTCGAGGCCAAGGCGACCAGCGACTTCGAGACGACGCCGGATGCGGACGACGAGCCGCCGGTGCCGGCCGGCCCCGCCGCCGACGCGTCGGACGACGACCACGTCTCGGTCTTCGACACGGAGGTGCCGCCGCCGTCGCTCGATCCCACGGACGAGGACGAGGACGAGGCCGAGGAGGAGGCGCCGGCCGCCGCGGTGTCCGGGCCGGGCGACTACACCGAGCCCGCGGAGCCCCCGGCCGAGGCGGCGCATGCACGCCGGACGATGATCGGACGCAGCGCGGAGGAGGTCGACCACGCGCCGCCCCGGGGCCGTTACGCCCCGGTCCCCGCACCGCAGACGGTCGCCCAGGGCTCGACACTGCGCTGGGTCGCACCGGCCGCGGCCCTCGTACTGGCGTCGGCGATCGTGGCGGGCCGGGTACTGCGCCGCCGCCGCTAGCCTCCGGCGCGTGGGGGTGCGGCCTGTCTGGGGGCTGCCGCCCCCAGACCCCCGCTTCGGCCTGAACGGCCTCGTCCTCAAACGCCGGACGGGCTGGGTCTGTGTCACCCCCCAGTAAGGTCGTCCCGTGAGTAACGAAGACATCACGCTGACCGCGGGTGACGCGGAGGTGACCGTGCTGCCGGGGAACGGTGGGCGGGTCGGTGGGCTGCGCGTCGCGGGGGCCGAACTGCTGCGGCAGGGCGAGCGGTTCGGGTGTTTCCCGATGGTTCCCTGGTGCGGCCGCATCCGCGACGGAAGGTTCCGGGACGGCGGCGCCGTCCACCAGATGCCCCTCAACTCCCCGCCGCACGCCATCCACGGCACCGTCCGCGACGGCGCCTGGCGCACCGCCCGCGTCCGCGCCGACGAGGCGGTGATCACGTACGACCTGGTCGAGCCCTGGCCCTACCCCGGCCGTGTCACCCAGCAGTTCGCCCTCACCCCGGACTCGTTGACGCTGACGATGTCCGTGGAGACGTACGACTCCTCCTTCCCCGCCCAGATCGGCTGGCACCCGTGGTTCAACCGGAACCTGGGAGGCGAGGACGTCCGCGTCGACTTCACGCCGGGATGGCAGGAGGAGCGCGGGGACGACCATCTGCCCACCGGGCGCCGGATCGATCCGCGGCCCGGGCCCTGGGACGACTGCTTCGGGATGCCGGGTGGGGTGGATGTGACCCTGACCTGGCCGGGGCAGCTGGAGCTGAAGGTCGCCAGCCGTGAGGAATGGGTCGTGGTGTACGACGAGCAGGAGGCCGCCGTCTGCGTGGAGCCGCAGACCGGGCCCCCGGACGGTCTGAACAGCCTGCCCCGGCTGGTCACGCCGCTGGAGCCGCTCGAAGCGACGACGACCTGGACCTGGCGCCGCCTTTAAGCTGACTCGCATGAGTGACGTAGACGTACGCGGCGAGCTGCTGCAGCAGATCAAGGACAAGGCCGTGGTGCACGGCAAGGTGACCCTGTCGTCGGGTCTGGAGGCGGACTACTACGTCGACCTGCGCCGGATCACGTTGGACGGGGAGGCCGCGCCCCTGGTCGGGCAGGTGCTCCTCGACCTGACCGCCGACCTCGAATTCGACGCGGTGGGCGGGCTGACCATGGGCGCCGACCCGGTCGCCGCCGCGATCCTGCACGCGGCCGCCGCGCGCGGAAAGCGCGTCGACGCCTTCGTCGTGCGCAAGGAGGCCAAGGCGCACGGGCTGCAGCGGCGGGTGGAGGGCCCGGACATCGCCGGCCGGCGGGTGCTGGTCGTCGAGGACACGTCGACGACCGGCGGCTCTCCGCTGACCGCCGTCGAGGCGGTGCGTGAGGCCGGTGCCGAGGTGGTCGCCGTCGCGACAATCGTGGACCGCGCGACCGGCGCCGCGGAGAAGATCCAGGAGGGCGCGGGAGTGCCGTACCTCTTCGCCTACTCGAAGGACGACCTGGGGCTCGACTAGGAGTCCACCAGTCATCCACAACGTGGACAGGGCGGGCAAAGCATCCGGCCACGTCTGGAAAGATGGGCCCGACGATGACGTCATCCCCAAGGTCTAGGTCAGGGCCGTAGTACGCAGCACGCCAACCCGCACATACCAAGGAGCGGACAGATGCCCATCGCAACTCCCGAGGTCTACAACGAGATGCTGGACCGGGCGAAGGCAGGCAAGTTCGCCTACCCGGCGATCAACGTGACCTCGACCCAGACCCTGCACGCGGCCCTGCGCGGTTTCGCTGAGGCGGAGAGCGACGGCATCATCCAGATCTCCACGGGTGGCGCCGAGTTCCTGGGCGGCCAGTACAGCAAGGAGATGGTGACCGGCTCGGTGGCGCTCGCCGAGTTCGCGCACATCGTCGCCGAGAAGTACCCGGTCACGGTCGCCCTGCACACCGACCACTGCCCGAAGGACAAGCTCGACGGGTACGTACGTCCGCTGCTCGCGGTCTCCGAGGAGCGCGTGAAGGCCGGCGGCAACCCGCTCTTCCAGTCGCACATGTGGGACGGCTCGGCGGAGACGCTCGCCGACAACCTCTCCATCGCCCAGGAGCTCCTGGAGCGCGCCCGCGCCGCGAAGATCATCCTTGAGGTCGAGATCACCCCGACCGGCGGCGAGGAGGACGGCGTCTCGCACGAGATCAACGACTCGCTGTACACGACGGTCGACGACGCGATCCGTACGGCGGAGGCGCTGGGCCTGGGCGAGAAGGGCCGCTACCTGCTGGCCGCCTCCTTCGGTAACGTGCACGGCGTGTACAAGCCGGGCAACGTGGTGCTCCGTCCCGAGCTGCTGAAGGAGCTGAACGAGGGCGTGGGCGCCAAGTTCGGCAAGCAGTCCCCGTTCGACTTCGTCTTCCACGGCGGCTCCGGCTCCACGGAGGAGGAGATCCGCACCGCGCTGGAGAACGGCGTGGTGAAGATGAACATCGACACGGACACCCAGTACGCCTTCACGCGCCCGGTCGCGGACCACATGTTCCGCAACTACGACGGCGTCCTGAAGGTCGACGGCGAGGTCGGCTCCAAGAAGACCTACGACCCGCGCACCTGGGGCAAGCTGGCCGAGGCGAGCATGGCCGCGCGCGTGGTCGAGGCCACGCAGAACCTGCGCTCGGCGGGTACGCGGATCAAGTAGCGGTTCCTCGCGGTGAGCCCGGTGCCTGTCGACGGCGCCGGGCTCGCTGTATACCTGGGGTCATGCCCGACGTCCGGATCGCCTCACCGCAGGGCAAGTGGATCCTGCTCACCACCGTCCTCGGCTCCAGCATGGCGATGCTGGACTCGACCGTCGTCAACGTCGCCCTCCCGCGTATCGGCCGTGATCTGGACGCCCAGCTCGCCGCACTCCAGTGGACCGTCAACGCGTACATGCTGACGCTGGCCGGGCTGATCCTGCTCGGCGGTTCGCTCGGGGACCACTACGGGCGGCGCAAGGTCTTCGTGATCGGGGTGGTGTGGTTCGCCTCGGCGTCGCTGCTGTGCGGGTTGGCCCCCAACGCGGGCGTGCTCATCGCCGCGCGTGCGCTGCAGGGGGTCGGCGGCGCGCTCCTCACCCCTGGTTCCCTGGCCCTGATCCAGGCGTCCTTCCATCCCGACGACCGCGGACGGGCGGTCGGCCTGTGGTCCGGCTTCGGCGGCATCGGCGCGGCGGTGGGCCCGTTCCTGGGCGGCTGGCTGGTGGACGGTCCAGGCTGGCGCTGGGTGTTCCTCCTCAACGTCCCCCTGGCCCTCCTCTGCGCACCCATCGCCGTCCGCCATGTCCCGGAATCGGCGGACGGCCGCAGCCACGGCCGCTTCGACGTGCCGGGCGCGGTCCTCGGCGCGCTCACGCTGGCGTTCCTGACGTACGCCCTGATCGAGGCCCGCGAGGGCTCCCTGGTCGTCGTGGTCAGCGCGGTCGCCGGCGTGGCGGCGGGCATCGCCTTCGTGTACGTCGAGAAGCACAGCCCCGACCCGATGATGCCGCTGGACATCTTCGCGTCGCGCCAGTTCACGGCGGTGAACCTGGTGACCCTGTGCGTGTACGCGGCCTTCGGCGGGTTCTTCTTCCTGGCCGCGCTGGAGCTCCAGGTCGCGGTCGGCTGGTCGGCGCTGGCCGCGGGTACGGCGCTATTGCCGACGACCGCGATGATGCTCCTGTTCTCGGCCCGCTCGGGCGCCCTCGCGGACCGGATCGGCCCGCGCATCCCGCTGACGGTGGGGCCGCTGCTGTGCGCGGCCGGGATGCTGCTGATGCTGCGGGTGGGACCGGGCGCGTCCTATCCGGCCGACGTACTGCCCGCGCTCCTGGTCCTGGGCACCGGCATGGTCACCCTGGTCGCACCGCTGACCTCCACGGTGCTGGGCTCGGTGGACACGGCCCGGGCCGGCCTGGCGAGCGGCATCAATAACGCGGCGGCGCGGGCGGCGGGCCTGATCGCGGTGGCCGCGCTGCCCCTCCTGGCCGGCATGGGCCCGGAGGCCTACCGCTCGGCCGACGCCTTCGACGACGCCTTCCACAAGGCGATGCTCATCTGTGCCGGGGTCCTGGTGGTGGGCTCGGCGACGGCCTTCGCGACGGTACGCTCGCTGCCGCCGGACTGCCGCCGCCCGGAGTGCCGCACCCACGGCTCGATCACGGCGCCGCCGCTGGAGGGGGAACGGGCTGGGAAGAGGATCGGCTGAGGCGGGGGTCCTCCCACCCCACAGACCTCACACCCCGCCAAGGCTTCGCCCGCCCCGGGGCCCTGCACCCGCCCCGGGACCCTGCACCCGCCCCGGGGCCCTGCACCCGCCCCGGGGCCCTGCACCCGCCCCCCCCTGCGACCAGGCGTCCCTTCCGGCCGCCTTGTCGGCCGGACGGTCTGCGCCGGACGCCTTCCCCGCCGGAGGACCCACGGCGCCCGGACGGTCCGTGCCGGACGCCCTCGCCCCCCCCCCCGGACAGCCCGCGCCGGACGCCCTCGCCCCCGGCTATGCCCTACGCGCGCGCCCCGCGCTACCGCTTCAGCTCCGCGTAAGCCTCCTCGCTGCTGTCCTTCAGGAACTGCCAGCAACGCTCCGTCTCGTCCTTCTCGTCGATCGCGCCCGCCGCCCGCGCGAGGGCCGCCAGGCAGCGCAGGAAGCCGCGGTTGGCGCGGTGGCTCCAGGGGATCGGGCCGTGGCCCTTCCAGCCCGCCCGGCGCAGCGCGTCCAGCCCGCGGTGGTAACCGGTGCGGGCGTAGGCGTACGACTCCACCACGCGGCCCGCCTCGAACGCGTCGTCGGCCAGCATGGCCCAGGCCAGCGAGAACGTGGGGTACTTGGCCGCGACCTCGGCCGGGCTCCGGGACTCCTCGCCGAGCAGGCGGTACGCCTCCTCGTTCTCCGGCAGATGGGTCGGGTCCGGGCCGCCGAGCAGGTTCGTGTGAGTGGTCATGAATGCAGTCTGCCACCGCCCACCGACACCCTTCACCGCCCACCGGTACCCCGGCCGCCCCCCATGTGACGGGGTCGTGCTTGCCGTGGGCCGCCGGATTGCGGAGGATGCCGGTGGGGACCGGGGCCCCCGTGTCGGTAACGGCAGGGGCGGACCGCTACCCGGAGTACAGCAGGAGACAGCGATGTCGTCCCATGAGGCTCAGGAATCGCAGGAGCCCGAGACCCCGCATCTCGATTTCGCCGGCACCACGCCGTACGAGGACTACGTCAAGGCGGACGTGCTCACCCACCTCCAGCACACCCTCTCCGACGATCCCGGAGAGATGGTCTTCCTGGTCACCACCCAGGTCATGGAGCTGTGGTTCACCGTCATCGTGCACGAGTGGGAGACCGCCGCACGGGCGCTCCGCGAGGACCGCGTACCGGTCGCGATCGACGCCCTCAAGCGTTCCGTACGGGAACTGGAGGCGCTGAACGCCTCCTGGCGGCCGCTCGGCCAGCTCACCCCGGCCCAGTTCAACTCGTACCGCTCCGCCCTCGGCGAGGGCTCCGGCTTCCAGTCGGCGATGTACCGCCGCATGGAGTTCCTGCTCGGCGAGAAGTCCGCGTCGATGCTGGTCCCGCACCGCGGCGCCCCCCGAGTCCACGCCGAACTGGAGAAGGCCCTCGCCGAGCCGAGCCTGTACGACGAGGTGCTGCGCCTGATGGCCCGCCGCGGCTGCGCGATCCCGGACTCGGTCCTGCACCGCGACATCACCCGCCGCCACGAGCCGGACGAGGCCGTCGAGCAGGCCTGGACCGTGATCTACGCGGGCGACGAGAACGCCGAACTCGCCCGCCTGGGCGAGGCGTTGACCGACGTGGCCGAACTGGTGTGGCGCTGGCGCAACGACCACCTGGTCGCCACTCGCCGAGCCATGGGCGCCAAGCCCGGCACGGGCGGCTCGGCCGGCGTCGCCTGGCTGGAGAAGCGCGCGCAGAAGAACGTCTTCCCCGAGCTGTGGACGGCGAGGTCCCATGTCTGACCGTTCCGAACTCGCCGTACGCGCCGAGAAGTTGGACGCGTCCGACGAACTGGCCGCGAAGCGAGCCGAGTTCGTTCTCGACTCGACCGTCTACCTGGACGGCAACTCCCTCGGTGCCCTCCCCGCCGCCGTCCCGGACCGGGTCGCCGACGTCGTACGACGCCAGTGGGGCTCCCTCCGTATCCGCTCCTGGGACGAGAGCGGCTGGTGGACGGCGCCCGAGCGGATCGGCGACCGGATCGCCCCGCTCGTCGGCGCGGCGGCCGGCCGGATCGTCGTCGGCGACTCGACAAGTGTCAACGTCTTCAAGGCACTTGTGGGAGCGGTACGGCTCGCGGGGGAGGGCAGGGACGAGATCGTCGTGGACGCGACGACCTTCCCCACCGACGGCTACATCGCCGAGTCGGCGGCCCGGTTGACGGGATGCACCCTCCGCCCGGTTCTCCCGTCGGAGGTCCCGGGCGTCCTGAGCGAGCGCACGGCGGCCGTGCTGCTGAACCACGTCGACTACCGCACCGGCCGCCTGCACGACCTGCCCTCGCTCACGGCCGCGATCCACGCGTCCGGCGCGCTCGCCGTCTGGGACCTGTGCCACAGCGCGGGCGCGCTGCCGGTCGGCCTGGACGAGCACGGGGTCGACCTCGCGGTCGGCTGCACCTACAAGTACCTGAACGGCGGCCCGGGTTCACCGGCGTACCTCTACGTCCGCCACGAGCACCAGGCCCGCTTCGACTCCCCGCTGCCCGGCTGGAACTCCCACGCGGAGCCCTTCGGGATGCGGGCCGACTACGAACCGGCGGCGGGCGCGCTGCGCGGCCGGGTCGGCACGCCGGACATCCTGTCGATGCTGGCCCTGGAGGCGGCGCTGGAGGTCTGGGACGACGTACCGATCGAGGCCGTACGAGCCAAGTCCCTGGCGCTGACGGACTTCTTCCTGGAGTGCGTGGCGGAGTACGTCCCGCCGGGCCGGGTGGAGTCCCTGACCCCGGCCCGGCACGAGGAGCGGGGCAGCCAGGTCGCGCTGCGGTGCGACGACGCCGGGGCCGTGATGAAGCGGCTGATCGAGCAGGGCGTGGTCGGCGACTTCCGCCACCCCGACGTCCTGCGCTTCGGCTTCACCCCGCTGTACGTCGGATTCGCGGACGTGGAGCGGGCGGCGCGGGTGCTGGCGGAGACGCTCAGGTCAGCACGCGGCTGACCAGCCGGCCCACGGCCTGGACGGCGGCGGCCACGGCACTCACGCCGGTGGCCCCCGCCGTCAGCGAGGTCAACAGCCCGCTCACCACGGTCCGGTTCGGCCGGTCGCGGCGCAGCTGGGTGGCCAACTCGGCGGTGTCGTCCTGCAGTTGGCCGGGATCGGGGAGGGCGGCGGCGTATCGCGCGAGGAGCTGCTGCAACTCGTCGAGACGCCGCTGGAGTTCGACGGCGTCGGCGGACGCGGCGGCGCCCGAGGTCCAGGACACCTGGTTGTTGCTGCCGCCGACCACCTGGCCGCTGTTGTTGTTCGCCACGATGCGGTTGTCGCTCATGAGCTTCTCCTCCGTTGTCCCGGACCGGCTCAGCCCTGCGCCGGCGCACGGCCGCCGCCGCCCTGGCCCGGACCCGGGTTCACCCGGTTCCGCTGGCCTCCGACGACCTGGCCGCGGTTGTTGTCGGCCCAGATGCGGTTGTCGTTGTAGTTGTTGCTGATGTTCTGCTGGAACCGCAGGAAGTTCTCGGAGTCGATCCCCTTGGACTCCAGGAAGTCGCCGATCGTGTTCATCAGGTGCTGCTCGGTCGTGCGCATGATCCGGCTCGCGTCCTGGTCGACGAAGTGGTGCCCGAACTCCTCGCCGCACGCCAGCTCCCGGATGCTGTGCTCGGCGCCGTAGTCGAAGACGTACTTGCCCCGGATCGTGCGCCGTTGCCGCGCCCGGTACGAGGACGCGGCCAGGGACGCCGAGACCCGGCGCAGCACGCCCCGCGGCGCCCACAGCAGCGCGGACGGCACCCGGAACAGCGCCGACCCCAGAGCCCGCAACGCCGCGCCGACGGCCGTGCGGCGCGGCAAGTAGTCCACGCCGTAGTACCCGTTGCGCATCGGCACCAGCGCGTGTGCCGACCACTCCAGGTACAGCGTGCCCTCGACCTGCACGGCCCGCATGTACATCGTGAGCACCAACTGGCCGCTCCACGCGGGCACTTCGATGCTCACGTACGACCGTCTGGTGGCACTCAGCCCGTCCGGCATGCCGCGCATGAGGGGGACGGAGATCCGGGTGACCGGCGGGCTCAGGGGGTCCGGGAGCAGGTTGCGGTCGCGGGCCACGTTCTGGCCGTCGACGAACAGCCGTTCCTCGACGCGCAGATCGGCCAGGCCCATCCGCCGGGCGGCGGTGACGAGGACCTCGTAGAGCTCACCGTTGGTGAAACGCTGCGGAGTGCGGCGGCTGCGGCCGTCCGAGCGAGGCATGCCGCGGCGGATGTCGATGGGGGTGTCCCACTGTTCGAGGAGGTAGCCGCTGCCCGCGAACGGCGAGTAGTGGGAGCAGACGATCACATTCCCCGCCGGCCGCTCCGCCACCGCCGCCAGCCGCGCCCGCGCCCGCCCGCTCAACGCCTCCGGCGCCTGCCCCGGCTCGAACCGCCCGTGCTTCAACTTCCGCCGCAGCACCCGGTGTTCGGTCACCCAGAAGTCCAGCGCGAGAACCAGCCAGGCCACCCCCACCAACAGCCCGCCGAGCACGGCGTACTGCTGCCACCACCCGTCGAAGTCCCCTGCCCCGAGCGCGTCCTTGTGCCCGAGTGCCCCCAGCGCGACCGTCGCGAGCAGCGTCAACAGCACGCCCAGCAACGTCAGATCACGCGCCAGCCGCCGCCGACGAGCGGACAACGCCCAGCGCGTCACGACACCCAGATCCGCGCCGAAGACCGGCGCCAGCGCCCGATAGGGCTCGTCGACGACCTGTCGTACGACCAGATCCGCGAAGTGCGGGTCGAGTTGGGTCGCGGCGGCGAGATAGCGCGTCGTCGCCGACCGGGCGTCGTCCGAGACCGGTGGCGGCGGCGCGTGCCGCGGTGGCGGATCCGGCAGCGGCGGGTCGTCCGGATCGGCCGGATCCGTATGGCCCGAGCGCCGGTTGCGGAAGGAGTGCAGATGGGTCACGTCCGTGACGGTGTCGGCGCCCGCGGGGTCCTGCGGGGACCTGCGGGCGCCCTGCGCCTGCGGCTGATGGAACGTCAACTCCAGTGACCCGAACCGCAGTCGGTCCCCGTCCCGCAGCCGCACCGGTACCCCCGGCTCCAGCCGCCGCCCGTTGCGCAGCACCCCGTTGCTGGAGTGGAGGTCGTTCAGCCACACCCCGTCAGTGCCCAGCCGGAGCTCGGCGTGGCGCTTGCTGACGTCGGGCGAGCTCAGCCGGATGTCCCCGAACCGCCCCACGATGTGCGCGGCCCGCGTCAACGGCCAGCGCGTCCCCGCGAGATGCGCCGGCTGCTCGACGACGAGACAGGGCGAGCCACCCCTGCTCCCGGCCCCCGCCGGCGCCGTACTCCCTGCCATGGGGCATCGACCCCTTCCCCCGTGTCCCCCGTGTCCCCCGTGTCCCCCGTCCCTCCGTGTTCCGTGTCGCCGAAGCCCGGATTCCGGGGGATTGCGTCCATGCTCCTCACGCGCCCGCGTACACCGCAATTCGTCAAATTTGAGGGTGGTGGAAGGGTGCATTCCGCGCTATACGGCGACGGGGCCGGGCCGTCCCGTACGGGTGCGGCCCGGACACGGCCCGTAGACGCCCCGGAACATACGGTGCCCGGCGCCGCCCGCAGAACCGTTTGCCCCTCACCGAGCGTGACATCCCCGTGTCCGCGCACGTCACGGGCCTGGTACCGTCCCCGCCAACGGCCGATTACCCACCTGGTCCGCCAACATAGTTACGTCGCTGAGAGGTTGGAGCATGCCGGACGACGACGCCGCAGCAGCCCGGGCCGCCGCCGAGGAGGAGTCGGCGTTCTCGCACCCGGCGGTCGACCCCGACGCGACCGCCGCGTACGGCGACCACCCCGACCAGCTGATCGACTTCTACGCCCCGCGCGCCGAGGACCCCTCCGGCGCGCAGGTCCCGCTGGTCGTGGTCCTGCACGGCGGCGCGTGGCGGGCCCCGTACGACCGCCGCCACATCTCCCCGTTCGCGGACTTCCTGGCGCGGAGGGGGTTCGCGGTGGCGAGCGTGGAGTACCGGCGGGGGCCGGGGGACGAGGGGGTGGCGATTCCGGCGCAGGGTGCCGGCGCGGCGAACGGTGTCGGTGGTGACGTTGACACAAGCACCGGCACCGGCACCGGCACCGGTGCGGTCGCGGGACGCTGGCCGGACACCTTCGACGACGTCGCGGCGGCGATCGACGCGCTGCCCGCGCTCGTACGGGAAGCCCTGCCGCAGGCGGATCCGCGCCGCATGGTGATCACGGGGCACTCGGCCGGCGGCCACCTGGCCCTGTGGGCGGCGGCCCGACATGTACTGCCCGCGGACGCGCCATGGCGCACCGACCGCCCGGCCCCCTTGCGCGGCGTCGTCGCCCTCGCCCCGATCGCCGACTTCGAGGTGTCCGGCAAGCTGAACGTCTGCGGGGACGCGGCGCGGCAACTCCTCGGCGGAGAAGGGCACTTCGCGGAACGCCGCCCGTACGCCGACCCGGCGCTCCTGCTCCCCACGGGCATCGCGACGACGCTGGTCCAGGGTCGCGGAGACCTGGTCGTCCCCCAGGCGGTCGCCGAGTCGTACGCGGACGCGGCGGCGAAGGCGGGCGAGGTGGTGGGCCTGACGCTGCTGGAGGAGGTCGGCCACTTCCCCCTGATCGACCCGGCGGCGGACGCGTGCGCGGTGGTGGCGGAGGAGATCGCCCAACTGGCTTGGTGAGCCCTTTCATACCCGTAGTACCTGAGAGCTACATCCCAGAAGAGCTCCCAGGCGGGACGCGGACGACACCCCCAGCTCCGTAACTTCCCACCCAGACAGGCCCGATGCCCGGGCCAACGGGAGGGGAGACGACGGTGGGGCTGACGACGGGGGACTTGGAAACATACGGCTCCGAGCAGCCGTGCAGCGAACGCAGCTGCGGGCAGTCGTGCCGCTTGGGCGGCTCCCGACCCAAAGAAAGCGGCACCCCGCCAGCGCGGGCGAGCGACACCCCGGTACGCCAGCCCCAACGCCCCGCCTCCACCCAGCCGACAGCGACCGCCCCCACCCCCCGCCGCCCCCACCACTGGCGTCGAACAGCCCTCGCCGCCCTGATAACCGCCGCCGTAGTCCTCCCCCTCTCCGCAGCAACCCGCCCCACCATCCCCGCCCCACGCCCCGCAACCCTCCCCACCCCCCTCACCGCCTCCACCCTCGACACGGCCTACAAGGCCAACCAAGCAAACGCCGCCCAAGCCGCCACCATGGCCGCCACCCACGGCGACCACAAACGCGCCGCCGCAGACCACACCCTCGCCTCCCCCTCCCACCACCTCCTCCACTTCGACGCCCGAGGCGAAGGCCAGATCACGGAGGTCTTCGGCGACCTCGCACACGCCACCCGCGTCGCCGTCCTCGTCCCCGGCTCGGACACCTCCATCGACACGTACCCCCGCTTCCGCGCCACAGCGCTCTCCCTCCAGACGCGCCTGACCCGAACCGCCCCCAGGACCACCCACACAGCAGTAATCACCTGGCTCGGCTACAAGACCCCCGCCACGATCAGCCCCACCGTCCTCACCTCGGACCGAGCAGCCCAAGCCGCGCCCCACCTACGGGAGTTCATCGCCGCCCTGCACACCATCACCACCCCCCACGCCCGCATATCCCTCCTCTGCCACTCCTACGGCACAGTCGTCTGCGCCCAAGCCGCCCCCCACCTCGACGTCTCCGACATCGCCCTGGTCGGCAGCCCCGGCACCGGCGTGGACAAGGCCACCGACCTGCGCACCCGCGCCCGCGTGTGGGCGGCCCGCGGAGCCGACGACTGGATCGCCGAAGTCCCGCACGTCCGCACGAACTTCTTCGGCACAACCGTCGGTTTCGGCACCGACCCCGTGTCCCCGGCCTACGGCGCCCGCGTCTTCGCGGCAGGCCCCGGCGGCCACAGCGACTACTTCAAACCGGGCTCGGTCTCCCTGACCAACCTCGCCCGGATCGTGCTCGGCGAGACGAAGGAGGTCGGCCGTGCCTGAGCCGAGCAGCACGCACCGCACACGGGCCGGAGCAAGGCACGGAGGAGGACGCCACGGGACACGGCACGGCATACGCCACGGCATACGCCACGGCATCCGGCACGCCGCCGCCCGCATCGACGCCGCCACCCCCGCCGACCGCGACCGGGCCGTCGACGCCCTGCGCGCCTTCGCCATCCTCGGAGTGGTCCTGGGCCACTGGCTGGTCACGGCCCTCGTCGCGGACGGCGGCACCCTGCACACCACGAGCCCGCTCCAGCACATGCCCTGGCTGGCCCCGATCTCCTGGGCGTTCCAGCCCCTGGCCGTGTTCTTCCTGGTCGGCGGCCATGTGGCGACCCGCAGTTACGCCACGGCCCGCGCCAAGGGCACCCCGTACCGCACCTGGCTGACCACCCGGCTGTCCCGCCTCTTCAAACCGGTCGCCGCGGTCCTGACCCTGTGGACGATCGCGACGACCGCGCTGCTCCTGACGGGCACGGAGTTCGAAACGGTCCGCACGCTCGCCAAACTCGCCCTCTCCCCGCTCTGGTTCCTCGTGGTCTTCGCGGCCCTGACCGCGGCCACCCCGCTCCTCACCCGGCTCAACCCCCTGTGGCCGCTGGCCGTCGTCCTCCATGTGGACCTTCTCCGCTTCGGCCTCGGCGCCCCGCAGAGCCTCGGCTGGCTGAACCTCGCGGCCGGCTGGCTGGTGCCGTACACCCTGGGCGCGGCCTGGACCCGCGGTGAGCTGGAGCGCCGGCGTTCGGGCTGGATCCTGCTCACAGGGGGTACGGCGGCGACGGCCGGGCTGGTGGCCTGGGCGGGCTACCCGGCCTCGATGGTCGGCGTCCCGGGCGCCTCGGTCTCCAACCTCAACCCGCCCACCCTGGCCGCCGTCACCTTCGGCCTGGCCCAGTGCGGCCTCGCCCTGCTGCTGCGCGAGCGGCTGCGCCGTACGATGCGACGCCCGCTCGCCTGGGCGGCCGTGGCCTGCGTGAACCTGTCCGCGATGACGATCTTCCTCTGGCACCAGACGGCCATGATGGCGACCACGGCCACCGGCCTCCTCGCGGGGCATCTGCCCGGCCTGCACACCCGTCCCGACGGCCTCGTCTGGGTGGCGTACCGACTGGCCTGGCTGCCGGTGTTCGCCCTGGCGCTCACCGTCTGCTGGGCCGCCTTTCGGTCCTACGAGCACGGCCGCCCCGGCCGGCCGGGCCGCTCGCGCGTCGTCCGGGCGCACCGCCCGCCGGATCGGGCGACACCGGTGAGGGCGCGCCGTGTCTAGGGTGTTGCGTGTGACGCAGACGGGGATCCAGCGCATGGCCGCGAGCCGGACCGTGCGCGGGTTGCGGGTGGTGCGCGACGACCTGTGCACCCTCCGCGCGGATCCGCTGCCCCCGTCCAAGTGGTTGCGCTGGCTGCCGCACGGCGTGCTGTGCCTGACGGCGTTCGGCATCGTGCTGGGCGGCACGGCGCAGCTCCAGGACAACGGCCATCTGGGCATCAACGGCTTCCTGATCGCGCTCGCGCAGGGCGGCGCCGTGGTGCTCGCGATGTGGCGGCCGATCCCGGCGTGGTGGCTGTCGACGGGGGCCGCGGTCGTGGGTGCCGTCGCTGTGAACGGCAAGCTGGGCAGCGCCGAGGGGTCCGGGTTCACCTGGCCCTGGACGGTGGCCGGGATCGTCGCGCAGCTGGCTGTGCTGCTGCTGGTCGCGCTGCGGGTCCGCACCCGGGTGGCCGTCGAGGTGCTGGTGCTCACCGCACTGGTCACCTACCTCCTGGAGGGCGTGTGGGGCGCGACGCACTTCCAGCCCACCGGCGTGATCACCATCGCCCTGTCCACGATCGCCGTGGTGCTCGGCATAGCCGTCCGCGGCCGTCGCGAGGCACGCGCGGAGCTGGGCCGGCAGACATCGCTCACCGCCGAGGAGCGGGCCCGGCGCACCCTGCTGGAGGAGCGCAGCCGTATCGCGCGCGAACTGCACGACGTGGTCGCCCACCACATGTCCGTCATCTCCATCCAGGCCCAGGTCGCCCCGCACCTGGTGGAGAACCCGTCCCCGGAGCTCCGGGAGAACCTGGACGGCATCCGGGCGAACGCCCTGGAGGCGCTCACCGAACTGCGCAGAGTGCTCGGTGTGCTGCGCTCGGAGGGCCCCGACGCGGACGCGCCGGCGGACGCCGCGTTCGACCCGCACAGCCCGCAGCCCACCCTGGACCGGCTGGACATGCTCGTCGAGAACACCCGGGCGGCGGGGCTGACGGTCACCGTCCAGACCGTCGGCGACGCGCGCCCGCTGCCGCCCGGCCTGGAGCTGTCGGCGTACCGGATCGTGCAGGAGGCGCTGAGCAACGTCCTGCGGCACGCGCCGGGCGCGAGCGCCGAGGTCAGGGTCGAGTACCACCTCTACGGTCTGCGGGTGTCGGTCACCAACACCCGCCCCGACCGTCCCGCCCCCCGGTCGCCCGGCGCGGGACACGGCCTGCTCGGCATGCGGGAGCGCGCCTCGATGCTAGGCGGCGAGCTGGACTCCGGCCCGACCGAGGAGGGCGGCTACCGGGTCACGGCCTTCCTCCCGGTCCAGCCGCTCCCCGAGGGCCTGGAGTACTCCGGTGACTACGGGATCCGGTACATCTTCCCCGCGGACGCCACCGACTCCACCGACTCCACCGACCCTTCCGACCCCGAGGACGCCCCCTGATGACGAGCAGTCCCATCCGCGTACTCATCGCCGACGACCAGCAGATGGTCCGGCAGGGCTTCACCGTGCTGCTCAACACGCAGCCCGGAATCGAGGTGATCGGGCAGGCGGTGGACGGCCAGGAGGCGGTGGCCAAGGTCGCCGAACTCTCCCCGGACGTCGTCCTGATGGACATCCGCATGCCCGAGCTGAACGGCATCGAGGCCACCCGCCGCATCACCGGCGAACGCCCCGACATCAGAGTGCTGGTGCTCACCACCTTCGACCTCGACGAGTACGTGTACGAGGCGCTGCGGGCCGGTGCGTCCGGGTTCCTGCTGAAGGACGCGTCCGCGGAGAAGCTCGCCGAGGCGGTACGGGTGGTGGCGGCCGGCGACGCGCTGCTCGCGCCCGGCATCACCCGGCGGCTGATCGCCCAGTTCTCCCGGCTGGACGACAGACCCCGCGCGCCGCTGAAGGACCGTGTCGGCGACCTGACCGAGCGCGAGACGGAGGTCCTGGCGCTGATCGCCCAGGGCCTGTCGAACGCGGAGATCGCGGAGCGCCTGGTCGTCGCCGAGCAGACCGTGAAGACCCACGTGGGCCGCATCCTCGTAAAACTGGGCCTCCGGGACCGCACCCAGGCGGCGGTGTTCGCGTACGAGTCGGGGCTCGTGCGGCCCTCGGGATACTGACGTGTCCCGGTACCCGTAGTACCTGAGAGGGAGGCGGGAGGACCATCCTCACTGGTGACGACCGCTACCCCGGCCTCCGCCTACGGTTTTCAATGTGAACGAGACGACCCAGACGCAGTCGACGCCCTCCGATCCGCCGGGGGGCACGTTCGATCCGTACCAGCCGCGCAGCCCGGAGTTCCGGGCGGCCGCGGACGCCCTGCGTGGGCTGCGGCAGGACCTGTTCCACGACGTGTTCGCCTACCGTCCGCTGCCCCGCATGGGTGTCGACGGCCCGGTCACCCGCCGCCTGCCCGGCCGGCTGCAAGGGTACGCGGCCTGGACGCCGCACGCTCTGATCACCGCGGCCGCGCTGCTCGCGATGCTCATCGCCGCCAACAACAGCGTCCACGGCGCCGGACTGAACTTCTTCCTCGGCCTGCTCGCCCTCACCCCGATCCTGCTGACGCTGGTCCGGCCGGTGGCCGCGTTCTGGCTGTCGATGGTCGCGACCCCGATGGCCGCCTTCCTGACGAGCGAATGGTTCGGCGAGTGGCCGTGGCGGCCCGGTGCCTTCGCCTGCCAGCTGGCGGTGCTCACGATCGTGGCGATACGGACCAGGCCGCGCACGGCGGCGTGGATGTGGGTGCTGACGGGGGTGTACGGCCTCGCGGCGGAGAGCGTTGGCGGCCAAGTCTCCGGCTCGAACACCATGGAGCTGCTGTTCCTCTCCGCGATCGCCCTCCTCGCCGTGACCGTCTGGCACATCCGCCGCGAGGCCCGCCAGGAGGTGACCGCCCAGCAGACGGTGACCCAGCACGAGCGTTCCCGGCGCACGCTGCTGGAGGAGCGCACGACGATCGCCCGCGAGCTGCACGACGTGGTCGCCCACCACATGTCGGTCGTCGCGATCCAGGCCGAGGCCGCCCCCTACCGGGTGGAGAACCCGCCACCGGAGCTGGAGAAGGCGTTCGCGACGATTCGGGAGAACGCGGTGGCGGCGCTCACCGAGCTGCGCCGGGTCCTGGGCGTGGTCCGCGCCGAGGACTACGAGGCCCCGGACGCCCCGCAGCCCACCCTCGCCGACCTGGACGGCCTGCTCGCCAATGTGCGGGAGGCGGGCCTGAGCGTCGACAAGGCGATCACCGGGGCGATACGTGAACTCCCGCAGGGCGTGGAGCTGTCGGCGTACCGGATAGTCCAGGAGGCGCTGAGCAACACCTTGCGCCACGCCCCCGGCGCCGGCGCCCGCGTGGAGGTCTCCTACGTCCTCGGCGGCCTGGGCCTGCGCATAGTCAACGGTCCGACACCCAACCCCTCCCTGGTGAAGCCCTCGCCGGGAGCCGGCCACGGCATCACCGGGATGCGGGAGCGCGTCACCATGCTGAACGGCGAGATGACGGCGGGCCGCACGGACGAAGGAGGCTACGAGGTGGCGGTGTTCCTGCCGGTCGCCGCCGCGAGCGAGGGAGAAGCATGACGATCCGCGTCCTGATCGCGGACGACCAGATGATGGTGCGCGAGGGCTTCTCGGTCCTGCTGAACGCGATGCCGGACATCGAGGTCGTGGGCGAGGCGGTGAACGGCCGAGAGGCGGTGGCCCGAGTCCGCGAACTCTCCCCGGACGTGGTCCTGATGGACATCCGCATGCCGGAGCTGAACGGCATCGAGGCGACCCGGGAGATCGTAGCGACCGACACGACAGCCAAAGTCCTGGTCCTGACGACCTTCGACCTGGACGAATACGTCTACCAGGCCCTGCGCGCCGGAGCCTCCGGCTTCCTCCTGAAGGACGCCTCGGCGCACCAACTGGCGGACGGCGTAAGGGTGGTGGCATCGGGCGAGGCCCTCCTGGCTCCCTCGGTCACGAAACGCCTGATCACGGAGTTCTCGAAACTCTCCGACACCCCCCGCCCCATGCAGTCGGCGCACGCGGCCTACGGCGACCTGACCGACCGCGAGACGGAGGTCCTGGTCCTGATCGCCCAGGGCCTGTCGAACGCGGAGATAGCGGAACGCCTGGTGGTGGCGGAGTCGACGATCAAGACCCACGTCAGCCGCATCCTGGTCAAACTGGGCCTGCGCGACCGCACGCAGGCGGCGGTGTTCGCGTACGAGGCCCGGCTGGTGACCCCGGGCTGAGCCTGGACCTGCTGGTGGTCAGGCGGGGGTTTCGGCGGTGGCGGTCAGGACCGCGCGGCCGAGTATGTGGCCGGCCATGGTGAAGCCGAGGACGGCGGGGGTGGCGTCGGCCGCGACGCCGATGGAGGCGACGTCGAGGGCGTGCACCACGATGAAGTAGCGGTGCGGGCCGTGCCCGGCCGGCGGGGCGGCGCCGATGAAGCGGGCCGCGCGGGCGTCGCCCGGCAGCTGGAAGGCGCTCTCGGGCAGGCCTGAGCCGGTGTCGTCGCCGGCGCCCTCGGGCAGTTCGGTGACGGTGGCGGGGATGTCGGCGACCGCCCAGTGCCAGAAGCCGGAGCCGGTGGGGGCGTCGGGGTCGTAGACGGTGACGGCGTAGCTCTTGGTGCCGTCCGGGGCTCCGCTCCAGGACAGTTGCGGGGAGATGTCCTTTCCGCCGGGGACGCCGAAGATGCCGGAGAACTGCTCGGGCGAGAGGGCGGCACCGTCCGTGACGGTGGTGCTGGTGACGGCGAAGGAGGCCGCCTCGGGCAGGCGGGCGAAGGGGTCGTTGCCGTTCATCGTTGCGTTCCTTTCGGGTGGTGGTGCGGGGTCGTGGCGATGTAATCGATGATAGCAGTAATAATCGATTATCCGTGTCAACGTCTACGCTGAGGCGCATGACCCAGACGGCCAACACCTCGACCTCGGCGGGGAAGCAGATGCTCTCCGAGCAGGTCTACGCACACCTGCGGGACGCGATCATGCGCGGGGACTACGGCCCCGGTGACGCCCTCAAACCGCAGGACCTCGCCAAGGGGCAGGGCGTGAGCCTGGCCGTTGTGCGCGAGGCGCTCGTGCGGGTGGTCGGCGAGGGTCTCGCCGACCGGCTGCCCAACCGGGGCTTCGCCGTACCGGCCTTCTCCGACCGCCGCTGGCAGGAGATCGCGGAGGCCCGCCGGACCATCGAACCGGTCGTGCTGCGCATGTCCGTCGGGCGCGGCGACGTCGACTGGGAGGCTCGCGTCCGAGCCGCCCATCACCGTCTGGCCCGCACTCCGGCGTACGTTCCGGAGGAGGGCGAGTACTACAGCGGTGCGTGGTCCGAAGCCCACCGGCTGTTCCACCGCACCCTGCTGGAAGGCTGCGGCAATCCCGTCCTGCTGGAGACCTTCGACCGGATGTGGACCGCGAGCGAGCTGGCCCGCCGCTGGTCGGCGCACCGCGTCTCCGACCGGGACGGGGCCCGCGAGCACCGCCTGCTGGAGGAGACGGCGCTGGCCCGCGACGCCGACGCCGCGGCCGCGGTACTGGCCCGGCACCTCACCCTGACCGCGGCCGGACTGACCGACGGCACTTCCCAAGAACCGGTGGAGGAAGCCTGACGCGCTCGTCACCCCGGCCGAAGGCGGCCGCGGAACTCCCTCGGTGGCGCCGGCCGGGCGGGTGTCAGGAGATGGCGCGGAGCGGGTTGCGGGCCTGGTGGCGGAGTTCGGCGACGGACTCGGTCGTGTGTTCGTCGGCTGGGAGGAAGACGACCAGTTGCTGGGCGTCGGCGGGGAGTTCGAGCGTCTCGCGGTGCAGGCGGAGTTCGTGGCCGGAGGGGTGGTTGAGCCGGAGGAGTCCGCGCCGTGGGACCGTGTGCTGGTTCAGGCGGCGGGTGAAGTCGGGGCCGGCGGCGGGCGCGAGTTCCGCAGTGAACCACTCGGAGTTCTCGACGGACGGTGCGTGCCACAGGTCGAATGCCAGCTCGTCCGCGATGTCGCCCCAGTCGGCGAAGAACGTACGGGCGCCGGGGTGGGTGAAGACATAGCGGGTGAGGTTGGGCGGGTCGGTGTCGAGGAGTCCGCTGCCGCCGGTCACCGCCTCGAAGGTGCCGGTGTGGGCGAGGAGGTCGCCCAGCCGGTTGGTCACCATGGCGATGCCCGGTTCGAGGAGGCGCAGTGTCTCCAGTACGGACGGCCGCACTTGCCGGGACGCCGGGGCGGGCCGGGTGTGCGCGGTGCACACGCCGCCGGTGATCTTGGCGAGGTAGCGCAGGTGGTCGCGTTCCGAGGGGGCGAGGGCGAGGGCGTCGGCGAGCGCGTTCACCACGGCGATCGAGGGGTTGCGGTCACGGCCCTGTTCGATGCGGGTCAGGTATTCCACGCTGATGCCGGCCCGCGCCGCGAGGTCGGAGCGCCGCAGGCCCGGTGACCGGCGGCGGCCGCGGTCCGGCAGTCCCAGCGACTCCGGCTGGATGCTGTCGCGCCGGGCCCGGACGAAATCCCCCAACGGCGTTCCCATGAAACGAGGGTAGGCCTCCGCACACCGGGCGCGCAGAGCGCAGCGTGGCCCTGCGGGGGCCAGCCTGAGCCCGGTCTGGCTGCCACCCGGGCCGCGGCCCGACGCTAGGGCCATGGATATGGACAACGAGAAGCCCAGGCTGCTGGTCGTCGTGGGCAGTGTGCGGGAGGGACGGTTCGGTCCCGTGGTCGCCTCCTGGGTGGCCGAACAGGCCGACGCCCACGGTGGATTCGACGTGGAGGTGGTCGATCTGGCCGAGTTCGACATTCCCCTCGCGCTGCCCGCCGCCTCACCGAAGTACGCCGGCGACGACTATCCCCGTCCGGCCGGGATGGCGGCGCTGACGTCGGCGCTGGCGAACGCCGACGCGTTCGTGTTGGTCACGCCGGAGTACAACCACAGCTACCCGGCGTCCCTGAAGGCGGCCATCGACTGGCACTTCACCCAGTGGACGGCCAAGCCCGTCGCCTTCGTCAGTTACGGCGGCGCGGCGGGCGGACGGCACGCGGTGCTGCACCTGGAGAACGTACTGACCGAACTGCACGCGGTGACGGTTCGCGACGGCCTCGCCTTCCCCAACTACTTCACGGCGTGGCAGGACGGGCACCCCCTCGACGCGGAGGCTCCCGCCTACGCCAAGACACTGCTCGACCAGCTGTCCTGGTGGGCAAACGCCCTCCGCTCGGCACGCGAGGCCGTTCCCTACCCGGCCTGAGCCGCGCGCTGACTCACGTCGCACCACACGTACTTGCCCCGGTTGCCGAACCTGGACAGCGGCTGCCAGCCCCAGAGGTCGGAACAGGACCGGACGAGCGCGAGACCCCGGCCGTCCTCGGCGGTGAGGTCCGTCAAGTCGCGGGGTGGGTCGGGTGGTTCGGGGTCCGCGTCCCATGCGCCGACACGGAGTACGCCGGCCGACCAGCGGACGCGGAGGGCGGCGGGGCCCGTGGTGTGGCGTACGGCGTTGGAGACCAGCTCGGTGGCGAGGAGTTCGGCGGTGTCGACGAGGGTGATGAGGCCGTGCAGGGTCAGGATGAGGCGGAGGGTGCGGCGACAGACGGTGACGGCGCGGGGGTCGTTGGGGATGGAGAGGGTGTACTCCCAGGAGGCCGGCGGTTCGGTTTCGGGCATGCGTGAACTCCGTTCAGGTGGTGGGGAGTTGTGCGGTGGCGGTGCCGCGGCCGTCATGGCAGGGCGGAGCGGTGCACTTCCGCAGCGTGTGCGTTGCGTCACCGACGGTACGGCAGAAATTTCTTACGGTGCAACCTGTTGCCGTAATCTGGCACCCGAACGTGGCAGGCCTACAAGGGTGTTGGGACGGGAGAACGTATGCCGCCGAGGAGCAATCCCACCGCTCGGCAGGTGCGCCTGGGAGCCGAGTTGCGCAAACTGCGGGAGGCGGCAGGCTTGAAGGCGCGCGAGGTGGCGGCCTTCCTGGACTCGACTTCGGGGCAGATGAGCCAGATGGAGGCGGGCATCGCCGGCGTCAGCGCAGCACGGGTCCGTCGACTCGCGGCTCACTACGGCTGCGCGGACGAGGAGTTCGTCGACGCCCTGGCGGCCATGGCGGCCGAGCGCTCACATGGCTGGTGGGACGACTATCGAGGAGTCCTGCCCCAGGTGAACCTCGACGTGGCCGAGACGGAACATCACGCGGTGTCCCTGCGCGAGGTGGTGATCACGTATGTCCCTGGGCTTCTCCAGATCCCGGACTACGCCCGCGCCGTCTTCGCATTCATGCGCCCGGAGTTGCCGGAGAGCGAACTGGCGCCGCGCGTGGAGCATCGGATGAGGCGACGCACCATCTTCGAGGGCGACACCCCTACCCCCTACGAGACGGTCATCCATGAGATGGCGCTCCGTGTTCACGTGGCCGATCGCAGGACGTCCCGTTCTCAACTCCGCTTCATCCTGGACAAGATCGAGGAGGGCCGCGCGGACGTGCGGGTCATCCCGGTCGACCAGGAAGGTTTCGCGGGTGCCGGAGCCTCGCTGATGTACCTCGAAGGTCCGGGGCCCAAATTGGACACCGGCCTGCGCGACTCGCCGACCGGCGTCGAGTTCTGCGATGCGGAGCCGCAGTTGAAGCACCTGCGGAGACTGTTCCATAAGGTGGAGGACGCGTCGCTGGACCCTGTGGCGTCGCGGGACTTCATCCACCGACTGGCGAAGGAACTGTGATGAACTGGCGGAAGTCGACGTACTCCGGCGGCGGCGAGGGCGACACCTGCGTCGAGATCGCCCCCCTTCCCGCCCACATAGCCATCCGCGACTCCAAGTTCCCGACCCGCGCCACCCTCACCTTCCCCGCCCCCGCCTTCACCGCCCTCGTCGATCACCTCAAGGACCCGCTCTCAGCGAGCCTCGCCGGATCTGATCGCGTCCGCGGCCAGGCGTAGGTCCCTGAAGTCCTCCACCGCCAGGCGCGTGTAGCGGATCAGCTGGGTCAAGTCGCCCTCCGCGCACGTCAGGATGTCGTCGATCACCTGGTCGTCCGGGGTGATCTCGGCGTAGCAGTCGTGCCATGCGAACTCGAGGAGTTCCAGTAGGTCCAGCGCCGCCGCGGCGGTCTGTTCCCCGCCGAACGCCGCCTCCACGCTCGCCCTGCGTTCCGCTCGGCGAGCCGCCCTTCCCACTGCCATACCTCGTCCCCATTTCCCCTTGCCCGGAAATCGTTCGCACCCTCGTGCTCCCAGACGCTAACTTCCCTCAGCGCGTGCCAAGTCGTCGTGAGGGGAGCTCGGTATGGGGACGACCGGTCGGCTGGAGTTGCTGCTCGGGCAGTTCGATCACGCTCGGGAGATGGCTGAGGTGCGGCTCACGGGGCTCGGCGACGAGGAGTTCCTGTGGGAGCCCGTGCCCGGGTGCTGGTCGCTGCGGCGCCGGGCGGATGCCGTGACGCCGAGGGCGTTCGGGCCGGGGGAGTGGGTCATGGACCTCGGCGCCGCGGACATTCCGGCGAGCGAGTACGGCGAAGTGGCCCGGCAGGCAGCCAGTGGCATGAGCGTCGAGAAGATCGCCGAGGACTGGAGCGTGAGTGTCGGCCGGGTCGAGGAGGTGCTCGCGCACACCGGGGAGCCGGAGCCCGACGCGCCCCCGGTCACCACCATCGCGTGGCGGCTCGGGCACCTGCACTTCCAGTTCGCCGGCGGCTGGGAGTGGGCCTTCGGCGAGCGGCGCCGGGACCCGAAACTGATGGTCGACTTCACCCCCTCCGCGTCCCTCGCCGTCGAACGCTTCTGGGCGGACGTCGACCGCTGGCGCGAGAGCGTCGCCGACGTCACCGACGAGCAGCTCGACACCGTCGGTTTCTCCCAGTACCCGTACGGCTCCGACCCCGACGACCCCTTCGCCGACGTGCTCGCCGGCACCAACCTCGAGTTCATCCACCACATGGCCGAGATCGCCGTCCTGCGCGACCTGTGGCGTACCCGCGTCCGATGAGACGCGCGCAAGACACCCCTGGTCAGACGCCCGCTTCCCGGGCTAGCGTCCGTCCATGGCAGCCTTCGACCCCTGGGACCCGGCGTTCCTCGCCGACCCCTACCCCGCTTACGACGAACTCCGCGCCAAGGGCCGGGTGCACTACTTCGAGCCCACGAACCAGTGGCTCGTCCCCCGGCACGCGGACGTCTCGGCGCTGCTGCGGGAGCGGCGGCTCGGGCGGACGTATCAACACCGCTTCTCGCACGAGGACTTCGGGCGTACGGCACCCCCGGCCGAGCACGAGCCGTTCCACACGCTCAACGACCACGGGATGCTCGACCTCGAACCGCCGGACCACACCAGGATCCGGCGGCTGGTCTCGAAGGCGTTCACTCCGCGGACGGTCGAGCAGCTCAAGCCGTACGTCCAGAACCTCGCCCGGGAGCTCGCCGGCCGGCTGGTGGACGCCGGTGGCGGTGACCTGCTGACCGATGTCGCCGAGCCGCTGCCGGTCGCCGTGATCGCCGAGATGCTGGGCATTCCGGAGTCCGACAGGGCCCCGCTGCGGCCCTGGTCCGCCGACATCTGCGGGATGTACGAGCTCAATCCGCCGGAGGACGTGGCGGCGAGGGCCGTACGGGCCTCCGTCGAGTTCTCCGACTACCTGCGCGAACTCATCGCCGAGCGGCGCAAGAACCCCGGCGACGACCTCATCTCCGGGCTCATCGCCGCGCACGACGAGGGCGACCGGCTCACCGAGCAGGAGATGATCTCCACCTGCGTCCTGCTCCTCAACGCCGGCCACGAGGCGACCGTCAACGCCACGGTCAACGGCTGGTACGCCCTGTTCCGGAACCCGGAGCAGCTCGCCGCCCTGCGCGCGGACCACGCGCTCGTCCCCCGTGCCGTCGAGGAGCTCATGCGGTACGACACCCCGCTCCAGCTCTTCGAGCGCTGGGTGCTGGACGACATCGAGATCGACGGGACGACGATCCCGCGCGGCGCCGAGATCGCCATGCTCTTCGGCTCCGCCAACCACGACCCGGCCGCGTTCTCCACCCCCGAGCGCCTCGACCTCACCCGCCCGGACAACCCGCACATCTCCTTCAGCGCCGGCATCCACTACTGCATCGGCGCCCCCCTGGCCCGCATCGAACTGACCGCCTCCATGACAGCCCTCCTGGAAACGGCCCCCACCCTCGCCTTGACGGAGGAACCGAAGCGAAAGCCGAACTTCGTGATCCGGGGGCTGGAAGGGTTGCGGGTGCAGGTCCCATAGTGAGTGCCGTGGTGCGTTACGCGCACTATCAGTTGATGGCCGCCGTCGAGGCCGGGGGCGCCGCAGACGAACGACGACAGATCGCCGCACATCCAGCGAAGCGCTCAGGCGTCGCCGCCGGACTCGTTCCGGTGCCTGTCCCCGTCCTTCGACCACTTGCGTACGACCTCGCCCGCGGCCAGCGTCACGGCGGCCGCGCCGCGGACCGCGCGGGGACTGTCGCCGCGGGACGCCCACACCACGCACACGCACCCGCCGATGACGAGCACCAGGACGCCCAGCAGTATCAGGATGATCACGTTCCCCACCTCTGCTTCAGTTCTTTCGGTTCCGCACCCGGGTCAGCAGCATGAACACGAGGAGCGGTACGAACGCTCCCCCGAGGATCACGAACGGGAGCTCGGTCAGCAGGACCGTGTAGTCCATGCCCTCGCCCTCGAAGCCGCCGCCGAGGTGGCGTTGGGTGCGGGGCGTGGACAGCCACCACAGCGGGGCCGCCACGGCGCCCACGGCTGACAGCCCGCAGCCCCCGCACGTGACTCCGTCCACCTCGCGTCGCTCCATGCCCGCAAGGACGCGATCTTCCACGTCCCCGGTTCAGCCCGACCGCCCCATCTCCCGGTGCAACGCCCACGCGTCCGCCACCGGCCCCAGATGCCCCAGCTTGTCGGGGTTGATCACCGCGCGGACCGTCTGGACGCGGCCGTCGGCGATGTCGAGGGTCATCGTGCTGACCACCCTGCCGTCCCGGTCGCGGAAGATCGCGCCGGGCTGGCCGTTGAGCTCGTGCGGCTGCCAGGTGATGCCGATCCGGGCCATGCGGGGGAACGCGACGGACACCAGCCCGGCCACGCGGTCGGCGCCCACCAGGACCCTCGCCAGCTGCGGCGACTTCCCGCCCCCGTCGCCGGCCATCGTCACGTCCGCCGCGAGCAGCTCCTTCAGGTCGGCCACGTCCCCCTCGCGCAGCGCGTCGAAGAAGCGCGCCGCCAGCTTCTCCCGCTCCTCGCGGTCCGCCTCGAAACGGGGCCGCCCCTCCGCCATGTGCTTCCGCGCCCGTACGGCCAGCTGCCGGCACGCCGGCTCCGAGCGCCCCACGGCCGCCGCGACCTCGGGGAAGCCGAAGTCGAACACCTCCCGCAGCACGAACACCGCCCGCTCCAGCGGACTGAGCCGCTCCAGCAGCAACAGTGCCGCCAGCGAGACCGAGTCGGCCAGCTCGGCCGCCCGCGCCGGGTCCTCGTACGGGTCGTCCAGCAGCGGCTCGGGGAACCACTGGCCGACGTACCGCTCCCGCCGTACCCGCGCCGAGCGCAGTACGTCGATCGAGAGGCGGGTCACGGTCGTCGACAGGTAGGCCTTCGCCGAACGGGGTTCGGTCGGCACGGCCTCGTACCGCAGCCAGGTCTCCTGTACGACGTCCTCCGCCTCGGAGACGCTGCCGAGGATGCGGTAGGCGATCGAGAACAGCAGTGGTCGCAGTTCCTGGAACTCCTCGGTCCTGCCGCCGCCCATGCCGAATCCCCCTGGTCCACACGACACGTGCGCTGTCAGCCGGTGAAGGACTCCGGTCCGAAGCGGCCCCACGCGATGAACACCGCGAGTGCCAGATAGACCACGTTCACCGCGACGAGCGCGAACTCTCCCCTGCGTCCGTGGGTGATCATCGCACCGACCATCAGTACGATCCAGCACACCGCCGTCACCGGCACCAGCACCGGCGCGACGTCCAGCGCGGCGGTCAGCACCAGGCCCGCCGCGGCGAGGAGTTCGAGCACGCCCAGCGTCCTGACGAAGCGGGCGCCGACGTCCGCGGTCCAGCCGCCGCCGTGCAGCGCGGCCAGCTTCTCCACCGGCACGAACGTCTTGGTGACGCCGCCGGTCAGGGCCACCACGGCCAGCAGTCCGGCGGCGATCCACAGCGCGAGGTTCATCGTCCACTCCTTGATCGGGGCTTGTCTGCAACCCCGAGACGAGAGGGCCACCTCGCCTGTGACATCCACAGGCCACCTCGCCTGTGACAGCCACCGGGTCAGGTGGTCAGGTCCCTGCGCCGCAGCGCCGCCAGACCCGCCCCGGCCAGTGCGGCCGCCAGCGCGAGCAGGACCAGCACCGGCCCCCACTCCATCCCGCCGCCCGGCAGCTTCGGGAGGTGGCCGAAGGGGGAGAGGTCCAGGACGATCTGCGGGGCGTCCAGCGCCGGTCCCACCCAGCCGATCAGCAGGACCGCCACCGCGACTCCCCAGGCCGCCGGGGCGAGGCGGGGCGCGAGGCCGTACAGCAGGGCCGTCAGACCGCCGATCACCCAGATCGCCGGGAGCTGGACCAGACAGGCGCCGAGGATCGGGCCGACCTCCTTGCCGTAGCCGACCGCGAAGCCCAGACCGGCGAGGAGCATGATCAGGGCGGAGCCGGCGAAGGCGATGGTCAGGTGGCCGGCGGCCCAGCGCAGTCGGCCGACCGGGGCGGCGAGCAGGGGTTCCGCCCGCGCCGAGGTCTCCTCGCCGTGCAGCCGCAGTACCGACGCGACGACGTACAGGGCGGCGATCAGGCCGAGCATGCCGGTCATCGACGCGAGGAACGCGTCCGTCAACCCGCTCTGGCCGCCCATCCGTTCGAAGATCTCGCGCGCGTTCTCGTTGTCCCCGACGATGTCGGCCACGCCGTCGGTGAGGCCGCCGTAGACGACCCCGGCGAGGAAGAAGCCGACCGACCAGCCCAGCACTGCGCCGCGTTGGAGCCGCCAGGCCAGCGCGCCCGCGGTGCCGAGGCGGCCGGCGGCCGGTCCCGGCCGGGTCGGCAGGAAGCTCATGCCCACGTCCCGGCGGCCCGCCAACTCGTAGGCGACCAGGGCCTGTACGGCCACCGCCGCCGCGAACAGCAGCAGTACCCACCAGCGTTCGTCCGCGAACGGCCGCAGGTTCTCCAGCCAGCCGAGCGGCGAGAGCCAGGTCAGCACCGAAGAACCGTCGTCCGAAGCCGAGTCGCCCGCCGCGCGCAGCACGAAGGCCGCGCCGAGCACGGCCGCCGTCAGCCCGCGCGCCAGCCGAGCGCTCTCCGTCAGCTGGGCGACGATCGCCGCCATGGTCGCGAAGAGCATGCCGACCCCGGCGAGCCCGAGCCCGAAGGCGAGCGCACCGGCCGCGCCCTGTCCGGCCAGCCCGGCCACAACCAGCAGTGCCAGTACGGCGTTTGCCACCCCCGCGGCCAGCAAGGCGGCCGTCAGCGAGGCCCTGCGGCCCACCGCGCCGGACGCGATGAGCTCCTGCCGGCCGCTCTCCTCCTCGTCACGCGTGTGCCGTACGACGACCAGCAGGCTCGTCACGGCCGCGAGCGCCCCGGCGTAGACGCCGACGCGCCAGGCGGTGAGGGCGCCGAGGGAGTCGTCGAAGACCGGGCCGATCAGCGCGCGGAAGGAGGCGTTCGTGGCCACCTGGTGCAGCAGGTCGGCGCGCTCGGACTCGGTGCCGTACAGGCCCTTGAGGGTGTTCGGCATGGACAGGACCATCAGGGCGTTGACCGCCACCCACGCCGGGATCATCACCCGGTCGCGGCGCAGCGAGAAGCGCAGGAGCACGCCCGTGCCGGTGAGGGAGGTCATCACGCCGCCCCGTCTTCCTGGTAGTGGCGCAGGAACAGCTCCTCCAGCGTGGGCGGGGTCGAGGTCAGCGACCGCACGCCGGACTCGCTCAACTGCCGTAGCACCGCGTCGAGTTTGTCCGTGTCGACCTGCAACCGCACCCGCTTTCCCTGTACGTCGAGGTCGTGCACGCCGGGCAGGTGGGACAGCCCGTTGGGGGCGCCGGCGAGTTCGGCGGTCACGCTGGTCCGCGTCAGATGGCGCAGGTCGGCGAGCGAACCACTCTCCACGGTGCGGCCCTTGCGGATGATGCTCACGCGGTCGCAGAGCTCCTCGACCTCGCTGAGGATGTGGGAGGAGAGCAGGACCGTGCGGCCCCTGTCCCGTTCCTCCTCCACGCAGCGCTGGAAGACCTCCTCCATCAGCGGGTCCAGGCCGGAGGTCGGCTCGTCGAGGATCAGCAGGTCCACGTCCGAGGCGAAGGCGGCGACCAGGGCGACCTTCTGCCGGTTGCCCTTCGAGTACGTCCGGCCCTTCTTCGTCGGGTCCAGCTCGAAGCGGTCGATCAGTTCGGCGCGGCGGCCCGCGTCGAGCCCGCCGCGCAGCCGGCCGTACAGGTCGATGACCTCGCCGCCGGAGAGGTTGCGCCACAGGGTCACGTCCCCGGGGACGTACGCGATCCGGCGGTGCACCTCCACCGCGTCCTGCCACGGGTCGCGGCCCAGCACCTGCGCGGCGCCGGAGTCGGCGCGCAGCAGGCCGAGCAGGACGCGGATGGTGGTGGACTTCCCGGCGCCGTTCGGGCCGAGAAAGCCGTGCACCTCGCCGGCCTCGACGTCCAGGTCGAGGCCGTCCAGGGCGTGCGTGCGGCCGAAGGACTTGTGGAGCCCGGCGACCGTGATTGCCTTCGTCATGCTTCAGAACGTACGCTTCTTTCAGAAATTTGTGAAGTTAAGGAAGCGTATGAACCCCGGTTAGGGTGGTGACCATGACGGATGAGGTGGGGAGGGACCCGGAGGCGGTCTCGAAGTTCGTGGAGAGCTTCGCGGCCCAGCTCGTCGAGGCCGGGATGCAGCGCATGCCCGCCCGCGTCTTCGCCGCCCTCCTCTCCTCCGACGAGGGCACGATGACCTCCGCCGAACTGGGCGAGCAGCTGCGGATCAGCCCCGCGGCCGTCTCCGGGGCGGTGCGCTATCTGACCATGACGCACATGGTCTCGCGCGAGCGGGAGCCGGGTTCGCGCCGGGAGCGCTACCGGGTGCACGGCGACCAGTGGTACGAGGCCCTCACCAACCGCGAGGCCCTCATCAAGAGGTGGGAAGGGGCCCTGCGGGAGGGCGTCAGCAGCCTCGGCGCCGACACCCCCGCGGGACGCCGCATGGCCGAGACGCTCGCTTTCTTCGAGTTCGTCGAGAGCGAGATCGCGGCCATGATGGAGCGGTGGCGGACGCACCGCCAACAGCTGTTCGGCGAAGGCTAGTTACCGCTCCTTGGTCTCCTCCAGGACCGTCCGGCCGAGCAGTTCGTACCGCTCGGGGGAGCGGCGCTTCAGGTACTGCGCGTAGCCGACGCCCGTCGCCCCGACCAGGGCCACCAGCCAGGGGGTTGCCTTCAGGAGCGGTGAGTCGGACTCGGAGCCCGCCGCCACGCTCATGTTGGAGACCAGGAGCAGTACCACCGCGAGCATCGCGATGCCGCCGGCGAGCGGGGCGACGAAGGTCTTGAACCAGTGCCGGCTCTCGGGGTGGTTGGTGCGGAAGTAGGCCAGCACCGCGAAGGAGCAGATCGCCTGCACGATCAGGATGGCCATCGTGCCGAGGATGGCGAGCAGGACGTACAGGGCGTTGGCCGGGTCCTTGCTGGTGGCCCAGAACGCGAGGATCAGTACGGCGCTGATCACCGTCTGCACCAGGCCCGCGATGTGCGGGGAGCCGTGCCGGGCGTGGGTGCGGCCGATGGTGTTCTTGAGCCTGGGCAGGACGCCCTCGCGGCCCAGGGCGTACATGTAGCGGCTGGCGCAGTTGTGGAAGGCCATGCCGCAGGCGAGCGAGCCGGTGATCATCAGCCACTGCATGAGGTCGACCGCCCAGTGGCCGACGTAGCGCTCGGTGGGGTTGAAGAAGAGGGCGAGCGGGTTCGCGGACGAGGCGACCTTGACGGCCTCCGTCTCGCCGTTGCCGATGATGGCCATCCAGGAGACGAAGACGTAGAAGACGCCGACGCCGAGGACGGAGATCATCGTCGCCTTGGGGATGATCTTCTTCGGGTCGCGGGACTCCTCGCCGTACATCGCGGTCGACTCGAAGCCGACCCAGGACCAGAAGGCGAAGAAGAGGCCGAGTCCGGCGGACGTGCCCTTGAAGGCGTTGACCGGGTTGACCGGGGCGAAGGTGAAGCCGTGCGGGCCGCCGCCGTGCAGGGCGACCGAGATCGCCATCGCGGCGAGGACCGTGACCTCGGTGCCGAGCAGCACCACGAGCAGCTTCTCGGCGACGCTGACGCCGAACCAGGTGCCGGTCGCGTTGACGGCGAGCATCACGATCGCGCAGGCCCACCACGGGACGTCAAGTCCCGTCTGGTCCTTGAGGGTTCCGGTGGCGAAGACCGAGAAGATGCCGATCAGCGCCGGCTCGAAGACGACGTACGCGAAGGTCGCAAGGAGGCCCGAGGCGAGGCCGACGGTGCGGCCGAGGCCGTAGGAGATGAAGCCGTAGAAGGCGCCGGTGGAGGTGATGTGCTTCGCCATCGACGTGAAGCCGACGGAAAAGATTGCCAGTACGACCATTGCGACGAGGTAACTCGCCGGGGCGCCGATGCCGTTGCCGGACGACACCATGAAGGGCACGTTGCCGGTCATGGCGGTGATCGGCGCGGCGGTGGCGACGGCCATGAAGACCACGCCGAGCAGGCCCACCGCGTTGGGCTTCAGCCGGTGGACCACGTCCGATCCCGCTGTCTTCGCCGCCGGGGCGACTCCTTCGTCCACTGCCATCGGGGTGGCCCCTCTCTTGCTGTCCGCTGCTTGCACTGGACCGGAACTCTCTAGCCCGTTTGAGTCGAGCAAGGGCCTCGGGACGTTAAATGTTTGTCAACCAGACCTTTAGAACTCCGTCGCAATCTGTCGGCAACACGCCGCTCGTACGGTCGCCGCCATGAGCTACCTGTCCACCCTCGGCGGCGAACGCTTCCGCTTCGACTCGCTCGCCCGCCTCCTCGCCGCCGCGAGCCCGGAGCGCTCCGGCGACCGGCTCGCCGGCCTCGCCGCCGCGAGCGCCCAGGAGCGGGTGGCGGCCCGCTGGGCCCTCGCGGAGGTGCCGCTCGCGGCCTTCCTGACCGAGCCGGTGATCCCGTACGAGACCGACGACGTGACCCGGCTGATCCTCGACACGCACGACGCGGACGCGTTCGCGCCGGTGGCCGGGATGACGGTGGGGGAGTTCCGGGAGTGGCTGCTGGCGGCCGGGAGCGAGGCGCTGGCGGCGGTGGCCCCCGGCCTCACCCCGGAGATGGTCGCCGCCGTCTCCAAGCTGATGGGGAACGCCGATCTCGTCGCCGTCGCGCGGAAGGTGCGGGTGGTGACGGCCTTCCGCTCGACGATCGGGCTGCCGGGCCGGCTGGCCACCCGGCTCCAGCCCAACCACCCCACCGACGACCCGGCGGGCGTGGCCGCGGCCCTTCTCGACGGCCTGCTGCTCGGCTCCGGCGACGCGGTGATCGGCATCAACCCGGCCACGGACAGCCCGAAGGCCGTACGGGACCTGCTCGACCTCCTCGACGGCGTGATCAGCGGCTACTCCATCCCCACCCAGTCCTGCGTGCTGTGCCACGTCACGACGAGCGTGGACCTGATGGAGCGGGGCGCGCCGGTCGACCTCGTCTTCCAGTCCATCGCCGGAACCCAGGCCGCGAACGCCTCCTTCGGCGTGACGCTGGGGCTGCTCGACGAGGCGTACGAGGCCGCGCGGGCGCTGGGCCGGGGCACGGTCGGCGACAACGTCATGTACTTCGAGACCGGCCAGGGCAGCGCGCTCTCGGCGGACGCGCACCACGGGGTGGACCAGCAGACGGTGGAGGCGCGGGCATACGCGGTGGCCCGGCGCTACGACCCCCTCCTGGTGAACACCGTCGTCGGCTTCATCGGCCCGGAGTACCTGTACGACGGCCGGCAGATCCTCCGGGCCGCGCTGGAGGACCACTTCTGCGGCAAGCTCCTCGGCCTCCCGATGGGCCTGGACATCTGCTACACGAACCACGCGGACGCCGATGACGACGACGTGGCGACGATGCTCACGATGCTCGCCGTCGCGGGCGCGTCCTTCGTGATCTGCACGCCGGGCGGCGACGACATCATGCTGAACTACCAATCGGCCTCGTACCACGACGCGTTGTACCTGCGTGAGGTCCTGGGGCTGCGCCCGGCGCCGGAGTTCGAGGCGTGGCTGGAGTCGGTGGGGCTGCTGGACGAGCGGGGAGCGATCAAGGACGCGTCCGGGGCGCATCCCCTGACGGCGATCGGAAGGGAACTGGCGGCATGAGCGAAGTCACCCTGCCCGGCGGTGAGTTGTGGCCGGTGCTGCGCGCCCGCACCCAGGCCCGGATCGGCCTCGGCCGCGCGGGCTCCGCGCTCCCCACCCGCCACCGCCTGGCCCTCCAGGCCGCGCACGCGGCGGCGCGGGACGCGGTGCACTCGCCGTTCGAGCCGGACACGGTGGCGGCGGGGCTGGCGGGTCTGGCCACGGTACGGGTCCGCAGTGCGGCGGGCGATCGCCTGACCTACCTCCAGCGACCGGACCTGGGCCGCCGCCTCCACCCCACGGACCGCGCCCATCTCCCCGTCGGCGACTGGGACGTGGTGTTCGTCGTCGCCGACGGGCTGTCCAGCCGGGCGGTGCACGAGCATGCGGCGGCGATGGTGCGGGAGACGACGGCCCGCCTTCCCGGCTGGCGCATCGCCCCCGTCGTCCTGGCCGAACAGGCCCGCGTGGCCCTCGGCGACGACATCGCGCAGGCGATGGGCGCGGCGATGGTGGTGGTCCTGGTCGGCGAACGCCCCGGCATGTCGGCGGCGGACTCCCTGGGCGCGTACCTCACGTACCGACCGACCCCGGGTGTGACGACGGACGCCGACCGCAACTGCCTGTCCAACATCCGACCCCCGCTGGGACTGACGTACGAGACGGCGGCCGGGAAGCTGGCGGGGCTGATGGGGAGGGGCCGGGAGCTGGGGGTCACCGGGGTGGAGCTGAAGGACGAAAGCGATCACGGAGATGAGCTCGACCGACTGCGCTGAGTGGCGGCCGGTCCGGCCGGGAGCTAGGAAGCCCCCGGCACCGTAAGCCCCCAAGCCCCCTCCCAGACCGTCCACGTCCGTCTCCGTACCGGACCCCACACCCCCGCGTCCGCCCGGTAGCGGAAATCCGCTCCCGAGACGCTCACCGTGCGGCCCAGGGCCCGTACCGGTGAGGCCTCCGCGCCCACCGACAGGGGGCGGATCTCGATCTCCGCCATGCCCGCCGCGGCCGGTGTCACCGACACCGCCTCCACCGGCTGGTCCAGGTCCACCAGGGTCACGCCGTCCACTTCGACGCGGAGGCGGGCGGGGCGAGGTGCGGGGGCCGGGGCCTCGCGGGGCGGGACCAGGGTTCGTACCAGGGACTGGGCCGTGCGGAGCCAGGGGCGGGTGGGTTCGGCGGGGGCCGGGGGAGGGGAGCCGGGGGGCAGTGAGGGGATGCGCAGGGCGCCCAGGACGACCCCGTCGCTCTCGTCCACGAGCAGGTCCAGGCGGCGTACCGAGCCGTCCAGGACCGCCCGCGCCGCCGCCACCGCCCCCGTCGGCACGCCCAGGGAGCGGGCCACCGACAGGGCGCCCCCGACCGGCACCACCGACAGCGCACATCCGGCCAGCTCCCGCTGCCGGTGCAGAAGGGACACCGCGCGGGCCAGCGCGCAGTCGTCGCCGATGACCACCGGCCGCCGCGAGCCGCGCCGGGACAGGGCCCGGGCGAACTCCTCCGCATCCTCGGGCAGGCACACCTTCGCCTGCGCACCCGCGCTGAGCACGTCTTTTGCGATACGTACCGCCTCGCCGTCCGTCCGGCGGGCCACCGGATCGATGACCACAAGCAACTGGTCGGAGTGCGCCTCGGAAGTCGCGGAAGTCGCCACCTCGGTCCTGCCTCGCTTCCTCGGGTAGCATCTTTGTGCAAGAGCCCCTTGCGCTATTGCGCCAGGGGCTTCGTCTATTCCGGGGCATCCGGGTCCGACGGGTTCACGGCCGACGACGGCCGTCGGTGGCCGAAGCAGGTCGCCGGTGTACGAGGCACAGGGCCGTGCCGCGTACGCCCCTGACCTTGGACATGCCCCGCCCGGAAGGGGTGTACGCGCGTGCCCGCACTTGTGCTGCTCGGTGCTCAGTGGGGTGACGAAGGCAAGGGAAAGGCGACGGACCTGCTAGGCGGGTCGGTCGACTATGTAGTGCGCTATCAGGGCGGCAACAACGCCGGCCACACGGTCGTCGTCGGCGACCAGAAGTACGCGCTGCACCTGCTCCCTTCCGGAATCCTCTCCCCGGGGTGCACCCCGGTCATCGGCAACGGTGTCGTCGTCGACCCGTCGGTCCTGTTCTCCGAGCTGAACGGGCTGAACGAGCGTGGCGTCGACACGTCCAAGCTCCTGATCAGCGGTAACGCTCACATCATCACGCCGTACAACGTGACGGTGGACAAGGTGACGGAACGCTTCCTCGGGAAGCGGAAGATCGGGACGACGGGCCGCGGGATCGGTCCGACGTACGCCGACAAGATCAACCGGGTCGGCATCCGGATCCAGGACCTCTACGACGAGTCGATCCTGACCCAGAAGGTCGAGGCGGCGCTGGACGGCAAGAACCAGCTCCTCACCAAGGTCTTCAACCGCCGCGCCATCGAGGTGGAGAAGGTCGTCGAGGAACTGCTCGGCTACGCCGACCGCCTCAAGCCGTACGTCGCCGACACGGTCCTCGTCCTCAACCAGGCGCTGGAGCAGGACAAGGTCGTCCTCTTCGAGGGCGGCCAGGGCACGCTGCTGGACATCGACCACGGCACGTACCCCTTCGTCACCTCGTCGAACCCGACCGCGGGCGGCGCCTGCACCGGTTCCGGCGTGGGCCCGACGAAGATCAGCCGGGTCATCGGCATCCTCAAGGCGTACACGACCCGCGTCGGCTCGGGCCCCTTCCCGACCGAGCTGTTCGACGAGGACGGCGAGGCGCTGCGCCGCATCGGCGGCGAGCGGGGCGTGACCACCGGCCGGGACCGCCGCTGCGGCTGGTTCGACGCGGTGATCGCCCGGTACGCCACCCGCGTGAACGGCCTGACCGACTTCTTCCTCACCAAGCTCGACGTCCTGACGGGCTGGGAGGAGATCCCGGTCTGCGTCGCGTACGAGATCGACGGCCGCAGGGTGGAGGAGCTGCCGTACTCGCAGACCGACTTCCACCACGCGAAGCCCGTCTACGAGTACCTGCCGGGCTGGAGCGAGGACATCACGCAGGCGAAGACCTTCGCCGACCTCCCGAAGAACGCCCAGAACTACGTCAAGGCCCTGGAGGAGATGTCCGGCGCCCCGATCTCCGCGATCGGCGTCGGCCCGGGCCGGGACGAGACGATCGAGGTCAACTCTTTCCTCTAAGTCCCTTATATCCCGCAGCTGTTGGGCCGGTCATGGACATCCTTGACCGGCCCATGGCTTGTTCCTGGTTCCGCATGTAATAGAGGGACGCAACTATCTACGCGGGTAGCCCCGTAACTCTCCTCCCTCTTCCGTTCCAGGAGCCTCGCATGCCCGTCAGTCCCATGAACCGTCGGCAGTTCGTGAAGAAGTCGGCCGTCACCGGTGCCGCCGTCGCCGCCGCGGGAGCGGTCGGCACCGGAACCGCCCAGGCCGCCGACCTCGGCAAGCCCGAAAAGACCCCCAAGACCTGGTCGTTCTCCATCCTGGGCACCACCGACCTGCACAGCCACGTCTTCAACTGGGACTACTACAGCAACAAGGCGTACTCGGACAGCAAGGGCAACACCTACGGCATCGCCCGCATCGCCACCCTCGTCAAGCAGCTGCGCGAGCAGAAGGGCGAGGAGCGGGTGCTGCTCGTCGACGCGGGCGACATCATCCAGGGCACCTCGCTGGCGTACTACTACGCGAACGTCGACCCGATCACCGGCAAGGACGGCAAGCGCGGCCCCAAGCACCCCATGGCGATCGCCATGAACGAGATGCGGTACGACGCCGCCGCGCTCGGCAACCACGAGTTCAACTACGGCATCGAGGTGCTGCGCAAGTTCGAGGAGCAGTGCCGCTTCCCGCTGCTCGGCGCGAACGCGCTGGACGCGAAGACCCTGCGGCCCGCCTTCCAGCCGTACACCGTCAAGCGCATCCGGGTCCCCGGGGCGCCGGACATCAAGGTCGGCATCCTCGGGCTCACCAACCCGGGCATCGCGCTGTGGGACAAGGACAACGTCTCCGGCAAGATGACCTTCACCGGGCTGGTGGAGCAGGCGAAGAAGTACGTCCCCCGGCTGCGCGCGCTGGGCTGTGACGTCGTCTTCCTCACCGACCACTCCGGCCTGGACGGCTCGACCTCGTGGGGCGACGAACTCCCGTACGTGGAGAACGCGTCGAACCTGGTCGCCGAGCAGGTGCCGGGCATCGACGCGATCCTCGTCGGCCACACCCACGTCGACGTCCCCACCTACACGGTGAAGAACGAGGAGACCGGCGAGGACGTCCTCCTCTCCGAGCCGTACTGCTACGGCTACCGCCTCTCCGTCTTCGACTTCGAGCTCGAACTGCACCACGGCTGCTGGAAGGTGACGAGCAAGACCGCGACCACGCTCAACAGCAACACGGTCGCCGAGGACGCGCGCATCACCGAACTCCTCACCGCGGACCACGAGTTGGTGGTCAAGTACGTCAACACGGCGATCGGCACGTGTACCGAGGACATGTCGACGGCGGAGGCCTGCTGGAAGGACGTACCCGCCATCGACTTCATCCACGAGGTGCAGATGGAGGCGGTGAAGTCCGGCCTGTCCACGGCGGACGCGGCGCTCCCGCTGATCTCCGTCGCCGCCTGCTTCAGCCGCACCGCCGACATCCCGAAGGGCGACGTCACCATCCGCGACGTCGCCGGGCTCTACATCTACGAGAACACGCTGTACGGCAAGAAGCTCACGGGCGCCCAGCTCAAGGACTACCTGGAGTACGCGGCGAAGTACTACCACCAGGTGCCGGCGGGGACGGCCGTGGACACCGCCACGCTGACCAACGCCAACAGCTTCTGGGACTACATGTACGACACGGCGGCGGGCGTCTCGTACGAGATCGACATCGCGGCGGCGGAGGGTTCGCGCATCAAGAACCTCACCTACAACGGCGCCGCCGTCGCCGACGACCAGGTCTTCGTCGTCGCCGTCAACAACTACCGTGCCAACGGCGGCAGCGGCTACCCGCACATCGCCGCCGCCGACACGGCGTACAGCTCCACCAACCAGGTCCGCGACCTGATGATCGCCTACGCGACGGCCAAGGGCACGATCGACCCGACGACCTTCGCGGCGACCAACTGGAAGCTGACGCAGGACGGCACGCCGGTGTTCTAGCCGGTGGGCACGAGGCGGCGGCGGCCGGCCAGGGTCCAGGCCGTCGCCGCCAGTGCGGTCAGCGTCAGCGCGGCCAGCATCAGGGTCGTGTGTGAGCCCGCGCTGTCGGCCGCCGTGGCGACGGGGTTGGGCAGGCCCAGCCGGGCGGCCAGCCAGCCGGTCGCCGCCGTCGCCGTGAGCAGGGCGCCGGTCAGGCGGAGCCAGGGCTGCACACTCAGGCGGGCCAGGACCAGCAGCGTGGGCAGGGCGAGGCAGACCAGCAGGAGCTGGACCAGTTCGATGCCCAGGTTGAAGCCGAGGAGGCTGGTCACCAACTGGCCCGTGGACAGGTGCATTTCGGCCAGTACGAATGAGAACGCCATCCCGTGACCCAGGCCGAAGACCCCGGCCACGATCGCCTCCCGGCCCGGGAAGAGCGGGCGGATCGCGTGCACGGCACCCACGAGGATGCTCGCCGCGATGAACGCCTCCACCGGCCACGCGGGGATGTCCAGCCGGCCCAGCGCGGTGGCGGCCAGGGCGATGGAGTGGCCGGCCGTGAAGGCGAGGGTGATACGGCCGATGCGGGCCAGGGCGGAGCGGGGGCCGACCAGGCCGTTCCAGCGGCCCGCGGTGGCCGCCAGGGGCGCCGGCAGCAGCAGGATCAGCAGGAAGAGGAGGTGGTCGGTGCCGGTGAGGATGTGGTTGCCGCCCAGCTTCACCATGGCGACGAAGCCGTGCCAGGCGCTGCCGGCGCCGAGGTCCACCTTCAGGGCGGGGACGGTCATGTGCCGGGTGTCGAGGGCGATCGTGCCGACCTGCGTGGTGCCCTTGCCGTCGACGCGGCCGGCCGCCCAGTCCTGACGTACCGTCACCAAAGCGACGTGCGTGACGACTTGGTGCACGATCACGTCGTAGTCGAAGGTGAAGCGGCGTACGTCGGCCCCGGCCGGCGGGGTGAGCACCGCCTTCGCGACCAGCTCGCGGTACGGGCCGGTGGAGGTCTGCTGGGTGCGGCTCAGGCTCAGCGCGCCGATCTCGACCTGCCAGGCCTTGCCGCCGGTGGTGGTCGGGTGGATGTGCTTCAGCAGATAGGCGCGAACGGCCCTGGCTTTCGCGGGGAGCTGGGCCGTGGTGGTGTCGGTGAGGTCGATGCCGCTGGCGCGCGCGAACTCGTCGACCGGCAGTTCCAGGCGCGCGGCGACCGAGGTGCGGTACACGTCCAGCTGCACCACCGAGTGCGGCATCGGATGCGCGGCGGCCGGCGACGCCCCGAGCAGGAGCGCCGCCGGTACCACGATCGCGATCCCGGCCACCAGGCGTAGCAGCGCTGTGGTCAGCCAGTTTCGCGGTCCGGTCATGAGAAGGAGAACTCGTTGCCGTAGTCGCGGGTGTGGTCCCGGTACACGGTGTGGTAGTGGACCTGGTCCTGGAAGACCACGCCGTTCTGGCAGACGAACTCGATCCAGACGCTGGGGCCGTCGATCCGGACGTAGTCGCCCTGGGTGGTCAGGTCCGTGCTGCCGGAGTACGAGACGTAGGTCTCGTCGAGCTCCTTGGCGTACGTCTTCATGAGCTGCGCCGCGGTGGCGTCGTCCACGTCGGCGACCCACGGGTGGATGGCCGCCAGGACCAGCTTCTTCTGCTTCGGGGAGAGCTCGCTGACCTTGATGCCCTCCTTGGTCTCCGGGAAGTCGCCGTCCTTGCCCGGGCCGAGCAGCACGTCGCCGAAGGACTCGGACAGCTTGGCCTCGGCCAGCTGCTCGGTGCTCAGGCTGCCGGTCAGCTTCAGCAGGCCGTCGCGGAACTTCGCCAGCGGGGAGTACGTCGTACCGTCGTCCGCGGTCCAGCTGGTCGGCTCGACGCCGGTGAAGAACGGGCTCGCGCCCTCGACCTTGCCGTCCTTGTAGGTGATGTTCACGGCGAGGTGGTGGCCGCCGAAGTGCAGCTGCCAGGTGCCGGTCTTCGACGGGGTGCCGAGGAAGGCCAGGTAGTAGTAGCCGCTGCCGTACGAGAAGCCGCCCCCGCCGCCGGTGCCGCCCGAGGGCGGGGCGCCCGTCGGGGCGTCGGTCGGGGTGGCGGTGTCGGTGGAGGTGGCGGTTGCGGTCGCGCTCGGGTCCGCCGAGGCGGAGTCGGAAGCCGAGGCGGATGCGGAGGGCGCGTCCGTCGGAGCGGCCGACGCGGAGCTGGTGCTCTCCGCCGAGGCGAGGACGTCGTCGGCCTTGAGGGTCTGCAGGACGTGCTCGTAGCCGGTGTCCTTGCCGGAGCCCAGGGCGATCTTCAACACGTGCTCGGCGGCGGCCAGTTGGTCGTCGGTGAGCGAGCCGAACTCGATGCCGGGGCGGCAGGTCCCGGCGCACGGGAGGTTCGACCAGGCGGTCGCGTTGGCCTGGGAGAAGTCGACCAGCGTCGAGGACTGCTGGTCGGAGTCGAGGGTGTTCAGGAACGCGTTGGCGGCGCTGACCACGGCCGCGACGCCCTTGGCGTTCTTGTCGACCGGACGCTGGGCGCCGGCCGCCTTGTGCGTCCCGCCCGTGCTCGTAGAAGCATTTGCTACGGCGAATCCACCACCGACGAGCACCAGGGCCGTGGCGGCTCCGGCTATGGTCCGCCGGGTCCGCCTGGATCGGACCTGGCGGGTTCTCTCTTTACTCACGAATCGCTCCCTATGGGCGAATTCCGGGCGCACTGAAGGCACTTGAGCCCTGTCTGCGCGATTGATGAGGACATTACCAACGTTTTTGTTGACAGCTCAATGCGCGGCGAGGACTTATGTTTGGCGAATTCGCTTATGGAATTGACAGGTGATTGCTATGGCTCATTTAAGGAAGGCGTGCGCGTGCATTCGGGCCCACTGCGCGAACGTCCGCGGCGGCCGTCCGAGCAGCTTCTCCGCCGTCGGGAGCACCTCGGCGCCCCGGTCGCTCCCGAGCGTGCGCTGCATGATCGCGTCGACGACCTCGGCCGGGAACCCGTACCGCTCCATGCCCGCCCGGGCGGCCCCCGGGGGGAGCGGGACGGCCCGCAGGTCGCGGTGGAGCACGCCGGCGAGGACGGCGAGTTCCTCGACCGGGGTGAGGGACTGGGGGCCGCTGAGTTCGTGGGTCGCGCCCGCGTGGTCGTCGGTGGTCAGGGCCAGGGCCGCGATCTCCGCCAGGTCGGCCGGGTCGATGCTCGCCGCGGGGCGGTCCGCGAAGGGGATCCGCACCTCGTCGCCCGCGCTCAACTGCCCTGCCCACTGAAGGGCGTTGGACATGAAGCGGCCGGGGCGCAGCAGCGTCCAGGACCAGTCGCGGTTCGTCACGGCCGCCTCCGCCGCCGCGTGCCAGCGGGCGATCACGTCGGCGCCGGTGCCGCCGTCGAGGACCGAGAGCTTGGCGACCCGCCGTACCCCCGCCCGCGCCGCCGCGTCCGCGAGGGCGATGTCGTGCGTCGGGCCGGGAGCCGTGCCCACCCCCTGGGCCGACATCAGGAAGGCACCCTCGGCCCCGGCGAAGGCCGCGTCCAGGCTCGCCGGGTCGTCCGCGTCGCCGTACACCGCCTCGGCGCCCTCGGGCAGCCGCGCCTCGGACGGGCGCCGCGTCATGGCCCGTACCGGATGCCCGGCCGCCACCAGTCGCCGGACCAGTTCGCCGCCCACGTGTCCCGTCGCGCCGGTCACCAGGATCGTCATCGCCGTCTCCCTTCGAGTGGGTTCCAGCGTGCGCCCGGGGGTCTCACGGGTCGTCGTGCGAGGGGAGACTTCCGCCGTCCTCCGGGGGGAGTACGGGATATGTCAGGCATACGATGTAGATGCCGCGTATCGGTCTACGGAGGAAGGTGAGTGCCATGCGCGTGCTGCTGAAGGCTTCGCTGAACACGGAGAAGGCCAACGAGGTCATACGGTCCGGCAAGATGCCCCAGCTGATGCAGGAGGCCCTGGAGAACATCAAGCCCGAGGCCGCCTACTTCACCCTCGACCACGGTGTCCGCACCGCCTACCTGGTCTTCGACCTCAAGGACAGCTCCCAGATGCCCCCGATCGGCGAGCCCTTCTTCATGGACCTGGACGCCGAGATCGACATGACGCCGGTCATGAACCCCGAGGACCTGCAGAAGGGCCTCTCGCAGCTGCGGTGACACCCGCGCTCAGCTGAAGACGATCATCGACCCCTGCGCCAGACTCCGCGTCGCGGCAGCGTGCAGACCCAGCCAGACATGGCGCTCCCGGGCGAAGGGGCTGGGGTCGTACGGCGCCGGAACGGCCGGTTCCTCCAACTCGGTGGGCGACACGGGCGGCTGCGGCGCGGCCGGCGGGTTGGCCGGGTCGATGCCGATCGAGGGCGCCACGTACTCGAGCTCACGGAGCAGAGCCTGCGCGGAGCCCAGCGGCCCGCCGCCCGCCAGGAGTTCCTCGTTGGAGAGGGGCTGCGGGAAGTCCACCGGGACGTACGCGCCCGCGTGGTCGTAGTGCCAGACCAGGTGGGACTGCTGGGCCGTCGTCTCGAACATCTCCAGCAACTGCTCGTAGTCGCCACCCAGTTCGCCGATCGGCGTCACCGGCAGCCCGCACACCTGGAGGAGGTAGACCCGGCGCAGGAAGTGCAGCGCGTCGTAGTCGAAGCCGGCCACCGGGGCGACCTCGCCGGACAGGCCCGGCATGTACTGGTAGACCGGCACCGGCGGCAGACCGGCGGCGGTGAGCACGTTGTTGTACTGCGCGAGTTCCTCGGCGAACGGATTGTCGGGGGTGTGGCACAACACGTCGACGAGCGGTACCAGCCACAGGTCACAGGCCAAAGAGGGCTCCTCGTACGGGGACGTACACAGCAAGTCGGTCAGGGAATGTGAAGGGTAGTCGGTACGGCCCGGGCTCGACCCCGATCGGTCCGGTCAGCTGCCCTTGTGCAGGTCCCATACCCACACGCCGTCCACCCACTTCCCGTCACGGCCCACCAGTTCGGTCACGGCCTTGCGCAGCGCGTCGTCGTGCGACTGCGGCGCCACGACCAGCGCGCCCGCCTTCCAGAAGGCGAAGTCCCGCTTCGCCTGCGCCCGCCAGTTCTTGCCGATCGTGGGGACCAGACCGGTGTAGCGGACGTCACGCAGCATGTTGGACGTGTAGCGGGGCGAGGCGCCGTAGATGCCGATGCGGTCGGGCCCGTACGGACCGTTGAAGTAGCCGCCGGGCAGCTTGAAGCCGAGGCCGGCCTGCTGCTGCCAGTGCAGGGCCTCCGCGTTGCCGGGATCGGGCAGCGGGACGGTGACGAGCGATTCGCCTTCGCGGACGTACGACTTCCAGGTCCCGTCGGTGAAGAAGGCGGGTGTCGCGGGCCGCTCGACCGTCCTGAGCGGGGCCGGGATCAGCGGGATCAGCGCGAGACATAGGCCGAGCAGACCGACGTACTGCGTGCCCAGCCGTGTCTTCATCGCCATCAGCCGTTGCAGCGCGAGGGCGAGCAGCATGCCCAGCGCGGGCGCGCAGACCATCGCGACCCGGCCCTCGATGACCGACTCGAAGAGCGGCAGCTTGGCGAGCAGCGCCCAGGGCCCCGGGTAGACGTCATCGGTCATCGGGACACGGATCTTCGGCCCGAGCGACAGCACCGCCGCGCCCACCGCGGTGAACGCCAGCGCCTTGACCAGGCGGTCCTCCCACAGCCGTACGACGATCGCGAAGGCGACGAGGACCAGCGGCCAGCCGTAGAAGGCGTTCTGCTCGGTGGGGTTGAGGGACAGCGAGTCGGCCCGGATCTCGTTCCCGGCGATCAGGGAGCGCTCGGCGAAGGAGAGCAGCGCGAGGGGGCTGTTGCCCGCGTTGTCGCCGTGCAGCACGCTCTTGTAGCTCTGCGGCCCGGCGAACTGCCAGGCCAGCGCGCCGGCGACGAGGGGCAGACAGACGGCGGCGGCGATCGCGAGGCCCGCGAGGAGGGGCCGCCAGGCCGCCTTCGCCGCATCTCGTCGTACGACACCGTAGGCGCTCGCGAACAGCACCATCCCGAGCATCGCGAGCAGCAGCGGCTCCTCGCCGAGGAAGACCTGGTACGCGGCCATCAGGCCCAGCACGATCCCGTTGCGGACGACGCGCTCGCCCTCGCACAGGCGCAGGGCGCGGTCGATGATCAGCGGGATCATGAACAGGACCACGAAGTTGGGGTGCGCGTTGGCGTGGCTGACCATCGGCGGCGCGAAGGTGGCCAGGGCGGCGCCGACGAAGGCCGCGATGCGCTGGGCGACGACGCGCTTCACGATCAGCCAGTACCAGGCGAGGCCGGTGACGGCCATGCCGAGCGTCATGGCGATGCTGAGCGAGACCGCCGGGCCGGCGAGCAGCGTGAGCGGGGCGAAGGGGACGGACAGGCCGAGCATGACCGTGTTGGCCATGAGGTTCACGCCGTCGGGGAAGCCCTGGAGGTCGGAGAAGAGGGGGTTGTGGAGGTGGACCAGGTTGTGGGCGGTGACGTCGAAGAACCACTCCCACTGGTTCTGGTCCTGGAGGGAGTCGGGGAGGTAGCGGTGGGCCGGGTCGAAGAGGCGGCCCGAGTACAGGGCCATCGCCATCAGCAGGAAGAGGAGCGTGGCGAAGAGGTCGGCGGGGCGCAGGGAGCGGACGCGGAGCCGGGTGAGTTCGGCGAGGACGCGGACGTAGTCGAGGTTGCGGACCTTGGAGCCGGGCTGGTGGGACCAGTGGACGGGGACCTCGGCGATGCGCAGGCCTGCGCGGTGGAAGTGGCGCAGGACCTCTACGTCTATGCCCCAGCCGTTGAGGCGGGAGGCGGCGAAGGCCTCGCGGGCGTGGTCGCCGTCGAAGAGTTTGAAGCCGCACTGGGTGTCGTGGATGCCGGGGACTGCGATGCGGCGGATGAGTAAGTTGCCTGCGCGGCTTAGGAGTTCGCGTATTCGGTGTTGGCGGTTGCCGATGGTTGCGCCGGGGATTGTGCGGGAGGCGATTGCCGAGATGGGTTGTTCGTCGGGTGCGGGTTCGTGGGGGCTGGGCGCGCAGTTCCCCGCGCCCCTTAGGGGCGCTGCCGTACCCTCGCTCAGTGCCTTGTCGAGGGTGTCCAGTTCCTCTATCGGAGTCGCCAGGTCGGCGTCGGTTATGAGTATGCGGTGGCCCCGGGTGGCGGCTACGCCCAGGCGTAGGGCGTGGCCCTTGCCGCGGTTGCGGTTGGCCGATATGAGGCGGATGCGGGGGTCCTCGCGGGCGGTGACCAGGGCGCCTGTGCCGTCGGTGGAGCCGTCGTCGGTGACGATGATCTCCCACTCGCCGAAGCGGTCGTCGCTTTCTTCGAGGTACGTGGTGATGGCGTCCAGGGTCGGGCCGAGGCGGTGTTCCTCGTTGTAGGCGGGGATCACGACCGACAGGTCGAGTGGTCCGGCGCTGTCGGGCGCCGCGCCTGGCAGGGGCGCGTCGTCGAGGGTGCTCATTCGTCCGCCAGGCGCTCGATGAGGGCCAGCGAGTGGGCGTTGTAACCGGCGATGATCGACCGTGCCGTCGTGGTGTCGCGGCGCGACAGGGCGTCGACCAGTTCGGTGTGGGCGGACCACAGGGCGCCGCGCAGATCGGTGAGCCGGCGCAGGTGCTGCACCGCGCAGACCCAGGACTGCACGCGCAGCCGGTGCAGGAAGTCGGCCAGGTAGGGGTTGCCGAAGAGGGCGCCGAGCTCGTGCCAGAAGCGCAGGTCGTAGCCGATCAGCACGGTGAGGTCGCCGGCCAGCGAGGCACGCTGCGCCTCCTCGCCGCGCCGCCGCACTCCGGCGAGGGCGGCGACCGCACGGGGCTCGTCGTGCGGCGGGAAGCGGCCGTCGTCGTCCTCCAGGGCCTGGAACATCCCGTCGGTGACCAGGCTGCGGGCCTCGACGATGCCGCGGTAGTCGGCGACGGAGTACTCGTGGACGTGGAAGCCCCGGTGCTGGTCGGCGTCCAGCAGGCCCTGCGCGGACAGGTCGACCAGCGCCTCGCGCACCGGAGTGGCGGAGACGCCGTACTGCTCGGCGATCTCCTTGACCGTGAACTCCTGCCCCGGCTGCAGCCGTCCCGCCAGCACCTCGTCGCGAAGCGCGTCGGCGATCTGCTGCCGCAGGGTGCTGCGGGTGACGGAGCCGTTGCCACTGCTGCCGGGCATCGTCGGGGGCTCTCCTCGAAGCGGTCGGGTGGCGTGCACGTCCTTACCTACGAGCACGCCACCTTACGCGTTCGGGTTCCGCGCGTTTATCCACGTAGCTGTGGGGGGCCGGTGCGGCACCTGAGCGGCGGCAACCGGTTACTCCACGTACTCGTCGGCGACGGAGAGAGCCGAGTCCAGGGCGGCGAGGCCCTCCTTCAGCTCGGCCTCGGTCGCGTTGCACGGCGGTACGACATGGGTGCGGTTCATGTTGATGAAGGGCCAGATGCCGTGCTTCCTGGCGGCGGCGCCGAAGGCGGCCATGGGCGCGTTCGCCTCACCGGCGGCGTTGTACGGGACGAGGGGCTCGCGGGTCTCGCGGTTCTTCACGAGGTCCAGCGCCCAGAACATGCCGACGCCACGGACGTCACCGACGCTGGGGTGCCGTTCGGCGAGCTCGCGCAGCGCGGGCCCGACGACGCTCGTACCGAGGCTCTTGGCGTTCTCGACGACGCCTTCCTCCGCCATGACGTTGATGGTCGCGACGGCGGCGGCGCAGGCGAGGGGGTGCCCGGAGTAGGTGAGGCCGCCGGGGTAGGGCCGCTTGCCGAAGGTCTCGGCGATGGCGCCGGAGATGGCGACGCCGCCGAGCGGGACGTAGCCGCTGTTGACGCCCTTTGCGAAGGTGATGAGGTCCGGGGTGACGCCGAAGAGATCGGCGGCGAACCACTCGCCGGTACGCCCGAAGCCGGCCATGACCTCGTCGAGGATGAAGACGATCCCGTACTTGTCGCAGATCTCACGGACGCCGGCGAGGTAGCCGGGCGGCGGCACCATGATGCCGGCGGTGCCGGGGATGGTCTCGAGGATGATCGCGGCGACGGTGCCGGGTCCCTCGAAGGCGATGGTCGTCTCCAGGTGCTCCAGCGCGCGGGCGCACTCCTGCTCCTCGGTCTCGGCGTAGAACCGGGAGCGGTAGAGGAAGGGCGCCCAGAAGTGCACGACACCGGCGGCGGCGGAGTCGGAGGCCCAGCGGCGGGGGTCGCCGGTGATGTTGATGGCCTGCTGGGTACCGCCGTGGTAGGACCGGTAGGCGGACAGCACCTTGGCCCGCCCGGTGTGCAGCCGGGCCATGCGCACCGCGTGCTCCACGGCATCGGCGCCACCGTTGGTGAAGAAGATCTTGTCCAGATCACCGGGCGTCCGCTCGGCGATCAGCCGGGCGGCCTCCGAGCGGGACTCGACGGCGAAGGCGGGGGCGAAGGTGGAGAGGGTTGCGGCCTGCTCCTGTATCGCGGCGACGACCTTCGGGTGCTGGTAACCGATGTTGGTGTAGACGAGCCCGCTGGTGAAGTCGAGGTACCGCTTCCCGTCGTAGTCCCAGAAGTACGACCCCTCCGCACCGGCGACGGCGAGCGGGTCGATGAGCTCCTGCGCGGACCAGGAGTGGAACACATGAGCACGGTCCGCGGCCTTGACGGCGGCGCCGACCTCGGGGTTTGGCTGAGGGGTCATGCGGGTGAGCGTAAATGTCCGCGATACGGAAGCGATATCGGCGTCATGTCTGCGGTCGGGGGGTTTCCGCGACAGGTTGTCGCGTGGGTAGTCGCGTGGGAGTGGGCGCTCATCGCTCATTGACAGCAAGCTGTCGAAATGACAGGCTGCTGTCAATAGGGTCTCGACCCGAGGAGGAGTCATGAGCAGCCGCAAGCCAGTGCACCTCGCCGTCTACGACACCCTCGCCGACTGGGAGACCGGGTATGCGACCGCGTATCTCGCGCGGGCCGGGTATGAGGTCCGGGCCGTGGGGGCGGGGCTCGGGGAGGTTCGGTCCATCGGTGGGCTGCGGGTTCGGCCCGAGCTGGTGCTCGGTGAGGTCTCGCCCGAGGGCAGCTCGCTGCTGATCCTCCCGGGCGCCGACCTCTGGGACAGCGGCGACGACCTCGCGCCCTTCGCGCGCAAGGCGCGGGAGTTTCTCGATGCCGGGACGCCTGTCGCCGCCATCTGTGGGGCCACCGCCGGGCTCGCGCGGGAAGGGCTGCTCGATGAGCGGAGGCACACCAGCGCCGTTTCCTTCTATCTCGCCGCGACCGGGTACAAGGGCGGCGAGCTGTACGTCGACGCCGATGCCGTGACGGACAAGGGGCTGGTCACCGCCGGGCCCACCGAGCCCGTTGCCTTCGCCCGGGAGGTGTTCCGGTTGCTCGGGGTGTACGAGGGGGACGTGCTCGATGCCTGGTACCGGGTGTTCCATGACTCCGACGCGGAGGCGTACGCCGTGCTGCAGCAGAGCGGCTCGTCGCAGTGAGCCGGCAGCGGCAGGAGCTGCTCAGCCGCAGCGCGCTCGGGGTTTTCCGGCTCAACGGTCAATTCCTCGCCGTCGCCGAGGAGTTGGCCAAGCCCGCCGGGCTCACCGCGGCGTGGTGGCAGGTGCTCGGCGCGGTTCTCGGGGAGCCGTTGTCCGTGTCCGGGATCGCGCGGGTCATGGGGATCACCCGGCAGAGCGTGCAGCGGATCGCCGACCTGCTCGTCGCGCGCGGGCTCGCCGAGTACCGGGACAACCCCGCCCACCGCCGCGCCAAGCTCCTCGCGCCGACGGACGAGGGCCGGGCCGCCGTGCGGCGCATCCACCCCGGCCACGCCTCCTTCGCCGACCGCCTCGCCGAAGCCTTCGGGGAGGACGAGCTCGCCGTCGCCGTACAGCACCTCGAACGGCTGTCGAAGGTGCTGGATCAGGTCGGACCGCCCGACGCCGAACCCCTCCCCGAACCCCGCCCTGTTACGGAACCGTAGACACCGGTCTCCTCTCCTCCCCCTGCGCCCGCACTATCGTTGGGCTGTTGCACAGGGGCGTATCGGGGGATTTCGGGGGGCCTGCCATGGAGAAGCTCGGGGCCGGCGATCCGCAGCGGATCGGCGCGTACCGGCTGCTGGCGCGGCTCGGGGCCGGCGGCATGGGGTACGTGTATCTCGCCCGGTCGGAGCGCGGCCGTACCGTCGCCGTGAAGCTGGTCCGGCAGGAGCTGGCCGCGCAGGAGGAGTTCCGGGCCCGGTTCCGGCACGAGGTGCAGGCCGCGCGGCAGGTCGGCGGGCACTGGACGGCCCCCGTCCTCGACGCCGACACCGAGGCCGACGTGCCGTGGGTCGCCACCGGGTACGTCGCCGGGCCGACCCTGCAGCAGGTCGTCGGGCACGACCACGGGGCGCTGCCCGAGCGATCCGTGCGCATCCTCGCGGCCGGGCTCGCGCACGCGCTCAAGGACATTCACGCGGCCGGGATCATCCACCGGGATCTGAAGCCGTCCAATGTGCTGGTGACGATCGACGGGCCGCGGGTCATCGACTTCGGGATCGCGCGGGCGCTGGAGACCGTGACGGACGGCGGGCTCACGCGGACCGGAGCACTCGTCGGGTCGCCGGGGTTCATGGCGCCCGAGCAGGTGCGCGGGGACCGGATCACGCCCGCGTGCGACGTCTTCTGCCTGGCCTCGGTACTTGCGTACGCCGCCACCGGCGCGCTTCCGTTCGGTACCGCCAACAGCGGTGTGCACGCGCTGATGTTCCGGATCGCCCAGGAGGAACCCGACCTGGAGGGGGTACCGGAGGGCATCGCCGACCTCGTACGGGACTGCCTGAAGAAGGACCCGGCGGCCCGGCCGACGCTGGACCAGGTACTGGAACGGACCGGCGCCGAGGACACGGTCCTGGGCGGCCGCTCCCGCGACCCGTGGCTGCCGAGCGCACTGGTCGCCCAACTCGGTCGGCATGCGGTGCAGTTGCTGGACACGGAGAACCCGGAGCGGACCGGCGAGGTGCCCCTGGGGAAGCCGACGGAGGACGAGGCTTCGCCCGAGCACGGGGTCGCGGCGAGTTCACCCGCGGGTCCGCCTCCGCCGGGACAGCCGGGCAGCGGAGCACCGCTGAACCATTTGCCGACGATGGCTGCGGGGGCCGCGGGGGCTGGCGGAATTGCGGGGGCACACGGAGCTGGGGGAGCTGGAGCTGGCGGAGTTGAGGGTGCCCCCGGAGTTGCGGGAACCCCCGGAGGCCCCGGCGCCGTAGCTCCGCAGACGTCGACGCACCCGCCCTCGCACGATCAGACACCCCCCTCCGGCCACCCCCAGGCCTCCCCGCCCACCCACGCGCAGACCCCTCCCCCCACCCACCCCGCCTACGGCTACCCGCAGCAGCACCCCCAACAGCAGCAACCCGCCTACGGCTACCCCCAACAGCCGGGCGCTCCCCAGCAACCCGGGGCGTACGGAAGTCCCCAGCCACCCGGCGCCTACGGAAACCCGCCACAGCCCGGCGCCGCCTACGGCTACCCGCAACAGCCCGGCCAGTACGGTGCCCTCGGCTCCACCCCGCCCTACGGCCCCACCTACCCCGGCCCCACCCCACCCTTCGGCCGGCCCCCGCTCACCCCGCAGGAACCCCCGTCCAGAAGCGGCCGTTCCACCGCCGTCCTCGTCCTCATCGCCCTGGTCGTCGCCCTCGGCGCCGGCGGCTCGGTGTACGCGCTCATGAACGGCGGCAGCGACGGCGACTCCGACGCCAAGAACGGCGGCAGCCCCACCCCGACGGCCGGCGCACCCCAGAGCACCGGACCGGCGAGCCAACAGCCGTCCCCGACCAGCGCCTCCCCCTCCGCCTCCACCCCCACCGACGGCGCCGTCCCCACCGGCTACCTCGGCACCTGGACCGCCACCATCACCAACAAGGACGGCGAGAACACCCGTCAACTCACCATCCAGCAGGGCAAGGTGGGCGACACCGTGCTGTCGATGGTCGCCGACGGGCCCACCAGCAGCGGCAGTTACCACTGTGTCTTCCAGGCCGACCTGACCCAGGACCCGGGTGCCGACGGCCCGTTGGAGATCGGCCCGTCCACCGTCACCTCCGGCGACGCGGGGTACTGCAAACCGGGCGACCCCACCGAGATCAGCCTGCTGCCCGACGGCAGCCTCCAGCGGGTGAACACCAGCAACGGCGAGAAGCTGGAGTACACCCGACAGTAACCCCAAGTACCCCCGCCCATAAGGCTGCTGGCCTCGCACAGCCGTACGGTGACCCCCTCGTTCCGCTCCGGGGAGTTGCGGGGGCACCCACATGGAGTTTCTGAGCCCTGAGAACATCGTCGCCGTCGGCACGGCGGTGCTCGGCATCGTCGCGTCCGGAATCATGGTCTGGTACGAGCGCCGGGTGCCGCGCCGCAAACGGATCGGCTACCGCGTCCAGATGGACAACCCGATAGGCGACGACGTCCGGATGGGCAGAGCCAACGTACGACTCGGCCTGTTCGACGAGGCCCCGGAGATGTCCGACGCCACCCTGGTCCTGCTCCGCATCGAGAACGACGGCTCCCAGGGCATCGACCGCGACGACTACACCAGCCCCGAAGTCCACGGCCTGACCGTGCTGTTCACCGACCGCACCATCCGCGGCGTCTCGGTCACCCAGCCCTCCGACACCGACCACCTGATGGACCACTTCACCCCGTCCCGGGGCTTCGGCTACGACGGCAACACCCTGCGCATCCCGCGCGTCCCGCTCAACCACGGCGACCACTTCAAGCTGCTGGTCCTGCTGTCCGGCGGCGATGTCGGCAGTCCGATACGGCTGATCGGCGGCATCCGCGAGGGCGAGGTGCACCCCAACCGCAGCGCGACACCGGACGAGAAGCCGCCGCTGTTCAGCCGTGCCGCCCGGCTCATCACGATCATGCTGACGGTCAGCGTCCTGACCCTCGCCGGCATCATCGTGGCCGGTGACAACCCGGCCTGGATCGGCTGCGAGAGCGGCACGCTGGAGATCACCGGCTCGACGGCGTTCAAGCCGGTCGTGAAGGAGCTGGCGGAGGGGTACGAGCGCAAGTGCCGCGGCGCGGACATCAACGTGGACCCGCGCGGCAGCGCGGCCGGGGTCAACGAACTCTCCGCGCTGGGCACCGAGTCGAAGCGCAGCACCCGCAACATGATCGCCTTCTCCGACGGCCCCGCGATCGGCGGCGCCGGAAAGCTGGTCGGCCGGCGCATCGCCCTCTCCGTCTTCACCCTGGTCGTCAACGACGGCATCCAGCTGCCCGCGAAGGGGCTCACGCTCGACCAGGTGCGCCGCGTCTACCGGGGCGAGGTGACCCGCTGGAAGCAGATCGACCCCGCCCTGCCGGACATCCCCGTGGTCCTGGTCAGCCGCAACGCCGACTCCGGGACCCGGCAGACCTTCCAGCGCGAGGTCCTCGGCACCTGGGAGCGCGTACCGAGCACCTCGCTGGACTGCGTCCACAAGGACGACGCGTCCGCGCCCGTCACGCGCTGCGAACTCGACTCCACCGAGGGCGTGTTGGACACGGTGGCCGAACTGCCCGGCGCCATCGGCTACAGCGAGTTCACCCTCGCCCACGACAAGAAGGGCGTACGCCCGGTCTCCCTCGACGGCGACGCACCCTCCGTCGAGGACCTCGAGTACGGCAGGAGCGAGTACCCGTACCGGGCCGTCGAGTACGCCTACACCTACGGCGCCCCGCAGGACAGCTCCCTCGCCGCGTCCTTCCTCTCCTACGTCGACGAGACCACCAGCGAGAACGTCATCCGCAACCACGGCCACCTGCCGTGCTCGGCGATGGCGGCCTCGGGGCTGTGCGCGGGGGACTGACGGGTCCTCTTGTTCCTCCGTGGCGTGTGCATGACGATGTGAGGGAGCCTGGGCATCGGCAGCCACGGGAGGACTCATGCGTCCCACCAGGAGAACGGTCCTGACGGCAGCGGCGGGCGCGGCCGCACTGGCGACGGGAGGTACGGAGGCGGCAGCGGCCGCCCCGCAGGGCAGCAGCCACCCACCGGCCACCGCTCAGCACCCGTCCCGCGAACTCCGCGCCCTGCTACGGGAGTTGGACCCCGCCCGCATCGAGTCGACGGTCCGCAAACTGGTCTCCTTCGGCACCCGCCACACCCTCTCCGCCCAGGACGACCCGGCCCGCGGCATCGGCGCCGCCCGCGACTGGCTTCTCACCGAACTCCGCTCCTACGCCGCCGACTCCGGCGGCCGTATGACGGTCGAACTCCAGTCGTACGTCCAGGAACCGGCCTCCCGCATCCCCACCGCCACGAGGATCACCAACGTCGTGGCGACCCTGCGCGGTTCGGTCACACCCGAGCGCGTGTACGTCGTCTCCGGGCACTACGACTCCCGGGTCACCGACGTCATGGACGCCACGTCCGACGCACCGGGCGCGGACGACGACGCGTCCGGGGTGGCCGTCGTACTGGAGCTGGCCCGGGTGATGGCGAAGCGCCGGCCGGCCGCGACGATCGTGTTCGCGGCGGTGGCGGGGGAGGAGCAGGGGCTGTACGGATCGACGTACCTGGCCCAGCAGTTGAAGGCGGCCGGCACGGACGTCCAGGGCATGTTCACGAACGACATCGTCGGCAGCCCGACAGCGGACGACGGTACGGAGGACCCGTACACCATCCGTCTGTTCGCGGAGGGCGTGCCCTCGTCCGAGACCGCGGCGCAGGCGGCGATCCGCAAGTCGGTGGGCGGTGAGAACGACTCCGCGACTCGCCAACTGGCCCGCTTTGTAAGGGATGTTGCCGACAACGACGCGACCGGCATGAGCGTCCGCGTGATCTACCGCCGTGACCGCTACCTCCGCGGCGGCGACCACATCCCCTTCCTCGAACGCGCCTACCCGGCCGCCCGCTTCACCGAACCGGCCGAGGACTTCGCCCACCAGCACCAGAACGTCCGCGTCGAGGACGGCAAGCAGTACGGCGACCTGCCGGAGTTCTGCGACTTCGGCTTCGTGACGCGTGTCGCGAAGGTCAACGGGGCCGCGCTGTGGACGCTCGCGCAAGCACCCGGCACCCCCAAGGGCGCGAAGATCCTGACCGCCGCGCTCACCAACTCCACGACCCTGGTGTGGACTCGGGGAAGCGAACCCGACCTCGCGGGCTACGAGATCGTGTGGCGCGAGACGACGGCACCGGAGTGGACGCACGTGATCCCGGCCGGCGACGTGACGACGTACGAGGTGGACCTTTCCAAGGACAACGTCTTCTTCGGCGTACGGGCGGTCAACCGGGCGGGCCTGCGGAGCCCGGTGGCGTTCCCGGACCCGCAGTCGTAGTTCCGGTCGGCAGCACCGCGATCACCTCGAAGCGACCGCCGGGCACCCGCGCCCAGGTCAACTCCCCTTCGGCGGCCCGGAACCGGTCCGCGAGCCCGTTCAGGCCGGTGCCGTCGGAGGGGCCGAGGGGACTGTCGGCACCGTCGTTGGTGATCCGCAGCCGGAGACGCCCGTCGCTGACGCGATGGTCGACCTCGACGGCGCCGGCGTGGCTGTGCCGCAGGACGTTGGTGGTGGCCTCGCGCACGACCAGGCCCAGCAGGGTGCGCGCCGACTCGCTCAACTCGACTTCTCTCAGGCCCGGTTCGAGGTGCGTACGGACGTCGATGCCGGCCGCGGCCAGGACCCGGGCGGAGTTCGCCAACTCCTCGTCCAGACTCGTACGGCGGATTCCCCGCACGACAGCCCGGGTGTCCCGCAGCGCGTCCGAGCACAGCTGCCGTATCTCCTGCATCTCCGCGGCGGCACCCGCCGGGTCGGTCTCGGTCCGCCGGGACGCCAACTCGGCTTTCATGGCGATGACTTGAAGATGGTGCCCCTGGATGTCGTGCAGATCGGAGGCGAACCGCAACCGCTCGTCCTTGACGGCGATCTCCGCCTCCAGCAGCCGTGCCCGATCCAGCCGCCCCGCGATCCGCCAGGCCCACAGGGGCCCGAGCACGGTCCACACGGTGAACGCGACGAGCCCGGCGGGGAAGAACACGGCGTACGCGGTCTCGCCGTCCCCGGTCCCGAGGCTGACGGCCCCACCGGGCACGAGCGCGAGGAACACAGCGCCGACGATGAGCGTGTTGCGGGGTCGGGGCGAGAGGCAGGTGGCGCCGATGGCGACGGTCACGGCAGGCCCGACGGCCCACAGCCCGTAGTTGTGCCGGACCAGCGGAAAGACGGCGAGGACGAGGGAGGAGACGACGGCGAGCGAGAGCCAGACGGCCGAGGGCCGCCTTTGCCGCTCAGCGAGCCCCCCACCCAACAGCACGACACTCGCGACGGCCTGCAAACAGACGGCGGGCACGACGGGCACCCGAGCCCACAGCGGCACATCACCGTCGAGGACCCAGCCGCCGTAAACCACCACCATCACGCAGACGACGGTGCCCGGCACAGCCCACCAGGTGTACCGCCGAAAACTCCCCAGCCCTCTTTCCCCCACGCCGGCATTGTCGCGCCCCCTTAGGGGCGCGGGACAGTATCAATTTGCGGCTCCGCCGCGGGGCGCGACCAGCCACAACGCACCCGCACCCGCCCGACGACCTACCGCGGCTCCGGCGGCCGCTGCCGAGGCATGTTCGGCCGCGCATTGTTCGTGCCCGGCGGCAACGGAAACCTCCCCTGCCCGCCCCCACCCTCCTGCTGCCGCCCATTCCCGGCCGCCCCCGACTGAATCCCCATCGGCGCGGACCCGGTCCGGAACTCGACCATCCAGTCCGCAGTCTCCGTACGCACCAACTCGGTCACGTCCTCGGAGAACCGCCGCAACACCCCGAGACACCGCTCGGCAGCCTCCCCGGCCGTCCCTTCCGTCGGTCCCAAAACCTCCCGCACGCTCTCGGACGCCCAGTCGAACTGCAGCACCTGCAACCGCCGCTGCACCGCCTGCGCCGTGGCCACATCCCTTATCCACCCGGACGTGACCCCGAAGAACCGGTCCACGGCCACGCACGCGACCGCGAGCAGCAGCGCCAGATACCCCCACGCGGCGACCCCGCCGACCGCCCCGGTCAGATCGAGCAGCGGCAGCGCGGCGCCGACCGCCGCCCCCGCCGCCGCGCCGCCGCGCAGCGCCCGCGCGCCCCGCCGCTTCCACACCCGGTCCGCGAGATACCAGGCCGCCGTCTCCAGCGCCCCGCTCTCCACCCAGCGGTACAGCTCGTGCAGCCGCTGGGCCGGCTCGCCCCAGTCCCCGAGCGGAAACGTACGCCCGAGCAGATCGCCCGGCCGCGGCCCGGCCGCACCGTCGCCCCGCCCGTCCTGAGGCGGACCCTCGGGCTGCATCTCCGGCTGACCCACCCGGCACTCCCTACTGATCACGGCCGCTCACGTTGCGTGACATCGCATGCCGACGCGGACCCCTTCCTACCGCCCAATGGGTGGCGCGGGGGTGCCTTTCGCCTCTTTTCCGCCCGCAAGAGGGGCTTGATCAGGTATGGGAGTCACGGCTATCTCACTCGAAAGAGTGGCGGGGCGATGGCTGCGCGGAGCACGTAGGCTCGTGCACAACGGATGAGCACGAGACGACGAAACCAGGAGCTGATCGTGATTCCCGGTGGTGGCCAGCCCAATATGCAGCAGCTGCTCCAGCAGGCCCAGAAGATGCAGCAGGACTTGCAGAAGGCGCAGGAGGAACTGGCACGGACCGAGGTCGACGGGCAGGCCGGCGGCGGCCTGGTGAAGGCGACCGTGACCGGTTCCGGAGAGCTGCGGGCCCTGAAGATCGACCCGAAGGCGGTCGACCCCGACGACACCGAGACCCTCGCCGACCTGATCGTCGCGGCGGTCCAGGCGGCCAACGAGAACGCCCAGAACCTCCAGCAGCAGAAGCTCGGCCCGCTGGCCCAGGGCCTGGGCGGCGGCAGCGGCATCCCCGGCCTGCCTTTCTAAGAGGCCCCGGGGCCAACTACCGTACGTACTGCAAGCCTCCAGAAAGGGCAGTCCGTTGTACGAAGGCGTGGTGCAGGACCTCATCGACGAACTGGGGCGGCTGCCCGGCGTCGGTCCCAAGAGCGCCCAGCGCATCGCCTTCCACATCCTGCAGGCGGAACCGACGGACGTACGGCGGCTCGCGCAGGCCCTGATGGAGGTCAAGGCGAAGGTCCGCTTCTGCGCGACGTGCGGGAACGTCGCGCAGGAGGAGCTGTGCAACATCTGCCGCGACGCGCGCCGCGACCCCACCGTCATCTGCGTGGTGGAGGAGCCCAAGGACGTGGTCGCCATCGAACGGACCCGAGAGTTCCGCGGCCGCTACCACGTGCTCGGCGGAGCGATCAGCCCCATCGAGGGGGTCGGTCCCGACGACCTGCGTATACGAGAACTTCTCGCGCGGTTGGCCGACGGTACGGTCACGGAGCTGATCCTGGCCACGGACCCGAATCTGGAGGGCGAGGCGACCGCCACCTACCTCGCCCGCATGATCAAGCCCATGGGCCTCAAGGTCACCCGCCTGGCCAGCGGCCTCCCGGTGGGTGGCGACCTGGAATACGCGGACGAGGTGACCCTCGGTCGCGCCTTCGAGGGGAGACGACTCCTAGATGTCTGACGCCACGCTGCACGCCACGACCCAGGACCCGGACGACTTCGCGGTCCAGATCGCGGACCAGGTAGAGAGCTTCCTGGTGGCCGTCGGGGAGGTCGCCAAGGGCGACGAGCCCGACTCGGCGGTGCCCTTCCTCCTCCTGGAGGTCTCCCAGCTCCTGCTGGCCGGCGGCCGCCTGGGCGCGCACGAGGACATCGTCCCCGACGAGCGCTACGAGCCCGACACGGGCCCGGACGCGGACGTCGACGAACTCCGCGAGAACCTGGCCCGCCTCCTGGACCCGGTGGACGTCTACTCGGAGGTCTTCGACCCGTACGAGCCCCGCAAGGCCCCGGTCCCGGCCCGCCTCTCCGACGACCTCTCCGACATCATCACCGACCTCCGCCACGGCATGGCCCACTACCGCGCGGGCCGCACCACGGAGGCCCTGTGGTGGTGGCAGTTCTCCTACTTCTCCAACTGGGGCCCCACCGCCTCCGCGGCCCTCCGAGCCCTCCAGTCGGTCCTCATCCACGTCCGCCTCAACCAGCCCCTGGAAGAACTGGACGGCCTGGACACGGACCAGCCCGGCATGGGCGACGAGACACTGGAGTTCGAGGCGGGGCGGGTCATGCAGGAGGAGATCGCGGGGCCGCTGGGGTTGCAGCAGGGGTAGTGGCTCGGGGCAGGCGAGGTCACTCCGTCGGTCATGGTCACGCGACAAGCCCCGCGAGGCTACTCTCGGTAGTGACCCGGGTGACGTGCACCCGGGTCCACCGGTCGGAGGTGCGTGTCGTGGCGGCCCAGTCCAACAGCTCCAACTCCCAGCCGCCCATTGCCTGGCGCTACGCCGGCGACCAGCTGAAGCGCTGGCGCATGAAGGCGGACGTGACTCGCGAGCAACTCGCCTCCGCCGCCAACTACTCCCCGGACACCATCATGTCGATGGAGCGCGGGGTGCGCAGGCCGACTTCCCGCGTGCTGGACATCGCGGACGAACTCTGCGACGCGAAGGGCATGTTGAGCGGCGCGAAGGAATTCGTGAACCGCGAGCGATTCCCGGCGCGGGCACAGGACTTCATGGAGCGGGAGAGGGAGGCGACCAGCATTTGGTGGTACGAAGTCGCCCTCATCCCTGGCCTGTTGCAGACGAAGGGGTACGCGCGGGCGCTCATCGACAACCGAATCCCACCGCTGGATGAGGAGACGGTCGAGGAGCGGATCGCTGCTCGCATGGAACGGCAAGCCATCCTCACCCAGCAGAAACCGACGGTGGGTCTGAGCTTCGTCCTCTACGAGGCCGCATTGCGCGTCCCGCAGGTGGATGCGGAGCAACTGCGCCGACTGCTTGAGGCGTCCCGGATGCGGAACGTGGTCGTACAGGTGCTGCCCTTCGAACGGGCCATTCCCGCTGCCCTTGAGGGGCCCATGGTGCTCCTGGAGACTCGCGACCTTGAGCGATTCGCCTTCGCGGAAGGGGCGTTGGCCAGCGAGATGTCCGCTGATCCGGGGGTTGTCAGCCGGGTGACCGAGCGGCTTAGCATGCTTCGGACGCAGGCTCTCAGCCCGGACGAGTCGGCCCGATTCATCGAGCGGATGGTGGACAGTCGTGAGTGACCAGCTGACGTGGTTCAAGTCGAGCTACAGCGACAGCGAGGGCGGCGCCTGCATCGAAGTCGCGTTCGCCTCCGCCATCCATGTTCGTGACTCCAAGCTCCCCGCCAGCCCCGAAATCCACCTCACCCCCTCCGCCTGGTCGGCCTTCGTTTCCGCAGTTCAGCCCGGGGCTTGAGCCTCGGGCTTCGAGCTCTTCCAAACCGGGTTTTCTGGGTTCTGGGTTGGTTGAAATCCAACCCAACCAACCATGTCTGAACGTGAGTTGAGGGCGCGTAACCCGAAAGGGTGACGTTGAGTGATCGGCTTGCTTCGGAGCGCGAGATCGCTCTAGGTTCGCGGCAAACAAGCAAATAGTTCGGCCCCGGTCGGTGCGCCAACACCGGCTCCGGGGCCTGACCCAACGATCGAGGACCTTCGACCGTGGCTTACACCCAGCCTATCCCTGCCCTGCCGTCCCCGTCCCACCCCATGGCCAAAACGGGTTACGGCAAACGCCTCGCCGGTGACGAAGACCCGCACGCCGACCCGGACTTCGCACACCTGAGCAACCTCCGTGACCGCGAGATCGCCGTCTTCATCGATCACCTCGACGACGGCCACGCGATGGGCCACAAGGTGCTCGCCGCCGAGCACCCCCGTTACGGCCAGCAGGCGTTCCGCAGCTCGCTGACCCGTATCACCGAGGCCGGCCACCTGCGCTGGATCAAGGAGCACATCACCGTCGAGGACAACTCGATGCGCTGGGTGACGCGGACGTACTGGTCGCGTACGCCCAGGTCGCCGGAGTGGTGGGCGGAGTTCGCGCGGGAACGGCATGGCCGGGACGTGACGCAGGCCTATCAGCCGGGTCTGGCCCGGACCGAGGAACCGGCGCCGGAGCCGACACCGGAAGCTGTGCCGGGTGACGAACCCGCCGGAGAGCCGGTCGACGAGGGGCCCAGCGCCGCCTACCTCGCCCTGGTTCAGGCGCGTATCGCGGATCGTCGTATGCCGCTCTCCGTCTCGGACTGCCGCTCCCTCGAACCCCTGGCCGCCGAGTGGCTGGCGCGCGGCGCGACACCGGAGGACATCGTCCGAGCCCTGACCGACGGACTGCCGTCCGACATCACCAACCCGGGCGGATTCGCCCGCAAACGATTGGAGAACAGGATGCCCCCGACGAAGGAAGAGACGGCCGCCGTTGCCCCGACCCGCCCGCTGCGCGGTCGCGTCACCCGCGTGATCATGGCCTGTGCCACCTGTGACCAGGACGAACGCACGGTCAAGATCGACCGGGGTGTCTGCGAGGACTGCCGCAAGGAGCTCGCGGAGGAACCGGTGGATGAGCCGGTGGATGAGCTGGACCTCATGAAGGAAATCGCCGAGGTCGCCTACCTGGGTGTGACGTCCGCCCGGTTCCTCAAGCAGAAGCTGGAGCGCGGGACGGGCGGTCCCGTGCCCGACACGTTCCGTCCCGTGCCCATCGAGGACCTCGTTTTCTACCACTTCCGCGACAACCGCGACCGCATCGCGAACGGGCTGCCGCCGAGGCGGTGGAACTGGTGACGGCCGTTCGACATGACGAGTGCCTGGCAGCAGACGTCCGAGCTCAGTGCTGGGACACCCGTCAGCAGAACGGAACATCGGCCATGACGAGCTGGGTGCTGCGGCGGCTCTCCAGCGAATGCCAGGAACGGAGCCGTCGCCCTCAGATGCCGGTCGACGATTTCGAGGAACTCGCTCGCCAGGCCCCGGAGACCGTGTGGCTGGAGTTCATCGGTGGACGACTTGCAGTGAAGCGCGGGCCCGACGGCGGTCGGAGCGAGACGCTCGCCTGGTTGCAGAGGCTGTGGGCGGGGCGGGAACAGGGTCCATGGCTTTACGGGTACCGGGGTCTGCGGACGGAAATCGGCGGCACGGGCCGAGTTCGTGCCGACGGCGTGCTCGCACCCGCGCGCCATTTCGTCGGACTCGGCGAATGGAGCGACCCGGCAGGGGTGTTGATGGTGGTGGAGGTGACCTCGGGCGATCCGGACACGGACTGGCACACACGAGTGGAGAAGCCTGATGGGTACGCAGCCGCAAGCATCCCCGTCCACCTCCTCATCGACCGCGACAACTGCTCGGTCGTCGTGTTCGACCAGCCCGAGGACGGTCGCTACCGGCACGAGGAGAAGCTGCCTTTCGGCGCGACCGTGAAGCTCCCCGAGCCCGTGAACATCACCCTCGACACCGAGCTCCTCAAGGATTTCGCGGGCTGAACCGTACCCCGGTCACAGCCCCCACAGCCCCTTCCCCATGGCCGTCACCCCACCCGTCAGCGCCAGCAGCAGCACAAGCAGACGCGCCCGCCGCTCGGGTATCCGCTCGGCGAGCCCTCTCCCGACCACCGCCCCCACCCCCATCGCACCGATGACCACGCCCCACTGGCCCCCGCCCAGCCGAGGCACCCCGTTCGCCGTGACGGAGAAGGCGTTCACGACCACCCCGTAGAACTGCGCGTTCGGCACGAACTCCCGTACCGTCCAACCCGCGTTGAGCGCGTACAGGGAAACCGGCGGCCCGCCCACCCCCGCCGCGGAGTTCATGAACCCACCCGCCGCCCCCGCAGCGACCGCCCCCTTGGTCCCCCGCAGAGCCGACACCCGAGCACCCCGCATGACGAGCACCACGGCGACGGTCACGAGCCCGCCCATGACCAACAGGAGTACGGGCTCCGGCAGTTGACGCGTCAACCACGCCCCCACCGGCACCGTGCAGGCCGCCGCCACGCACAACGGCACCATGGCGGCGAGCCGCACCCGCCGCCAACCGCCCACCAGCCCGACGACACTGATCGCCCCCGCCGCACAGTTGGCGAGCACGACACCCTCGGCCGGTCCCAGCAGCAACACCAACGCGGGTACGGCGACCAGAGCGAAGCCCATGCCGGTGAGCCACTGGACGGAGGAGCCGAGCAGCACGATCGCCGTCAGCAGTACGTCGCCCGTCCAGCCGTGAGTCGCCATGGATCAGCATCCTGCGCCTCTGGGGCCCCGGGCGCCATCATGGTCGTATGACGGGGGACTCGAAGACGGAGGCGTCCGCTGAGCGGGCGATCGCCTCGGCGCGGGGGATACGACAGGCGCTCACGGGCGACGGCTCCGTCGCGATGTACGCCGAGAACTCGACGGTGCTGCCGCCGGAGGCGTTCGCGCTGCCCGAGTCGGCTCCGGCGGGGCTGGTCAACCTGCCCGACAAGACGGCCGTGTTCGTCGGTCGTGGCCGTGAACTCGCCCTTCTCGACGCGGCGTTCGGTTCGGAGCGGGGCGTGGTCGTTCAGGCCGTGCACGGTCTCGGCGGCATCGGGAAGTCCACGCTGGCCGCGCACTGGGCGGCGGGGCGGGTGGGGTCGTACAACCCGGTGTGGTGGATCACCGCGGAGACGTCGGCCGATCTCGACGCGGGGCTCGCGGAGTTGGCGGTGGCGCTGGCGCCGGCCTTGAGGGACGTACTGTCCCGGGAGGCCCTGCGGGAGCGGGCGGTTCAGTGGCTGGCGGGGCATGACGGGTGGCTGCTGGTGCTGGACAACGTGTCCGATCCGGCCGATGTGAAGCAGTTGTTGGGGCGGGCCACCGGCGGGCGGTTTCTGATCACCACGCGGCGGGCGAGTGGGTGGCACAAGGTCGCGGAGTCGTTGTCGCTGGATGTGCTGGAACCGGCGGAGGCCATCGAGCTGTTCGAGCGGATCGACGGGCCGGGGGAGGAAAACGAGGCGCTCTGCCGGGAGTTGGGGTTCCTGCCGCTGGCGGTGGAACAGGCGGCGGCGTACTGCGCGGAGGCGGGGATCACGGCGGAGCGGTACCGGGAGCTGCTCGCCGCGTATCCGCGGGAGGTCTTCGCGCAGTCCGCGGAGGGGACGGACCAGGCCCGGACGGTCGCCAGGGTGTGGCGGGTGTCGATGGACCGGCTGGCGGACACGCCGCTGGCGGAGCGGATTCTGGGGGTCGTCGCGTGGTGGGCGCCGGAGGGGATTCCGCGGGGATATCTGGCGGAGATGGGCGGTCCTGTCGAGGTCACGGAGGCGATTCGACGCCTGGCCGCGCACAGTCTGATCAGGCTGCACGACGACGACACGATCTCGGTGCATCGACTGGTGCAGGCGGTGGCACGGGCGGAGGCGCCGGGTGCGTGCCGGGAGTCCGTCGAGCGGCTGCTGCACGGCAACTGGACGCTTCGTGGCATCGGCGCGGAGAAGGAGTGGCTGACGCACCTCGAGGCTCTGGCCGGGCGCGTCGACCCGGAGGGCGACGCCGAGGAGGAAGCCTGGCTGTTCCACATGGGAGGCCTCAAGGCCTCTCCGGTCGACGCCCACGGCTCGACGAAGCTGCACGAACGGGCCGTGGCCGCGGCGGAACGTTCTTATGGGCCCCGGCACGAGGTCACCCTCAAAATGCAGTCGTTTCTGGCTCGCGCCTACGGAATCGCAGGTGACTCACAGCACGCGTTCACGCTGCTGGAAGGGAATCTGGCCGACCACATAAGCGAGTTGGGAGACCGGCACCAACAGACCTTCGAGACCCGGACGGTCCTGGCTGAGGCAATGATGGACGCGGGGAGAGCCACGGACGCATTGTCGTTGGCGAAGGAGAACGCGGAGAGTGCCGAACTGGTCCTGGGCAGGGACCACGTCACGGTTCTGAAGGCATGGTCGGTCTGGAGCAGCGCGCTGCGGTACGCGGTCCGGGCGGACACCGACGGCGGCGCGGCAACCATGGCCGCCGATGCGCTCGAGACGTTGCTGTCCAGGATCGAGGCGGTCGAGGGCAGGGACGGCAAGCTCTACGCCATGGTCCACTGGGATCTGATCTGGGTCAGGGAAGCGGCAGGCGACGTCGCCGAGGTCACCGTCCTGGTCGAGGAGAGCATCGCGCGCTCGGCGCGCGTCTACGGTGAGACCAGCAGGGTCACCCTGAGCGTCCGTAAGACGTTCGTCCTGTTTCTCTGGAGCGCGGCCAACGACCGGGCCCGGGCACGTGAACTCGCTGTCTCCCTCGTCGCCGACTGCCGACAAGTGCTCGGCGACGACCCCTACGTCCGGCAACTCGAACAGGACCTCGCCGCTCTCCTGACCCCGCCCGAGGAGTGATCAAGCGAACACTCCCCGTGAGTTGGCTCCGCTCTGTACCCCCCCTGTACGTCCCCTGCACGCCCCCTAACCAGTGAAAAGCGAGTCTGGAGTCAGTTCAGCGACACAGAGACCCGCCACCGCACTGGAGTTGCGATGACCCGTCGATCCATCAGCATCAGCAAGCGTGCAGCCGTCGTCACCGTCACCGCCGCGCTCACCCTCGGTACCGTCGGTACCGTCGCCGCCACCGCAGGCCCCAAGGACGGCAACGGCAAGCCCAGCAAGGCGCAGATCGCCGGGCTGTTCGAGCAGTGGAACAGAACCCTGCAGACCGGCGACCCGGAGAAGGTCGCGGACCTGTACGCCAAGGACGCGGTGCTGCTGCCCACCGTCTCCAACAAGGTCCGCACGGACCACGCCGGCATCGTCGACTACTTCGAGCACTTCCTGCAGAACAAGCCGGTCGGCAAGAAGATCCAGACGATAGTGAACGTGCTCGACAAGAACTCGGCCATCGACACCGGCGTCTACGAGTTCACCCTCACCGACCCGAACACCGGCGCGAAGAGCACCGTCGAGGCCCGCTACACGTACGAGTACGAGAAGCGGGACGGCAAGTGGCTCATCGTCAACCACCACTCCTCGAAGATGCCCGAAGGGTGATCAGCACGGCGAGGCCCCCACTCGGCGCGTCCCGCAGCGCCACCGTCCCGCCGTCGTCCGTCACCAACTGCTTGACGACGGCGAGGCCCAGGCCCGACCCGGACCGCCCCGTCAGGCCCTGACCCCGCCAGAAGCGGTCGAACGCCCGCGGCTTCTCCGCGTCGGACATCCCCGGCCCCTCGTCGAGGACCGACAGCACCACCTCGTCGCCCTTCGACTCCACCCGCACGGTGATCGTGCCGCCGTCGGGCGACACCTCCAGGGCGTTCGAGAGCACGTTGTCCAGCACCTGGTCCAGATGACCGGGACTGGCCAGCACAGTCGGCCGGCCGTCGGCACTCCCCCTGAGCGCGATGGTGACTCCGCGCTCGTCGGCGGCCGGTCTCCACACCGAGAGCCGTTCCTCCACGATGTCGGTCAACGGCAACGGCTCCGCCGCCGTCACCTTCGCCTCCGCCCGCGCCAGCACCAGCAGGCCGTTGACCAGGCGGCTCATCCGGACGACCTCGGCGGTCGCCTGCTCCACGTCCTCGCGTACGAACTCGTCGTCCACCCCGTCCGCGATGTTGTCCAGCGACAGTCTCAACGCCGTGAGCGGGGTACGGAGTTGATGGGAGGCGTCGGCCACGAAGATGCGCTGCGAGGCGATGAGGGTGTCGAGGCGCTCGCCCGCCTGGTTCAGGGTGCGGGCGAGGGTCTGGGTCTCCGGCGGGCCCTCCACCGGCGAGCGCGCCGTCAGGTCGCCATCGCTGAACTTGCTGGCCATGTCGTTGAGTTGGCGCAGCGGGCGGGTGATGCGGCGGGCGGCGACCGCGCCGATCGCCGCCGCCGCGGCCAGTACCAGCGCGGCCAGGGCCGCCCGGAAGCCCCAGATCTGCCAGAGACGGTCGGTCATGCCGGAGGTCGAGTAGACGATCCGTACCGCCGCGTCGCCGTCCGCCGGGACGGTGACCTCCAGCTGCTTGCCCCAGATGAAGTCCGAACCCCAGTCGGTGGTGGGCTCGTTGTGCTCCACGGCCCGTGTCAGCGCCGCGTCCCGGGCCGGCTTCGGCAGGTCCGGGGCGCAGCGTCCGCCGGCCGTCACCTGGACGGTGCCGGGGGTCTCCTGGCCGTACGCCAGGGCCACCTCCCGCAGCGCGTCGCACGAGATCGTGTCGCCGTTGCCCAGCAGCAGCGCCATGGTCTTGGCCTCGCGCAGGACGGACTGCTTGGTGTCGTCGCGCAGCTGCTTGGTGAGGGTGAAGGCGACCGGCACGGTGAAGAGGAAGATGGCGACCGCGACGAGGAGGATGTAGCTGCGGATGAGTTGCCGGTTCATGAGGCCCCGGGCGCCGGGGGATCCGGGACGATCTCCAGACGGAAGCCGACCCCGCGTACCGCCTCGATCGTGAGCGTCCCCGCGAACTTCCGCCGCAGCGCCGCCACATGCACGTCCAGCGTCTTGGTCGGCCCGAACCAGTTCGCGTCCCAGACCGCTTCCATGATCTGCTCCCGGGACATCAACGCGCCCGGCTCCTCGGTGAGGAAGGCCAGCAGGTCGTACTCCTTGGGCGCGAGCGCGACCTCCTCGCCGTCCACGTGCACCCGGGCCGCCTTGCGGTCGATCGTCAGCCGGGACCCGTAACGGTCGGGGCCTCCCGGGCCCTCCTCCGGTGTACGAGGCTGCGCGCGCCGCATGACCGCTCGTATCCGCGCGATGACCTCCCGCACCCCGAACGGCTTGGAGACGTAGTCGTCCGCGCCCAGCTCCAGGCCCACCACCCGGTCCGTCTCGTCGCTGCGCGCGCTGATCACGATGATCGGCACGTCACTGCGCTGACGCAGCGCCTTGCAGACGTCGAGACCGTCGGTGTCGGGCAGCCCGAGGTCGAGGAGTACGACGTCGTACGGGCCCTCGTGGCGCAGCGCCGCGCCGCCCGTGGTGACCCACTCCACCTCGAAGCCGTAGCGGATCAGGCCACGGCGCAGGGACTCGGCGACCGGTTCGTCGTCTTCCACCAGCAGTACGCGCACAGCGGAACCCTAATGCTTGAACTTTAAAGACGAGCCGAGTGACCTGCACCACTAACGGGCATCCCGGGCCCCGGACCGGGCAGAGACCACCCCGAGCGTCCGAATCTCACCATGCGATACCTCCAAGGTCGTTTTCGGACGCTCGTTAAACTGAGCCGACACACCAAACCGAGCGAGGAGCGCACGTGGGCCTTGTCGTGCAGAAGTACGGAGGCTCCTCCGTAGCCGATGCCGAGGGCATCAAGCGCGTCGCCAAGCGAATCGTGGAAGCGAAGAAGAACGGCAACCAGGTGGTTGTCGTCGTTTCCGCGATGGGCGACACGACGGACGAGCTGATCGATCTCGCCGAGCAGGTATCCCCGATGCCTGCCGGGCGTGAGTTCGACATGCTGCTGACCGCCGGAGAGCGTATCTCCATGGCACTGCTGGCCATGGCGATCAAAAACCTGGGACACGAGGCCCAGTCGTTCACCGGCAGCCAGGCAGGCGTCATCACCGACTCGGTCCACAACAAAGCCCGGATCATCGACGTCACCCCGGGCCGTATCCGGGAGTCCCTGGACAAGGGCAACATCGCCATCGTCGCCGGCTTCCAGGGTGTCAGCCAGGACAAGAAGGACATCACCACGCTCGGTCGTGGTGGTTCCGACACCACCGCCGTCGCGCTGGCCGCCGCCCTCGACGCCGAGGTCTGCGAGATCTACACCGACGTCGACGGCGTGTTCACCGCCGACCCGCGCGTGGTGAAGAAGGCGAAGAAGATCGACTGGATCTCCTTCGAGGACATGCTGGAACTCGCCGCCTCCGGTTCCAAGGTGCTGCTCCACCGCTGTGTGGAGTACGCCCGCCGTTACAACATCCCGATCCACGTCCGGTCCAGCTTCAGCGGACTCCAGGGCACATGGGTCAGCAGCGAACCGATCGAGCAAGGGGACAAGAAGGTGGAGCAGGCCATCATCTCCGGTGTCGCGCACGACACCTCCGAGGCCAAGGTCACGGTCGTCGGCGTGCCGGACAAGCCGGGCGAGGCCGCCTCGATCTTCCGCGCCATCGCCGACGCCGAGATCAACATCGACATGGTCGTGCAGAACGTCTCGGCCGCGTCGACCGGCCTGACCGACATCTCCTTCACCCTCCCCAAGACCGAGGGCCGCAAGGCCATCGACGCCCTGGAGAAGGCGAAGACGGTCATCGGCTTCGACTCGCTGCGTTACGACGACCAGATCGGCAAGATCTCCCTGGTCGGTGCCGGCATGAAGACCAACCCGGGTGTCACGGCCTCCTTCTTCGAGGCCCTGTCCGACGCGGGCGTGAACATCGAGCTGATCTCGACCTCCGAGATCCGCATCTCGGTCGTCACCCGCGCCGACGACGTCCCGGAGGCCGTCCAGGCCGTCCACTCCGCCTTCGGCCTCGACTCCGACACCGCCGAGGCGGTCGTGTACGGCGGCACCGGACGATGACCGTACGACCGACGCTCGCGGTCGTGGGGGCGACCGGAGCCGTCGGCACGGTCATGCTCCAGATCCTGTCCCAGCACGCGGACATCTGGGGCGAGATCCGTCTGATCGCCTCGCCGCGCTCGGCCGGCCGCAAGCTGGCCGTGCGCGGCGCGGAGGTCGAGGTGGTGGCGCTCACCGAGGCCGCCTTCGACGGGGTGGACGTCGCCATGTTCGACGTACCCGACGAGGTGTCCGAGCGGTGGGCGCCGATCGCCGCCGCCAAGGGCGTTGTGGTGGTGGACAATTCGGGCGCCTTCCGGATGGACCCCGAGGTGCCGCTCGTGGTGCCCGAGGTCAACCCGTACAAGGCGCGCGTACGGCCCCGAGGGATCATCGCCAACCCCAACTGCACCACCCTCTCCATGATCGTCGCCCTGGGCGCGCTGCACGCCGAGTTCGGGCTGCGCGAGCTGGTGGTCTCCTCGTACCAGGCCGTGAGCGGGGCCGGTCGCGCCGGCGTCGAGACGCTGCGGCAGCAGCTGGCCCTGGTCGCCGGTACGGAGCTGGGGACCAGCCCCGGTGACGTGCGGCGGGCCGTCGGCGACAACACCGGGCCGTTCCCGGAGCCGGTCGCGCTGAACGTCGTACCGTGGGCCGGGTCGTTGCGCGAGGACGGCTGGTCGTCGGAGGAGATGAAGGTGCGGGACGAGTCCCGCAAGATCCTCGGGCTGCCGGACCTGCCCGTCGCCGTGACCTGTGTACGGGTCCCGGTCGTCACCACGCACTCCCTCACCGTGCACGCCCGCTTCCAGGGCGAGGTCACCGTGGACGGGGCCCGTGAGATTCTCGCCACCGCTCCCGGGGTCGTCCTCTTCGACGATCCGGCCGCCGGCGAGTTCCCGACACCCGCCGACGTGGTGGGCACCGACCCGACCTGGGTGGGCCGGGTGCGGCGGGCGCTCGACGACCCGACCGCCCTCGAACTCTTTGTTTGCGGGGACAACCTCCGCAAGGGCGCGGCCCTCAACACCGCGCAGATCGCGGAGCTGGTGGCCGCCGAGTTCGGGTGACACCAGGTGACCATGGTCGCGCTCCCATGACGTGCCGTGTTGCCCGCAACACATGTACAGGCAAGGGGTTACCGACGGAAAACCCCTGGCTGTGGGCCCATCGGTTTGTAGGATCACTGGGCGACATGTGTCCGGGCTAATGGTCCGGACCACTTGCCCCGGGCCGCCCGGGCGTCCGAAGATTTCCCTCCCCGTCCTTCGCAACCGCGCGAAGGGCGGGGAGCGTCTTTGCGAACGCCCTTCGGGGGAGCGGGGATGCTTGGTGAGGCGTGGGGACGCCTCGGTCATTCAGGACATAGGGGAAGAGCGGGTAGGCATGAGGGCGCTTGACGCACGGTTGGTTGTGCTGCCTGACACCAGACGGCCGGCTGCGGCACATGACGCAAAAGTGACGCCCGGCACGTACAACCCTCACGGGGTGGAGCGTGTCCAACTGGCGTGGCAGAGGTTCTCGACTTCCAAGCAGCGACCCGCGGTACGGCTCTACGGCCGCCCCGCCCGTCGCTCCGACCCCGCATGCCCGGTGCGCCCGGCGGCGGCATGCCGGTGATCGCGCCCATGCCCGCGGCGCGGCCCACCCGCATACCGAACCAGCGCGACGGCGCCGACGACATCGCGGCGGCCGGCACGACCGTCGACCACCTCACCGAGACGTATCGCGCCCACTACCGTTCGCTGCTCGGCCTCGCCGCCCTCCTGCTCGACGACACCGCTTCCTGCGAGGACGTCGTCCAGGAGGCCTTCATCCGCGTGCACTCCGCGCGCAAACGGGTCCGTGACCCCGAGAAGACGCTCGCCTACCTGCGTCAGACGGTCGTGAACCTCTCCCGCTCCGCGCTGCGCCGCCGCATCCTGGGCCTCAAGCTCCTGTCCAAGCCGATGCCGGACATGGCGAGCGCCGAGGAGGGCGCGTACGACCAGCTGGAGCGCGACTCCCTGATCAAGGCGATGAAGGGGCTGCAGCGCCGCCAGCGCGAGGTCCTGGTGCTGCGCTACTTCGCGGACATGACCGAGGCCCAGGTCGCCGAGACGCTCGGCATATCCCTCGGCTCGGTCAAGGCGTACGGCTCCCGCGGCATCGCGGCGCTCCGCATCGCGATGGAGGCGCCGGCATGAACAAGGACGGCGAGGGACGTGACTCCCATGACCGCCATGAGCCCTACGCATGGCACGAGCCGACAAGACAGCCCGAGCACAAGCACACGCAATCGCACGCTGGGAACGGAACTGTGAACCACGGCCAGGACGACCGGAACCCCGACGGGTTCGACTCGGACGAGCTGGCGCTGCGCAGGATGCTGCAGCAGGCGGTGCAGACGGTCGAGCCGCGCGAAGGCGCCCTGGACCACCTGCGCAAGGCAGTGCCCGCCCGCCGGGCCCGCAAGCGCCAGGCCGCCGTCGGCATGGCGGCCGCGGCCCTCTTCATCGGCACCGCCGTCCCCGCCCTCGTCCACGTGTCCAACTCCACCGGCTCCGACGTCAACCCCTCCGCCGTCGGCCAGGCATCCCAGGCCCAGGGCGGGTCGAGCCAGGGAAAAAACGCGGACGGCAGTGAGAGCACTGCCGGCGGCGGCTCCGGCTCCGCGCCCGGCAAGGACAAGGGCGACACCAAGGGCGACGGCAAGGGCAAGAACACCGGCGCGGCCGCGGGCGGCAGCGCGGGCACCGACCCGTCGGCCACCAGCGCCTCGGCCCCGGTCTGCACGGCCGACCAGCTCGGCTCGCCCACCTCGACCGTGGGCAGCGCCGACGCCGCGAACAACGTCTACGGCACCTTCCGCGTCGTCAACATCTCCACCACCTCCTGTACGGTCGGCGGGCCCGGCTCGGTGAGCACACAGGCCTCGGGTGCCGCGGACGCCTCGAAGATCATCCTGGCCCGGCATGTGTCGGGGGACGGCGCGTCCGGCCTGCCCGACCCGTCCACCGAGGTCACCTCGCTCCTGCTGGCCCCGGGTGCGGCCTACGAGGTCAAGTTCGCCTGGGTCCCTTCGGAGAGCTGCCCCAGCACCAGCACGAGCACGGGCGGCACGACCGACGGCGGCTCCACGGCCTCGCCGACGCCCACCGAGGACACCAGCAGCTCCTCCGGCTCCACCTCCAGCGGCACGGACAGCGGCGTGACCACGCAGCTGGTCACGGAGGACGGCACCCAGGACGGCAGCGTGACCGTGTCCCACACCACGGAGGCGGGTTCACCGACGGTGTCGGCGACGGTGTCCGGCGCGTGCGCGGGGACCGTGATCTACACCGGGGTGCTGGCAGGGGCGTGACGCAGCCGAGGAAGGCGAGATGGCCGAGGCAGCCGGACCACCGGGGTTCGCAGACCGGCGTCAGACGGTGACCTTCTCCTCTTCCTCCGCCAGGAGCCCCATCTCCGCGTCCCGCGCGAACTCGGCCTCCCGGCGCAGCAGTCGGAACCACATGAAGACCACGAAGCCGGCGAAGACGAACCACTCCCCGGTGTAGCCCAGGTTCTGGAACGCCTTCAGGTCCAGCCCGGACCCCGCCGGGGCCGTAGCCGGCACGGCCTTCATCCCGGCGTCGGCCTTGTCCAGCGTGACCCACGCGTCGTACACGTCGTACGGCACGAGGTTCACCAGCGACGCCGAGCTGATCGCCGCGGTCTGCCCGGCCGGCAGCCCGCCCTGCGCGCTCACTCCGTTGTCCCCGGGTGTCTCGGACGCCTGCAGCGCACCGGTGACGGTGACCTCGCCGGTGGGCGCGGCGGGCGCCTTCGCGGCGTCGGCGGAACCCGGCAGCCAACCGCGCACGACGGGCAGCGCCTTGCCGCCGTCGGTGCGCAGTAGCGTCAGCACGTAGTACCCGTTCCTGCCGTCGAGTTGACGGTCGGGGACGAGGAGCTGCTTGCCGTACCGCCCGGTCGCGGTGATCTGCCGGCCCGAGGTGGACTTGTCCACGGGCAGCATCTCCCGCAGCGGGCGGGCCGCTTCGTGCCGGTCCGCCGAGATCTGCTCGGTCGCGTCACGGTGGTCCTGCACACGGTCCTCGAAGCGGCTCAGCTGCCATGACCCCATGAAGACGCAGAAGGGGATGGCGAGCAGCACGAAGACGTTGATCCCCCACCAGCGGGGCGTCAGCAGAAACCGGTACACGCCTTCAAAGGTACGGGGCGCTCCGCGGGGGCGGGCCGCGGGGTCGGGCCGTCGGCACGGCTCGGCTCGTCGGCTCAGTACGTGGCTCAGTACCGCTCGGTGAGGTGGTCCCGGCCGGCCGGCGGCTCGTAGGGCTCGGGCCAGAAATCAGTGACCGTGGATATCCGGCCGCTCTCGTCCCCTGTGAAGAACGATATGCCGTACATCTCCTCCAGCCCCACGTTGAAGTGCACCCAGCTCACCACCTGTCCCGGCTCGGCGACGATCCGCTCGACCCGCAGATGCCAGTCGCCCGGATATTCCCGGTTGAACTGGACGTACCGCTCCCGTCCGCTGATCCGCTCGCGGGTCTGCGGCAGGTTGTAGACGACGTCCGCGGCGAGGGTGTCCGCGAACGCGTCCCAGTCCCGGGCCTCGGCGGCGGCCCAGAAGCTCTCGACTGTCTTGCGCAGATCGGTCATGTCGAAAAGTCTGCACCCCGCCACTGACAATCGCCCTGACGCCCGGCTGCTCGCGGGTGCGGTTGGTAAGCGGCCGGTAGAAGTTATCCACAGGCTGAGGACCTCGCCAGCGGATTGTCTGTGAAGGCAGGCAATATGGGGCCATGACTGAGAGCAAGGGGTCCGCTTCGCCCAAGCGGAACGAGGAGATGCCGGACTGGGAGAGGCGCTTCCGGGCGCCGAGGGTGTCGCTGCCCGACTGGGCGGAGGACGCACCGGACCACTCCCTGTTCGTGTCGAACGCGACGGGGACGTACGAGCTGTACGCCTGGGACCGGGCGACGGGCGAACAGCGCCAGGTGACGGACCGGCCGAACGGCACGACGGACGGCGTGCTCTCCCCGGACGGCGCGTGGATCTGGTGGTTCGACGACAAGGACGGCGACGAGTTCGGCGTCTGGCGCAGACAGCCCTTCGAGGGCGGCCCGGACGAACCCGCCGCCCCCGGCCTGGAGGCCTCCTACCCGGCGGGCCTGGCCCTGGGCCGTGACGGTCGCACGGCGATCGTCGGCCGCTCGACGGACGAGGAGGGTACGACGATCCACCTCGCGCGCGGCGGCTCCGAGCCCGTGGAGATCTACCGCCACCGCGAGTCGGCGGGCGTCGGCGACCTCTCCCACGACGGCACGCTGATCGCCATCGAGCACACCGAGCACGGCGACGCGATGCACTCGGCGCTGCGCGTCCTGCGCCCCGACGGCACGGCGGTCGCCGAGCTCGACGACACCAAGGGCGGCACGGAGGAACTGGGCCTGGAGGTCCTGGGCTTCGCGCCGGTCGACGGCGACACCCGTCTGCTGATCGGCCACCAGCGCCGGGGGCGTTGGGAGCCGCTGGTGTGGGACGTGGCGACGGGGGAGGAGACCGACCTGGCCCTCGACCTGCCCGGCGACGTCGGCGCCGAGTGGTACCCGGACGGCACGGGCCTGCTCATCGCGCACAGCTTCGAGGCCCGAAGCGAGCTCTTCCGGTACGACCTCGCGAGCGGTGCCCTGGAGAAGATCCCGACCCCGCCCGGCTCGGTCTCCGGCGCGACGGCCCGCCCCGACGGCAGCGTGGAGTACCTGTGGTCCTCGGCCGCCGAGCCCTCGGCGGTCCGCTCGACGACGGGCAAGGTGGTCCTGGACCCGCCCGGCATGAAGTCCCCGGGCTCGGTCCCGGTGGAGGACGTGTGGGTGGAGGGCCCCGGCGGCCGCATCCACGCGCTGGTCCAGAAGCCGGCGGGTGCGACGGGCCCACTCCCCACGGTCTTCGACATCCACGGCGGCCCCACCTGGCACGACTCCGACGCCTTCGCGGCGGGCCCGGCGGCCTGGGTGGACCACGGCTACGCGGTGGTCCGCGTCAACTACCGAGGCTCCACCGGTTACGGCCGCGCATGGACGGACGCCCTGAAGCACCGGGTGGGCCTGATCGAACTGGAGGACATCGCAGCGGTCCGCGACTGGGCCGTGGCGTCCGGCCTGGCGGACCCCGACCGCCTCATCCTCACCGGCGGTTCGTGGGGCGGCTACCTCACCCTCCTCGGCCTCGGCCTCCAGCCGGACGCGTGGACCCTGGGCATCGCGGCGGTCCCGGTCGCCGACTACGTCACGGCGTACCACGACGAGATGGAAGCGCTGAAGGCCATGGACCGCACGCTCCTGGGCGGCACCCCGGAGGAGGTCCCCGACCGCTTCGAGGCCTCGTCCCCCCTGACCTACGTGGACAAGGTCAAGGCCCCGGTCTACATCTCGGCCGGTGTCAACGACCCCCGCTGCCCGATCCGCCAGATCGAGAACTACGTGAAACGCCTGGAGACGAGAGGGGCGACGCACGAGGTATACCGCTACGACGCGGGCCACGGCTCCTTGGTGGTCGACGAACGCATCAAGCAGGTCCGCTTGGAACTGGAGTTCGCGGAGAGGCACTTGGGCACCCAGACCGCCTAGCCTGCAACGCAGCGCCGTCTGCGGGCAGTCGCGCCGTGTCGCTCCACGCTCCACGCACGCAGCCTGCGGGCAGTCGTGCCGCTGGGGCGGCACAGGTGGGCGCTGGGGGTCCCCTCTGCGGAGGCACCCCGCCGGCGCGGGCGAGCAACACCCGCCTACCCCCGCCCCAGCGCCGCGCACCGGTCAGGCCCCCGCCCGCTCCCGCCGACGCCGCCCCAGCAACTCCGCCAACCCCCGCCGCGTAGCCGCCAGCACCACCCGATCCTCCGCCCGCAACACATACGTATCCGGCAGATCCCACACCAGCCCCGACCCCCGCCCGTCCTCGTACGCCTCCTCCACCGCAGGCTCCTGGCCACCCCCACTACCCCCGGACCCCCCGGCCCCCCGAACCCCCGTATCCAACGCCAACACCCGCCACGCCCCCGCCCGAAACGCCTCCGCCACGGTCTTCCCCTCCAGCTGCGGATGCCCACCCACATCCACCGCGGCGAACAGCAGCACCCGCCGCTCGACCGGAATCGCCCCCAGAATCTGCCGCCCCATCATCGCCCCGGCAAACGCCGGCGCAGCCAGATGAGACACGCTCCGACTCCGCGTGGACGCCCGAGGATGAGCGGCCCGAAGCGTCCGGTACACGGCGGTCGCGAAATCGTCGTCGTACAACCGCAGCACCACCCGCAGATCCGGCCGAACCGACCGCGCGTACAACGCGGCCTCGAGATTCGTCGTATCCGCACTGGTCACGGCCAGCAGCGCATGCGCCCGATGAATCTTGGCGGCCTCCAGCACACCTTCCTGAGTGACGTCCCCCAACACCACAGGCACCCGCAACCGCCGAGCCGTGGCCAACCCCCGGGCCTCTGGATCGGACTCGACGCACACCACCGGAATGTGCAGTTCGCGCAGCCGGACCAGCACCCGCGTACCGATCTTGCCCAGCCCGAGGAGGACCACATGCCCACCGAGCCCCCGAGGAGGCTTCCGCAGGGCCGAGGCCGACCGGAAGGTCCCCAGCGCTTCGAGCACGGCGGCCAGCAGCACCGGCAGCAGCAGCAACCCCACCAGCCCGGACAGGAGTTGGAGTACCTGCCGCCCCACAGGCGCCCCGATCGCGGGATCGTCGATGGCGAAGAGATCGAGCAGCGTCAGATAGAAGGCGCTCAGCGGATGCATCCCGGTGACCACCCACAGGGCCACGGCGAGCCCGATCACACACCCCACCATGCCGGCGAGCGACCACCGCAGCCGCCGCGAGAAGAGCGAGGCGAACGGCACGGCCCCGCGAGCGGGCGGCAGCGCGGGCCCGGAGTACGACACCTGCTCCAGTACGACGGTCCCACGCCCCGTCGCACCCCGTACCGCCGCCGCGTCCGGCAGCAGCAGGGGCCCGTCGTCCTCACCGAGCCCGGAACCGTCCGCGCCAACCGCACCAGCAGCACCAGCCGCACCAACCGGATCCCCGCTGGTCGGCGACAGCACCGCGAGCGTGGCGAGCCCGGGCTCGGCCACCTGCCCGGGCCGCGGCGCCCGCTCCACGGCCCGCAACAGCAGCCCGTCGGTCTGTACGACCTTGCTGGTGCCGGCCACGGCGGTCGCGACCAGCGCGGGCGCGGCCGTATCGGCGTCGGACAGCACAGTCGTAGAGGCGTCGAAGTTGGATCCGTCGCCGGCGCCCGCGGCCAACGCGGCTGCCTGGTCGAGGAGTTCCTCGATGTGCTGACCGAGCCGCCGGTTGTAGAGGCGCAGCACGAGCCGCAGGCGGGGGTTGAGGCGGCGGGCGGTGAGGGCGGCGCGGATGTTGGTCTCGTCGTCGTCGTACACGAGCGCGAGCGCGGCGGCATGCGCGACGCCCGCGGTCCCGAGCGCCTCCTCGGTGGGCTCGGCGGCTTCCACGAGGCGTTCGCTCCCGACGGGTTCGCCGTTGCCGTTGCCGCGGTTCACGGCGGCGCTCACCCGGTCGATCAGCGCGGCCGTCGTCGCCCGGGCGCGCCCGACCACCGGCGGCCGCACAGTCCGCTCGGACGGGGGTACGACGAGGGTGACCTGCTCCCCGTACACCCCCCGAAGTTCGGCGGCGAGCCGGTGCGCCAGCCCGTCGTCGCCGCACACGACCATGTGCGCGGACGGGTCCCCGTCCGGCTGTCCCTGATTCGGCACGCTCCCCACGAGGGAGAAGAGTGCCGCACCGGGACAGGTGGTTCCAGCAACGAACGGCCAGGGTCACTGAACGTTCACGCCCTCCCCGCCGTACCGAAGGGGAGGGAGACCAACCCCCTGCCGCATCACCGGAGGTACCGCGCCCGTGGCCATCACCCGACCAGCCCCCACGGGGGAGGACAGCCATGAGCCGACGACCTGCGCCCCGGAAGGGGAGGGGAGGGTGACCGGGAAGGCGGCGGAACGGGCCGCGGACAGTCCGGTCAAGCAGGTGGCGGGGCGTGCGCCCGACACGGCATCCGAGCCGGAGCAGGCGTCGGAGCCGGTGCGTGCGGCGGAGGTCGGCGGGTCGGCGAAGGCCGACGGATCGGCGGAAGCCGGTCGCCGCGAATCGCGGTCCCCCCTCGTCCTCACCATGCTCCTGCTCCTCCTGGTCCTGCTCCAGGGCCCCATCCGCGGAGCCCTGTCCGCGCCGGTGATGCAGAGCTGGATGACGGTGTTCGTCGCCGTACTCGTTCAGGCACTGCCGTTCCTCGTGCTCGGCGTGCTGCTCTCCGCGGCGATCGCGGTGTTCGTGCCGCCGTCCTTCTTCGCCCGGGCCCTGCCCAGCCGCCCCGCCCTAGCCGTCCCGGTCGCGGGCATGGCGGGCGCGATTCTCCCGGGCTGCGAGTGCGCGTCGGTCCCGGTGGCCGGCGCCCTGGTCCGCCGAGGCGTCACCCCGGCCGCGGCCCTCGCCTTCCTCCTCTCCGCGCCGGCGATCAACCCCATCGTCCTGACCGCGACCGCCGTGGCCTTCCCCCGCAACCCCGAGATGGTCCTGGCCCGCTTCGTGGCCAGCCTCCTCGTGGCCTGCGCGATGGGCTGGCTGTGGCACCGCCTGGGCCGTACGGACTGGCTGCGCCCGCCGGAGCGCCCGCACCACGAGGGCGACACCAAGGGCGCGGCCTTCTGGGGCTCGGTCCGGCACGACGTGATGCACGCGGGCGGCTTCCTGGTGGTCGGCGCGATGGCGGCGGCGACCCTCAAGGCCGTGGCCCCGGCGAGCTGGCTGCGCACGGCCGCGGACAACCCGCTGGTCGCGATCCTCGCGCTCGCGATCCTGGCCGTACTGCTGTCCATCTGCTCGGAGGCGGACGCGTTCGTGGCGGCGTCGCTGACCCAGTTCTCACTCACGGCCAAACTGGCGTTCCTGGTGGTGGGCCCGATGATCGACCTGAAGCTCTTCGCGATGCAGGCGGGCACCTTCGGCCGCGGCTTCGCCCTCCGCTTCGCCCCCGCGACGTTCGTGGCGGCGATCCTGGGCGCGGTCCTGACCGCGGCGGTGCTGCTGTGAACCGCCAGGCACAGGCTGCGGTCCTGTTCCTCACCGGCGCGGCCCTGCTCCACGCCGGCTTCACCGACCTGTACCTGCGCTATGTCAAGGCGGGCCTGCAGCCGCTGCTGCTCCTGTCGGGCGCGGTACTGATAGCGACGTCACTGGCGACGGCGTGGTACGAGTGGCGCGGCCGAAAGCCGAAGGGCACAGCGAGCAAGGAGGAGGACCACGAGCACGACCATGGCCACGACCAGGACCATGGTCACGACCAGGACCATGGCCACGACCAGGACCAGGACCAGGACCATGTCCACCGCGAGCCCCGTATCTCGTGGCTCCTGGTCCTCCCCCTCCTCGCCCTCATCCTGGTCGCCCCGCCGGCCCTCGGCTCGTACAGCGCGATGCGCACCGGCACGGCCCTCCAACAGCCGTACGGCTACAACGCGTTGCCGGCCGAGGACCCGCTCCCCCTCACGGTGGTCGACTACGCGACCCGCGCGGTCTACGACCACGGCCGCCACCTAACCGGCCGCCGGATCAAGGTCACCGGCTTCGTGGCCCTGGACCGCACGGGCGCCCCCTACCTGGTCCGCATGGCCCTCAACTGCTGCGCCGCGGACGCCCAGCCGGTGAAGATCGCCCTGACCGGAAAGATCCCCCCGGTCCTCCAGCCGGACAAGTGGCTTGAGGTGACCGGCACTTACACCGCCAAGGAGACCAGGGACCCGGTCAACAACGGCCCCGTCCCGTACCTCCAGGTGACGTCGGCGACTCCGGTCCCCGTACCGAAGGACCCGTACGACGAAAGCTGGAACAACTGACCGCGGCGCCCCCTGGTCCTCCCCTGGTTCTCAGAAACGGCTGGCGTTGAGCGCCCTCTGAAGCCCCATGGTGGTGTTCTTCCCCCAGTCGCCGTCCTGCGTGACACCGACGTGCGCCTGGAGGGCCTTGACCGTCACCGGACCGATGTCGCCGTCGACGGGCACGTGGAGGTGGGCCTGGAGCGCCTTCTTGGTCTTGATCCCGAACTGACCGTCCACGCTCACACCCAGCACCCACTGGAGTGCCTTGGTGGTGTTGACGCCGAACCCGCCGTCCACGGCGAGCGGGCAGTACGGATTGCCCTTCGACGGGGGCGTGCTGCCACCGCCCGGCAACCGGAGGTAGGTGAGGGGCTCGCCGCGGTGCGAGTTCGCCTCGTCCTGGAGGGTGGTGCGGATCGGGTCGGCCTCCTGGCCATGGGACACGCACAGCGCGGAGAGCCCCTTGGCCGCGCTCTCGACGAGGACGACGACGTGCGTACCGGTGCCGGCGCCGAAGACGACGAAGTCGCCGGGCTGGGTCTCGGCGGCGGTGATGTGCTCGCAGTGGTCGAGCATGGTGCCGGTGTAACCCTGCCCGTTGAACCCGGACCCGTTCGGGTCGCCGGCCCCGCTCCACTTCGCCATGATCGTGGCGAAGCCCGAGCAGTCGGTGGAGAAGGGAAGCTGGTGCACGGCTATCCCGATGGGCATCGGCCGGGCCTGCGAGTAGTGGATGTCGGCGTTGTGCTGGACCCCCCAGAGACAGTTGCTCACCATCGCCTGCCGGACCTGTGCCGTGGTTGCCTGAGCGGTAGTACTCATCCTGCACTCCTGTTCGTGAACCTGTTGGACACGGTGTCAGTGCGCAGGGGGTGACGTCGTTGGCACAGAGTCACCCGTCCGTTGACCCTGCGTCCACTGCCGCACGGCCCGCCCCGAGGGCCTGGCGGCGGTAGTCGCCCGGAGGCATGCCGTGCGCGTTGCGGAAGGCACGGCTGAAGTCGGCGGCGTGCTGGAAGCCCCAGCGCGCGCCCAGGGCGTGGACCGGGTGATGGCACAGCCGAGGATCGGCGAGATCGGCCCGGGCACGCTCCAGCCGCAGGTGCCGTATCCAGGCCGCGACGGTGAGCTCCCGATGCTGGAAGAGCCGATGCAGGTAACCCAGCGAAATGTGGTGATGGGCGGCGATGGCCGCAGGCGTCAACTCGGGATCCGACAGATTGAGTTGTACGAAGGTCTCGATCCTGGCGATCAGTGCCTGCCGTCGGGTCTCCGGGCGCAGCCGGTCCTCGGCGTCGATGTGCGAGGCGAGGGTCGCGGCGAAGAGGTCGAGGGCGACCTCACCGAGCCGCTCGGCCTCACGCACGCAGACCTCTCCGCGCCGGACGACACCGGCGACGCCGACGAGGTAGCGGGCGAAGACGGAGCCCATTCCGCAAGTACCGGACATCCCTCGGCCGAGCAGCGGATACAGCCGCTCGGTCCGTAACGGCAGGGCGCTCTTGGGCAGTTGCAGCATCACCATCTCCCCGCGGCCGGCGGCCCCGGGCAGGGCGTGGGTCTCCAGGGGCTGGGAGGTGTCGTGGAGCAGTAACTGTCCCGGATGCAGCCGGGACCTGTTGTCCCGCTGAGCGACGCACAGATCATTCGCAACGACAAGGCTGAGCCCGAACCGCTCGGGATCCGACCGGCGCACCAGCGCCGACGACCGCACGGACAACAACTCCGGATAGTCGATGGCCGTCACCAGCACCCGGCCCAACTCCGCCACGGTCACAACGGACCGAAAATCCCCGGCGTGTGGACTGCTGACCATCGACGGCACGATGTCCTGAGCCATCTGCTCACACCACCAAGGAAACCGATCAGCGGCGGGCAAATCCTCACTGCGCATGGTCACAATCACGAGCTGTCCTCCCCCGAAAACACTCCAAAATCAGGACAGCACACCAAATTCAACGCACTCCCATGGAACCCCCAAACACCCCCTTCCCACTCGCAACCATCGAGTCAACTCACCTGCCTCTTACGTACCGGGCGTGGGTGGAGGGGCGTGAACTGCGGCCGGCGGCAAGGGAGATGAGCCGTAACTCCGTAGCCTCGTGCGACGTCCGACCTGATGATTGCCCCTATGGATGCTGTTGTTCAGTGGGTGCGCACGTCGTGGACGAAGAAGTCGCGCGGGGGCCCGGAAGCTGCTCGCAGAAATGCCACTCCAACGGCCTTCTTGCTGCCGCCGGGCCTGAGCTCTGCCCTCCACGAGATCGAAATGCGGGAGTTCGACTCCTTCGAGCCTCGTATGAAGGTGCAGGACCTGTCGGCACCCGGGACGATCCTCCGTGAGGTCGATGGGCTGCTGCGCGTGGATCCACCGGAGGTGAGCATGTTTGCCAAGCCACGACGCAACCGGCGCCCGCCTGCGGTTCGCCTGGCTCCCGGCCAGTGGCTGCAATGGCGTATCAACTACCGATTCGTCGGCAGCTGCGGCGGTGCCTGGTCCTATCGGTTGGACACCTTCAACATCCTTTACGGCTCTGCGCTGCCCGATGTGTTCTTGGGCGTGCCGACACGTCGTGTGGACGAGCGGCGGTCTCTGCGCTGAACTCCGCGACGCCGAACCCTTCTGGTCCGTGCGGGATGCGTGGTTGCCGTTGCTGTGCTCGCTGGCCTGGGAACGATCTCGGGACTATGTTTTGCAGGCTCCAACTCCGTCCCCTTGGATCGCTGGCTAGGGCAGGGGGTTGGCGCCTGCGATGAGCTGCGACCTGGAGTCCGAGGTGGCCGTCCTGAGACGCTGCATTTCCCGCTCCGAGGAGCGTTACGAAGGCGGTGAGGCCAGTATCGAGTTCCGCCACTCGATGCCTTAGACGACGGCCTGCGTCAGGTCGATCGCCTGTCCTGAAGCCGGTTGAAGCGGGCATCGGGACGGACCGGTCCCCGCAGGCAGCGGGGTCTGCTGCACGATCAGGGATGCTTGGTGCTCCCAGCCCCAGGAAATCCCGCATTGAACACCGGGTCAGGCGGTGGTGGGGCGTGGGCTGCCGTGGAAGACCTGGCTGGTGTGCCAGGAGCGGTGGGCTGCCGCGATTGGCCGGGCGCCGGGTTGAGGGCCGATGAGCGGACGGCCGGAGAGCGCGGTGACAAGCTCGCGGGCAGCCGAGCTGCGGCCGATGAATTGCTGAGAGACCAGGATGCGGTGGCCGTCGCCTATGCCGAGGACGCCCTTGTCGAAGAGTTTGTGGTGCAGCGAGCACAGGCACAGCCCGTTGTCGACGTCGTCCGGTCCGTTGAACGCCCACCAGCGCACGTGCGCGGCCTCCAGCCCGACGGGCGTCGTGGCGATCATCCCGTCGTAGCCGCAGAAGGCGCACTGGTACTCGTACGCGGTCAGCACCATCTCCCGCATCCGCCGGTCTCGTTGCCGACGCCCGGGTGCTGCCAGGGCGGCGGTCTCCGCCAGTTCCAGTTCCAGGCCCACCGCGTCGCATAGGTCTTGGTGCAGTGACGCCGGGAAGTGCAGATCCAGCAGCACCCGTGCCATGCGGCCCAGCAGCGACGGTTCCCGCCGCAGCGCCACCTGGAGGTCAGGGGCCAGCCGCCCAGCAGCTCGGCTGGCCCGGAGCTCCCGCACTCCGGTGCCCGGGCTGCCGGCGCCGTGCTCGGTCCGCACTTCCCACACTCCGTCGCTGACGAGGTGATGGAAGGGGTAGGCGGGCGTGGTCGCGCGCGGCGGACCGTACTCCACCAGCAGTTGCTTCAGATCTGCCTCAACCGCGCTGTACGGCAACTCGTCAGCGGAATCTGCCTGAAAACGGCCCAGCGCGTACAGCAGCAGCAATGGCTTGTGGGGGGCCCGCACTCCGTCCCGGCTCCACTGCCTCAGCTTCGCGGCACGCTCCAGCCAATCCATGACGGTGATCGTAGTGACGCTTTGTCGCACATCATGCCGTCGGGGCCACAACTCCTCCTGCGCGCGCGGCAGGCGCACCTGCCTCGCCCACGCGTCGCCCGGCCCGCCATTCCAGTGCCTGGGGCTCCTCGGTGAACTCGATCAGGTGCTGTCCGGCGAACCGTTGCAGCGCGTCCCGCACCTCCGCCGGGGTGGCATAGAAGAACTCCTTGCGGCTGTTGACCTGGTTGACCCGTCGCGAGGCGAACTGGCGGTGGAGTTCCGTCTCCAGGCCGACCGCGTCCTTGCTGAAGATCAGCGCGTGGACGTCGAAGCGGAAGGGAACGGCCGCACCGCTCAACTCGTAGACCCGCTCCAGTGGTTCGAGGCGGCGCGTCATGCCGATCTTCACCATGCGGTCGCCGAAGGCGCCGATGTTCGAGATGACGTACACATAGCCGGCGCGGATGTTGGCGGCGCGGGATTCGACATCCTGCAGGGCGTTCTCGATCTCGGCCAGTTTGGCCTGCATCTCCGCGATGCCGGCCTCGTCACCGCGCTCGCGCAGGCGGTCAAGTGCCGCCTGATAGTGGCCGAGTTCCTTGTTCAGCTTCTCGCGCTGCCGGTCGAGTTCCCGCTGGACCGCGGCCTCCTCACGCTCTCGGGCGCGAGCCTCGCGCTGTGCCTCCTTCTCCTCTTCCTTCTTCTGCAGAAAGTCGGCGGTGAGTTCCAATTCCCGTACCCGCGCGTTGTGGTATTCGTCGGTGATCCGGATGTGCATGGTGGCACCCAGCCGGGCGATCGTCTCGCGGCTCTTATAGAGCCGGTCGACGAGGGAACTCAGCCGGTGCGGCCGCATGGACCGCACGGCGTAGTCGGCCTCTGCGTTGTAGGCGCGCAGCATGAGTTTGGAGAAGTCGCGGACCATCTTCTGGCCCTCGCGTTTGGAGCCGTTGACCGTCCAGTCCGTGGCCGCCTGGACGGCGCGGCCCCCACGGGCGAGCGTCTTGATCTCGTTCTGGAGCGTGTCGAGTCGGCTGCGGTAGGCGATCGCGTCGTGCAGCGCGTGCCGGTAGGAGTAGATCCCGGCCTCCTGCAGCATGGCGGTCTCGTCGGCGTTGACGATCCGGCCCTGCAGTTCGGCCAGTTGCCGCTCGGCATCGGAGACGTCCTTGCGGTGCCGGTCCGCCTCCTTGCGCACGCGTTCGGTCTCCTTCGCGGTCCGGCGCGCGTCGTCGAGGATCTCCTTCGCCGTCTCGCGTGCGTCCTTAAGGATCCCCTCGGCCTCCTCGGCGGCTTCGGCGCCCGCCTTCTCACGCAGCGCGGTGGCCTCCGCCTCGACCTGCCGTACGAGGTCCGCGACTTGCGCTGCATCCAGGCCCTGCGTCCGTGCGATCCACGCCCGCAACTCGTCGGCCTCGGACACGGCATCCGAACGACGCCGCCCGAACAGCCCGCTCTTCCGAGGCGCCGGCACCGCGGTCGTACTCCCTGGAGCGGGTGCGGCCGGTACAGCAGAGGCTCCGGTGGCAGGGCTGACGGCGAGGGTGTCGGGGGTGGAACCAGCCTCCGGGACCCATAACTGCCATCCGTCGGGCATCGGGGGCCACGATGGGTCGGGCCGCCAGTCCGGCGGCGGCATCCATCCCGCGGGTGGCGTAGGCCAACCCGGCGGCGGATTGAAGCGGTAAGTACTCATTCCCCATCCCCTCGCCCCTGAGGCTCCCCAGCCCACAGGGCGCCGGACAATCCCGGCGAACGTAGAGTGACATTTTCTTGCTGATCAGCCACCAGATTGCCTGCCCGTTCCACCTCGTGATCATCTTGTGACTAAAAGTAAGGAAGGGGTGCGATGCGTCACCGGGCGCCGCGGCGGCCCGGGCGGCGGCCGGCTCGGCGCCGGAGTGCCGCTGTGTCAACCTGGTGATGAGGAGCTTGCCTGGTAGTTGTGGCAAACGCCCAGTGACGGCTCCAACAGATCTGGCTCAATGGGCACATGGAGATTGGCGAGCACTGGGCGTACCGCGCGAGGCCGAAGGACCTGGGCAGCGAGGTCCTCCATATGGAGGTCGTTCGAGTGGGCGGCCCCGGCAGGTCTGGCTGGGTCCACGTGCGGTTCCTCGAAGGCGATGCTGCTGGCCTGCAGGAGTGGGTCAGTTCCGGCTCTCTTGTAGCACCGTGGGCGGATGTTGATACGTTCCGCGCGGACGACGCGGCGGAGCTGGCGCTGGCCGAGTCCTCTCGTCACGTCCGGGGCAGCACGGATTTCGAGGCTGCCCGCATGGTCCTCGGCTTCGTCCGTCCGAAGAACAGGCTCCGTCTGCGCCGAACGGTGGCCGACGCCGGGGTCCTGGAGCTGAGCCGCCTCGACGAGACGGCACCGCTCATCGGCATGGACGCAGCTGAACTCCGCGGCGACGCCATGGTCTACGAGAACCGCCACGGCATGTGCCTGGCCGGGTGGCCGGTCACCGAACGCGTCGCCCACCAGGTCGCCAGCCGCCTCGCCGACGAGATCCTTCCGGAGGCGGACCGCAAGCAGCAGGCCATCGAGCAGGAACGCGCCCAGTCTTCCTGGTACTCCTACAGCCGACGGGACGACCGGAAGTTGGACGCGGAGTCGGCCGTCCTGCGAACCGTCCGGGCCTGGTGCGGCGAAGACAAGGCCGACCGCTACGACGAGTTGGTAGCCCTGCGCGCCGAGGTCATCCGGCTCGGGGAACTCGTCGAGAAGGCGGCCAAGGCCCTACGCGACCGAGGTCATGGCGTCATCGCCTCCACCATTGAGCGCGACCTGGGCGTCCATATCGCCACCCTTGATCCTGATGTGCGTCGATGACGCCGCGCCACGGGTCTGGCTCCGGCCTCGGAGGCGTTGGCTGTGCCGGAGGCTCCTTCTCCGGCCGGTCCGGCCGCCAGCCGTCGAGGAACAGTCGCAGCTGCTTTTTCGTCGGCTCCACGTTGAAGTCATGGGTGGCCAGGCCCTTGCCGTTCGTCGTGGGGTCGAGCTGATCGGCCTCCGCGTTCCCCCACGCCGACCACTCGCGCAGCCTGTCAGCTTCGAGGGCGTCTTCCGACGCGGCGGCGACTTCATCCAGCGCGGCGCAGAACGCCCGGATCTCACCTGCGGCCCGCCACTGTTCCAGGGCCATGCCGAAGTGCTCGGCCCGTACCGAGTGAACCGCCTTGACTGAAGCCGTACTTACGGCGGCCTTCCACTCCCGCCGCTCGCGCTCCTCCCGCTCCGCCGCCAGCCGACGGCGCTCGGCCTCCTGGCGCTCGCGCTCCTCTCGCAGACGCCGCTGCTCCGCCTCCCGTTCCAGCCGGGCCCGCTCCTGCTCCTCCGCGCGTGCCTTCAACGCCCGGAAAATTGAAGCGATCTGCTCCTCCAACGGCTTCTTGGCCGTGTCGGCCCATTCCTTCTTCCAGCCGTAGCTGTAGCTGTAACCCGAGTTCTCGCTGACCAGCAGCTCCAGTTCGCCGGACGGCTCGGACTTGTGGGCCGGCGTGACCCGCTGCCAGTCGTACGTGCGTCGGCCCGGCTGCTTGGGGACGTACCGGACCTGCTTCTGCCGCTCACGAAAGCCGACCTCGTACGTCCTGCCGTGGACAGTGAGCAGCGGCCTCGGCTGCCTTCGTTTCTTGGACACTGCGATCTCGCCGTACCGCGCGAGTGCCTGTTCGGCGAGGAGCCGAATCAGCGCGAGCACCCTCGGGAGGACCTCCTCGGAGATCTCGAAGGCGCTGTGGTCCTTGGTAACAGCGGCGAGCACGTCCTCGACATCGGTGATCACACGGCTTCGCGCTAGCCGGATCCGGTTCCACTCGGTGTCGTCCTCGCCGGACACCCTGAGCAGACCGAGGAAGAAGTCTCCCTTCGCCCGTCCGCTGTACTTCAGGTGATACCCCTCCGCGAGCGCACTGCCGCGCCGCGTCGAACGCCCTGCGATACCGAGCCCGTTCCGCCTCGCTGGGGTCCGGAATCCGAAGGAATCGTCCGGCCTCCTGCACCTGCGCGATGAGCGCCGGTCCGACAGTCGCCGACGACGGGCGCGGAGGTTTCACGGCCCGTTTCGGGGAGGGCTTCGTCTCGTTCGGGGGATCGGCATCCTGTGACGGATCAGCGGCAACCTGCGCCCCGGCTTCAGACGCCGCTGCGCGAGGCTTGCGTGGAGCCGGCTCCGGACGGTCGGGATGGTGACCGTGCTCCAGGTAGAAGCGCCCCGCGTCAGTGATCTCCGCCTGCCACCTCCCCTTCTTCCGAGGCATGGTCACCAAGCCCCGGTCCCTGAGCGCGCGAGCTGTGACGGCGAGCTCGGGGCTGTCCGACGTGACGGGGTCTCCGTCCCCAATACGGGTGAGGAGTGCGAGCTGCCGGTCGTTCAACGGAGACCAAGGGTGCATGGCGATCGTCGTACCGTCTTAGGTCTGCTCGGCACAAGCCGTGCAGTGACTCATTCGGGGCGCGATGGATACGCCCGCGCCAAGAGGAGCCAGCAGGCCGCTCCTCGGGGAGCCACGGGGAGCCGGATCCCGAAGATCACACCCAGTTGACTCCCAAATGGCTCCCAAAACAGGGCCACAAAGCAAATCAGACCCGTTACTGATCTCTCAGTAACGAGCCTGATCTGCTGTTCTGGCTGTCGGGGTGGCGGGATTTGAACCCACGACCTCTTCGTCCCGAACGAAGCGCGCTGCCAAGCTGCGCTACACCCCGATGTCGCTGCTGGTCCTGCTTGTCGCGGCGACGTCGTTTACTTTAGCCCACCGGTGGCTGTAGACGAAATCCGGTTTTGGCGCGGTGGCGGACGGGGTTCGGGCGGGCGTGGTCCAAGGCCACGAGGAGGACGGCCAGGGCGTAGAAGGCGAGGCCGAGGAGGAGGGCGTTGCCGAGGACGCTCTTGTAGCCGTGCAGGTCCACGTCGAGGAAAGGGTAGAGGTAGCGGCCGGGCGTGCCGGGGAGGATCAGCTCGCCCCGGGTGAAGGAGAACGCCAGGTACGCCAGGGGGTAGAGGAGCCACGTCGCCGCTTGGCGCAGGTGCAGGCGGCCGGGGTGTGTCAGGAGCAGCCAGTCCAGTACCGCTGCCACCGGGACCGCCGTGTGCAGGACCTGGTTCGTGATCCAGTGCCAGCCCGTCGGAGGGGCGGTCTCGCCCGTCATCGAGAAGGGGCTGGAGGCGTTCGCCAGGAGCAGGTGGTACACCGAGCCGGTGATGACGATATAGAGGAGGGCCGCACCTGTCAGGGCCGACGGGAGCGGGCGGCGGGCCGTCCATGCGCGGCGGGCGGACAGCGTGAGGACCAGGGCCAGGAAGATGTTGCTCTGGATCGTGAAGTAGCTCAGGACGTGGACCGGGCGGCCCAGCAGCAGCTCGATGGTCACGGCGCCGGCCGCCGCCAGGGCGACCAGCAGGCGGTACGCGGCGGCGAGGCGTCGGCGTACCGGGGCCACCACCGCCGTGGCGGGGACGGGGGAGGGCAGCAGCGCGGGCACGCCCGGGACCGCGGGGAGGTCCGGGATGTCCCTGGGTATCGGGGCGGTCATGCCCTCAAGCTAGGCAATCCGGGCATAGGGGGCGAGGTGGGCGGTCCGTGCGGGTTACGTCACCGAGCCCGGCCTGGCGTCACACCTCGCACTCGTGCACACGCCCGGTACCGCGCCCCGCACCCGCGTTCCGCGCCTTACACGCTCGTCCGCGCCCGGCACGGCGGCACACGCTCACCCTCCGCGCCCGGTACCGCGCCCTGTATCGCGCTCAACGCTGGCGCCCCACCGCCCCGCCCTCGCCCTGGGCGGTAGCCCGGCTGGCACTGCACAAGCCACCCACACACACTCGCCCCAGCGGAGCTGCGCTCGCACCGCAGCCCACGGCGGCTCACCCTCTCGTCAGCACCCAGCACCCAGCACCCAGCACCCAGCACCCAGCACCCAGCCCCTCGCCGGCGCCCACCCCCACCTACACCCGCTCCACCAACGTCATCAACGTAACCTCCGGCGGACAAGCAAACCGCACCGGCGTATACCGATTCGCCCCGCACCCCGCCGACACATGCAGATACGACGTACGCCCCTCCGCCCGATGCCGGGACAGCCCCTTCACCCGGTCCGTGTCGAGGTCGCAGTTCGTGACCAGGGCGCCGTAGAACGGGATGCAGATCTGGCCGCCGTGGGTGTGGCCGGCCAGGATCAGGGGGTACGAGTCCGCCGTGAACGCGTCCAGGACGCGCAGGTACGGCGCGTGCACCACGCCCATCGAGAAGTCCGCGCCGGCCGACGGGCCGCCCGCCACCTCGGCGTACCGGTCCCGCTTGATGTGCGGGTCGTCCAGTCCCGTCAGCTCCAGCGACATCCCGTCGATCTTCAGCGTGCCCCGCGTGTTCGTCAGGTTCAGCCAGCCCGCCGCGTCGAATCCGTCCCGCAGGTCCTCCCACGGGTTGCGGGGCACGTTGACCGGCGGCGGGTTGCCGTTCAGCCCGTGGCGGCCCTGCACCTTCTCCAGCAGATACCGGGCGGGGTTACGCGGCTTGGGACCGTAGTAGTCGTTCGAACCGAAGACGTACGCGCCCGGGAACTCCATCAGCGGCCCCAGCGCGTCCAGCACCTCCGGCACACCCTCCGGGTCGGACAGGTTGTCCCCCGTGTTGATCACGAAGTCCGGACGCAGGCCCGCCAGCGAGCGCAGCCAGCGCTGCTTCTTGCGCTGGCCGCCGACCATGTGGATGTCGGAGACCTGCAGGAGGCGCAGGGGGCGCATCCCTCTGGGCAGGACGGGCACCGTGACCCGTCGGAGGCGGAAGGAACGGGTCTCGAACCCCGCCGCGTACACCACACCGGCGGCACCGGCCGCCGCGATCCCCAGAGGTACTCCGTATCGAGCGCGCATGCGTCCATCGTGTCAGACCCGCGGGACCCACCGAGCCGGCCCACCACCCCTTGGCCGTCGACGCCCACCGCCCTTTAAATCAGCGGGCGTCCGCCCTCCCGTACCTGCGACAATCAAACCCATGACCACCACGCTCAAGCAGAAGCTGCAGGAAGACCTCAACACGGCGATCAGGGGGCGCGACGAGCTGCGCTCCTCCACCCTCCGGCTGACGCTTGCCGCGATCACCAAGGAGGAGGTCGCCGGCAAGACGAAGCGGGAGCTCTCCGACGACGAGGTTCTCAAGGTGATCACCAAGGAGGCGAAGAAGCGCCGCGAGGCCGCCGACGCCTTCGCGCAGGGTGGCCGCGCCGAGAGCGCCGAGCGGGAGAAGGCGGAGGGCGAGGTCCTCGCCGAGTACCTGCCCAAGCAGCTCGGCGACGAGGAGCTGGAGCGGATCGTCGCCCAGGCCGTCGAGGAGGCGAAGGCGGCGGGCGCCGAGGGCCCGCGCGCCATGGGCGCCGTCATGAAGATCGTGAACCCGAAGGTCGCCGGCCTGGCCGAGGGTGGCCGGGTCGCCGCGGCGGTCAAGAAGCACCTCGCCGGCTGACCGACCCGCGCAGAGCAGCAGAGCAGCAGAGCAGACGAACGGCCCCTTTCCCCTCGTACAAGACTCGTACAAGCGCAGTCTCTACGAGGAGAAAGGGGCCGTCGGCCTGTTCAGTGCACGGCGTCAGCCGCGCGGTCCCTGTCCGGGCTAGCCGCGTCCCCCGCTGTTCCCGTTCCCGTTGCTGTTGCCCTGGAACAGGTTTTCCGGGATGGAGAACGTGGGCGTCGGGATGGTGCCGCCGTCGGTGCCGCCCGTGTCGGTGCCGCCGTCGGTCTGGCCCTGGTCGGTGGTGCCGCCGTTGTCGCCGTTGTTCCCGTCGTCGTTGCCGTTCCCCTTGCCCTTGTTGGCGTCGGGGATGTTGACGAGGTTGAAGCTCTCCACCGGCTTGCCGTCGAGCGCGCCGGTCATCATGTCGCGCCAGATCGGGCCGGGGACCTGGCCGCCGTAGACCTTCTCGTTCCAGACGCCGCCGATGGTGATGTTCTTCATCTGGCGCTCGTGGGCCGGGTCGCCGACCCAGACCGCGCCCGCCATGTTCGGCGTGAAGCCGACGAACCAGGCGGCGTAACGGTTGTCCGTCGTACCGGTCTTACCGGCGCTCGGACGGTCGCTCAGGCCGGCCTGGGTACCCGTACCGTCCTCGACCACGCCCTTCAGCAGCGTCGTCACCGTGTCGGCGGTCTTCTCCGACATCGCGCGCGAGCAGGTCGACTTGGGCACCTCGAAGGACTTCTTCTGGGTCCCGACGGTCTGGGTGATCGACTCGATGGCGATCGGCGTGCAGTACATGCCGCGCGAGGCGAAGGTCGCGTACGCGTTCGCCATCGTCAGCGGGGACATCTCCTGGGTGCCGAGCGCGATGGACGGCGCCTGCTGGAGCTTCTTGCCGTCGGCCCGCTCGACGCCCATCTTCTGCGCCATCGTCGTCACCGGGCAGATGCCGATGTCGCTGATCAGCTGCACGTAGTACGTGTTGACCGACTTGGCGGTCGCTTCCTTCATCGAGTACGGGCCATGCTCCGACTCGCTCTCGTTGGTGAGCTTGACGCCCTTCTCGTCCCAGGTCCTGCCGTCACAGGCGGAGACCGGCGCCGGGTAGTCCATCTCGTACGGCGAGGAGTACGTCTGTGTCGCCGGCGTGCCGCCCTCTATGGCGGCCGCGGCCACGATCGGCTTGAACGTCGAACCGGGCTGGTAGCCCGCGCCGCCGCCCATGGCCGCGTTGACCGACAGGTTGATCTGCGTCTCGTGCTTGCCGAAGCCGTACGGCCGCGACTGGCCCATCGCCAGGATCTTGCCGGTGCCGGGCTCGACGATGGTGGCGGCGGTGGCGACCGGGTCGCTCTTGTAGACGTGCTCCTTGATGGACGTCTGGACCGACTCCTGCGCCTGCGGGTCGAGGGTCGTACGGATCGTCAGACCGCCCTGGTTCCAGATCTTCGCCCGGGCTTCCCTGGTCTTGCCGAAGATCGGGTCGGTCAGGAAGACCTCGCGCACGTAGTCGCAGAAGAAGCCGGCGCCCTTGACCGCGGTGATGCAGCCGTTCTTCGGCTGGCTGGGGTCGAGGCCCAGCGGGGTCTTCTTGGCCTTGTTGGCCTCCGCCTGCGAGATGTCGCCCATGTCGGCCATGCGCTGCAGCACGACGTTACGGCGCTTGGTGGCCTCCGTGGCGTCGTTGACCGGGTCGTACCGGGTCGGCGACTGGACGATGCCCGCGAGCAGCGCCGCCTGCTGGACGTTCAGGTCCTTGGCGTGCTTGGAGAAGTAGCGCTGGGCGGCGGCCTCGACGCCGTAGGCCTGCTCACCGAAGAACGTGATGTTCAGGTAGTTCTCGAGGATCTTCTTCTTGCCGAGCTCTTCCTCGAGCTGGATCGCGTACTTCAGCTCCTTTATCTTGCGGCCGATCGTCTGCTGCGTGGCCTGCGCGACCTTCGTCGGGTCGTCGCCGGCCTCCTCGATGGCCACGTTCTTCACGAGCTGCTGGGTGAGCGTGGAGGCGCCCTGGGCCACCCCGCCGCTCTGCGCGTTCTTGTTGAGGGCGCGCAGGACGCCCTTCAGGTCGATCGCGCCGTGCTGGTAGAAGCGCGAGTCCTCGATCGCGACGATCGCCTTCTGCATGTACGGCGAGATGTCCTTGAGGGGGACCACCGTGCGGTCGCGCGAGTACACCGTGGCGATCTGGCCGCCGTCGGCGTCGAGGATCGTGGTGCGCTGACTCAGCGGCGGAGTCTTCAAGTTGGCCGGGAGCTCGTCGAAGCTCTCCACCGACCCCTTGGCCGCGAGTCCGAGCGCGCCGAAGGCGGGCAGCGCGATGCCGGCCATGACGGCACCGGCGAGCACACTGACACCGAGGAACTTGGCGGCCTGCTGCGTTGGCGACAGACCACCGCCCGAGCGCTTCTTTGGCATGAGGGCAGCCTACGTTCTCATTCGCCGGACACGCGTATATGCCTTGGCCTAAGCTGCTCTCAACTGTCACAGCAGTAGGGCTACGTATCAATACGTCCGGCGACCCCGAATCGTTCCGGAGGTTCCCCAACTTTTTTGTTGGGGGTGTGTCCGAATCCGCCTTGTGTGTCGGGCGGTGTCCGTTGTGACTCCATGGAACTGTCCCGGTTTGCCGGGAAGGTCACGCATGTCGCCAGCTCACTCCCCCGGGTGATCTGCCGCTTACGCATAGTCCGTTCGGGCCATTCAAGATTGGGCCCGAAGGGGGTGTTGCGCTGTGCCCGCCTTCCGTAACGTCCTCAACTGGCGGCGGTGAATATGCCGCTGCCGCCGTGGGGGAGCCTCGATTCGGGAGAGGACGGCGCCGGTATGGGCTGGGTAACCGACTGGAGTGCGCAGGCCGCCTGCCGCACTACCGATCCGGATGAACTGTTCGTTCAGGGAGCAGCGCAGAACAGGGCCAAGGCGGTGTGCACCGGATGTCCGGTACGCACCGAATGCCTGGCCGACGCGCTCGACAACCGCGTCGAGTTCGGCGTGTGGGGAGGCATGACGGAGCGGGAGCGCCGCGCACTGCTGCGCAGGCGGCCCACCGTGACCTCCTGGCGCCGGCTCCTCGAGACGGCTCGTGTGGAGTACGAACGCGGTGTGGGCATCCTGCCGCTCGACGACGACCAGGTGTACGAGAACTACGCGGCGGTGAGCTGAGGGCACCCTCTGGGCAGGGTCCCTCAGACACGCACCTCGGGCAGCTCCGGCCGGTTGGCCGCGAGCCGGTCGCCGATGTCCCTGAGGCCCGCGAGGTCGTGCACATCGCCGGGCAGCGCGGCCACTTCGGCCACCGCCACCTCGGGGTGGAGCGCCGTGAAACGGTCGCGCGTGCGCTGCTCGCGGGAGAGCAGCCGCATACGCTCGGCGTGCAGCCTCAGCAGGCCCGCGGCGAGCCGGTCGACGTCCCGGTCCGCCCCGGGGGAGTGGGGCTCGGACACGGGAGGCCCGTCGGCCGCGGGCGCCGCGGCGGGCTCGGATGCGGGAGATTCTGAACTGCCGTACGTGTCGGGAGAGTTACGAAGTCCAGCTTTCCCGCCGTCCTGATCGACAATGCGGGGCGCCGCAAGATTTTCCCCGCGGGGTTCGACGAGGCTCTCCGCGGCGGCGAGCGCACGCTCGGCCGACAGCCGGTCGGCGCCGCTGCCGTGGACGCGGTTGAGCACCAGTCCGGCCAGCGGCATGTCCTCGGCCGCCAGCCGCTCCACGAAGTACGCGGCCTCGCGCAGCGCGTCCCGCTCCGGCGCCGCGACCACGAGGAACGCCGTCCCGGGCGCCTGAAGCAGCTTGTACGTGGCGTCCGCGCGCGTGCGGAACCCGCCGAAGGTGGTGTCCATCGCGGCCACGAACGTCTGGACGTCCTTGAGGAGTTGGCCGCCCAGCAGCTTGCCGAGGGTGCCGGTCATCATCGACATCCCGACGTTCAGGAACTTCATCCCCGCGCGGCCGCCGAGCTTGGCCGGCGCGGTCAGCAGCCGGATCAGCCGGCCGTCCAGGAACGAGCCGAGCCGCTTGGGCGCGTCCAGGAAGTCCAGCGCCGAGCGGGACGGCGGGGTGTCCACGACGATCAGGTCCCACTCGTCCTTGGCCCGCAGCTGGCCCAGCTTCTCCATCGCCATGTACTCCTGCGTGCCCGCGAAGCCCGCCGAGAGCGACTGGTAGAAGGGGTTCGACAGGATCGCGGCCGCCCGCTCGCGGTCCGCGTGCGCCTCGACGATCTCGTCGAAGGTGCGCTTCATGTCGAGCATCATCGCGTGCAGTTCGCCGTCGCCGTCCACGCCCTTCACCCGGCGCGGGGTGTTGTCGAGCGAGTCGATGCCCATGGACTGGGCCAGGCGGCGGGCCGGGTCGATGGTCAGCACGACGACCTTCCGGCCGCGCTCGGCGGCCCTGAGGCCCAGCGCCGCGGCCGTGGTGGTCTTGCCGACCCCGCCCGAGCCGCAGCACACCACGATCCGGGTCTGCGGATCGTCGATCAGCGGGTCGACGTCGAGCACGCGCGTGGCGGAGATGCCGTGCTGGGTGGCGGCCGGGTTCGGACTCATGACATCCCCTGCTTCCGACTCGTGCTCCGGCTCATGACAGACCCTGCTCGCGCAGCTCCGTGGCCAGCTCGTACAGCCCCGCCAGGTCCATTCCCTCGGCGAGCAGCGGCAGTTCGTGCAACGGCAGGCCCTGCTCGCCGAGGACCGCGCGCTGCTCGTGCTCCAGCGCGTACCGCTCGGCGTACTCCTCGGCCTGGGTCAGCAGGGGGTCCACCAGCTTCTCGGCGTTCCCTCCCCGCCGCGCCCCGCCCAGTCCCGCCGTCGACAGTGCCTTCGCCACAGAAGAACGCGGCACGCTCCGTACGAGTTCCAGATCCGCCGCGTCCAACACCTCGGGGCGGACCATGTTCACCACGATCCGGCCCACCGGCAGCTTCGCCGCGCGCAGTTCGGCGATGCCGTCCGCGGTCTCCTGGACCGGCATCTCCTCCAGGAGCGTGACCAGGTGCACGGCCGTCTCCTTGGACTTCAGCACCCGCATCACGGCCTGCGCCTGATTGTGTATCGGCCCTATCTTCGCGAGGCCGGCCACCTCGTCGTTCACGTTCAGGAAGCGGGTGATGCGGCCCGTCGGGGGCGCGTCCATGACGACGTAGTCGTACGCGAACCGTCCTGCCTTGTCCTTCCTGCGCACCGCCTCGCACGCCTTGCCGGTCAGGAGTACGTCCCTGAGGCCGGGCGCGACGGTGGTGGCGAAGTCGATCGCGCCGAGCTTCTTCAGGGCTCTGCCCGCGCCCCCGAGCTTGTAGAACATCTGGAGGTAGTCCAGAAGGGCCAGTTCGGGGTCGATGGCGAGGGCGTACACCTCCCCGCCCCCTGGAGCGACGGCGATCTTCCGCTCCTCGTAGGGCAGCGCTTCCGTTTCGAAGAGCTGCGCGATGCCCTGCCGGCCCTCGACCTCGACGAGAAGCGTCCGCTTCCCCTCCGTCGCGAGGGCCAGCGCGAGGGCGGCGGCGACCGTGGTCTTTCCGGTCCCGCCCTTGCCGCTGACGACCTGGAGCCTGCTCACGTCTTCGAGCCTAACCAGTCCCTGTGCGGATCACGCGACAGCCTGTGGATAACTCGACGACGGATGGCGGACGGCCAGCGGCTAAAGTCGGCCACATGACCAAGTGGGAATACGCAACCGTGCCTCTGCTCGTCCACGCCACGAAGCAGATTCTGGACACCTGGGGCGAGGACGGCTGGGAGCTCGTCCAGGTCGTGCCCGGGCCGAACAACCCGGAGCAGCTGGTGGCCTACCTGAAGCGGGAGAAGCCGTAATGGGCGCCGTCGACGAGCGGCTCGCGGAGCTGGGCCTGACGCTGCCCGAGGTCGTCCCGCCGCTCGCCGCCTACCAGCCGGCCGTGCAGTCGGGCGCGTACGTGTACACGGCCGGCCAGCTCCCCATGGTCGAGGGCAAGCTGCCCGTCACCGGCAAGGTCGGCGCGGAGGTCACGCCGGAGGAGGCCAAGGAACTGGCCCGCACCTGCGCCCTGAACGCCCTGGCCGCGGTCAAGTCGGTCACCGGCGACCTGGACCGCATCGCGCGCGTGGTGAAGGTCGTCGGCTTCGTCGCCTCGGCCTCCGACTTCACCGGCCAGCCCGGAGTGGTCAACGGCGCGAGCGAACTGCTCGGCGAGGTCCTCGGCGACAAGGGCGTGCACGCGCGCAGCGCGGTGGGCGTCGCGGTGCTGCCGCTGGACGCGCCGGTCGAGGTCGAGATCCAGGTCGAGCTCACCGAGGCATAGCCGCCGGGCCCTGGCCGACGCTCTGACCTCGGGGACCTCTCGAACATTCGCGCACCACGGGATAGCCTCCGCCCATGGCGAATGGGCAGTGGTTTCCGCAGGACTGGCCGGAACGCATCCGTGCGCTCGCCGAGGGCACGCTCACCCCGGTCGTCCCCAAGCGCGCGGCCACCGTCATGCTCCTGAAGGACACCGCCACCGGCCCCGCCGTCCACATGCTGCGCAGACGCGCCTCCATGGCCTTCGCCGGAGGCGCGTACGCGTATCCGGGCGGCGGCGTCGACCCGCGCGACGACGAGCACCAGATCCGCTGGACGGGCCCCACGCGCGCGTGGTGGGCCGAGCGCCTCGGCGTGGACCAGGCGGCCGCCCAGGCGATCGTCTGCGCGGCCGTGCGCGAGACGTACGAGGAGGCGGGCGTCCTGCTCGCCGGACCCTCCGCCGACTCCGTGGTCGGCGACACCACGGGTGAGGACTGGGAGGCGGACCGCGCGGCCCTGGTCGCCCGTGAGTTCTCCTTCGCCGAGTTCCTGGACCGCCGCGGCCTGGTCCTGCGCTCCGACCTGCTGGGCGCCTGGACCCGCTGGATCACGCCAGAGTTCGAGACCCGGCGCTACGACACCTTCTTCTTCGTCGCCGCCCTCCCGCACGGCCAGCGCACCCGCAACGCCTCCACGGAGGCCGACCGCACTGTGTGGACCCGGCCCGCGGAGGCCGCCGACGGCTACGACAAGGGCGAGCTGCTGATGATGCCGCCCACCATCGCGACCCTGCGCCAGCTGATCCCGTACGGCACGGCCGCCGAGGCGCTCGCCGCGGCTCCCGGCCGCGACATGACCGCCGTACTGGCGAAGGCGCGTCTGGAGGACGGCGAGATCGTGCTGACCTGGCCGGGCCACGACGAGTTCACCAAGCACATCCCGACCGACCTCCCGACCGGTGGAGCCTCGGCGTGACCCCCGCTCCGGCCGCCCCGAAAGGTTTCCTCGCATGACCGACGCCGCAGCCCTCCCCGGCCAGCCGCGCGGCGGGGTCCTCACCGGCCCCGCCACCCCGCGGGCCGTCAACGTACTGGCGCCCAACGCCTCGGCGATGACGCTCGACGGCACGAACACCTGGATCCTCGCCGAGCCGGACTCCGAGCTGGCCGTCGTGGTCGACCCCGGTCCGCTGGACGAGGGCCATCTGCGCAACGTCGTCGACACCGCCGAGAAGGCGGGCAAGCGCATCGCCCTGACCCTGCTGACGCACGGCCACCCGGACCACGCGGAGGGCGCCGCGCGCTTCGCCGGGCTGACCGGCACCAAGGTGCGGGCCCTGGACCCGGCGCTGCGGCTGGGCGACGAGGGGCTGGCCGCAGGAGACGTGGTCGCGGTCGGCGGCCTGGAGCTCAGGGTCGTACCGACCCCCGGCCACACCTCGGACTCCCTCTGCTTCCATCTCCCGGCCGATCAGGCGGTCCTCACCGGCGACACCGTCCTGGGCCGCGGCACGACGGTCGTGGCGCACCCCGACGGCCGCCTGGGCGACTACCTGGACTCGCTACGGCGCCTGCGCTCGCTCACGGTCGACGACGGCGTCCACACGGTGCTCCCCGGCCACGGCCCGGTCCTGGAGGACGCCCAGGGCGCGGTCGAGTTCTACCTCGCCCACCGCGCCCACCGCCTCGCCCAGGTCGAGACGGCCGTCGAGGACGGCTACCGCGAGCCGTCCCAGGTCGTCGCCCATGTGTACGCGGACGTGGACCGCTCCCTGTGGCCGGCCGCGGAACTGTCGGTGCGCGCACAGCTGGACTACCTGGAGGAGCACGGCCTGATCTAGGCCGGCCCCTCGGCCCTGGGTGCCTTCACGCCGTGCACGCGCGCGTACTCGTCGGCGAGCCACGGCCCGAGGTCGTCGACGTAGGAGCGCAGTACGGCGGCGTCCCCGGCCGGCTCCTGGCCGCGTACGGCCGCCGCGCGCATCTGGTCGGCCCGCTCCGGGTAGTACGCGCCGAAGGCCTCGGCCATCTCCGCCAGGTCGCTGGTCCAACCGTTCCAGCGGGGCATGACCAAAGTGAAGCCGGTGCGGACGAGATGCCGGGACATGAAGCGGACGAGGGGCCGCCGGGCCGCCTCCGTGTCGTCGGCGTCCGCGATCCGCCGCCGCCACCGGGGAAGCAGCAGCGCGAGGTCGCCGTTGGTCTCGCGGGCGAGCAGGGAGTCCGGCCGGTAGCGGGGCAGGTACTCGGCGAGGTCCTCCCCGAGCAGGGGCGTGCACATACAGGCGACGAACCAGCCCAGGTCGTACGTCTCCGCCTCGCTCAGCAGCCGGGCCCGGCCGTAGAGCAGCGTGCCGACGCCGTCGACCTGCGCGAACTCCTTGTCGACGGCCTCTCCGAGGGCCCGCGCGGCCTCCCGGTCCGCCTCGGCCGGGTCCTCGCGCAGGGCGACCAGCAGATCCAGGTCGCTGCGCCCCACGCGCGTGGTGCCGCGCGGAATCGACCCGTAGAGGTACGCGCTGTGCAGCCGCGCCCCGAAGACGTCCAGCAGCCGGTCGCGGGCCGCGGCGACGACCGGACGGAAATCGCGCGGCACGCGCGCGAGGGAGCCCTCTCGCTCGATGTAGCCCTGGGGGTCGAGACCTCTGGAGGACGACACGCTTTCGGCCATATGCCCACTACATCAGCCGGGGCCCCGCAACGGCGTCAACGCGAACGCTTGGCGAGCCTTTCGACGTCCAGGAGGATGACGGCCCGCGCCTCCAGGCGCAGCCAGCCTCGCTGGGCGAAGTCGGCCAGCGCCTTGTTGACCGTCTCGCGGGACGCGCCGACCAGCTGGGCCAGCTCCTCCTGCGTCAGGTCGTGCACGACGTGGATGCCCTCCTCGGACTGCACGCCGAAGCGGCGGGACAGGTCCAGCAGGGCACGCGCCACACGGCCGGGGACGTCGGAGAAGACCAGGTCGGACATCGCGTCGTTGGTCTTGCGCAGCCGGCGCGCGACGGCGCGCAGCAGGGCGCCGGCGACCTCGGGGCGCGCGCTCAGCCAGGGCTGCAGGTCGCCGTGGCCGAGACCGAGCAGCTTGACCTCGGTCAGCGCGGTGGCCGTGGCCGTCCGCGGACCCGGGTCGAACAGCGACAGCTCGCCGATCAGCTCGCTGGGGCCGACGACGGCGAGCATGTTCTCCCGGCCGTCGGGGGAGGTGCGGTGCAGCTTGACCTTGCCCTCGGTCACCACGTAGAGGCGGTCACCGGGGTCGCCCTCGTGGAAGAGCGAGTCGCCGCGCGCGAGGGTCACCTCACTCATGGAGGCGCGGAGCTCCGCGGCCTGCTCGTCGTCGAGCGCCGCGAAGAGCGGGTTCCGCCGCAGAACGTCGTCCACGAGTTCTCTCCTTGTCGACCTGCTCAGGGGATCTTGCTCCCCCTTGGTACCAGGGGACCGTGCTCCCCATTTTGCCGGACGGTCCAAACAGTGTGATCTGTCACAAGGATGCCGCACAGGTGTCCCGAGGTAAGCGGCAGGGGTCCAATTGGGGGCTGATCTCCGGGGTCCGGGGCGGATGTCAGTGCCGGGCTCTAGGCTGGCCGGGTGTCCAAATCGCCGGTGAGAGCACAGGCCAAGGGGGCTGGGCGGGTGGTTGTACGTCGTGATTCCGCTGTGGGCGAACAAGACTCCGGTGGCGGAAAGAAACCGGCAAAAGCGACAAAGAAGGCTGCGGCGAAGAAGGCCTCCACGGCAGGTGGGGGCGTGAAAAAGCCGACGGCTGTGAAGAAGTCCGCGACCGCGAAGAAGGCCCCGGCCACCAAGAAGACGGCTGCCGTGAAGAAGTCCGCCGCCGTCAAGAAGGCGACCGTCGCTCCCAAGAAGGCCTCGGCCGCCGTCGAGGGCGTGCCCGCCGCCAAGACCGTCGCCAAGCCGCCCAAGGGCGAGTCGCAGACCGCTCTCGTCCGCCGGGCCCGGCGTATCAACCGCGAGCTCGCCGAGGTGTATCCGTACGCCCATCCGGAGCTGGACTTCGAGAACCCCTTCCAGCTCGTGGTCGCGACGGTGCTGTCCGCGCAGACCACCGACCTCAGGGTCAACCAGACGACACCGGGCCTCTTCGCGAAGTACCCCACACCGGAGGACCTGGCCGCGGCGAACCCCGAGGAGGTCGAGGAGATCCTGCGTCCGACCGGCTTCTTCCGGGCGAAGACCAAGTCGGTGATAGGCCTGTCGAAGGCCCTGGTGGAGCAGTTCGGCGGCGAGGTGCCCGGCAGGCTGGAGGACCTGGTCAAGCTGCCCGGCGTCGGCCGCAAGACGGCGTTCGTCGTGCTCGGGAACGCGTTCGGGCGCCCCGGCATCACCGTGGACACGCACTTCCAGCGGCTGGTGAAGCGCTGGCAGTGGACCGACCAGACCGACCCGGACAAGATCGAGGCCGCCGTGGGAGCGCTCTTCCCCAAGAGCGACTGGACCGACCTCTCGCACCACGTGATCTGGCACGGCCGCCGCATCTGCCACGCCCGCAAGCCCGCGTGCGGCGCTTGTCCCATCGCCCCGCTCTGCCCGGCGTACGGCGAGGGGGAGACGGACCCCGAGAAGGCGAAGAAGCTCCTCAAGTACGAGAAGGGCGGCTTCCCGGGCCAGCGCCTGAAGCCCCCGCAGGCGTACCTGGACGCGGGCGGCAAGGCGGCGCCGCCGCTGGGGGCCGGATGACGGGGCGGACCCGGACGTCGGCTCAGGGACCGTCTCGGGGTCGATCTCAGGGGCGGCGGCTGGAACGATCAAGGGACTGCGCGGCGTTGTACCGGGCAGGACTACGGGGGTGGGTATGACGCGGGCGAGTGAGACACAGGGTGGGGCGGTGACGCTCAGCAAGGACGGGCTGCCGGGGTGGCTGGACCCGGTGGTGCGGGCGGTGGAGACCGTCGAGCCGCTGCAGCTGAGCCGGTTCCTGCCGCCGGAGGACGGGGCGGGCCGGCAGTCCGCCGTGCTCGTGCTGTTCGGCGAGGGCGAGCGCGGACCCGAGCTGCTGCTCATGGAGCGGGCCGGCTCACTGCGCTCGCACGCGGGCCAGCCCTCCTTCCCCGGTGGTGCCCTCGACCCCGAGGACGGCGACCCGAAGGCCGACGGGCCGCTGCGGGCCGCTCTCCGCGAGGCCGAGGAGGAGACCGGGCTCGACCCGTCCGGCGTCCAGCTCTTCGGTGTGCTGCCGCGGTTGTACATCCCGGTCAGCGGCTTCGTCGTGACCCCGGTGATGGGCTGGTGGCGCGAGCCGAGCCCGGTCGGGGTGGTCGACCCGAACGAGACGGCGCGGGTGTTCACCGTCCCCGTGGCGGATCTCACGAACCCCGACAACCGCGCCACCACCGTCCACCCCAGCGGCCACCGAGGTCCGGCATTCCTGGTCGAATCGGCCCTGGTCTGGGGCTTCACGGCCGGAATCATCGACCGCCTGCTGCACTACTCGGGCTGGGAGCGCCCCTGGGACCGCGACAAGCAGGTCCCGCTCGACTGGCGGTCATGACAGGGTGTCCACCGTGAACGTGCTGGACATCCTGTTGCTGGTCGCCGCCGTGTGGTTCGCGATCGTCGGCTATCGCCAGGGCTTCGTCGTCGGCATCCTGTCGGTGATCGGCTTTCTGGGCGGCGGCCTCGTCGCGGTCTACACGCTGCCCGTCATCTGGGACGCGCTGACCGACAACTCCGAGGTGAGCACGACCGCCGCCGTCGTCGCGGTCGTCATCGTCATCGTCTGCGCCTCCGTCGGCCAGGCCCTGACCACCCACCTCGGCAACAAGCTGCGCCGGTACATCACCTGGTCCCCGGCCCGCGCCCTGGACGCGACCGGCGGCGCCCTCGTCAACGTCGTCGCGATGCTCCTCGTCGCGTGGCTGATCGGCTCCGCCCTGGCCGGCACCACCCTGCCGACCCTCGGCAAGGAGGTCCGCAGCTCCAAGGTGCTGCTCGGCGTCTCCCGCGCACTGCCCGACCAGGCCGACACCTGGTTCGCGGACTTCTCCTCGGTCCTCGCGCAGAACGGCTTCCCGCAGGTCTTCAGCCCGTTCTCGAACGAGCCGATCACCGACGTCCAGCCCCCTGACCCGGCGCTCGCCAACAGCCCGGTCGCCACGCGCGCGAAGAGCTCCATCGTCAAGGTCATGGGCACCGCCACGAGCTGCGGCAAGGTCCTGGAGGGCTCCGGCTTCGTCTTCGGCGACCGCCGCGTCATGACCAACGCGCACGTCGTGGGCGGTGTCGACGAGCCCACCGTCCAGATAGGCGGCGAGGGCCGCAAGTACGACGCCAAGGTCGTCCTGTACGACTGGCACCGCGACATCGCCGTGCTCGACGTGCCCGACCTCAGGGCGCCCGCGCTGAAGTTCGCCACCACGGACGCGAGGAGCGGCGACGGCGCGATCATCGCGGGCTTCCCGGAGAACGGCTCGTACGACGTCCGCGCCGCACGCGTGCGTGGCCGCATCCCGGCCAACGGCCCGGACATCTACCACCGCGGCACCGTCCGCCGCGACGTCTACTCGCTGTACGCCACCGTCCGCCAGGGCAACTCCGGCGGCCCGCTGCTCACCCCCGAGGGCAGGGTGTACGGCGTGGTCTTCGCGAAGTCCCTCGACGACGCCGACACCGGGTACGCGCTCACCGCCGACGAGATCCAGGAGGACATCGTCAAGGGACGTACCGCGAACGAGCAGGTCGACAGCGACAGCTGCGCTCTGTAGGCGTCAGCCTCGAGGGTGACGCAGGCGCACCGAGACCCAGCGGGCCCGGCGGCGCAGGATGCGCGGAATGCCCACCCGGAGGTCCGTGCCCGGCAGCTGCGGGGCGCCTCCCTGGTGAGGGCTCAGCCCGTTGGCCGAGCGGCGAGTGCGTGCTGCGTCACTGTAGTCGTGCGTCCAGCCCATACCCCGACGTCTGCCCCTGCCCCATGGTCGATAACCACCCCCGTGGACCCCAATTGGCCTATGCGCCGGGCAATTGGCTGTTCGTAGGACAGATGTTCAGGTCCGGATACCGGGCGCACAGGCTCGGTCACCGATCGGGTTCGGGGTCTTTCAGCCAATTGACCAGTTCTGTGGAAAAACTGACCGGATCCTCCTCCTGCGGGAAGTGCCCGAGCCCGTCGAACAGCCGCCAGCGGTACGGCGCTTCGACGTACTCGCCGGATCCGGCCGCGCTCCGCGTCCGCATCACGGGGTCGAGCGAGCCGTGCAGATGGAGTGTCGGGACCCGGAGGGGGCGCTTCATGCGCCGGTTGAACTGGATGCCGTCCGGCCGGGCCATCGACCGCACCAGCCACCGGTACGGCTCGATCGAGCAGTGCGCCGTCGACGGGATGCACATCGCGCGGCGGTACGTCGTGAGCGCCTCGTCGTCCGGCGCGTTCAGCCCGGACCAGTCCCGGATCAGCTCGGCGACGAGCGCGCCGTCGTCGGCGGTGAGCTGGCGTTCGGGGATCCAGGGGCGCTGGAAGCCCCAGATGTAGGAGCCCGCGCGGGTCTGCCGGACGTCGGAGAGCATCGCCGAGCGCCAGCGCCGGGGATGCGGCATCGAGGCGACCGCGAGCCGTCGTACCAGCTTCGGGCGCATCACGGCCGCCGTCCACGCCAGATAGCCGCCCAGGTCGTGGCCCACCAGCGCGGCGTCCGGCTCGCCGAGGGAGCGGATCACGCCGGTGACGTCGAGGGCGAGGTTGACGGGGTCGTAGCCGCGCGGGGTGCGGTCGCTGCCGCCGACGCCTCGCAGGTCCATGGCGACGGCCCGGAAACCCGCGTCGGCCAGCGTGCTCAGCTGGTGCCGCCAGGTCCACCAGAACTGCGGAAAGCCGTGCAGCAGCAGCACCAGCGGGCCGTCACCGGCCTCGGCGATGTGGAAGCGCGCGCCGTTGGCGGCGACGTCGCGGTGCGTCAGCTTCGTACCGTCGGGAAGGGTGTCCGGTCGTACGAGCGAGGCCGGTTGCGCCGAAGGTGTGGCGGGATCCGTCATGAGGTCGAGCGTCCCACAGCTTCGATGGCCGCGGGGGCGCGGTCCTCGAGGGCCGGCGTCTCCGGGCGCGGGTGCGGCTTGGCCTTCTGCAGGACGTTCGCCGTCTCCTTCATGGACGCGGCCACCTTCTGCGGGCCCTGGCCCTTCTTGGCCTTCTTCGCGAACACCACGCCGATCAACGCGAGGACGCCCGCGACCAGCACGTTCGCCGCGAAGGAGAGCAGGAAGCAGATCGCGAGGTTCCAGTCGCTCCAGGTGCGGATCCCGTACGCCAGCGCGAAGTTGAGCATCGGCAGGGAGAACACCAGCACCATGGCGGCCACCGTGAACGCGCCGCCGCTGGTCGCGCCGCGCTTGACGTCCTGCTTGAGCTGGGCCTTGGCCAGCGCGATCTCGTCGTGCACCAGCGCGGACATCTCGGTCGTCGCCGAGGCGAACAGCTGGCCGATGCTGCGTTCGGCGCCGACCGGGCTGCCGTCGGGTGCGCTCATCGCGGTCTCCCTCTATCTCTTTATGTCCGGCTCATGTAGCGACTCTTTTGTACCGTCCCGTCAGATCATGCCGGACGGCCGTCCTCGTCGCCTGCCCCGCCCGTCACTTCGGCAAGCGCGCGTCGCTCGGCTTCCTTGATCCCGGCGATCCGGCGGTGCTCGGCGGCCTTGTTCTCGTAGATCTCCGCCATCCTCAGGTGGTACGCCGGATCGTCCTGTTCGTAGATGTCCGGGATGCCGTCGAGGTCCTCGTCCCGTTCCTCGGCCTCGACCAGCCGGCGGTACTTGGCGTTCCGTATCTTCAGCAGCACGGTCGCCAACGTCGCCGCGACGAGCGATCCCACGAGTACGGCGGCCTTGACCTCGTCGGTGAGCGTCGCGTCGCCGTCGAAGGCGAGCTCGCCGATCAGCAGCGACACCGTGAAGCCGATGCCGGCCAGGGTCGCCACCGCGAACACGTCCGCCCACTCCAGGTCCTCGCTGAGCGTCGCCCTGGTGAAACGTGCCGTCAGCCAGGTCCCGCCGAAGATCCCGGCCGCCTTGCCGACGACGAGCCCGAGGACCACGCCCAGCGTCTCCGGCCTGGTGAACACATCGCCGAGCGCGCCGCCCGAGACCACGACACCCGCGCTGAACAGCGCGAACAGCGGCACGGCGAGGCCCGCCGACAGGGGCCGTACGAGATGCTCGATCTGCTCACCGGGGGAGTGCTCCTCGCCCTCGTGGCGGTGGCAGCGCAGCATCAGGCCCATCGCGACGCCGGCGATGGTGGCGTGGACTCCGCTGTTGTACATCAGCGCCCAGATGACGAGCGCGAGCGGGACGTACACGTACCACCCGCGCACGCCCTTCCTCAGCAGCAGCCAGAAGACTGCGAGGCCCACGACGGCGCCGCCGAGCGCGGCGAAGTCGATGCTGCTGGTGAAGAAGACCGCGATGATCAGGATCGCGAAGAGGTCGTCGACGACGGCGAGGGTGAGCAGGAAGGCGCGCAGGGCGCTGGGCAGGGACGTCCCGATGACCGCGAGCACGGCGAGTGCGAAGGCGATGTCGGTGGCGGTCGGCACGGCCCAGCCGCCGAGCGAGCCGCTGCCGGTGACGTTGGTGAGCGTGTAGACGAGGGCCGGTACGGCCATGCCGCACAGGGCCGCGACGACCGGCAGGGCGGCCGCCCTGGGGTCGCGCAGGTCGCCGGCGACGAGTTCGCGCTTGAGCTCGATGCCGGCGACGAAGAAGAAGACGGCGAGCAGGCCGTCGGCGGCCCAGTGCGCGACGGAGAGGTTCAGGCCGAGGGCCCCGGGGCCCAGGTGGTAGTGGCTGACGGTCTCGTAGCTGTCGCGTAGTGCGGGTATGTTCGCCCAGATCAGCGCGGTGACGGCGGCTATGAGGAGCAGCACACCGCCGACGGTCTCGGTGCGCAGGGCGTCCGCGACGAAGGTCCGCTCGGGGAGGGACAGCCGTCCGAGGACCTTGCGAGGGGGCGCGGGCATGGGGGAGACCTCCGGTGGATGGGCAGGGCGGAACTGTTCGCCGACCAGACTTCCCGGCACACCTTGAGGGTCACGCTGTTTTGCTTAGTTTACCTAAAAGGGGCGCCCGGCGCTTTTCGCGCCGGACGCCCCTGTCAGGGAGTGTCGGTCCTCGCTGCTCAGTCCTCGCTCGGCGCCGCCGGCAGCTTCGCCTGGATGAGGTCCATCACCGTCGAGTCGGTCAGCGTCGTCACATCGCCGAGCTGGCGGTTCTCGGCCACGTCGCGCAGCAGCCGGCGCATGATCTTGCCGGAACGGGTCTTCGGCAGCTCGGCCACCGGCAGGATCCGCTTCGGCTTGGCGATCGGGCCGAGGGTGGCGCCGACGTGGTTGCGCAGGTCGTTGACCAGGCCCTCGTCCTCGGCGTTCGCCGTCCCGCGCAGGATGACGAAGGCGACGATCGCCTGCCCGGTGGTCTCGTCGGCCGCGCCGACGACGGCGGCCTCGGCGACGGACGGGTGGGACACCAGCGCCGACTCCACCTCCGTCGTGGAGATGTTGTGGCCGGATACGAGCATGACGTCGTCGACCCGGCCGAGCAGCCAGATGTCGCCGTCGTCGTCCTTCTTGGCGCCGTCACCGGCGAAGTACTTGCCCTCGAAGCGGGACCAGTACGTGTCGAGGAAGCGCTGGTCGTCGCCCCAGATGGTGCGCAGCATGGACGGCCACGGCTCGGTCAGCACCAGGTAGCCGCCACCGCCGTTGGGCACCTCGTTGGCCTCGTCGTCCACGACCGTCGCCGAGATGCCGGGCAGCGGGGTCTGCGCCGAGCCGGGCTTGGTGGCGGTGACGCCGGGCAGCGGGGAGATCATCATGGCGCCGGTCTCGGTCTGCCACCAGGTGTCCACGATCGGCGTGGCATCGGCGCCGATGTGCTTGCGGTACCAGATCCACGCCTCGGGGTTGATCGGCTCACCGACCGAGCCCAGCACCCGCAGGCTGCTGAGATCGAACTTGGCGGGGATGTCGTCGCCCCACTTCATGAACGTACGGATCGCGGTCGGCGCGGTGTAGAGGATCGTCACCCCGTACTTCTGCACGATCTCCCAGAACCGGCCCTGGTGCGGGGTGTCCGGCGTCCCCTCGTACATGACCTGGGTGGCGCCGTTGGCCAGCGGCCCGTAGACGATGTACGAGTGGCCGGTGACCCAGCCGACGTCGGCGGTGCACCAGTACACGTCCGTCTCGGGCTTGAGGTCGAAGACGGCGTGGTGGGTGTACGAGGTCTGGGTGAGGTAGCCGCCGGAGGTGTGCAGGATGCCCTTGGGCTTCCCCGTCGTACCGGACGTGTAGAGGATGAACAGCGGGTGCTCCGCCTCGAACGCCTCCGGTGTGTGCTCGGCGGACTGCCGCTCGACGATCTCGTCCCACCACACGTCCCGGCCCTCGGACCAGGCGACCTCCTGGCCGGTACGGCGCACCACGAGGACGTGCTCGACGTTGTCGACCTTGGCGATCGCCTCGTCCACGGCCGGCTTGAGCGCGGAGGGCTTGCCGCGCCGGTAGCCGCCGTCGGAGGTGATGACGACCTTGGCGTCGGCGTCCTGGATACGGGTCGCGAGGGCGTCGGCCGAGAAGCCGCCGAAGACGACCGAGTGCGCGGCGCCGATGCGGGCGCAGGCCAGCATCGCGATCGCCGTCTCCGGGATCATCGGCATGTATACGGCGACCCGGTCGCCCTTCGAAACACCGAGCTCCAGCAGCGCGTTGGCGGCCTTGGACACCTCGTCCTTCAGCTCGGCGTAGGTGATCGCACGGCTGTCGCCGGGCTCGCCCTCGAAGTGGATCGCGACCCGGTCGCCGTTGCCCGCCTCGACGTGCCGGTCCACGCAGTTGTACGCGACGTTGAGCGCGCCGTCCTTGAACCACTTGGCGAACGGCGGGTTCGACCAGTCCAGCGTCTCGGTGGGCTCGGTGGCCCAGGTCAGCCGGCGGGCCTGCTCGGCCCAGAAGCCGAGCCTGTCAGCCTTGGCCTGTTCATACGCCTCCGCGGTGACGTTGGCATGCGCGGCCAGGTCGGCGGGGGGTGCGAACCTGCGCTCTTCCTTGAGCAGGTTGGCCAGGCTCTCGTTGCTCACGGCATCTGCCTTTCCCAGGGTGTCCGTTGTGTCCCAGGCCACAGCTCATCAGAACCGAGGGGCCGATGACAAGGGTCGCCCGACAATTGGTTTAGACCTATCGGTTCAGCCTGTCACCGGGGTGCCCGACCGGCTCGGCCGATCAGGCGGCTTCGACCGCGGTGGCCCGGGTCATTCGTACCCACGAGGACAGCCCGGGCGGGGTTCAGGAGTGTTATCCCCTTCACACCCGCCCCGGCACCCGGGTTACCCGGTCAGGGAGACAGCTCCACCGCCTCCACATGGCCGAACACCTGCTCCTCGTCCGCCTGGGCCAGCAGATACGCCTGTGCCTCGCCCACGTGGAAGTACATCCCGTGCAGCTCCAGCGCCCCCTTCCGCAGGGCCCGCGCCACCGACTCGTGGGCGCGCAGGTGCTCCAGCTGCTGGACCACGTTGGTCAGGCACAGCTGCTCGACCGCGTCGGCCGGTGCGCGGCCCGCGAGCCGGGTCCACGGGCGACCGTCGTCGGCCATGCGCTCCAGGCTCGGCAGCCCGTGCCGCAGCCACCGCTTGAGCGGTGTCCGGGGGCCGCCGGGATCGGAGTTGAGCAGCGCCTGCATGGCTCCGCACCCGGAGTGCCCGCACACCGTGATGGACCGCACCTGCAGCACGTCCACGGCGTACTCGATCGCGGCCGCCACCGAGTCGTCGCCGCTCTCCTCGCCGGGCAGCGGCACGAGGTTGCCCACGTTGCGCACCACGAAGAGGTCGCCGGGACCACTGGAGGTGATCATCGACGTGACGAGCCGCGAGTCCGCGCAGGTGAGGAAGAGCTGCGACGGCTGCTGCCCCTCCCGGGCCAGCCGGGCGAGCTCACCCCGCACGAGTGGCGCGGTGTTGCGCTGGAAGGCGCTGATGCCGCGGGCCAGTTGGTGGCTGCCGGGGCCACTGGGGGTGGCGGGGCTGCCGGGGCTGCCGGGGCTGCCAGGCGTGGCGGGGCCGCCGGTGCTGCCGGGCCCGCCGGTGCCGACCGGGTTGGCGGAGCCGTCGGAACCGTCGTAGCCCTGGGAGCTGTCGGTCGTGCCGTCGGAGCCGTCGGAGCCGTCGGTGCTCGGCCCCTGCGGCGTGTCGGGATGGGCGGCCGGCGGTGCGGAGCTCGGGTGCCCGCACTGGTGGTTGCGCCAGGGTGTCCAGGGGTGGCAGCGGCAGCCGGCGGGTGACGGTGAGGCGGGCTCTGCGGTGCTCACCCCGGCGCGGCGGCCGGTCAGTTCGGCGGAGCCACCCTGTGCGGTGTGCGTCTTCTGCCAGTCCTGCAGTGACTCGTACGCCGCGTGGTCCATGAACGAACCGTCCAACTCCACGACGGCGTGGGCGCCTTGGGGTACGAGGTGCAGGGTCCGGCTGAGCCGTGGCACCGCGAGGAACGTCAACTGGCCTCGGACGTGTACGTGATGGACTCCTTCCTTCTCGTCGTGCGTGATACGGGTGCGGGCGAGGCGGTTCATGGCGACGGCGACGGCCACGGCGATCCCCAGCGTCACGCCCTCCAGGACGCCGAGGAACACCACGCCGAGTGTGGTGACGGCGTACACCAGCACCTCGCGGTGGCGGGTCACCGTGCGGATGTGGTGCAGGGACACCATCTGGATGCCGACGGCCATCACCAGGGCGGCGAGCGAGGCGAGCGGGATGAGCTCCAGGATCGGGACCATCAGCAGCGCGGCGATTACTACGAGAACGCCGTGCAGCATCGTGGAGTTCCGGCTCACCGCCCCCGCGTTCACATTCGCCGAACTCCGCACCGCGACCCCGGCCACCGGCAGTCCGCCGAGCGCGCCGGAGACGATGTTGGCGGCGCCCTGGCCGAGCAGTTCGCGGTCGAGGTCGGAGCGGCCGATGCGGGTGCTCAGCCCGGGCCGGGCGGCGATCAGCTTGTCGACGGCGACCGCGCCGAGCAGTGACTGCACACTGCACACCAGCGTGATGGTGAGGACGGCGGCGGTCAGGCCCAGCACCGGGCCCTCGGGAAGTCCGGCCAGGGCGTGGCTGCTCCAGGACGGCAGGTCCACCCTGGGCACGGTCAGCCCGGCGAGCGAGGCGGCCGCGGTGGCACCGGCGACGGCGACGAGCGCGGCCGGGACCTTGCGCAGCAGGCGTCCCGCCCGGCCGGGGATCCGCGGCCAGAGCAGCAGCAGGGTCAGGGTCAGCGTGCTGACGGTCACGGCGGCCGGCTGCAGGTTCGCCAACTGGGCGGGCAGCGCGCGGAGGTTGTCGAGGACGGAGCTCTGCGGGGTGCCGCCGAGGACGATGTGCAGCTGGGCGACGGCGATGGTGACGCCGATGCCGGCGAGCATGCCGTGCACGATGGCGGGGCTGACGGCGAGCGCGGTGCGGGCCACGCGCAGGCAGCCCAGCCCCAGTTGGGCGAGTCCGGCGAGGACCGTGATGGCGCAGGTCGTCCGCCAGCCGTAGCGGTGGATGAGGTCGGCGGTGACGACGGTGAGGCCGGCAGCGGGGCCGCTGACCTGGAGCGGGCAGCCGCCGAGCCGGCCGGCGACGAGCCCGCCGACGGCCGCGGCGACGAGGCCGGCCTGGAGCGGGGCGCCGGTGGCGAGGGCGATGCCGAGGGACAGGGGCAGGGCGATCAGGAAGACCGCGATGGAGGCCGACACATCGGCGCCCGCGATGCGGAAGCGGCGGTGCGGGGCCGGTGGCGGGCTGTGGGGCTGGTGCATGCGCTCGGTCCGAGTGGGGTCGGTGGCGCGGCTGGGTGCGCAGGCTGACATGTTTCCCGTCTCCTCCGGGGCGGCGCGGTCGCGGAACAGGTGGTCCCCGTCGATGGCGGGGCTCGGGTCGCGGCCGTGGGTCACGGCTTGCAGCGGCGGGATGAATCAACGCTCGGTAAATGGATCGTAATGCAGAGTAAAGGCCAGGCATAGACTTTCCGGGCAAATGGGTTAATAAATCACTCTCCAGGGTGAAGCAGATATTTCATCGGCTTGTCGTACTAATTCCTTCTCGGTCCCGTGCGAACTTGGCGGCGCTGTGGCCCCAGAGTCCTAGAGAAGGAAGAAGGTGGGCGGAAATGGCCGCCACCCAGAGGATCGCCGCCGGTGCCGTGGTAGTCGCGGCCTGTGCCGTCTCACTGGCCGGCTGCGGGATCGGTACCGACGGAGCCAAGACGGGGGCGGCCGGCCCCCAGAAGGCCAAGCCGGCTCATGCACCGAAGAGCGTGGTCCGCCTGATCGGCGACGGCTCCACCTCCTACACCGGAGCCCAGCCGCATCTGCCCAGGCCGGAGCGGCTCAAGCCCGGCCAGAAGCCCCCGCAGTTCGTCGTGTTCTCCTGGGACGGCGCGGGCGAGGACAGCCAGAAGCTGTTCTCCCACTTCCGCAAGGTCTCCAAGGCCAACCACGCCACGATGACGTACTTCCTCAGCGGCGTGTACATGCTGCCGGAGGAAAAGCGCGACCTCTACAAGCCGCCGCAGCACTCGCCGGGCCGCTCCGACATCGGCTTCAACGACGAGCAGGGCATCGCCGACACCGTGAAGCAGCTGCGCCTGGCCTGGCTGGAGGGCAACGAGATCGGCACCCACTTCAACGGCCACTTCTGCGGCAAGGGCGGCGGCGTCGGCGAGTGGTCGGTCGACGACTGGAAGGACGAGATCTCCCAGGCCAAGCAGTTCGTGAAGTCCTGGAAGACCAACGCCGGCATGAAGAAGGCAGCCCCGCTCCCCTTCGACTACGACAAGGAGCTCATCGGCGCCCGCACACCCTGTCTGGAGGGCCAGAAGAACTTCATGAAGGCCGCGAGCCGGCTCGGCTTCCGCTATGACACCAGCGGGGTCAACGACCAGCTGTGGCCGAAGAAGAAGGAAGGCCTCTGGGACCTGTCCATGCAGCTCGTGCCCTTCCCCGGGCACTCCTACGAGCAGCTCACCATGGACTACAACTTCATGGTCAACCAGTCCGGCACCCAGACCCAGGGCGACCCCGACAAGTACGAGTACTGGGGCGACCAGATGCGTGACGGCCTGCTCGCGGGCTTCCGCCGGGCCTACGACGGCAACCGCGCGCCCCTGGTCATCGGCAACCACTTCGAGTCCTGGAACGGCGGCACCTACATGCGGGCCGTCGACGAGGTCGTCGAGAACGTCTGCAACAAGCCCGACGTGCGCTGTGTGTCCTTCCATCAGCTGGCCGACTGGCTGGACGCCCAGGACCCGCAGGTCCTGGCCAAGCTGCGCACCCTGAACGTCGGTGAGGCGCCGAAGCAGGGCTGGGCGTCCTTCCTGACGGGCCGCCCCGCCCCGGCCCCGAAGGGCGTGCCCGGAGCGCCGGCCGCCAAGCAGTAGTCCTCGTCACGCGGGGGCGACAACGCCCTCGCCCAGCACGAACCCGGGGTCGACCTGCGCCGCCAGGTCGGCCCCGGTGCGCTCATTGCCCCAACTCTGCGCGTTCTTCAGGTGGAAGTGCACCATCTGCTGGGTGTAGCGCTCCCAGTCACGCAGCTCATACGTGGCGTCCACGGCGACCCGGAGCGTGTGCAGGGCACGGTGGTTGGTGTCCTCCAGGAGCTCGAACCGGGGCGGGCGGCCCTTCTCCATGGCGCGCACCCAGTCCGAGTGCCCGACGGTCACCAGCAGGTCGTCCCCGACCTCGGCGCGCAGGAAGTCAAGGTCGTCCTGGCCCTGCACCTTGTTGCCGACGACCTTGAGCACGACGCCGAAGTCACGGGCGTACTCCTTGTACTGGCGATAGACGGAGACCCCCTTCCGGGTCGGCTCGGCGACGAGGAACGTGATGTCGAAGCGGGTGAACATGCCGGAGGCGAAGGAGTCGGAGCCCGCCGTCATGTCCACCACGACGTACTCACCGGGCCCGTCCACCAGGTGGTTCAGGCACAGCTCCACCGCTCCCGTCTTGGAGTGGTAGCAGGCGACCCCCAGGTCGGCGTCGGTGAAGGGGCCGGTGACCATCAAACGGACGGCCCCGCCGTCGAGTTCCACCGGTCGCGCGCAGGCGTCGTACACCGGATTGGTCTCGCGTACCCGCAGCAGCCGTGAGCCCTCGCCGGGCGGGGTGGTCTTGATCATCGTCGCGGCGGACGGGATGCGCGGGTTGGAGCCGCGCAGGTAGTCCTTGATCAGCGGCAGCCGGTCGCCCATCGCGGGCAGGGCGGCGGCCTCCGTCTCGTCGAGGCCGAGGGCGGGGCCCAGGTGCTGGTTGATGTCCGCGTCGACGGCGAGGACCGGTGCCCCGATGGCCGCGAGATGGCGGATGAACAGGGAGGACAGGGTCGTCTTGCCGCTGCCGCCCTTCCCGACGAAAGCAATTTTCATGTTCACGAAGGGTAGTGGGGTGATAGCTGTACGTGGCAGGCGTGCGTGAAGAAGACCACTCATTCGTGGGGCACGCGCGCGTAGTGCGTAATGTCGTACTCATGAGTACGACAGGTGCGACCGCCGATCCGCTCGCGGCACTGGGTTCGCTGCCCGGGGTGGCCGAGTCCGTGGAGTCCGTGCGCAAGGCCGTGGACCGGGTCTACGGGCACCGGGTCATGCGGCGCCGCAGCAACGAGATCACCTCCGAGGCGGCCCTGCGCGGCGCCCGCGGGTCCGCGGCGCTGTCCGGCTCCGACTGGGCCCTGGAGGAGGTGCGGCGGCGTACCGACTTCAGTGGTGACGAGGACGCGCGCGTGGTGGGCGCCGCGTTGCGGCTGACCGCCGAGGCGGGCCAACTGCTGTCCATCTGGCGGCAGTCGCCGCTGCGGGTCCTGGCCCGGCTGCACCTGGTGGCCGCGGCGACCAACGGAGACGAGGTGGGGCGTCCGCGGCTGGCCGGCGAGCCGGTCGCGGAGCCGCTGATCGAGCTGCCGCTGCCGGGCGCGGACGAGGTGCACGGCCGCCTTGAGGGCCTCGCCGAGCTGGTCGTCGAGGGCAGCTCCGCGCCGGCCCTGGTGACGGCCGCCGTGGTCCACGGCGAACTGCTCGCTCTGCGCCCCTTCTCGTCCCACAACGGCCTGGTCGCGCGCACCGCCGAGCGCATCGTCCTGGTCGGCAGCGGCCTGGACCCGAAGTCGGTCTGCCCGGCGGAGGTCGGCCACGCCGAACTGGGGCGCGCGGCCTATCTGGCGGCGCTCGACGGGTACGTCTCCGGCACTCCGGAGGGGATGGCCGCCTGGATCGCCCACTGCGGCCGGGCCGTCGAGCTGGGCGTGCGCGAGTCGACGGCCGTGTGCGAGGCGCTGCAGCGCGGGGCCGCATAGGGATGCGGCGGTACGAGGATCCGTACCGCCGCTGGCATGCCCACCGGGTTACCAAGCGTCCTCGATATGTTGCCCATCAGGTCGGGAACTTCGCCCGTAACCTGGTGCGGCTGGCCCGTAATCGACGGGTCGACGTCGCGTGGGTGCCCGGTGTTCATGCGCCGGTCCGTGGGGCCAAATGCGTTATTAAGGTGATCCTTTCGGATGTCCTTGGTCTCGCGGGCCGTTAAACCCTTTGTACTCCAGGTCCGAAGCAAGCGGAACCCCCGGCTGTACTTCTTTACTTTTAGTCTCAAATTGGTTTCAAACGGACACGGGTATGTCAGACGGTCGCGGCCCGGCGGCGGCTGGCGTACCAGACCAGGCCCGCGGTGGCCGCCGCGGCCCCTATGGCGGCCGCCGCGACAAGGGCCGGGCGGGGCGGTACGGAGAATCCCGGGATGCGCTGCTTGAGCCGTACCGGTCGGTGGAAATCGAGAATCGGCCACCCGCGCGCGAGTGCCTCGCGACGCAGCGCACGGTCCGGATTCACCGCATGGGGATGCCCGACGGACTGGAGCATCGGCAGATCGGTCGCCGAATCGCTGTAGGCGTAACAGCGGTCCAGGTCGTATCCCTCGGAGGCGGCCAGTTCCCTGATCGCCTCGGCCTTGGTGGGGCCGTACGCGTAGTACTCCACCTCTCCGGTGAAGCAGCCGTCCTCGCCGACCACCATGCGGGTCGCCACCACCCGGTCCGCGCCCAGCAGTTCACCGATCGGCTCGACCACCTCGGCGCCCGAGGTCGACACGATGACGACGTCGCGGCCGGCGGTGTGGTGCTCCTCGATGAGGGAGGCGGCCTCGTCGTAGATGATCGGGTCGATCAGGTCGTGCAGCGTCTCGGCGACGATCTCCTTGACCTGCTGGACGTTCCAGCCGCGGACGAGCTGCGAGAGGTACTCGCGCGTGCGCTCCATCTGGTCGTGGTCCATACCGCCGACGAGGAACACGAACTGGGTGTACGCCGACCGCAAGGCGGCCCTGCGGTTGATCAGCCCGCCTTGGTAGAACGACTTGCTGAACGTGAGCGTGCTCGACTTCGCAATGACCGTCTTGTCCAGGTCGAAGAAGGCCGCTGTGCGGGGCAAGGAGTGGTTTTCCACGCCCCGAGCATAGGCGCAGCCCATTCGGCGTAAGGTGGGGCGCGTGGGTTTGCCTGAGAGGGCTCTCGGGTACACCATGGAAGTCACGGATCGTTCGCGACCGTGCTAACCCGGTCCGGCTCCTCCCCCCCCGAGTCGGCCGTGGAGACGACCCCCACTCTCCCCCCCGGTGGGGGTCGTCGCATGTCCGGGTGGGTTTTCACTCCTCCCCTCTTTCCCTGCGTGGTCGTACGACCGTCCCGGGGCGGCTGCGGCCGCCCCTTCCGCATGTGCATGATCCGTCACTGTGCGTAGTGCTGGCGCTGCTCTGCGGAAGTCGCACAGAGGTCGGTACAGGGCTCACCGGTATGGGTGACGGCGATATTCACAACCGCCGAGTTGTCCACAGTTATCGACCAAGATCCACACGATTTCCGGGAGCGCTGCACCGTGATTCCAACGCGTCCCGGCCGCACCGAGTTCATGACCGGATCCGGTTAGTCGGGCGGGTTTGGCCGGTTCCTATCGGCCGTTCATATGGAGGCCGGTTGCCGGTTCTTCACATGTTTGGGAATCGCGGGGCCGCAGGGGCCCGGCGAGTTGCAGCGAAGGGGGATGGACACCGTGGCCGGAGCAGTCACACAGGAACCACCGCCGGCCGCCTCGGGGCGGCAGGCCGGACCGCTGATCGTCACGGAGGACGTGGAGCTCCTCGACGACCTGCTGCGGCTGTGCGCCGCGGCCGGGGCGACACCGGAGGTCCACCACTCGGTGCCGGAGCGCGCGGGCGGCTGGGAGGCCGCACCGCTCGTCCTGGTCGGCGACGACGCGGCCCGGCGGGTGCGCGGGGCCGCGCGCAGACGGGGAGTGGTGCTGGTCGGCCGCGACCAGGACGACTCGGGGGTGTGGCGCCGGGCCGTCGAGATCGGCGCCGACCACGTCCTGATGCTGCCGGACGGCGAGCAGTGGCTGGTCGACCGGATCGCCGACGTGGCCGAGGGCGTCGGCCGGCCCGCCCTCACCGTCGGCGTCATCGGAGGACGCGGCGGGGCCGGAGCGTCCACGCTCGCGTGCGCCCTCGCCGTCACCTCCGCGCGTGAGGGGCTGCGCACCCTGCTCGTGGACGCCGATCCGCTGGGCGGCGGACTCGACGTACTTCTCGGCGGCGAGACCGCCGAGGGCCTGCGCTGGCCCGCCTTCGCGGCCTCCCGGGGCCGGGTCGGCGGCGGCGCGCTGGAGGAGTCCCTGCCCGAGCTGCACTCGCTGCGGGTGCTCAGCTGGGACCGCGGCGACCGCATCGCCGTACCCGCGCAGGCGGTACGGGCGGTGCTCGCGGCGGCCAGACGGCGCGGTGGCACGGTCGTCGTCGACCTCCCGCGCCGTATCGACGACGGGGTCGCCGAGGCGCTCGCCCAGCTCGACCTCGGGGTCCTCGTGGTCCCCGGCGAGCTGCGCGCCGTCGCCGCGGCCGGGCGGGTGGCGTCCGCCGTGGGGATGGTGGTGCGGGACCTCAGGGTGGCGGTGCGCGGGCCGTACGCTCCCGGGCTCGACGACCGCGAGGTGGCCCGGCTGCTCGGACTGCCGCTGGCCGGCGAGCTGCCGGTCGAGGCGGGGCTGGCGCGACCGGGGGAGGGCAAGGTGCCGCCCGGGGCCGGTCGGGGGCCGCTGGCGCGCTTCTGCAGGGAGTTCTGGGAGCGGGCGCTGCTGGAAGCGGGTGCGGCATGAGCGCGCCCGACGGACTTCTCGATGGCGTACGGCAGTGGCTCGTCGAGAGCGGGGCGGAGCCCACCCCCGCGCGCGTCGCACAGGCGTTGCGCGAACAGGGCCGGGTGCTCGGCGACGCCGAAGTGCTCGGAGCGGCGCGGCAGTTGCGCTCCGAGCTGGTCGGCAGCGGCCCGCTGGAGCCGCTCCTCGCCGACCCGTCGGTGACCGACGTACTGGTGTCGGCACCCGACCGGGTGTGGGTGGACCGGGGTGGCGGCCTGGAGCTGACCGGCGTCTCCTTCCCGGACGCGGCAGCGGTACGACGCCTCGCGCAGCGCCTGGCCGCGGTGGCCGGACGTCGCCTGGACGACGCCCGCCCCTGGGCCGACGCCCGGCTGCCCGACGGGACCCGGCTGCACGCGGTGCTGCCACCGGTGGCCGTGGGCTGCACCTGCCTGTCCCTTCGGGTGGTACGACCGCGGGCGTTCACGCTCGCCGAACTCGTGGCGGCGGGAACGGTGCCGCCGGGCGGGGACCGCGTCCTGCGGGCGCTGCTCGACGCCCGCCTGTCCTTCCTGATCAGCGGCGGCACCGGCAGCGGCAAGACGACGCTGCTGAGCGCGCTGCTCGGGCTGGTGGGCCCGGGCGAGCGGATCGTCCTGGCCGAGGACTCGGCGGAGCTGCGGCCGGATCATCCACACGTCGTACGGCTGGAGTCCAGACCGGCCAACCAGGAGGGCGCGGGCCTGGTCACGCTGCAGGACCTGGTGCGGCAGGCGCTGCGGATGCGGCCGGACCGGCTGGTCGTGGGTGAGGTGCGCGGGCCCGAAGTGGTGCATCTGCTGGCCGCGTTGAACACCGGCCACGAAGGGGGCTGCGGAACGGTCCACGCCAACGCCGCGGCCGACGTGCCGGCCCGGCTGGAGGCGCTCGGTACGGCGGCCGGCCTCGACCGGGCCGCGCTGCACAGCCAGTTGGCGGCGGCGCTGTCGGTGGTCCTGCATCTCGTACGGGACCGCTCCGGGCGCCGGCGGATCGCCGAGGTGCATGTGCTGGAACGGGATGCGGCCGGGCTGGTGCGGACGGTGCCGGCGCTGCGGTGGGGCGCGGAGGCCTTCGCGCACGAGCGGGGGTGGGAGCGGCTGCGGGGGCTGCTTCGGGGCGAGTACGTCGAAGCGGGGCGACACGGTGGACAAGGGGGACGACATGGGTGAGACGGCGATGGGGGCGGCCGTGCTGTGCGTCGGGGCGGCGGCTCTGCTGCTCGGCGGATGGCATTCCGGGGCCCGGCGGGCGGAGTTGATGCTCGCGGGCGGAGGGGCGGTCGGGGACGGGCCGCCTTCCTGGCGGGAGACGGTCCGGAAACTACGGCGGATTCGGGGCCGGTTGAGGCCCGAATGGTGGGTGCTGGCCGTCGGTCTGGTGCTCGCGGTGCTGGGCGCATCGGTGGTGCCGGTCGTCGCGGGGGCGGCCGGAGTACCGGTGCTGCGACGGCTGCGGCTGGCCGGGGAGGCCCGGCGGGCCCGGGAGCGGCGCGCGGACGGGGTGATCGGGCTGTGCGGGGCGGTCGCCGGGGAGGTACGGGCGGGCCGGCAGCCGGAGGAGGCGCTGCTGCGGGCCGCACGGGACCCCGACGGACTCGGGGACGCGCAGGCGGCGGTACTGGCGGCGGCCCGCTTCGGCGGCGACGTCCCGGGCGCGCTCGCCGGGGCGGCACGACAGCCGGGCGCCCAAGGGCTGCTGGGACTGGCGGCGTGCTGGCGGGTGGCGGTGGACCAGGGGGCGGGCCTCGCGACCGGCCTCGACCGCCTGGCAGCGGCGCTGCGGGCGGAACGGGACCAACGCGCGGATCTGCGCGCGCAGTTGGCGGGCGCCCGGTCGACGGCACTGATGCTTGCGGGATTGCCGGCGGTGGGGCTGCTGCTCGGGGCGGCATTGGGGGCCGATCCGTTGCGTGTCCTGCTGCATACGGGGGCGGGGATGGGGTGCTTGGTGGTTGGGGGGTTGCTGGAGGGGGTGGGGGTGTGGTGGGCGATGCGGATTGTGCGGGGGGCGGAGGGGGTGTGAGGGCGGGGCGGGCCGAGGTGGGTGTCGGTGCAGTGCGGGTCGGACGGGTTGAGGAAAGGAGTCGTGGTGAGTGCGGAAGTTGTCCACAGGCTGGGGGTGGCCGTGGGGATGTTGCTCGGTCTCGCGTGGCTGCTTCGGTGGGTGGAAGGGGTGCGGCGGGAGCGGAGGGTTCGGCGGCGGTTGGCCGAGTTGGTGGCGCTTGCCGAGGTGACGGGAGCCGGTCGGCGGGCGGAGAGGCTTGCGGCTGCGCGGCGGTGGGCGCCCCTGGTGGGTGTGGTGTGTGCCGGGTGGGTGTTGGTCGGTGGGTTCGGCGGTGTGCTCGTGGGCGTGGCCTGCGCGGTCGGATTGTGGCGGTGGCGGCGTAAGCAGGCGGGCGCGGTGGCCGCCGGTGCGGTCGATTCCGGCGAGGCCGCTCGGCAACTTCCGCTCGCCGCCGATCTGTTGGCCGCCTGCATCGCCGCGGGGGCCGGTCCGGTGGTCGCCGCGCAGGCCGTGGGCGAGGCGCTCGGCGGTCCTGTCGGGGACGCGTTGGCGCGGGGTGCTGCCGAGGTGCGGCTGGGCGGTGAACCGGGCGAGGCCTGGCGGAGGTTGGCCGCGCTGCCAGGAGCCGGGGCCCTGGCCGGGCTGCTGGAGCGGGCCGACGTCTCGGGACTCCCGGCCGCGGGACCGGTGGCCCGGCTGGCCGGCGAGGCCCGTGCCGACTGGGGGCGCGCGGCGACGGCGCGGGCGCGGCGGGCGGCCGTCATGGTCACCGTCCCGGTGGGGCTGTGCTTTCTACCCGCCTTCATCGCGGTCGGCGTACTGCCCGTGGTGATCGGGCTCGCGGGCGGCGTGCTGGGAGGGGGTGCCGGATGACGGCGGAGGGCTGAGCGGGCAGCGGGCGACGACTGGACGACGAAAGCTAACGGAACGGAACCTCACGGGGGTTGAGATGTACAAGGCGGTACGGGCGCGGCTGTGTGCCCTGGTGTGCAGGGTGCGGGCGGCGCGGAGTGACGGGGGGATGGTCACCTCCGAGTACGCGATGGGGATCGTGGCGGCGGTGGCGTTCGCGGTGGTCCTTTACAAGGTGGTGACGAGCGGGGCCGTCAGCGAGGAGCTGCAGGACATCGTGAAGCGGGCCCTCGATGCGCCGATGTGAGCGGGGCGCGGACCGGGGGTTCGTGACGGCGGAGTCGGCCGTGGTGCTGCCCGTGCTGGTGATGTTCGCGACGGCGCTGGTGTGGGGGCTGCTGGTGGTGGCCGCGCAGATCCAGTGCGTGGATGCGGCGAGGACGGGGGCGCGGGCGGCCGCCCGCCAGGATCCGGCCGACGCGGTCGTCGAGGCGACCAGGCGGGCGGCACCGCGCGGGGCGGAGGTCACGGTGAGCAGAGAGGGCGACCAGGTCCGGGTGACGGTCACGGCGAGGCCGCCGGCCCTGCGCGCGTTGCCCTTCGAGGTACGGGAGGAGGCCGTGGCGGCGGCGGAGGAGACGGTGGGGGTGAGGGTGCCGTGAGGGGCACGGCTGCGGGGCGCCGCTGGGCGGCCGCGTCTCACAGGGGCCGTCGTATCGCCTCCGCATGGCGATCGGGCGGGGTTGCCTCCGCATGGCGTTCCGACCGTGCCGCCTCCCCATGGCGTTCCGACCGAGGCTCCGCCACCGTCTGGAGCCTCGGTGCCATCGCCGTGCTCTGCGTGGTCTTCGGGATCGTGCTCGCGCTGGGGCAGGCCGTGGTGGTCCGGCATCGGGCCGCCGGCGGTGCGGATCTCGCGGCGCTGGCCGCGGCGGACCACTGGGCGGACGGGGGTACGGCGGCGTGCGCCCGGGCCGACCGGGTGGCTCGGGCGCAGGGCGTGCGGCTGGTGCGGTGCGTGGTCGTGGGCGAGATCTCGGACGTGACGGCGGCATCGGGCCGGGGCCCGTTCACGGCGGAGGTCAGGGCACGGGCGGGGCCTGCGGGGCCGGATCCGGCGTCGACCTCTCCGCCCGCGCCCCCTCCGGACCCCCTACGGACGGCCCCACCGGCACCGACGGCTCCCTGACGCCTTCTCCGGGCTCCCCCTGGGCCGACGGCTCTGTGCCGCCCTCCTTGGGTCCTCCCGAGGCCGACGGTCCCCTGGCACCCTCTGCGGGCTCCCCTTGGACCGACGGTTCCTCGGCACCCTCCCCAAGCCCCCCTTGCCCCGACGCCTCCCCACCCTTCTCCTCCGCCGCCCCCCGCAAAAGCACCGTGAGCAACCGCACCGCCCCCCTCTTGTGCAGCGGGTCGTTGCCGTTGCCGCACTTGGGGGACTGGATGCAGGACGGGCAGCCGGACTCGCACTCGCAGGAGGCGATGGCCTCGCGGGTGGCCGTCAGCCAGGTGCGGGCCGTGTGGAAGGCGCGTTCCGCGAAGCCCGCGCCGCCCGGGTGGCCGTCGTAGACGAAGACCGTCGGGAGGAGGGTGTCGGGGTGGAGCGGGATCGAGACGCCGCCGATGTCCCAGCGGTCGCAGGTCGCGAAGAGGGGGAGGAGGCCGATCGAGGCGTGCTCGGCGGCGTGCAGGGCGCCGCCGAGGATCTCGGGGTTGATGCGGGCCTCGTCGAGCTGGTCCTCGGTGACCGTCCACCACACCGCGCGGGTGCGCAGCGTGCGGGCGGGGAGGTCGAGCTTCGTCTCGCCCAGTACCTCGCCGGTGATGAGCCGGCGGCGCAGGAAGGAGACCACCTGGTTGGTGACCTCGACGGAGCCGTAGCACAACCGGCCCTCGCCCCAGGGGACTTCGACGTCCGTCTCCAGGACGGAGATGGACGTGGTGTCGCGGGCGACGGTCGAATACGAGGGGCTCGCCTCCTCGACCAGGGCCACCGAGTCCTCCAGGTCCAGGGATCGGACGAGATACGTGCGGCCCTGGTGGAGGTGGACCGCGCCCTCGTGCACCGTCGTGTGCGCGGCGCCCGCGTCGACCGTGCCGAGCAGGCGGCCCGTGCCCGACTCGACGATCTGGACCGGTCGCCCGCCCTCGCCGCGGATGTCGGTGAGGTCGGCGGCCCGTTCCCGGCGCGTCCAGTGCCAGGCCTTCGTACGGCGGCGCAGCAGCTTCGCGGCCTCCAGCTGGCCCAGCAGCTCCTCCGTGGCGGGGCCGAACAGCTCCATGTCCTCGTCCGTCAGCGGCAGTTCGGCCGCAGCGGCGCACAGGTGCGGGGCGAGGACGTACGGGTTGTCGGGGTCGAGGACCGTCGACTCCACCGGCTGGTCGAAGAGGGCCTCGGGGTGATGGACGAGGAAGGTGTCCAGGGGGTCGTCGCGGGCGACGAGGACCGCGAGGGCGCCCTGCCCGGCGCGGCCCGCCCGGCCCGCCTGCTGCCACAGGGAGGCGCGCGTGCCCGGGTAGCCGGCGATCACCACCGCGTCCAGGCCGGAGACATCGATGCCGAGTTCGAGGGCGGTGGTGGCGGCCAGGCCCAGCAACTCGCCCGAGTGGAGGGCCTGTTCGAGGGCGCGGCGCTCCTCCGGGAGGTAGCCGCCGCGGTACGCCGCCACGCGCCGGGCCAGGGAGCGGTCGACCTCGGCGAGGCGTTCCTGGGCGATGACCGAGATCAGCTCGGCGCCGCGCCGGGAGCGGACGAAGGCCACCGAGCGCACGCCCTGCACGGTCAGGTCGGTGAGGAGGTCCGCGGTCTCCGCCGTGGCCGTACGGCGGACCGGCGCGCCCTTCTCGCCCTGCAGCTCGGTGAGCGGGGGCTCCCAGAGGGCGAACACCAGTTCACCGCGTGGGGAGGCGTCGTCGGCGACCTCGAGCACCGGGAGGCCGGTGAGGCGGCGGGCGGCGACGGCCGGGTCGGCGGCGGTCGCGGAGGCCAGCAGGAAGACCGGGGAGGCGCCGTAGCGGGCGCAGAGGCGGCGCAGGCGGCGCAGTACCTGGGCGACATGGGAGCCGAAGACGCCCCGGTAGGTGTGGCACTCGTCGATGACGACGTACTTCAGCGCCTTCAGGAAGGAGGCCCAGCGGGAGTGGGACGGGAGTATTCCCCGGTGCAGCATGTCGGGGTTGGTCAGCACGTAGTTGGCGTACTGGCGGACCCACTCGCGTTCCTCGAACGGGGTGTCGCCGTCGTACACCGCGGGGCGTACGGCATTTCCCAGCGGTTGTGAAAGTTCCTTCACGGATCTGCGCTGGTCGGCCGCCAGAGCCTTGGTGGGGGCCAGGTAGAGAGCCGTGGCGCCGCGGCCGTTCGGGGCCTCGGAGCCGTCCAGGAGCGTGGAGAGGACGGGTACGAGATACGCCAGGGACTTGCCGGACGCCGTGCCGGTGGCGACCACCACCGAGTCGCCGTCCAGCGCGTGCTCGGCGGCGAGGGCCTGATGGGCCCAGGGATGCTCGATGCCGCACTCCTGGACGGCCGCGATGACCTCCGAACGAATCCGGTCAGGCCAGACGGCATGGCGGCCCTCGCGCGGGGGCAAGTGCTCCGTATGAGTGATGCGCGAAGCCCGGCTCGGCCCGGAGGCGAGCCGGCCCAGGACCGTGGCCGGCGCGAGCCGGGAGACGGGGTCCGTCGGGGATCGATCGGATCGGTGATTCTTGGCCATCGGCACCGAGTGTGTCACTGGCGTGACGGACAATGGGACCAAGGCGTCGTGCACGCCTGCCGTAAGTGATTGAATGCCATCGCGGCTGGCGAACCGTTCCGGGGGCTCTGCCGAGGTGTCCCGAGGGGCGACCGCTCGAGTAGCAAGGTGCTGGAGGATCCGTGGACCTGTCCCTGTCGACCCGTACCGTCGGCGATCGTACGGTCGTCGAGGTCGGTGGCGAAATCGACGTATATACCGCGCCCAAGTTGCGTGAGCAGCTGGTCGAGCTGGTGAACGACGGGAGTTTCCACCTCGTCGTCGACATGGAGGGCGTCGACTTCCTCGACTCCACCGGGCTCGGCGTGCTGGTCGGCGGCCTGAAGCGGGTGCGTGCCCATGAGGGCTCGCTGCGCCTGGTCTGCAACCAGGAGCGCATTCTGAAGATCTTCCGCATCACCGGCCTCACCAAGGTGTTCCCGATCCACACCTCGGTCGAGGAAGCGGTGGCGGCGACCGACTGATCGACCGGCCCACAGGGAGCGGGAAAGGACCGCTCCGGGCCGGAAGAAGGACGGAAGTAGTACCAACAGGGGGTCCGGGCTTTCGGCGGCCCGGTCCCCCGACAGCACGCCCGTAGTTCCGAGGGGGATGCATGGCCACCGTTGAACTCCGCTTCAGCGCGCTGCCCGAGCACGTCAGGACCGCACGGCTGGTGGCGGCGGCGGTGGCGCGCAGGGCCGGAGTGGACGAGGCCGTCCTCGACGAAGTCAGACTCGCCGTCGGCGAGGCCTGCACACGGGCCGTGGGACTGCACCAGAGCGCCGGCATCACCGCGCCGGTGAAGGTGCAGCTGATCGAGGAGGAGAAGCAGTTCTCCATCGAGGTCGGCGACGAGGCGCCGCGCATCGCCCCGGGAGACCGGGCGCCGGGTGCGGCGGGCGACGACCTGGAGGCCGAGGAGGACGAGATGGGCCTCGCGGTCATCAGCGGCCTCGTCGACGACGTCGAGGTCACCGCCGGGGAGAACGGCGGGCAGATCCGGATGACCTGGCCCACCGCCCCGCCCAGTGCGGTGCTTGCCTGAGCCACCGCTGAGCTTCCGTACCCGAAGGGCCCTACCTCGTAGGGCCCTTCGGCATGTCGGCGCACAAGGCCGCGCACCTACATTGGTCAGGTGCGATGGATTTCGTGAATTCCTTCACGATCAATCACCCGATAATTCGATCAAGTCAATGTCGGCGTCAATGGCTTTGGAGCATTACCACTTTCGGGTTCTGTGGCGTGACGTCGATCATTTGCTGAAGAGCATGTGAAGGCCAATTCCGTTTACCGTGGACTGTTTTGATCAGCATGCGGTACCTAGAATCCGTCCACATCTTGAGCTCAGCACAGGCGTCAAGGAGGACGAATGGCGGGGCTTTCTACCCCTCATCAGTTTGACCACCCCACAACCTTCGCAGCCGCAGTCCTGACCGACGACAACCGGATCATCGTGATGGTCATCGGGCTCGTCGCCCTGGCTGCCCTCGTGGTCGCGGGCGTCCTGGTGCGCCAGGTACTCGCGGCGGGCGAGGGCACCGACAGCATGAAGGAGATCGCGGGAGCCGTACAGGAAGGCGCCAACGCCTATCTGGCCCGGCAGCTGCGCACGCTCGGCGTATTCGCCGTGGTCGTGTTCTTCCTGCTCATGCTGCTGCCCGCGGACGACTGGAATCAGCGGGCAGGCCGATCGATCTTCTTCCTGATCGGCGCGGCGTTCTCGGCGGCCACCGGTTATATCGGCATGTGGCTGGCAGTGCGCAGCAATGTGCGTGTCGCGGCGGCGGCACGGGAAGCGACCCCGGCGGAGGGTGAGCCGGAAAAGGATCTCACCGCCGTCTCGCACAAAGCAATGAAGATCGCTTTCCGTACGGGCGGCGTCGTCGGCATGTTCACGGTGGGGCTCGGTCTGCTGGGCGCCTCCTGCGTGGTGCTGGTGTACGCGGCCGACGCGCCGAAGGTGCTCGAAGGCTTCGGCCTCGGCGCCGCCCTCATCGCCATGTTCATGCGTGTCGGCGGCGGCATCTTCACCAAGGCCGCCGACGTCGGCGCCGACCTGGTCGGCAAGGTCGAGCAGGGCATTCCGGAGGACGACCCGCGCAATGCCGCGACCATCGCCGACAACGTGGGCGACAACGTCGGCGACTGCGCGGGCATGGCGGCCGACCTCTTCGAGTCGTACGCCGTGACCCTGGTCGCCGCGCTGATCCTCGGCAAGGCGGCCTTCGGCGACTCCGGACTCGCCTTCCCGCTGATCGTGCCCGCGATCGGCGTGATCACCGCCATGATCGGCATCTTCGCCGTGGCCCCGCGCCGTGCGGACCGCAGCGGGATGTCGGCCATCAACCGCGGCTTCTTCATCTCCGCGGTGATCTCGCTCGCGCTGGTGGCGGCGGCCGTCTTCATCTATCTCCCGTCCACGTACGCGGACCTCGACGGCGTCACCGATGCCGCCATCAAGGCCAAGGACGGCGACCCGCGGATCCTCGCGGTGGTCGCGGTGGGCATCGGCATCCTGCTGGCCGCGGTGATCCAGCAGCTGACCGGCTACTTCACCGAGACCAACCGCCGCCCTGTCATGGACATCGGCAAGACCTCGCTGACCGGCCCGGCCACCGTCGTCCTCGCCGGTATCTCGGTGGGTCTGGAATCGGCCGTCTACACCGCCCTGCTGATCGGCCTCAGCGTCTACGGCGCCTTCCTGCTCGGCGGTACGTCGATCATGCTGGCGCTGTTCGCGGTGGCCCTGGCCGGCACCGGCCTGCTCACCACGGTCGGCGTGATCGTCGCCATGGACACCTTCGGCCCGGTCTCCGACAACGCGCAGGGCATCGCCGAGATGTCCGGCGACGTCGAGGGTGCAGGCGCCCAGGTGCTCACCAACCTGGACGCGGTCGGCAACACGACCAAGGCCATCACCAAGGGCATCGCCATCGCCACCGCCGTCCTGGCGGCGTCGGCGCTCTTCGGGTCGTACCGTGACGCGATCACGACGAACGTGCACGACGTCGGCGAGAAACTCACCGGCGCGGGCGCGCCGCTGAGCCTCTCGATGGACATCTCGCAGCCCAACAACCTCGTCGGTCTCATCGCGGGCGCGGCGGTCGTCTTCCTCTTCTCGGGGCTGGCGATCAACGCGGTGTCGCGGTCGGCGGGTGCGGTGGTCTACGAGGTGCGCCGGCAGTTCCGCGAGAAGCCCGGGATCATGGACTTCAGCGAGAAGCCGGAGTACGGCAAGGTCGTCGACATCTGCACCAAGGACGCCCTCAGGGAGCTCACGACGCCGGGTCTGCTGGCCGTCATGGCGCCCATCGCCATCGGGTTCACACTCGGTGTCGGCGCCCTCGGCTCGTACCTGGCCGGCGCGATCGGCACGGGCACGCTGATGGCGGTGTTCCTCGCCAACTCCGGTGGCGCGTGGGACAACGCCAAGAAGCTCGTCGAGGACGGCCACCACGGCGGCAAGGGCAGCGAGGCCCACGCCGCGACCGTGATCGGCGACACGGTCGGCGACCCCTTCAAGGACACCGCCGGTCCCGCGATCAACCCGCTGCTGAAGGTCATGAACCTGGTCTCGCTGCTCATCGCGCCCGCGGTGATCAAGTTCTCCTACGGCGACGACAAGAACCTCGGCGTGCGGATCGCGATCGCGGTCGTCGCGCTGATCGTCATCGTCGGGGCGGTCTACGTCTCCAAGCGGCGCGGAATCGCCGTCGGCGACGAGGAGGGCAAGAGCGAGCGGGTGGCCAATTCGACGGATCCCGCGGTGGTTTCGTAGACGGTCTTACGGGACCCGGTCCGGGCGGTCGTACGAGGCCCGGCCCAAAGGGCGGGCGGGAGGCGCGCGTTGGCGCGTCGCCCGCCCGTTCGCGTGTCCGCGCGCGGTATGTGTGCAGCCTCACGGTGAGCCTTCTCTCGCCTGGTGCAAATGGCTTCAAAAGGGTCCGTAGTGGATGCTCGGCATGCGGTTGGCGTGTGTGCGCCGTGTATGTTCCGGGGCCGAGAGCCATGGAAGGGACCAATCCGGTGAACAAGAAGCTCGCGGCCGCACTGTCCGGCGGTGCGGTACTGGTACTGGCGCTGTCGGGATGCAGCAGCGACGACGGCAACGACAAGCTGGACGCCTGGGCCAAGCAGGTCTGCGACTCCGTGCAGCCGCAGGCCAAGAAGATCGAGGCCGCCAACGCCGCGATCCAGAAGCAGACCTCGGACAACAGCACGCCGGAAGCGGTCCAGAAGACCGACGCGCAAGCCTTCCAGGACATGTCCGACGCCTACAAGGCGATCGGGGCCGCCGTCCAGAACGCCGGGGCGCCGAACGTCGACGACGGAGCGACGAAGCAGAAGAACGCGGTCAAGGAGCTCAACGACATCTCCGCCGCGTACGCCTCGCTGAAGACGCAGGTCGACAAGTTGAACACCAAGGACCAGGCGAAGTTCGCCGACGGCCTCAAGGACATCGCCACCTCCCTGGACAAGCTGAGCCAGAGCGGGAACGACGCGCTGAAGACCCTGGAGGAGGGCGACGTCGGCACGGCGATGGCGAAGCAGCCGAGCTGCAAGTCGGCGTCCGCGTCCGCGTCGGCGACCGGCAGCTGAGGTTCCGCGGCGGCGATCGGCGCTGCGGGCCGTGCGTACAGCGGTTGGCGACACAATGGGGGCGTGAGCGACTCCACTCTGCCTGCCCTGCCCGCCGTCCCTGCCCCCGGCCGACCCGATGTCGCCGCCCGGCTGCGGGACGCCCTGCTCGGGGCGTCCTTCACCGTCGACGGGCTGCTCGAACTGCTCGGCGCCCCCGCGTACGCGGCGCTGGCCCGCAGCGAGACCGTGCCCGCGCTCCGGGCGACCCGCGGGGACACACCGCTAGAGGTGCTCGTACGGCTGTTCCTGCTGCAGCAACCCGTGCTCCACGCGCGCGTGGCGGCCGTTCTGCCGGTCGACGCCTGTCTGGAGAGCGGGTGGCTGGTCCGGGTCGGCGCCGACGAGGTGGCCGCGACCGTGGACGTACGGCCGTACGGCGGGCCCGACGGCGAGGACTGGTTCATCGTCTCCGACCTGGGCTGCGCCGTGGGCGGGGCCGGCGGCATCGGCAGCCGTGCGGAGGGCGTCGTCCTGGGCGTCGGCGGCGCCTCCACGACCCTCGCGGGCATCACCGTCCGTACGCCCGTCTCCGCCGCCCTCGACCTCGGCACCGGCTCCGGCATCCAGGCGCTGCACGCCTCCCGCCACGCCACGCGCGTGACGGCGACCGACCTCAACCCGCGCGCGCTGCACATCACGGCGCTCACCCTGGCGCTCTCCGGCGCGCCCGCGGCCGATCTGCGCGAGGGTTCGCTCTTCGAACCCGTCCGCGCCGACGAGACGTACGACCTGATCGTCTCGAACCCGCCCTTCGTGATCTCGCCGGGCGCGCGGCTGACCTACCGGGACGGCGGGATGGGCGGGGACGATCTGTGCCGCTCGATCGTTCAGGGGGCAGGGGAACGGCTGAACGAGGGCGGGTTCGCGCAGTTCCTCGCCAACTGGCAGCACGTGGAAGGGGAGGACTGGCAGGACCGGCTCAGGTCGTGGGTGCCGCGCGGGTGCGACGCGTGGATCGTGCAGCGCGAGGTGCAGGACGTCACGCAGTACGCCGAGCTGTGGCTGCGGGACGCCGGTGACCACCGGGCGGATCCGGCGCAGTACCAGGCGCTGTACGACGCCTGGCTGGACGAGTTCGAGGCGCGCAAGGTGAGGGCGGTCGGCTTCGGCTGGATCACCCTGCGCCGGACGGGCGCCGCCGTGCCCTCGGTCACGGTGGAGGAGTGGCCGCACCCGGTCGAGCAGCCGCTCGGCGAGACGGTACGGGCGCAATTCGACCGCCTGGACTACCTGCGGGCGCACGACGACGCGGCCCTGCTGGCGGCGCACTTCAAGCTGGCCTCCGAGATCGTCCAGGAGCAGGTCGGGCTGCCCGGCGCCGAGGACCCCGAGCACGTCGTGCTGCGCCAGAACCGCGGGATGCGCCGGGCCACCAAGGTGGACACGGTCGGCGCGGGCTTCGCGGGCGTCTGCGACGGCTCGCTGAGCGCGGGGCGCATTCTGGACGCCATCGCCCAACTGGTGGGCGAGGACCCGGTGTTGCTGCGCGACCGCACTCCGGCGCAGATCAGGCTGCTGGTGGAGCAGGGGTTTCTGGAGCCGGCGTGAGGTGACGTACCGGGATTGGCGCGGGGCGATTTTCCGAGCCGGTGTCAGGCAGGCGCCGACGCGCCCCCGCCACCGGGCCCGCGTCACGGCTGGGGCGCGCCCGCACCCCTGATGCCCATGTGTCCGGTCTGGTGGGATTGATGCCGAAAAGGCCTCCTGTCAGTGGCACGTGCGAAGCTACCTTCGAGAGACAGGTTCCACGCGTCCTCGGGGGAGGCGCGCTGTCTCGGGGGAGGCACGATGGCGGGGGAGACGCCGGAGCAGGGCGAAGGCAGGGTCATCAACGGCCGGTACCGGCTGTTGCGGACGCTCGGCGCGGGCGGCATGGGCCGCGTATGGCTCGCGCACGACGAGGAGTTGGCCTGCGAGGTGGCGCTGAAGGAGATCGCGCTCCCGGAGATGCCGACGGACGCTGCCGAGCCCGCGCAGCGCATCGCAAGGGCCCGCAGCGAGGCGCGCCACGCGGCCCGCCTGCGCGGGCATCCGCACGTGGCGACGGTGCACGACGTGGTGGTGCACGAGGAGCTGCCCTGGATCGTCATGGAGTACGTGCCGGACGCGGTCGACCTCCAGGCGGTGGTACGGCGTTCAGGGCCGCTGCCGCCCGCCCAGGTGGCCCGCATCGGGCTCGCCGTGCTCGACGCGCTGACCGCCGGGCACCGGATCGGCATCCTCCACAGGGATGTGAAACCGGCCAACATCCTTCTGGCGTCCGACGCTTCGGGCGACCCGTACGCGCGCGTGCTGCTCACCGACTACGGCATCGCCCTCCAGCCCGAGTCCCGCGAGCCGCGCCTCACCGCCACGGCCGGCATCCTCGGCACGCCGGGCTATCTGGCGCCGGAACGCGCGCGTGGCGAGCCGCCGACCCCGGCCGCCGACCTCTTCTCCCTGGGCGCCACGCTGTACGCCGCGGTCGAGGGCCGCGGCCCCTTCGACCGCCACGGCGACTACGCGACCCTCACGGCGCTGCTCGGCGAGGAACCGACCCCACCGCTGAGGGCGGGCGCACTGGCGCCGGCACTCCAGGGGTTGCTGGTGAAGGACCCGGTGCGGAGGTCTTCGCCGGAGGCGGTGACGCGGGGGCTGGAGCGAGTGGTGCAGGGAGCGGCGGCCGGAGGGACGGGGTTCGGCACGCCGGGTGGGGGGTTCGGAGCGCAGCAGGGTTGGGGTGCGGGGGCGAGTGCCGCGGGGGCGGGTGCAGCCGGTGCGGCGGCAGCGGGCTATGGCGCCTCGCCCGGCGGATTCGGGCCACCGGGCGACGCGTTCGGAGCGCGGACGCCGGAAGGGCAGGGCGGAGCTGGTGGGGGCGGGGCGCCGGGCCGACCGGGGACGCCTGCGGGACCCGGAGCCGAAGGCGTGCCACCCGGGTACGTCGGCAGCCCGCCTCCGGGGTATGTGGGCGGCCCGCCACCGGGGCACGGCGACGGCCCGGCACCGGGATACGGCGAGAGCCCACCCCCGGGGTACGTCGCGAGTGCGCCTCCCGGTGGCTGGAACGGTGGGGTCGGCGGACCCGGCACTCCGCAGACGCCAGGAGCAGGAGCACCGCCGACGCCGAACACGCCCCACACGCCGGGCGGCGCCTCCGACACACCGGCCGGGGCGCCCGGTTCATCAGCCGGGGCGCCCGGTTCGCCGGCGTACGACGTCTGGCGGCAGCCTGCGCCACGGGACCCCTTTGCTCCGGCCAATCCCTACGCCCAGGGTCCGGCGACTCCGGGCGGGGGGCCCGGCGGTGCGCAACCTCCGCCGTATGCGGGCGGCGCGGCCACACCATCGCCGTACGGCACCAGCGCTCCGGGCTCAGGGTCGCCGGCTCCGTACGGCACCAGCGCTCCCGGCTCGGGGCCACCGTCTGCGTACGGCACAGGCTCGCCGGGCTCCGGTTCGCCGTCCCCGTACGGCACCGGCGCCCAAAGCCCCAACTGGGCCGCCGCCCCCACCGCCCCCGGCACCGGTGGCCCGTCCTTCCCGCCTCCGAAGCCATCGCCCGGTCCGCCCGGTCCGCCGTCCGGGAAGAAACAGCTGGCGATCGTTGCGCTGGTCGTCGCCGCCGTACTCGTGCTGGCCGGGGGAGCGTGGGGGGTCTACTCGCTGACCAGCGACGACGGCGGTGGACGTAAGAACAGCGCGACCACCAAGAAGTCGCCGTCGGCGAGCGCGTCGCAGAAGTCGTCGACGCCGACCGGGCCCGTGCTGCCGTACGGAAGCGCGGTCGGTCTCAGCCAGCCGTTGCAGACCGGCGACTGTGTGAAGGCGGTCTGGACGGGGACGCCGTTCAAGTCGGCGCCGAACCTCGGCGTCGTGAGCTGCAGCCCCGACAAGTGGCCCGACGGCCAGGTCGTCGGCATCGACACGGCCACCGACTACGCCGACGCCCGCGCCCAGGGCGCGAAACGCTGCGACAACCAGAGCCGGGCGATCGCCGACGCGCTGCCGGACGCGGGCGGATACGCCGTCCTGCCGACCAAGGAGGGGTTCGCCGCGGCCAAGGGCGGTACGGCGTGTCTCGTACTGGGGCGGCATGCCGCGATAGGCGGCGAGGTGGGCCGTTTCCGGGACGAGGGCTCGGACCTGTGGGTCGGCCAGATGAGCGTCGGTGACTGCTGGGTCTACAAGGAGGTCGGCGACCGGTACAAAGCCCCGCTCACCGACTGCGCCAAACTCCACAACTACCAGGTCATAGGCGCGGTTCAGGCCCCCGACAAAATGAGCTACAAGAAGGGCATCGACAACGCGAACAAGCTGTGCAGCAACAAATTCGAGTCGACCTGGGCGCCGGATGCCGAGCGTGTCGTATACGGCTGGGTGGCCGATCAGCACGACTGGGACCTGGGCTTCGACAAGGCGGTCTGCACGGTGAGCCGGTCCGACGGCAAGCAGACGACCGGAAAGATACCTGCGCCGGGTTCGGTCTGAGCCGGAGGCTGCCCGCGGCCGGAGCCGGGGCGGTCCACAGCCGCGTCGGCTCCGCGTTCACCTCCGGTTCGCCCGGCCGTCTCCCGTGCGTGTCAGTCTCCCGGGGCGGGGCACTCGCGGACGGGCAGAAAAGGGGCACGCGGAGCCATGGAGAGCGGACCGGCGATCTTCGCGGGAGTGGTGTTCGCCCTGTTCGGCGGCTCACTGCTGGTGTGGACCGCGACCCGGGTACGGCGTGGCGAACCCGTCGCCCACGGTGTGAACCCCGTCGCATCGGCGACCCTCGCGAGCCTCGCTTCGGTGATCGCGCTGGCTCTCGGCGCCTGGTGCTTCACCCGCGTCTGAAAGCCGCCCGCGGGCTGCGACTCCGTTAATTGGGAGGCGCTCCTCCGGATGGGCTCGAAATGGCCGCTGAGCACTCCGGGCGGCAGGAATGGCGCGACTCGGGTTACCGTTCGAGTGGCCGTTGCGGGCTTTTCCCGTTTGACACGGGGGCGGGATGTACCGTCACACTCCGCAGCGTCACCATGACATGACCCCGGGGCACAGCCCGGGCAGACCCAGTGTCGACCGGAGAGAAGAGCGAAGTTGTCCCCGACCAGCGAGACCGCACACGGCGGCCGCCGACTCGTCATCGTCGAGTCGCCTGCCAAGGCGAAGACGATCAAGGGCTACCTCGGCCCTGGTTACGTCGTCGAGGCGAGCGTCGGGCACATCCGCGACCTCCCCAACGGCGCCGCGGAGGTGCCGGAGAAGTACACCGGCGAGGTCCGCCGCCTCGGCGTGGACGTCGAGCACGACTTCGAGCCGATCTATGTGGTCAACGCCGACAAGCGGGCCCAGGTCAAGAAGCTCAAGGACCTGCTGAAGGACTCCGACGAGCTCTTCCTCGCCACCGATGAGGACCGCGAGGGCGAGGCCATCGCGTGGCACCTCCAGGAGGTGCTCAAGCCCAAGGTCCCGGTCAAGCGGATGGTCTTCCACGAGATCACCAAGGCCGCGATCCAGGCCGCCGTGGCCAACCCGCGCGAGCTCAACCAGAAGCTCGTCGACGCCCAGGAGACCCGCCGCATCCTCGACCGCCTCTACGGCTACGAGGTCTCGCCGGTCCTGTGGAAGAAGGTCATGCCCCGGCTGTCTGCCGGCCGCGTCCAGTCGGTCGCCACCCGACTTGTCGTGGAGCGGGAACGCGAGCGGATCGCGTTTCGTTCTGCTGAGTACTGGGACCTGACGGGGACCTTCGCGACCGGCCGCGCCGGGGATCCGTCGGACCCGTCGTCGCTGGTCGCCCGCCTGCAGACCGTCGACGGCAGGCGGGTCGCGCAGGGCCGCGACTTCGACTCCCTGGGACAACTCAAGAGCGAGCAGGTCCTCCACCTCGACGAGGCGAACGCCCGCGCCCTGGCCGCCGCCCTGGAGCAGACGCAGTTCGCCGTCCGCTCGGTCGAGTCCAAGCCGTACCGCCGCTCGCCGTACGCCCCGTTCCGTACGACGACCCTCCAGCAGGAGGCGAGCCGCAAGCTCGGCTTCGGCGCGAAGGCGACCATGCAGGTGGCCCAGAAGCTGTACGAGAACGGCTTCATCACCTACATGCGTACGGACTCCACGACCCTGAGCGACACCGCGATCGCCGCCGCCCGCGCGCAGGTCACGCAGCTCTACGGCGCCGACTACCTGCCGTCGAGCCCGCGGACGTACGCCGGAAAGGTCAAGAACGCGCAGGAGGCGCACGAGGCGATCCGCCCGTCGGGTGATCGTTTCCGCACGCCTGCCGAGACCGGCCTGACCGGCGACCAGTTCAAGCTCTACGAGCTGATCTGGAAGCGGACCGTCGCCTCCCAGATGAAGGACGCGACCGGCAACAGCGTGACCGTCAAGATCGGCGGCACGGCCGCCGACGGCCGGGACGTCGAGTTCAGCGCGTCCGGCAAGACGATCACCTTCCACGGCTTCCTGAAGGCCTACGTCGAGGGCGCCGACGACCCGAACGCCGAGCTGGACGACCGCGAGCGCCGGCTGCCGCAGGTCGCCGAGGGCGACCGGCTCACCGCCGAGGAGCTCACGGTCGACGGGCACGCCACCAAGCCCCCGGCCCGCTACACCGAGGCCAGCCTGGTCAAGGAGCTCGAAGAGCGCGAGATCGGCCGCCCGTCGACGTACGCCTCGATCATCGGCACGATCCTCGACCGCGGCTATGTCTTCAAGAAGGGCACGGCACTCGTCCCGTCCTTCCTGTCCTTCGCCGTGGTCAACCTCCTGGAGAAGCACTTCGGGCGGCTCGTCGACTACGACTTCACCGCCCGCATGGAGGACGACCTCGACCGCATCGCGGCCGGCCAGGCGCAGTCCGTGCCGTGGCTGCGGCGCTTCTACTTCGGTGAGGGCGGCGGCGAGGGCGGCGCGGCCGACGCCGGCAACGGCGACGGGGACCACCTCGGCGGCCTCAAGGAGCTGGTGACCGACCTGGGCGCGATCGACGCGCGCGAGGTGTCGTCGTTCCCGGTGGGCAACGGCATCGTGCTCAGGGTCGGCCGCTACGGCCCGTACATCGAGCGCGGCGAGAAGGACTCCGAGAACCACCAGCGGGCCGACGTGCCCGAGGACCTGGCGCCGGACGAGCTGTCCGTCGAGCTCGCGGAGGAGCTGCTCGCCAAGCCGAGCGGCGACTTCGAGCTGGGCGCCGACCCGGAGACCGGCCACCAGATCATCGCGCGCGACGGCCGCTACGGCCCGTATGTCACCGAGGTGCTCCCCGAGGGCACCCCGAAGACGGGCAAGAACGCCGTGAAGCCGCGTACGGCCTCGCTGTTCAAGTCGATGTCGCTGGACACCGTGACGCTCGAGGACGCCCTCAAGCTGATGTCCCTGCCGCGCGTCGTCGGCACCGACGCCGAGGGCCAGGAGATCACCGCGCAGAACGGGCGCTACGGGCCGTACCTGAAGAAGGGCACGGACTCGCGTTCGCTCACCTCCGAGGACCAGCTCTTCACGATCACGCTCGAAGAGGCGCTGCAGATCTACTCGCAGCCCAAGCAGCGCGGTCGTGCGGCAGCCAAGCCGCCGCTGAAGGAGCTGGGCACCGACCCGGTCAGCGAGAAGCCGGTGGTGGTCAAGGACGGCCGCTTCGGGCCGTACGTGACGGACGGGGAGACCAACGCGACCCTGCGCTCCGGCGACAGCGTCGAGACGATCACCCCGGAGCGCGGCTTCGAACTCCTCGCCGAGAAGCGGGCGAAGGGGCCCGCCAAGAAGACGGCGAAGAAGGCGCCCGCCAAGAAGGCCGCCCCAGCCAAGAAGACGGCCGCCAAGAAGACCGCGGCGAAGAAGACGACGACGGCCGCGAAGAAGACGACCGCCAAGAAGACCACCGCCGCGAAGAAGGCGACGGCTTCGAAGGCGGCGGCGTCGGACGACTGAGGCGCTTCCTCCACGGAGACTTCGCGAAACGCCACGGAGACTTCGCGAAACGAACGCCCCGATATCGCTTTGGTGTCGGGGCGTGCGCACGTTCGGGCGCGTGCCGCGGGCTGTCAGTCCGTCCCGATAGGCTGAAAGCATGACGCGAGCCGAGCAGCCAACGGCCCACCACCCGGCCCCCGACGACGCCCTTGTCGCGGACTCCCGCGAGCGCGCCGTCCGCGCCCTGTTGCGGCAGCCGCAGCTGAGGCGGCTGTGGAGCGCCCACCTCGTGGGTTCGGTCGGCGATGCCCTCACCCTCTTCGTCCTGGTGCTCCTCGCACTCCAGGCGGCGATCAGCGAGGGCTCCTTCGGCGGCGACTACCGCGGCGTGGCGTTCGCAGTGGCGACGGTTTTCGGAGTGCGCATCCTGGCGACGCTGCTCTTCGGAGCCGTACTACTGGGCCCGCTGACTTCGCTCACTTCGCAGGACGGCCCCCTCGACCGCCGCTGGACCATGGCCGGCGCCGACGGCATCAGGGTGCTCGCGCTCATCGTCGCGCCCCTGTGGATCGACTGGACGCCGGACGACGCGCTGGCGGTCCTCCTGGTCACCGCCTTCGTCACCGGAGTCGCCGAGCGCTTCTGGACGGTGGCCCGCGAGAGCGCCGCGCCCGCGCTGCTGCCGGCCCCGCCCCTGGAGGGCGCGACGGTACGGCCGTTGCCTGACCACATGGACGCGTTGCGCCGCCTGTCGCTGCGTACGTCCTTCGTGGCGATCCCCCTCGCGGCCGCCGCGCTCGTCGTCGCCGGGCTGCTCAACAACCTTCTGGGCGCCGGGATCGACTGGTTCGAGCAGCACCAGGCGGCCCTCGCGTCGTACGTGGCGGCCGGCCTGTTCGCCGCCTCGCTCTCCGTCGTCACCTTCCTGGAACTGCCCGCCACGCGCACGCCACGCGCGCGTTCGCCGCTCGAAGGGCTGCGCCGCCCCAAGACGGGCACGGGCGTGGACAAGGGCCGTACCGGCGCGATCCCGCTGCTCGTCCTCGCCTGCGCGGCCGTCGCGGGAGCGGTCTCGGCCGCGGTCGCCGTGGCCGTGCTGCACGCCACGGACCTGGGCGGCGGCCCGGTCCTGTACGGGCTGCTGGTGCTCGCGCTGACCGGCGCGGTCGTCGTCGGCATCCGTACGGCGCCCAAGGTGCTGGTGTCGCTGTCGCGGCGCCGCCTGCTCGCGCTGGCGATCGCCTTCACCGGACTCGCGTTGCTGGCCGCCGGCCTCGTCCCGGACGTCACCACCGTGCTGCTGATCGTCGCGCTGGCCGGTGTCGGCGCGGGCGTGGCCGCCAACACCGGGCACACCCTGCTCGACCAGGAGGCCGAGGAGTACCGGCGCACGCGCACCACGGAACACCTCCACGCGGTGGTACGGGTCTCCGTGGCACTCGGCGCGGTGATCGCGCCGGTGGTGGCCGCGGGGATCGGCCCGCACCGCCTGGAGAACGGCAGGTTCGTCTTCGCGCACGGCGGCGCCGCCTTCACCCTCATGCTGGTCGGCGCGCTGCTGCTGCCCGTGGCCGCCCTGGTGCTGGCCAAGGTCGACGACCGCTCCGGAGTGCCGCTGCGGCACGACCTGCGGGACGCGCTGCTCGGCGGCGACGACCCGGTGACGGCACCCGCCGCGAACGGTTTCTTCATCGCCCTGGAGGGCGGTGACGGCGCCGGCAAGTCCACCCAGGCCGAGGCGCTCGCCGAGTGGATAAGGGCCAAGGGCCACGAGGTCGTCGTAACCCGGGAGCCTGGTGCGACGCCGGTCGGCAAGCGGCTGCGATCGATCCTGCTGGACGTGTCGAGCGCCGGGCTGTCCCACCGGGCGGAGGCGCTGCTGTACGCGGCGGACCGCGCGGAGCACGTGGACACCGTGGTCCGGCCCGCGCTGGAGCGCGGCGCGGTGGTCATCTCCGACCGCTACATCGACTCCTCCGTGGCGTACCAGGGAGCGGGCCGCGACCTGTCCCCGACGGAGATCGCCCGCATCAACAGGTGGGCCACGAACGGCCTGGTTCCTCACCTGACCGTCCTCCTGGACGTCTCCCCGGCGATCGCCCGCGAGCGCTTCACCGAGGCGCCGGACCGGCTGGAGTCCGAGCCCGCCGAGTTCCACGCGCGCGTGCGCTCCGGTTTCCTGACGCTGGCCGCGGCGGACCCCGGGCGGTACCTGGTGGTGGACGCGGGCCAGGAGCCCGAGGCCGTCACCACCGTCGTACGCCACCGTCTCGACCAGTTGCTGCCGCTCTCCGAGGCCGAGATCAAGGCCCAGGAGGAGGCGCGGAAGAAGGCCGAGGAGGAGGCCCGCCGCAAGGCGGAGGAGGAGGCCGCGCGCAAGGCCGAGGAGGAGCGGCTGGAGCGCGAGCGCCAGGAGCAGCTCGCCAAGCTGCGCGCCGAGGAGGAGGAGCGCAAGCGGCGCGAGTTGGAGGAGGCGCAGCGGCGCGAGGCCGAGCGGCAGGCGGAGGAGGCCCGGCAGCGGGCCGAGGAGGCGCACCGGCGGGCAGAGGAGGAGCGGCAGCGGCTGCTAGCCGAGGAGAAGGCACGCGCCGAGGAGGAGGCCCGCCGCAAGGCCGAGGAGGAGCGGCGGCGCAAGCAGGCCGAGGAGGAGGCCCGGCTGCACGCCGAGGCCGAGGCCCGGCGGCTGGAGAAGCAGCGCAAGGCCGAGGAGGCGTTGCTGCGGGCGGAGGAGGCCCGACGGCTCGCCGAGCAGGCGGCGGCCGCGGCGGAGGCGGGTGCGCAGCAGCCGACGGCTCCGGCGGTTCCTCCGGAGGCGTCGACCGTGCCCACGCCGGTGGTGACGCCGACGAACGCGTCGGGCGGGCCCGTCGAGGAGACGGCTGTGCTGCGGCCGGTGCGGGATGGTGAGGCGCGCGGTGCGGATGACGCGCGGGGCGCGGACGACGCTCGTGGTGCGGGTGGTACGCGGGCCGGTGGTGAGTCCGAGTCGGAGGTGACGGCGAAGCTGCCGCAGCCGCCGGCTCCTGCGGGCGCGGCGGACGAGACGGCGGTGTTGCCGCCGGTGCCTTCCGGGGCGGAGGACGAGACTTCGGTGCTGCCGCCCGTGGTGCCGGGGGCGGCTGACGAGACCGCGGTGTTGCCGCCGGTTCCCTCCGGGGCCGAGGACGAGACGTCGGTGCTGCCTCCCGTGCGGGGGGAGGGGCCTGCCGATCGGGTGCCGCCGGGCTACTTCCGGGACGAGCAGGGCGGCGGTGCGGCGGCGGATCGCGGCGAGGACCGTACGCGGGAGATGCCTCAGGTCGACGCGGAGGGTGCGCCTCGGCGGAGGGCTCGGTCGGACTGGGCCGAGGAGACGCCGCTGGACGATCTGCCGTCGCTGGCCGACGAGTTGCTCGGGCCGCGGGATGAGTACGACGACGATGCGGGGCGGGGGCGGCGTAGGGGTCGGGGGCGCTGAGGTCGATTGCGGGTGCGGGTGCGGGTGCGGGTGCGGGTGCGGGTGCTGGTCGGCGGGCGGCTGGGGTACGTGCGTGTCGCTTGCCCGCGCTGGCGGGGTGCCGCCTGCGCCCACCCGTGCCGCCCCAGCGGCACGACTGCCCGCAGGCTGGGTGGGGTTTGGTGTAGCGGCTGGGGGCAGGCTGGGTGGGGCTTGGGCGGCACGGCTGCCCGCAGGCTGAGCCGTTTGCGATCGCCCGCGACCCGTTGTCAGTGCCAGCCCCCACAATGGATCCCGCAACGCGAACCATGACGAAAGGGCGGGGTGGCGTATGACCGTCTGGGACGATCTCGTCGGGCAGGAGAAGGTGGCCGGGCAGCTTGATGCGGCTGCTCGGGACGCCGACGCGCTCGTTACCGCGGCCGCCGCCGACGCGCCTCCGCCCGAGGCCTCGAAGATGACGCACGCCTGGCTGTTCACCGGGCCCCCCGGTTCCGGGCGGACCCAGGCGGCGCGGGCCTTCGCCGCCGCCCTGCAGTGCGTGTCGCCGGACCGCGCGCTCGGCGGATCCCCTGGCTGCGGCTTCTGCGACGGATGTCACACGGCCCTCGTCGGCACGCACGCCGACGTCACCACCGTCGCCGCCGTCGGCACGCAGATCCTCGCCGACGACATGCGGGACACTGTACGGAAGTCCTTCACGTCACCGGCGAACGGCCGTTGGCAGATCATCCTCGTCGAGGACGCCGAGCGACTGAACGAGAAGTCGGCCAACGCCGTCCTGAAGGCGGTGGAGGAGCCCGCGCCCCGTACGGTCTGGCTGCTGTGCGCGCCGTCCATCGAGGACGTCCTGCCCACGATCCGCTCCCGCTGCCGGCACCTCAACCTGCTGACGCCCTCGGTGGACGCCGTCGCCGACATGCTCGTACGGCGTGAAGGCATCGAGCCGCCCGTGGCCGCCGCGGCGGCCCGCGCCACGCAGGGGCACGTCGACCGCGCGCGCCGACTCGCCACCGACCCGGCCGCTCGCGAGCGCCGTGCTGCCGTGCTGAAGCTGCCGCTGCGGGTCGAGGAGATCGGCGGCGCGCTGAAGGCCGCCCAGGAGCTCGTCGACGCCGCCGCCGAGGACGCCAAGCAGCTCGCCGAGGAGATGGACGGCAAGGAGACCGAGGAGCTGAAGGCGGCGCTCGGCGCGGCCCAGGGCGGCCGGATGCCGCGCGGCACGGCGGGCGTGATGAAGGACCTGGAGGACAAGCAGAAGCGCCGCCGCACGCGCACCCAGCGCGACAGCCTCGACCTCGCCCTGACCGACCTCACCGGCTTCTACCGAGACGTACTCGCCCTCCAACTCGGCTCCCGCATCGCCCTCGCCAACGCGGACGCCGAGGACACCCTGGAACGCCTCGCGCGCGGCAGCTCCCCCGAGTCCACCCTCCGCCGCATCGAGGCCATCGGCGCCTGCCGCGAGGCCCTCGACCGCAACGTGGCCCCGCTGCTCGCGGTGGAGGCGATGACGATGGCGCTCAGAGCGGGTTGATTCTCCCGAGTCTTCAGAGCGGGCTGACTCCCCGCACCGGCGATTCCCTAGACGATCCACCGCCAACTGCCTCGACGATCCACCGCCGACTCCCTCGACGATCAACGGAGGTTGACCATGTAACTCGTACGGGCAACGACATGCACGTACGGCATTCGATCCACTGCGCAGAGTTACGCTCGCCTGATGCACACCAGGCGCAGCTTCCCTCCCGGCCGGTCCCGGACCGCCGCCACTCTCCTCGCCACCGCAGCCCTGCTCGTCTCGGCCTGCTCCTCCTCGGGTTCGGCGAGCGACGCCAGTAGCGCGGCCGAGGCGGCGCTGGCCGCGCTGCCGCAGTCGACGCCGTCCGTGCTGGCGCCGTACTACGGGCAGAAGCTGAGCTGGCGCACCTGCGGTGTCCCCGGCTTCGAGTGCGCCACGATGAAGGCGCCGCTCGACTACGCCAAGCCGGGCGCCGGGGACGTACGGCTGGCCGTCGCGCGCAAGAAGGCCACCGGCAAGGGCAAGCCGCTCGGGTCGCTGCTGGTGAACCCGGGCGGGCCGGGCGGCTCGGCGATCGGCTATCTGCAGCAGTACGCGGGTATCGGCTACCCGGCGGAGGTCCGCGCACGGTACGACATGGTGGCGGTCGACCCGCGCGGGGTCGCCCGGAGCGAGCCGGTCGAGTGCCTCAGCGGGCGGCAGATGGACGCGTTCACGCAGACGGACACGACACCCGACGACAAGAAGGAGACCGACGAACTCGTCGACGCCTACAAGGAGTTCGCGGAGGGCTGCGGGGCGCGCTCGGCGGGTCTGCTGCGGCATGTGTCCACCGTCGAGGCGGCCCGGGACATGGACATCCTGCGGGCGGCGCTGGGGGACAGGAAGCTGACGTACGTGGGGGCGTCGTACGGGACGTTCCTGGGGGCGACGTACGCCGGACTGTTCCCGGAGCGGGTGGGCCGGCTCGTGCTGGACGGCGCGATGGACCCGTCGCTGCCCGCGCGCCGCCTGAACCTGGACCAGACGGCCGGCTTCGAAACCGCCTTCCAGTCCTTCGCGAAGGACTGCGTACGGCAGCCGGACTGCCCGCTCGGCCGCAAGGGCACGAAGCCGGCCCAGGTCGGCAGGAACCTCAGCGCCTTCTTCAAGAAGCTGGACGCGCACCCCATCCCCACGGGCGACGCCGACGGCCGCAAGCTCGGCGAGGCCCTCGCCACCACCGGCGTGATCGCGGCGATGTACGACGAGGGCTCGTGGGCACAGCTGCGCGAGGCGCTGACGTCGGCGATGAAGGAGAACGACGGCGCGGGCCTGCTGGTCCTGTCCGACAGCTACTACGAGCGGGACGCCGACGGCCGCTACTCGAACCTGATGTTCGCCAACGCGGCGGTGAACTGCCTGGACCTCCCGGCGGCTTTCTCCTCCGTCGACCAGGTGGAGAAGGCGCTCCCCTCCTTCGAGAAGGCGTCCCCGGTCTTCGGCGACGGCCTGGCGTGGGCGTCGCTGAACTGCGCGTACTGGCCGGTGAGGCCGACGGGCGAGCCGCACCGGATCGCGGCGAAGGGCGCGGCCCCGATCGTGGTGGTCGGCACGACCCGCGACCCGGCGACGCCGTACCGCTGGGCCCAGTCCCTCTCCCGCCAGCTCTCCTCGGCGAGGCTGCTGACGTACGAGGGCGACGGCCACACGGCGTACGGGCGGGGCAGCGACTGCATCGACGCGACGATCGACACGTATCTGCTCCGCGGGACCCCGCCGGCGAAGGGAAAGCGCTGCTCATAGGGGCCTGCCGCGCCCCGGAGCGGCCGCCTCCGGGGTGTGTTCGGAGCACCCTCGGAAACTGTGTAGACTTACCGACGTTGCTGATCGCACCATAGTGCGGACAGCGCGCCGCCTTAGCTCAGATGGCCAGAGCAACGCACTCGTAATGCGTAGGTCTCGGGTTCGAATCCCGAAGGCGGCTCTTTTTGAACCCCAGGTCAGGTAACTGACCTGGGGTTTTCTGTCATTCATGCCGTGTCGTCCGGGGTGGAACCTGGCAGTTGACCTGCACAGGCGTGGGCGCGGTTGGTTCCGTCGGCCCCCTATTATGGATAAGTGCAGCTATAATAACTGTATCTATCTGTGGGAGCTGGGTGCTGTGGACAAGCCCGCCGAGATGTTCGACCGTGTCTTCGAATGGTCCGAGCTGACCCGGTTCGCCACCCTGCCGGGCCCGCGCGCCACGCTGGGCGTGGTCTCCGGTCGTCGCCGACAGGGCAAGACCTTTCTGCTCGACGCCGTCGCTCGTGCCAGTGGCGGCTTCATGTTCACCGCCACCGAGACCACCGAGGCCGACGCCCTGCGTCAGTTCGGTGAGGCACTGGCCCGTTATCGCGGGCAGCCCACTCCGTTCCGTTTCGCGCACTGGGACGAGGCGGTCGCGGAACTCATGCGCATCGCCGACGCTGGCGGCCCCACCGTGGCGGTCATCGACGAGTTCCCCTTCCTCGCCAAGGCATCTCCCTCCTTGCCTTCGATCATCCAGCGCGCTCTGGACCCTGCTGCCCAGCACACCAACACTCCCGTGCGTCTGCTGCTGTGCGGCTCCGCGCTGTCGTTCATGGGCCGGTTGCTGTCCGGCAATGCTCCGCTGCGTGGCCGAGCCGGCCTCGAACTCGTGGTCCCAACCCTGGACTTCCGGCTCGCGGCCGAGTTCTGGCAGATCGACGACCCGCGTACCGCGCTCCTGACCAACGCCATCGTCGGGGGTACGCCCGCCTACCGCCGTGAGTTCACCCAGGGGGACACCCCGGCCGGGCCGGACGACTTCGACGACTGGGTCATCCGCGCCGTCCTCAACCCGGCGCGTCCGCTCTTCCGAGAGGCCCGCTACCTTCTCGCCGAAGAGCCCGAACTCCACGACACCGCGCTGTACCACTCGGTACTGGCAGCCATCGCCTCCGGCAATGCGGCTCGTGGTGGCATCGCCGACTATCTGGGGCGCAAGTCCACCGACCTCGCCCACCCATTGAGCGTCCTCCAGGACGTCGGCATGATCACCCACGAGGCGGATGCCTTTCGCCGCAACCGCTCCGCCTACCGCATCGCCGAGCCGCTCGTCACCTTCTACCACGCGGTCATGCGCCCGTCCTGGGGCGATCTGGAACGCCCCGGGCGGGCGACTGAAGTATGGCAGCGCGCCCAGTCCACCTTCCGCAGCAAAGTGGTCGGCCCGCGCTTCGAGCAGGTCTGCAGGGAATGGGCCCGCTGGCACGCTGCGCCCGACACTCACGGAGGGCATGTCACACAGGTCGCCAGCGGTACCGTCAACGACCCCGCGGCCAGGACCAGCCATGAAGTCGACGTCGCCGTCCACGGTGAGTCCCACGAAGGCCGCCAGGTGCTGCTCGCCATCGGCGAAGCGAAGTGGAGTGACGTGATGGGAACCGGCCACCTGGAACGCCTCCGGCACATCCGTTCCCTCCTGACCAGGAGCGGCACAGCTACCGAGGCAACGAGGCTCTACTGCTTCAGCGGCACCGGCTTCACCGATGAGCTGAATCACCTCGCAAAGAACGACCCTACGATTCAACTGATCGACCTGCCCCGCCTCTACCACGGAGAGTGACTCTCGATCCGCAGCGCGGGGGAGCGGTCGGCCGCACCGGCCAGCGGACCCGTATGAGGAGATCGGGCTCGAATAGCTCGGCGACGCCGCCCTCGCCGATCGGCTGCGGACCGCCATCCGCGGCCGAGGTGCCTTTCGGCGTTTCAAGGATGTCCTCGCCCTTGACGAGTGCGCCTGGCGCCGGTTTCACCGGCTCAGCGATGAACTACGCCTCGGACGGGCCCGCGCCTGGCTGGCCGAAGAAGGCTGTCGTCCAAGGCTTCCGTTCGGCGGCAACGGGTAGGGCAGCCCAGGCCCCCGGCCAGGACGGGCGGGGTGGCCCCGACGCCGTGAGCCGGCGGCCCACCGGGCCCGTGGTCTTCTGAGCGCCTGGTTGAGGATGCTCCTCTCATACCGCCGAGGGGCCGATCGCGCCGCAGAAGTGCGGTGGCCGCTGCTCCGCCGAAGAGCGGCGACGCAGCGGCCACGAGAGCTGCGGTCAGCGTCGGAAGCCGCGCCCCGGGTCCCGGGCGTCCGGGTATCCGAATGGCTCGAACCAGGCTGCGGTGCGCAGGTCTCCCATGCCGAGGCGCTGGTTCACGTCGCCGTCCGGGTCCTCGATGCCGTCGAGGCGTGCGTCGAAGAGCATGAGGACGTCGTGGTCCTGGAAGAACAGGTCGGAGCAGGCGTCCCAGTCGTAGTCGTCCCGGTGTTCGGGCAGGGTGCCGTGTGCGGTGTCGCGCGTGTCGATGTCGTCCAGGTAGCCGGGCGCGTCCTCGATCGCCAGGTGCAGGGCCATCTCCTCGGCAGTGCACGAGGGTTGGGGCCATCGGCCGTGTTCCAGGTCGTCGGTCAGGTCGTCGAAGGCTCGTGCCATTCGGCGGCGCCAGTTCCGGTCGGCGGACCAGGTGAGGGAGGGCAGGCGAGTGAACAGCTCCCAGTCGCCGGGCTGTTGCTTGGTCACGGGCTGGTCCCGTAGTTCGTCGGCGTCGTCGTAGGCCTGGTCGGCCAGAACGCTCAACGCGGTCAGGAGTAGGTCGGCGGTGCGCGGGGTGAGTTGCCAGCCGCAGTTCTCGCAGTCCTCGTCGCCGCAGGAACACTCCTTGACCGGGAAGAGCGCGACCAGGTCGGGCTGCTCCTCGTCGGCCGGCGCGTCGGGGGCCGCACGGCGCAGCCGCCACCCGTGGTGGAAGTGGACTGTTACCGGGACGGGGCTCCAGTCCGTGAGCTCGTCACCGTGCCCGGCGCGCAGCAGTTCTGCCTCGCTCTGGTCTTCCAGGGTGTCGGCACCGGTGATCCAACTGCCGCTCTCGGTCAGGGTCATCACGGCGCCGACCAGATCGCGAGGATCGTCCGCGTCCAACTCGGACGCGGGCAGCGGCTCCCAGCCTTCGTCGATCGCCGCACGTATGAGCGCGTCCTCGTCGGTGATGTGGAACTCGCGCAGATGAGCAATGCGTACGACCTTGCCCGGCAGATCCTTCAGACGCGCGCCGTCAGGTGTTTCTGACCCTGGTGCGGTGGGGGCCTCGTCGACTTGCGTGTCCTCGTCCTCTCCGAGGTCTTCGTCAGGTGGGCAGAACGTCGTGCCTGCGGGGGCGGGCCATGTTCCTGAGGCTGCGTGGGCCGTCGCCGCCCGCAAGGAGCTGGCGGGGGCGTCGGGCAGCGCGGTGGCCAGAGCGTTCAGGTCTTCCATGACGACGGCAGTGTCGCGGGAGGCCAGTGCGCGGCGCAGCAGCTGGACCGATTGGTAGGCGTGGTGCTTGTCCTTGCAGGTCAATACTGCGGTGAGGGAACGAGCGCCGTGGTAGGGACCGATCAAGGCCATGACGCGGCTCTTGCTGGGGCTGTGCTCGCACAGGAAGTCGACGACTGGAGTGAGTTCGGGCTCGGTGGCCATGCGGGAGACTCCGGGACGCGTTGGGTGCGCAACCTTGCGGATGCGCAACCGAGAAGGAGATTTCCGCTGGTGAGCGCGGTACTGCCGCGCTCCCGGACGGGGAAGTAGGTGAGCTTCGGCTGGTGCCTCCGGTGCTACCGGTGGTCCGGGCCGTGCGGAAAGCCAGCGTACGTCAGGGCACTGACATCGGGCGCCCAGATGGGTGGACAGAGCCGCGGAGTTCCTGGGAGCCGCGGAGGCCAGGATCCTCACCGAGCGGAACGGCCGGGGTCAGGCCGACGACGACGTCCTGCTGCAACGTGCCTTGGGCGCCGTGCTCCTGGAAGGTCCGCCGGACGCTGCCGCCGCGGCACAGCGTGTGGTCGACTGCCTGCGACGCCACGAGAAGCCGGACGAACTCAAGCGCGCGAAACTGGCCTTCGTCGCGGTGGCGCAGGAGTGCTGCCGGATCCGGTGAGCCCCGTGGACCTCGCCTGGGTCGGCCGTCGGCCCCTTGTCCGATCCCGGAGAAATCAAGCCAACTTCTCACGCCCGTGCCGGGGTCAACTCGCGCCTGATGCCGACGCGTAGGCCCCCGACATTCCTGGAGCGACTCGCCACTTGGCTGCGGGCTCGGTGTCGTGAGTGTCGGGTGGGGCGGCTGATTCGGCGTGGCGTGATTGGTGCTGTCCCCTCGGAGAAAACACTTCCGACAACTCTTGTGAGTTGGTTACCAACTCCAATTATGTTGTCCCCACTTGGAAGCAGGTCATAAACAATTCCCGGGTGACTCACTCTGACGAGGCGGCGTAATTTCGCGACAACCGGCGGAGCCAACTGGTGGTGCTGGGCGGATGCGCGGTCTGCCATCCGGTCGGGCGATAGTGCTGTGACCTGCGCATAGCTGATCCATCCACCGTTTCAATGACCCGCCATGTCACTCAAGTTGGCAACCAACTTCACTATTGTTATCTCCGCTTGGCAGCAACTCATAAACACTTCCCAAGCAACTGCCGCAAGGTGGCGCGGAGTTGTACTGTCGGGGGTAGTGGGAGCGGAATACGTGCCCTACACTCGCAACACCCCTTCGGGGTAAGGGAATCGCGTCTTTCAGCTGGGGGCGCGATTCGTTGCCTCTGCGCGCGGGGCGCACCCCCGCACGTATGGCCCACGGGCCGGAAGGGAGCCGGTCTTGATGCTGATCAATTGGCTGACGGACCGGTGGCAGGATCACGTACGACCACTGATTTCCTCAGAGCGGGTCTCTGCGACCTGCGACGTGATCGTCACGATCGCGCTGATCTATCAGTGGATCCCGCGGTCCTGAAGTGCGTGGGCCCCGACTGAGCGATCAGCCAGGGCCCACACCACCGAAGCAAGAGCCTCGTTCTCGCGGTCCGTCGGCGGCAACCGACGGGAGGGCGGGGCTCTTGGCCGTTCTCATCACCAACGCTATTGACTACCCCAAGAGGCTAGCCGGTCAATCGCAAGCTGTAAGGGGGTTTCCGCGCCGACCTCAAGGCCGTGGAATGGTGATCACCAAACCCATTCCGGGAGGCACATTCATGGGCGGCTCCAGTTCGGCCGGTTCCGGATACTCCGGTACCCCCCTCGCCAAGAAGATCGGCATCAAGCCCGGCCACCGGGTCGCGCTCCGGCACGCCCCGGACGTCTTCGACATCCCCGGCCTCCCCGACGGCGTCGCCCTCACCCCCGGCGGCCCCCGCGACGCGGACGTCACCGTCGCCTTCTACCGCGCGCACGCCGACCTGGCCGCCGAAGCCCCCGCCCTCGTCGCCGACCTCGCCGACGACGCCATTCTCTGGATCGCCTGGCCGCGAAAGGCCGCCGGGCACGTCAGCGACATCGCCGAGAACGACCTGCGTGACCTCTTCCTCCCCCTCGGCGTCGTCGACGTGAAGGTCGCCGCGCTGGGGGAGGACTGGTCGGGGCTGAAGTTCGTACGGCGCAAGGAGAACCGGCGCGGCGGCGCGTGACCGAACCGGTCAGCTCAAGCCGGGCGGCCCAAGACGGTCAGCTCAAGCCGGTCGGCCCAAGACGGTCAGCTCAAGACGGCCGGACCAAGACGATCAGCCCAAGCCGGTCAGCCCAAGACTTGGCATACGACACGGCGTACTTAAGAAGTCCTTACCGTGAACGGCTAGCATCGCGCCCGGAGTTTTCGGCGGCCGGACGGGGTGAGCTCATGGAGGAGTGGAACGCGCCGAGGATCGCCGTCGCCGTGGTCACCATGGGGAACCGGCCCGCCGAGGTCGACGCCCTGCTGGAGTCCGTCGCCAAGCAGGACCTCGCCCCCGCCAGGATCGTCGTCGTCGGCAACGGCTGCCCGCTCCCCGACTTCGCCGCCCGCCTCGCCCTCCCCGGCGAGGTCACCCTCCTCGAAGTCGACGAGAACCTCGGCTGCCCCGGCGGCCGCAACCAGGCCCTCGCCCGGCTGCGCGACTTCGGCGACATCGACATCGTCGTCGAACTGGACGACGACGGCCTCCTCGTGGACGCCGATGTACTGCACCGCGTGGGGGAGTTGTTCGCGGCCGACCCCCGCCTCGGCGTCGTCGGCTTCCGTATCGCCGACGAGCACGGCGAGACCCAGCAGCGGCACGTGCCGCGCATCGGCGCCTCCGATCCCCTGCGCGGCGGCTACGTCACCGGGTTCCTCGGCGGCGGCCACGCCTTCCGAATGACCATGCTCGACGAGATCGGCGACTGGCCGGCCGCGTTCTTCTTCGCCCACGAGGAGATCGACCTTGCCTGGCGGGCCGCCGACGCCGGCTGGAAGATCCTCTACGCCCCCGAGCTCCTCCTCCAGCACCCGAAGACATCCCCCGCCCGCCACGCCATCTACTACCGCGTGAACGCCCGGAACAGGGTGTGGCTCGTGCGCCGCCGCCTGCCGCTGCCGCTCATCCCCGTCCACCTGGGCATCTGGACGCTGCTCACGCTGCTGCGGACCCGTTCGCGGGAGGGGCTGCGGGCCTGGTTCGGCGGCTTCGTGGAGGGCCTGCGGGAACCCGCCGGCGAACGGCGACCCATGCGCTGGCGGACGGTGTGGCGGCTCACGCGGCTGGGACGCCCGCCCGTCATCTGACACGGGCGACCCGTCATCTGACGCGGACGACCCGTCATCTGACGCGGACGAGTTGTCAGGGATCGCTTGAGGGACGAGGGTCCCGGCCGTTCACCTCCGCCGACCGGGACCCTCTCGCGTCCCCGGATCCGGCCTCGGCGGCGTCACTCCCCCGAGCAACGCGTCGTACGCGCGCACCCCCGGGCCGGTCCGTGATGTGATCACATCAGGTCGCGCCAACGGATCGCTAACATGTGGCCAACGGTCCACCGGAGGGCGACCGCCCGACTGGCCGGAAGCGGCCCCACGGCACCTGCTCGGCGGCTCGAACCGTAACGGATTCCGGCGCTGGCCGGGCAGAACAGGGCTGGCGGGAAACCGCCGTACGGAGGGCGGAATTCCGCCAGGAAACGGTGGGTTCGGTCATGGAGCGCGGTCCGTGGTCGGTGCGGCGCGCGGAAAGGCAGTCGACGGCGTGAGGCGGCACGCGCTGCGGTTCGGACTACTGGGACCGCCCGTTCTTTACGACGTCCAGGGATACGACGTCCAGGTGCGCGACGTCCAGAGTTACGACGTCCAAGGCCACGCCGGTGAGTTCAGCGCCGACGAGTCGGCCGGCCGTACCGGCGAGGAAGCCGGCGTCCGCAGCATCGGCAGCCCGAAAGTCCGCGCCCTCCTCGCCGCGCTGCTCCTCGAAGCCGGGCGGGTAGTCTCCGTCGAGGCCCTCAAGGACGTGCTGTGGGGCGGCGCGCCGCCCGCCTCCGCGCAGGCCTCGCTGCACAACCACGTGGCCCGGCTGCGCAGGCTCCTCGACGACCCCGAACGACTGCGCGCGGTGCCGCCCGGCTACGTACTGCGCGTGGAACCGGGCGAGTTGGACGTCCACGTCTTCGAACGCCACATCGCGGCGGCCCGCGGCGCGCACGGCGCCCGCAACTGGGAGCGGGTCGTACGCGAATGCGCCGCCGCGCTCGCGCTGTGGCGCGGCACCCCGCTGAGCGGCCTGCCGACCGACGCCGCCGGCTACGCCTACGTCCAGCGCTTCGAGGAGGCGCGACTGCTCCTGCTGGAGTGGCGTTACGACGCCGAACTCGCCCTCGGCGGCACCCGCCTGGACACCCTCGTACCGGAACTCTCGGCCCTCACCGCCGCACACCCCCTGCGCGAGTCCTTCCACCGCCAGCTGATGCTGGCCCTGCACCGCACCGACCGCCAGCCGGAGGCCCTGGCCGTCCACCGCGACCTACGCACCCGCCTCCTGGACGAACTGGGCATCGAACCGGGCCAGGCGGTACGGGATGCCCACGTGGAGATACTCCGCCGGGTACCCGACACGGAGACACGCCCCGCACCCGCCGACGGCGCCTCCGCTCCACATGACCGCCCCGCACGCGCCGACGGCGCCTCCGCTCCACATGACCGCCCCGCACCCGCCGACGGCGCCTCCGCCCCACAGGGGCCACCCGCACCCGACGACGAAAGCCGCACGGGTGATGCGGGTGGGAAACCAAATCCGGCCCCCAACCCACCCGCACCCGCCCAACTCCCCCCTCCCCCCATCCACTTCACCGCCCGCACCCCCGAACTCCACGCCCTCCAGCGCACCCTCCTCACCCGCCGCACCCACGCCGTCACCCTCATCAGCGGCATGGCCGGCGTAGGCAAGACCGCCCTCGCCCTGCACGCTGCCCACCAACTGCGGGAACGTTTCACCGACGGCCAGCTCTACGTGAACCTGCACGGCGCCACCCCCGGCATGACCCCCCTCACCACCACCCAGGCCCTCACCGCCCTCCTCCGCGACCTCGGCACCGACCCCCGCGACATCCCCGAACACCCGGACGCCGCAAGCGCGTTGCTCCGCTCCCTCCTCGCCCCCACCCGTACCCTGCTGCTCCTGGACGACGCGGCCACAGCCGCCCAGGTGCGCCCGCTCCTCCCGGCCGGCCCCGGCTGCGCCGTCATCGTCACCAGCCGTTCCCCGCTCACCGCCCTGGACGGCGCCCGCCGCTTCCCGCTCACGCCCCTGTCCGCCGAGGAGAGCGCCACCCTGCTCCGCTCCCTCTCCGGCCGGCACGGCGACGGCCTCGACGCGGCCCACCCCCTCGTCGAACTCACCGGCCGCCTGCCCCTCGCCCTCCGCATCGTCGCCGCCCGCCTGGCCGCCCGGAACGCCCTCAGCCCGGACGTCCTGGCCCGCCAACTGACCGCCACCGAAGGCCGGCTGCACCATCTGGAGTACGACGACCTCAGCGTCCGCCGCTCCCTCGCCGTCGCCCACGACGCCCTCGCCGCCTCGGACCGCCCGGCCGACCGCGACGCCGCCCTCCTCCTGCGCGGCGTCGGCGCCCTCGACCTCCCCGCATACGGCGCCCCCCTCCTCGCCCGCCTCACCGGCACCGACCCGCACCGCGCCGAAGCCGCCCTCGACCGCCTCGTGGACGTGGCCCTCCTGGAGGAAACGGCCTACGGCCGCTACGCCCCCCACGACCTGGTCCGCGACTTCGCCCGCGAACTCGCCGACGCGGAAACCGAGGCCGACACGGACGCCGGTGCCGATATGTCGGCGACAGCCACCGACCCAAACGCCACCCCGGCCACCCTCCCCACCCCCACCGACACCGCCCTCCGCTGGTACGCCGCCGCAGCCGACCGCGTCCTCACCGCCATCGTCGAACCCGGCCTCGACCAGGACGACCGCCGCCGGCCCACCGCCGCCCAGCCCCCGGACCACCGGGCGGAAGTCGACACGCTCCCCTCCTTCGAGAGCGCCGAACAGGCCTTCGCCTGGGGCGACATGGAGCTGGAGAACGTCGTGACGCTGGTGGCGCGGTACGCCGACGACCCCGACGCGGGCCGCGCCGCCCGCGTCTCCGTACTGATCCGTCTCCTCTTCCCGTACGTCCGTCGCAGTGGCCGCGTCGCCGAGATGGAGGCGCTCGGCGGAGCCGCCCTCCGTGTGGCCCGGCGGCTCGGTGACGAGGCCGCCGAGGCGTACGCGCTGGGCGACCTCGCCGGTCTGCACTTCCTGACCGGCCGCCAGAGCGAGGCCCTCGCCCTCAACGACGAGGCCCTGGCCATCTGGTCCCGGCTCGGCCGCCTCTCCTGGATGCGCCGCTGCCTCAACAACCGCGGCCTGCTGCTCGAAGGCCTCGGCCGTTACGAGGAGTCGGGCCTCGCCCTGCGCCGGAGCCTGGAGTACTCACGGCGGCTGAACGACCCGCACGGCGAGGCCGTGACCCACAGCCACCTCGGCAACCTCTACGAGCACACCGACCCGCGCGCCGCCATCGAGCAGCACCGCCGGTCGCTCGCCATCGGCACCGAGCTCGGCGCGGTGATCGTGCAGCACTCCGCGCACTGCAACATCGGCTACGCCCACCTCACCCTCGGCGAACCGGCCGCCGCCCTCCCGCACTTCGAGGAGAGCCTGCGCGTCCTCGGCCGCCGCGGCGACTGGCACGGCGAGTCCCAGACCCGCCTCGGCCTGGTCCGCGCCCTGCGCCTGCTGGGCCGTACCGACGACTCCGCCCGCGAATGCGCCGAGCTGCTGCGCCGGGCCGACGCCCGCGCCGACCGCTACACCGGCGGTCTCGCCCGCCACCAGCAAGGACTCCTGCTGCGCGAACGGGGCCGTATCGAGGAGGCGTACGCGCAGTGGCGCACGGCCCTCGACGCCCTGGACGGCACGGACGAGAAGGCGGTGGTGGCCGAGCTGCGCGAGCTGCTCGCCGAGTCGGCCGTACGGTGACCGGCGGGCGTCGGTGCTTCACTTCGCGTCGGCATAGCACTCCACCACGGCCGTCGTGAACGGGAACCGTACCGGAGTCTGACCGAACGTCAGTCGCCCCGCCAGCTCCGCCGCTTCCCGGATCGCCGTCACGACCGTCTCCGCCTCCTCCTCGGGACAGTGCACGATCACCTCGTCGTGCTGGAAGAAGACCAGCTCGGCGGCCATGTCCGCGCACGCCTGGCGGAGGGCGGCGAGCAGCAGCAGGGCCCAGTCGGCCGCGCTGCCCTGGACCACGAAGTTGCGGGCGAAGCGGCCGCGCGCCCGGGCGTTGGTGGAGGCGTAGCCGGGCATCCAGCCCTGCTCGGCGGGCTGTTCGGCCGGTTCGTCCTGCGGGATGCCCGCCTCCTCCGCGTCGTCGCCCGTCCCGGCCGCCGGTGGGCAGGTACGCCCGAGCCAGGTCCGTACGAGCCGCCCCTCCTCGCCCGCGCGCGCCGCGTCGTCGACGTACGCCACCGCCCTGGGGAAGCGGCGTCTGAGCGCGGCGAGGTTCTTGAGGCCGTCGCCGGAGGTCTGGCCGTAGACCGCGCCGAGCACGGCGATCTTGGCCTGGTCGCGGTCGCCGGAGAAGGCCCGGTCGGAGACGGACTGGTAGAGGTCGCTCTCGCGCCCGGCCACCTCCATCAGTCCGGGATCACGGGAGATGGCCGCCAGGACGCGCGGCTCCATCTGGTCGGCGTCGGCGACGACCAGCCGCCAGCCGGGGTCGGCGACGACGGCCCGCCGGATCACCTTGGGGATCTGCAGGGCGCCCCCGCCGTTGGTGACCCAGCGGCCGGTGACGGTCCCGCCCGCCATGAACTCGGGCCGGAAGCGCCCCTCGCGCACCCAGTCCTGCAGCCAGGACCAGCCGTGGGCCACCCAGATCCGGTAGAGCTTCTTGTACTCGATCAGCGGTTTCACGGCCGGATGGTCGATGGACTCGATCTCCCAGCGCCGGGTGGAGCGGATCTTGATCCCGGCCTGCGCGAAGGCCTTCACGACGTCGGCGGGGAGATCGGGGCGGACTCTGCGTCCGAAGGCCGCCGACACCTCGTCGGCCAGCTCGGCCAGGCGGCGGGGCTCGCCGCCGCCCGCGTACCGCTCGCCGAGCATCTCGTGCAGCACCCGGCGGTGCACCTCGGCGCTCCACGGCAGCCCGGCGCGGTTCATCTCGGCCGCGACCAGCATCCCCGCCGACTCGGCCGCGGTCAGCAGTCGCATGCGGTCGGGGTGGGCGGTGGTGTCGTGCCGGCGCTGCTGCTCGGCGTACACCTCGACGAGGTCGGGGAGCGGCACGGGGATGGTGCGGGGTTCGAAGAGGGAGGACTGCAGGCCTGGTTCGGCCGAGCGCTGGGGCGGGTCGGGTGGTACGGGGCCGCCGCGCAGCCGGGCCAGGGCGGCGGCGGCCGAGCGTGGTTCGCCGTACCGCCCCTCGTGGCCCAGGAGGAGGGTCTCGGCGTCCTCGATGTCGTAACACCGCTCCACTCGCACCCCCGCGGCGAGCAGGCGCGGGTAGACCTCGGGTGTGGACCGCCAGACCCACCGGCCGACCTCGGGCCGCCCCCGTACGGCCTCGGCCAGGTCCCCCTCCCGCCTGACCGGCCCTGCGAGCAGCCCGTCCGGGCCGAGGGGGGCGAGCTCCACGCCACCGTCCTCGGCCGGAGCGAGTGCCCAGCGGTCGGTCATGGTTGCGAGTGTGGCAGGGGGGTCTGACAACGGCCTCAGATCGAGGCGGGCGGGGCCTGCAGATACCCCTCCAGCAGCCTGGCCAGCTCCGTCTCCACCGCTTCCTTCCCGACGCCGAGGCCGGACAGGACCCCGCCGCCGTGCTCGAACTCCAGCAGGGCCAGCAGGATGTGCTCGGTGCCGATGTAGTTGTGGCCCAGGCGCAGGGCCTCACGGAAGGTGAGCTCCAGGACCTTCTTCGCGTCCGAGGAGTACGGCACGAGCTCCGGGCCTTCCTCCGCGACAGGCGGCAGCGCGGCCCGCGCCGCCTCCCGCACCGCGTCGAGAGTGACGCCCCGGGCGACGATCGCCTTGGCGGCCAGGCCGTCCGGTTCGGCGAGCAGGCCGAGGACCAGGTGGGCGGGGACCACCTCGGTGTGGGGTGCGGACTTGGCCTCGTTGTGCGAGGTCATGACCACGTTGCGGGCGCGCAGGGTGTAGCGGCCGAAGCCCTGGTTCGGGTCCAGGTCGGTCGACTCCTTGGGCACGAACCGCTTCTGCGCGGCCTGCCGGGTGACGCCCATGCTCTGGCCGATGTCCGTCCAGGACGCGCCCGAGCGGCGGGCCTGGTCGACGAAGTGGCCGATCAGGTGGTCGGCCACCTCGCCGAGGTGGTCCGCGGCGATCACCGCGTCCTGGAGCTGGTCGAGGGGTTCGGAGTGGACCTTCTTGATGGCCGCGATGAGGTCGTCGAGACGCACGGATGACGTGGTGGGGTTCGGGTTCGTCGACATATGTCAACCGTAGGTTGACAGCGAAGGGGTGTCAACCTTGAGTTGACAGTCGGATCGCCAGGCCCGTGAAGACCGTCCCGGTGAAGATGTTCAGCCCGCGCGCCACCCGCCGGCTGCGGCGCAGCAGGGCGGAGAGCTTGCCGGACAGCAGGCCGATGGAGCCGTCCACGACGAACCCCATGACGGTGATGGTCAGCCCGAAGACCAGGAACTGCTCGCGCACATGACCGAGCCCGGGGTCCACGAACTGCGGCAGGAAGGCCACGTTGAAGAGGATCACCTTGGGGTTGAGCAGATTGGTCACGGCCCCCTGCCAGAAGGCCCGCCGCCGCCCGGGCTCGGCCGGCCCGCCCTCCTCGGCAGGTTCCCCGCGGTCCCGGAAGGCCTTCACCGCGAGGTAGAGCAGATAGGCCGCGCCCGCCCAGCGCAGCGCGTGGTACAGCGTCGGCAGCGACAGGAACAGCGCCGACAGGCCGAGCGCGGCGGCCACCGTGTGCACGAACATCGCGCAGGCCACCCCGGCCGCCGCCAGCACCCCGGTCCGTGGTCCGCCGCGGCCACCCATCGCCACGATGAACATCATGTCGGGGCCGGGGGTGACACAGAGCGCGAAGGCGGCCACGAGGAAGGCCGCGTACGAAGACAAGTCCACCATGGGGCCATGCTCGAAGCCGCGGGGGAGCGGAGCGAGCGAATTTCGTGGAGTGAGACGAGTCCCGGGAAATGCTGTGTAGGGATTGGGGGGAAGTGGTTGACTCGCCTGCCATGACCACGACCACAACGCCGTCCGGAACGGGCCTTCCCGAGACCTCCGCCTCAACTCCCGCCCCTGTCACGGACGTTCCGGCGATCGTGGACGAGACGGCCCGGCTGCTCACCGAGCACTACATCTTCCCGGACGTTGCCGAACAACTGGCGGCCCTGCTCCGCCAGCGGCTCGCCGAGGGGGCGTACGACGTCGCGGGCGCCGAGGAACTCGGCGGTCTGGTCAGCGCGGATCTGCAGTCGGTCAACGGCGATCCGCACCTGCGCCTCATGTACCACCCGGAGCGCGTACCGCAGGGCAGGGGCGAGGCCGCCGAGGCCGCCATGCGCCGCGAGTTCGAGGCCTCCCTTGGCGGTGTCCCGCGCGTGCAGCTGCTCGACGGCGGCACCGCGCTCCTCGAACTCGCCCCCGTCCTCTTCCCGCTGGCCTGGTCGGCCGAGCCCCTCACCGCGGCGCTCACCCTGGTCGCCCGCGCCGACGTCCTGGTCCTGGACCTCAGATCCACCAGAGGCGGCGATCCGGACGCCGTCGCCCATGTCTGCAGCTACCTCCTGGACGAGCGCACCCACCTGAACACCCTGTACGCGCGCGTGGGCGACCGATACGACCAGTACTGGACGCAGCCGCACGTGCCCGGCTCCCGCTTCGGCGGCGCCAAGCCGCTCTACGTCCTGACCGGCTCGCGCACCTTCTCCGCCGCCGAGGAACTGGCCTACGACCTCCAGCAGCTGGGCCGCGCGACAGTGGTGGGCGAGCCGACCCGGGGCGGCGCCCACCCGCGCGAGGGCTGGACCGTACACCCCAACCTGGAGGCCACCATCCCGGTGGCCCGGGCGATCAACCCGGTCTCCGGCACGAACTGGGAGGGCACGGGGGTCCTCCCGGACGTCCCGTGCCCGGCGTCGGAGGCGCTCGACCGGACCCTGACGCTGATCCGGTCCCTGCCGGCCCAGCGCGCCTGATCCGGTCTCCGTCGGCCCAGCGCACCTGATCCGCCCCGGCACTCCTGACATCCACCCCGCCACGCCTGATTCACCCCTCCCGAATCACCGGCCGCTCCCGTTGTCAGTGCCCCGTGGCACGATCGACGTGTGAGCAGCAGTACGCCCAGCACCGTCGAGCGGGCCTTCGAGGTCGCGCTGTACGCCGAGTCCGATGCCGCATTGGACGCCGGCGCTTCGATGCTGGCCGCCGATCCCGGCGCGGACGGCGAACTCGACCGGCGGGGGCGGGAGTTCGTGGCGTCGGCCTGGGGGCGGGGCTGGCAGCCCGCCGACGTGGTCCGGATCGTGCGCCGCGAGCTGGACGACGTACATGCGCGGCTGGTGTCCGCGCTGATCCGCGCTCAGCAGCCGGACGACCGCCCGCGCGGACCCCGTTGGACCGCGCAGCTGGACGAGCTCGCGGCCGAGGCCGCCGAAGCCGCCGCGGCCGGCAGGCCGCCCCGCACCGACCGCTTCTCGCACGCCACCACCGTCCTGGAGCTGTACCGCCTGCTGCTCCGCCTGCCCACGCTGGAACCGCTCGACGAGCCCGCCCGGCACCCCGCCGGCCCGGCCGAGTCCCGCATGCTCACCCGTATCCGCGCGCTGCTCGCCAAGGCCGAGGCGACCGGCTTCCCGGAGGAGGCGGAGGCACTCACGGCCAAGGCGCAGGAGCTGTCGGCCCGGCACAGCATCGACGAGGCGTTGCTCGCGGCCCGGGCGCCCGCGAAGGACGCCCCGGGAGCTTGCCGGATCGGTGTCGAGCCGCCGTACGAGCAGGCCAAGGCGGTGCTGCTGGACGCGGTCGCCACCGCCAACCACTGCCGGGCGGTGTGGAACGAACCGCTGTGCTTCTCCACGGTCGTCGGCTTCGAGGCCGACCTGGAGGCCGTCGAGCTGCTCTACACCTCGCTGCTGGTGCAGGCCACGCGCGCGATGACGAAGGCGGAGGCGGCGCAGAGGGCCGGGGGCAGGGGCCGTACCAAGACCTTCCGGCAGTCGTTCCTCGCGGCGTACGCCCACCGAATAGGCACCCGGCTCGCGGCCGCCGCCGAGACGCAGGTGACCGACGACCTGCTTCCCGTACTCGCCTCCCGCGAGGTCGCGGTCACAGCACAGACGGACCGGCTGTTCCCGAGCACGACCACGACCCGGCTGCGCGGGGTGAGCGACGAGGCGGGCTGGACGGAGGGCGCCGAGGCCGCGGACCGGGCCCGGGTGGGTGCCCGGCCACGGCTGCCGTGAGGCGGAGCGTCAGTCGCCGGCCTGGGTGAGCGGGGTGACCGAGGCGTTCGGCGCGTTCCCGGCGCCCTTGATCGCGACCTCGCCGTAGGACCAGGTGAAGCTGTGGTCGGCGGTGGCGCCGGGCAGGGTGAACTTCACGGTCTTCACCGGGAGGCTCTCCTTCCCGCCCGCCTCGCCGCGGGTGTACGTGATCGTGAAGGAGGCCGTCGCGTCCTTGGCGAGCGTCAGCTTCGCGGGCGTCGCGGCCTTGTCGGTCGGGACGGTCGTGGAGACGTTGCCGGCGTAGAGGTCGACGCCGGGGAAGCCCTTGAGCGTGCACTTGGTGTCGCGGTTGGTGAGGGTGACGGTCACGTTGCCGGTGTCCCCGGCGGACGGGGCCGCGCTCGCGGCGACGTCGACGCCGAGCGAGTCCAGTACGCACGCGTCGCCGGTCTTCTTCGTGGCGCTGTCGTCACCGCCGTTGTCGTCGCAGGCGGTCAGGAGGAGGGCCGCGGCGAGGGCGGCGACGGTGACGTGGGTGGCGCGCATGTGGTTCCTTGGGTGCTTCGGGGCGTGAGTCCATGGATCGAGTCCATGGATCATCACGCACGGAGCCGTGGACCGGCGAAACGGGGTTACTGCCCGAGGCTGGCTGTGGGCAGGCCCGTCGGTAGCTTGCCGCCCTCCGACTTGGTGAACGTCTCCTTGCCGAGACTCCCCGACCAAGTGACCGCCATGGTCTTGGAGTTGACGGAGTCGACCATGCCGCTCGCCCGGTCCTTGCTGCCGTCCGTGCACTTCAGATGGATCATCTCCATGCCGGCCTCCTTGCCCGCGGTGCCGCTGCACACGGAGCCGCCGGTGGAGAAGAGGCCGGCCTCCTTGCCGGTGATCACCAGGGCGACGGCCTTGCCGCCGGTGGTGGCGAGCCAGTTGCCCTGCAGCCCGTCGGAGGCGGCCGTCGCCTCGCCGCTGCCGCCGCCGGTGTCGGCGGTCGAGGTGGCGGATGCGCTGGCACTGGTGCTGGCCGAGGAGTCGTCGTCGGAGTCGCCGCCGCCGCTGCACCCGGTCAGCACGAGCGCGCCGGTCAGCCCCGCGGCGGCGGCCGCGATCCGCAGCTGCCGGCGCGACACCGTGCGGGCGGGACGCGTGAAGGTCGCCGAAGTCACAGGAAGCTCCCAAGCTGTAGCGGTCCGTGCCGAAACGCCGGACCCCAAAGCCCGACGACCGCAGCAAGCTACCAGCCCCACCCGTCCCACCCATGGGAAGCACCTGTGAGGCTTACCGGCAGGACTCGCACCCTCCTGGCACCGCGCAACTGCCGAGTCCCCGACGACCGGGAAGCACCGCAGACCGGGACCGCCGCCCGAGCTCGCCCACTACGGCTGCCGCCCGAGCCCACCCCCGCCGCCTGGCACTCGCCGCAGCCGCCCCCTCACCCCAGCCGCCCCCTCACCCCCTCACCCCCTCACCAAGACGCCTTCCGCACCCCCGGCAAATACCCCGCATGCGCCTGCCCCCGCAGCCCCACCCGTGACAACCCGAACGCCCGGAAGTACCCCCGCGGCCGCCCATCCACCTGATCCCGGTTCCGTACCCGCGTCGCGCTCGCGTCCCGTGGCTGGCGCTCCAACTCCCGCCTGGCCGCGTCGCGTTCCGCCTCCGTCGACCTCGGGTGCCGGATGATCTCCTTCAGCTCGGCCCGCCGCTCCGCGTACCGCGCGACGGTCTCCCGCCGCTTCTCGTTCTTCGCGATCTTGCTCTTCTTCGCCATCAGACCCGCACCCCCCGCGCCCGGATCCGCGCCACGGCCGCCTCGACGCCGATCGCGTCGACGGTCCTGATCCCCCGCGCGCTCAGCCGCAGCCGCACATGACGGCCCTCGCTCGGCAGCCAGTACCGCTTGCTCTGGATGTTCGGGTCGAAGCGGCGCGAAGTCCGCCGGTGGGAGTGGGAGACGCGGTTGCCGAAGCCAGGCCGTGCCCCGGTCAGCATGCAGTGCGCGGACATTGAGTGACGTACCTCTCCTGGTGTGATTCCCGTAGCCCTGTCGCTAATGGAATTCATTTTCAGTAAGGTACCAGCATGGCACGCAACGAACTCCGCCCGGTCATCAAGCTCCGGTCGACGGCCGGCACCGGCTACACCTACGTGACCCGCAAGAACCGCCGCAACGACCCGGACCGCATGACCCTGCGCAAGTACGATCCGGTCGCCGGCCGCCACGTCGACTTCCGAGAGGAGCGCTGAACCACCGCCATGCGCAAGGGAATCCACCCGGCCTACGGCCCCGTCGTCTTCCGCGACCGCGCCGCGAACCACGCCTTCCTCACCCGCTCGACGATGACGAGCCAGAAGACGATCGAGTGGGAGGACGGCAACACCTACCCGGTCGTCGACGTCGAGATCTCGAACGTCAGCCACCCCTTTTACACCGGCACCGCCCGCGTCCTGGACACGGCCGGCCGCGTCGAGCGCTTCGAGCGCCGGTTCGGAAAGCGGGGCGGAGCGTGAGTCTCGCGGTGGTGATCGTCGGCGGGCTGCACGCCGACGCCCGTCGGGCGACGGTCGCCCAGTTGCTGACCGAGGTGCCCGGCAGCGTCGTACTCCACCACGACCTGGCAACCGCCGCGGCGGGCACGGTCGTCCGCACGATCCGCGACGCGACCGGCATCCGCTCGGCCGGCGAGACGCCCCTCGTCAACGACTGCGCGTGCTGCGCCCTGCGCGAGGACCTCGTCCCCGAGCTGCGCCGCCTCGCCGCCGACGGCACCACCCGGCTCGCGATCGTCGAACTGTGGGACTCCGTCGAGCCCAAGGCGATGGCGGAGGTGGTGGCGGCCGGCGGCCTGACCGTCACCGGCGTGATCACGGCCGTCGACCCGGCCCTGGTCCTGCCCTACCTGGGCAACGGCGACGACCTCGCCGACCGCGGTCTCGCCGCGGCCGCCACCGACCAGCGCACGGTCGCCGACACCTTCGCCCGCCAACTGGAGTACGCCCCCGTCCTCGCCGTCACCGACTCACCGGAGGCGGACGACGAGGACCGCGAGCTGCTCGCCCAGCTGCATCCGACCGCCCGCCAAGTGCCCGTCCGCGGGACCGGAACATCCGCACCTGCATCCGCAATTGCACCGGCCCGTCCACGGGATCTCCGCAACACCTCCCCGTCGGTCTTCCCGCCCACCCCGCTGGCCCGGGCCGCCCTCGCCGGCTTCGACGTCGAGGCGGCCGCCGCCGCCCAGCACCCGGCCTGCGCCCTGCTCCCCGCCGAGGCCGACGCGCACGGCGTCTGCACCCTCGTATGGCATCGGGAGCGGCCCTTCCACCCGGAGCGGCTGTACGAGGCGCTGGAGGATCTGACCTGTGCGGCCGCCCGCAGCCGGGGCCGGTTCTGGCTCGCCGACCGGCCGGACACGCTGCTGCACTGGGACGCGGCCGGCGGGGCGCTGTGCGTGGAGGGCGTCGGGCCGTGGCTCGCGTCTCTCCCGGACGCGGCCTGGGACATGGTGCCGCCCGTGCGCCGGGCCGCCGCCGCGCTGGACTGGCACCCCGAGCACGGCGACCGCTGCCAGCACCTCGTCTTCACCTCGCCCGGCCTCGACCGCGACGGACTCGAACGGCTGCTGGAGTCCTGCCTGTTGACCGACACCGAGTACGCCGCCGGGCGGGACGCCTGGAAGCGGCTGCCGCCCGCCTTCGACACCCTCCTGGAGGTCTGAACCCCATGGCCAGAAAGCTCGACCGCAAGCCCGCCAAGAACCGGCCCAACCCCCTGGATGCGGCCGGGGTGACCTACATCGACTACAAGGACACCGACCTGCTGCGGAAGTTCATCTCCGATCGCGGCAAGATCCGCAGCCGCCGCGTCACCCGCGTCTCCGCCCAGCAGCAGCGTCAGCTGGCCCGTGCGATCAAGAACGCGCGGGAGATGGCGCTGCTGCCGTACTCCAGCAGGTGAAGCGGCATGGGTAGGGGATTGCCTACGATTGACATGTAGGGAATCTCCTACCTATCGTCGTCTCCATGAACATCACCCACGCCTCCTTCGTCACCCTCCCCGTCTCCGACCAGGACCGAGCCCTGCGCTTCTACCGCGATCTCCTCGGCTTCGAGGTCACCGCCGACCTCGATCTGCCGCAGGGCCGCTGGCTCCAGGTGGCGCCCAAGGGGGCCCAGACCGTGTTCACGCTCTCCGGTCCGGGGATGGGCGGTTTCGTCGCCGGATCCGCGCGGGGGATCATGTTGGTCACGACCGATGTCGACGCGGACTGCGCGCGGCTCGCGGAGGCGGACGTCGCGGTGGAGGGGCCCGGCGAGTACCCGTGGGGCCGGATGGCCTCCTTCGCGGACCCCGACGGCAACGGTCTGATGCTGCTGACGGAGGCATACCAGTAGGAAGGCCGGCATGACCGCACCCGGGGCCGTCGAGGCCGACGCGGACCGCGTCTTCGCCGCGCTCGCCAACGCCACCCGCCGCGAGGTGCTGCGGCTGCTGCGCGACGGCGGCCCGCAGCCCGTGCAGGCCCTGGCCGACCACTTCGACATGCGCCGGCCCAGCCTGTCCGAGCACCTCAAGGTGCTCCGGGACGCCGGCCTGGTCTCCGAGCAACGCTCCGGCCGGCAGCGCATCTACCGCCTTGAGGCGGCCCCGCTCGCCGAGGTGCAGGACTGGCTCCATCCGTACGAGCGGTTCTGGCGCGAGCGCCTGAAGGGCCTCGGCGAGCTGCTCGACCGTATGCCGGACGATGACGCGACATGAGCACCGAACCGACCGCCGCACCGGGCGGCGAACCCGCCGAGGACCTCACCGTCATCCGCGTCGACCAGTTCTTCCCGCACCCGCCCGCCAAGGTCTGGCGCGCCCTCACCGAGCCCGAGCTGCTCGTGCAGTGGCAGATGCAGGGAGCCGAGGACTTCCGTCTGGAGGTCGGGCACCGTTATCGGCTGACCTCCGTACCCCGGCCGAACACCAAGTTCTCCGGTGTCGTGGACGTGCAGGTCCTGGCCTACGACATCGAGCGGATGCTGTCCGTCCGGTGGGCCGACGCCGATCCGGCCAACCCCGCGGACTGGACCATCACGTGGACGTTGGAACATGAAGGGCGCGGAACGCGTCTCTTCCTAGTGCACGAGGGATTCGATCCCGACGACCCGGCGCAGCTGATGGCGCGGAGGATCATGGACGGCGGCTGGCGTTCGCATGTCCTGCGGTCTTTGGGGCACACGCTGGAGCGACTCCGGTAAAGGGGCCGTCAAAGCTGTAACCACGGGAACACCCCGCGTGCACGTGCATCTGCTCATGCATCTGCACGTGAACAGGGCTATGATCCGGAACAGTTGACCTCTGCATCAATGGCCCCAAGGCCACCGCACCACACGGGAGCGACCTGTGGACCACGACGTGTACAACGGCATGGCAGCCACGGAGCTGAACGGGGTGGCCTGGCAGAAGAGCCGGCACAGCAACTCACAGGGTTCCTGCGTGGAGTTCGCCCGGCTGCCCGGCGGTGACGTGGCCGTACGCAACTCCCGCTTCCCCGACGGGCCCGCGCTCGTCTACACGCGCGCGGAGATCGTGGCGATGCTCGCGGGCGTCAAGGACGGTGAGTTCGACCACCTCGTGGCGGGCTGACGGTCCGGCCCCGGGATCGATGACGTAACGCGCGTAGAACCGCGGCGTCGAAAAACGCCGCGGTGTCTCACTCCGTGCGGTCCGCGGCGCCGGCCTGCGGGTTCGGCAGCTGGAACAGGGCCCAGACCACCTTGCCGCCGAGGGTGCCCGCGAGCGGGTGCCAGCCCCAGCTGTCGGCGAAGGAGTCGACGAGGAACAGGCCGCGGCCCGACTCCGCCGAGAAGTCCTCGGTCTCGCGCTCGACCGGGCTGTCCTGGCTGGGGTCGCGCACCGCGCACACCAGCCGCTCGGTCCAGCGCATCAGGTGCAGCCGCACGGACGGGTTCTGCTCGACCGTGCACACGGCGCCGGCCGGCAGCGCGTGCCGCAGGGCGTTGGTGACGAGTTCGGAGACCACCAGGCAGATGTCGTCGAAGCGGTCGCCCATGTCCCACTGGTCGAGTGTCCGGCGGGTGAAGAGTCTCGCCTCGCGCACCGCTTCGTAGCGGGCGGGCAGAGCACACGACGCGGCGTTGGACACGGCCGCGGGATCAAGCGGCGGAAGGCCCTGCCGTAACGGCTCGAGCATGGTCGATCCATTCGTCCCCATGCGAGGCACTCCCGGGAATTCGCGGTCGTTGCGATGCAGCGGTTGCGCGGGACCATGGTTTCGGATGTGGGGTGCAGATGCAAGGTGCAGATGCACGTGCACGTGACCGATATGGAGGCTCCCGTACCGTTTGTTGGTCATTTTTTCCGCCAACTTCCCTCCCCCTACTTGCCAACTCCTTCCCGATTCCTGTGCAGAATCTTTGGCTCTTTTCCTTCTCTGTAATCGGACGAGTACTGCTCGGAGTGTTTTAGTGGCAGACTTCGGCCCCTGAAGGCGTTGGGGAGGCTGGCGAACGTGAGCGTGGGAGAGCCCGGATCGGTGGTGCGGCGCATGCTGCTCGGCTCGCAACTCAGGCGGCTGCGCGAGGCGCGCGGCATCACCCGGGAGGCGGCGGGGTACTCCATCCGCGCCTCCGAGTCGAAGATCAGCCGGATGGAACTGGGCCGGGTGAGCTTCAAGACACGGGACGTAGAGGACCTGTTGACGCTGTACGGCATCACCGACGAGACGGAGCGCACCTCGCTGCTCTCCCTCGCCCGGGAGGCCAACGTGGCCGGTTGGTGGCACAGCTACTCCGACGTACTGCCGAGCTGGTTCCCCACCTATGTGGGCCTGGAGGGCGCGGCATCGCTGATCCGGGCGTACGAGGTGCAGTTCGTGCACGGGCTGCTGCAGACCGAGGCGTATGCACGTGCAGTCGTCAAACGCGGCATGAAGGGTGCGAGCGAGTCGGAGATCGAGAAGCGGGTGGCCGTACGCCTGGAGCGGCAGAAGTACCTCGTCTCGGAGAACGCCCCCGACTTCCACATCGTCCTCGACGAGGCCGCGCTGCGCCGCCCGTACGGCGACCGCGAGGTGATGCGCGGTCAGCTCCAGCACCTGATCGAGGTCTCCGAGCATCCGAACGTACGGCTGCAGATCATGCCGTTCAGCTTCGGCGGCCACTCCGGCGAGAGCGGCGCCTTCACGATCCTCTCCTTCACCGAGTCCGACCTGACCGACGTCGTCTACCTGGAGCAGCTCACCAGCGCCCTCTACCTGGACAAGCGCGAGGACGTGGCCCAGTACGAGAAGGCTCTCAAGGAGCTCCAGCAGGACAGCCCCGGTCCGCACGAGAGCCGCGACCTTCTACGAGGTCTCCTCCAACTCTCCTAGGGTTTTCCCCACAACCTCGCTCAGCGTCCCCAACTCACCTGCGTCACAAGTACGATGACGTGTGATCAGCCCGTGATGTAGATCGCGTGTCTGCTAGTGATTTGGGGATCACATGTCGTCGTACTTCACCGACCTGGCCCAGCAGTACATCGACGGTGAGTGGCGCCCGGGGACCGGCTCCTGGGACATCATCGACTTCAACCCGTACGACGGCGAGAAGCTCGCGTCGATCACCATAGCCACGGTCGACGAGGTCGACGAGGCCTACAAGGCGGCGGCCAGAGCCCAGAAGCAGTGGGCGAAGACCAACCCCTACGCCCGCCGTGCCGTCCTGGAGAAGGCGCTGCGCCTGATCGAGGAGCGCGAGCAGGAGATCACCGAGGTGATCATCGCCGAGCTCGGCGGCACCTACCTGAAGGCCGGCTTCGAACTGCACCTCGCCAAGGAGTTCCTGCGCGAGTCGATCCAGTGGGCGCTGCGCCCCGAGGGCAAGATCCTGCCCTCGCCGGTGGACGGCAAGGAGAACCGCCTCTACCGCGTCCCGGTCGGTGTGGTGGGCGTGATCAGCCCCTTCAACTTCCCCTTCCTGCTCTCGCTCAAGTCGGTCGCCCCGGCCCTGGCGCTCGGCAACGGCGTGGTGCTGAAGCCCCACCAGAACACCCCGATCACCGGCGGCTCCCTGGTCGCGAAGCTCTTCGAGGACGCGGGCCTGCCCGCCGGCCTCCTGAACGTCGTCATCACCGACATAGCCGAGATAGGCGACGCCTTCATCGAGCACCCGATCCCCAAGGTCATCTCCTTCACCGGCTCCGACAAGGTCGGCCGCCATGTCGCCACGGTCTGCGCCGCGAACTTCAAGCGCTCGGTCCTCGAACTGGGCGGCAACAGCGCCATCGTGGTCCTCGACGACGCCGACATCGACTACGCGGTCGACGCGGCGGTCTTCAGCCGGTACGTCCACCAGGGCCAGGTCTGCATGGCCGCCAACCGTGTCCTGGTCGACCGCTCGATCGCCGACGAGTTCACCGAGAAGTTCGTCGCCAAGGTGAAGACCCTCAAGGTGGGCGACCCGAGCGACCCGGCCACCGTCATCGGCCCGGTGATCAACTCCTCGCAGGCGGAGGCCATTTCGGGCGTCGTCGACCAGGCGGTCACCGAGGGCGCCACGGCCCTGCTGCGCGGCGCGACCAACGACAACCTCATCGAGCCCTCGGTCCTCACCGGCATCCCGGCCGACTCGGCCCTGCTGCGCCAGGAGGTCTTCGGCCCGGTCGCCTTCGTGATCCCCTTCGACGGCGAGGACGAGGCGGTCCGCATCGTCAACGACACCCCGTACGGCCTGAGCGGCGCGGTCCACACGGGTGACGTCGAGCGCGGCGTCTCCTTCGCCAAGCAGATCGACACGGGCATGTTCCACGTGAACGACGGCACCGTCCACGACGAGCCGCTGGTCCCCTTCGGCGGCGAGAAGAACTCGGGCATCGGCCGCCTGAACGGCGAGGGCACCGTCGAGTGCTTCACCACGCAGAAGTGGATCTCGGTGCAGCACGGGCGGAGCGGCTTCCCGTTCTGATTGCTTGACCCAAGTGCGGGAGCCGGGCCATTGAGGACAGGAACTGACCTCGATGGCCCGTAGCTTCGTCGGTGTCAGGCAGGGGGACGGACTCCCCGCCACCGGCGAAAGGCGAAGGCCATGGTCACTCACGTTCCCGCAGAGGCGCAGGGCGACGAGCGCGGAGCACTGCTCGCGTTCATCGAGGAGCAGCGCGGCGGGATCCGCAGGGCGCTGCTGGGGCTGACCGAGGAGCAGGCCGCGAGCAGGCCGAGCGCCAGCGAGCTCTCCCTCTCCGGGCTGCTCAAGCATGTCGCCGAGGTCGAGCAGGGCTGGATCGCCCGCGCCAAGCAGGAACCGCCGGCGATCAAGCGCGACGAGACCAACTGGCACGAGACCTTCCAGCTCGTCGACGGCGAGACCGTCGGGTCCCAGCTCGCGTACTGGGAGAAGGTCGCCGCCGAGACCGAGGCGTACATCCGCTCGGTCCCGAGCCTCGACGACACCTTCCCGCTCCCGAACGACCCCTGGTTCCCGCCGGAGGGCCGCGTCTCCGTCCGCTGGCTCTGTCTGCACCTGATCCGCGAGACGGCCCGGCACGCCGGCCACGCCGACATCATCCGCGAGTCCCTCGACGGTGCCACCGCCTTCGAGCTGGTCGCCAAGGAGCAGGGCACGAGCTGGGGCTGACGTCAAGGGTCCTACGCTGGCCCCATGTCAGCGATCCGTCTCCTGGTGCTCGGCGCGGTCCGCCAGCACGGGCGGGCCCACGGCTACCAGGTGCGGGGCGACCTGGAGTACTGGGGCGCGCACGAGTGGTCCAACGCCAAGCCCGGCTCGATCTACCACGCGCTCAAGCAGATGGCCAAGCAGGGGCTGCTGCACGCGCACGAGATCGCGCCGTCCACGGCCGGCGGCCCGCCGCGCACGGAGTACGAGATCACCGACGCGGGCACCGAGGAGTACCTCCGCCTGGTGCGCGAGGCGCTGACCTCCTACGACCAGAAGATGGACGTGAAGTCGGCGGCCATCGGCTGCATGGTCGACCTGCCGCGCGCCGAGGTGGTGTCCCTCCTGAAGGAGCGGACCCGGCGCATCGAGGAGTGGCGGGGGGCCGTCACCGAGCACTACATCCCCGAGGACGGCCCCGAACAACTCGGCCACATCGGCGAGATCATGAACCTCTGGATCCACACGGCCGACGCCGAGGCCGAGTGGACCCAGGGGCTCATCGGCCGGGTCGAGGGCGGGGCGTACACCTTCGCGGGGGAGGGCGAGCCGTTCGTCGGCGTCCTGGTCGACGGCCAGGAGAACCCGTACGCGACGGGGGAGCGGCATCCGGGGGACGAGGGCTGAGCTGTCAGTCCTCGATCAGGTCGGCGAGGTCGATCTCGACGGGGAAGGGGACCTCGGTGGCCAACCGGCCGGTGTGGGTCGGCAGGTCGGGCCGGGGGACGAAGACACCACTGTCCTTGTCGCGCCAGAACTCGTGCACCTCGGGGATGTCTTTCTCGCCGCGCTCGACGCGCCAGTAGTAGCTGACGCCGGCTTCGGCATAGAGCCCCGGCTTGTGGAAGCGATCCATGCCGCGTGAACCTGGGGAGACCACCTCGACGGCGAGAACGACGCTGCTCATGGGCGTGCAGTCGAGGGTCCTGATGTCGAGGCCGGTCCTGTCGTAGACGACGACGTCCGGCTTTGGAACGTCGTGTTCATTGATCTGGCTCCAGAGCTCCACGGCGGCGCGGTAGGGCGGGCGCTGAGCGCTCCGAAGCCGGAAATACAGCTCGTTGCGAACCTGGTCGTGCCAAGGCGTCGTCACCCCACGTACCACGATGATCCCATCCACGAGTTCCCAGTAGAACGGGACGTCCAGCTCCTTGACCTGGTCCCATGTCCAGCCCTCCTCGGGCGGGAACATCCAGTTCTCAGGAGTGGCCCGCGTGTGCTGTTCGGTGTGTGCCTCTGCGGCCATGACTGCTCCCATGAGGAAGATCGTGGGCGGTCGTGCTACGTGCTTGCTCCCCGTACGACGGTAGCTTCACCCGCCCGAGTGAGGAGGCAAGGTTCCTGCGTACGGGGGAGGCGCCTGAAGCTCCTCAGCCGACGGACGCCCTCAGTGATGGAACCCGGTGGCCGCCTCCTTGTCCCCGGTCAGGGGATGCGGCTGCCGGCGCAGCTCCGGAAGCAGCCGTCCCAGATCCTCCACGAACAGGTCGGCGAGGTCGGTCGAGAAGCCGTTGCGGCACACCACCCGCAGCACGGACAGGTCCTCCCGGTTCGGCGGGAAGGTGTACGCCGGCACCAGCCAGCCGCGCTCGCGCATCCGCCGGGACACGTCGAAGACGTCGTACGACTCCACGCCCGGCGCGGTCGTGAAGGCGAACACCGGCAGCTCCTCGCCCCTGGTGAGGAGCCTGAAGTCGCCGAGCGCCTCGACACGTTCGGCGAGTTGCCGGGCCACGTCGCGCGTCGTCTGCTGCACCGCCCGGTAGCCCTCGCGGCCCAGCCGCAGGAACGTGTAGTACTGCGCGACCACCTGGGCGCCGGGGCGGGAGAAGTTCAGCGCGAAGGTCGGCATGTCGCCGCCCAGGTAGTTGACGCGGAAGACGAGCTCCTCGGGCAGCGCCTCCTTGTCGCGCCACAGGGCCCAGCCGACGCCCGGATACACCAGCCCGTACTTGTGCCCCGAGGTGTTGATCGACGCCACGCGCGGGAGGCGGAAGTCCCACACCAGGTCCTGGTCGAGGAAGGGCGCGATCATGCCGCCGGACGCGCCGTCCACGTGGACCGGGATGTCCAGGCCGGTGCGCTCCTGGAGGGCGTCCAGGGCCGCGCACAGGTCGGCGATGGGCTCGTACGAGCCGTCGAAGGTGGAGCCGAGGATGCCGACGACCCCGATGGTGTTCTCGTCGCACAGCTCGGCGGCGGCCTGCGGGTCGAGGTGGAAGCGGTCGCCCTCCATGGGGACCAGACGGGGCTCGACCTCCCAGAAGTTGCAGAACTTGTCCCAGCAGACCTGGACGTTGATCCCCATGACCAGGTTCGGGCGGGCGCCCGGCTTCGGATTCCGCTTGCTCCAGCGGCGCTTGAGGGCCATCCCGGCGAGCATGCACGCCTCGCTCGACCCGGTCGTCGAACAGCCCACGGCCGTCGCCGGATCCGGCGCGTTCCACAGATCGGCCAGCATCGCCACGCAGCGCCGCTCCAGCTCGGCCGTGCGCGGGTACTCGTCCTTGTCGATCATGTTCTTGTCCCGGCACTCCGCCATGAGGACGCCAGCCTGCGGCTCCATCCACGTGGTGACGAAAGTGGCCAGATTCAGCCGGGAGTTGCCGTCCAGCATCAGCTCGTCGTGCACCAGCTGATACGCCGTCATCGGGGGCAGGGGGGAGTCCGGCAGGTGGTGCTTGGGCGGCGCCTGGGTCATGCCGCCGACCGGATTGGCCTCCCCGAAGAAGGGGTTGACCGACATCGGGCGCTCGTCGGGCTTCTCGGGACCTTTGTGGAGCGGCATGGACGTGTCTCCTCGTGTCGTCTGAAGAACGGATGTCAGCGGAGGGGAGTTCCGTCGTCCCGCAACTGCATCTGCGGGCGCCCGGTCACCAGCAGCCAGGCGGGCAGCGAGGCCAGGCACAGCAGGGCGAGGATCTCCGGCGAGGACACCAGCACGGCGGCCGTGAACAGGCTCACCCAGCCCTGCCGGGTGACGGCGAGGAGGACGCCCAGTACGCCCGTGGCGACACCGAGCGCCGGATGAACGGCCGGTACGAGCGCGTGCGCCCCGAGCCCGAAGGCGGCGCCCACGAACACCGCCGGGAAGATCCGGCCGCCCCGGAACCCACAGGACGCGGCCACCAGCAGCGCGGCCAGCTTCACCACCGCCATCCCCACGAAGGCGCTCGCCGAGTGGCCCTCGTAGTCCCGCGCCAGCTCCGCGACCTCGTCGAGCCCCTTGAAGAGCGTCAGATGCCCGCCGAGGGCCCCGAGCAGGCCCAGCACGAGCCCGCCGAGCGACAGGGCCGGCATCGGGTGCCCCAGGCGCCGGAAAGCGCGGTGGACGTACGGGAAGGCGTACACCGCGCACATGCCGAGGACGGCCGCCAGCGACGCGACCACCAACGCCGACAGCAGATCACCCCAGCCGGGCCGCCCGAACGCGGGCAGCTGAAGGTCGAAGGTCGGATGCGCCACCAGGGTGGTGGTCAGGGCGCCCGCGCCCGCCGCCACCAGCGGCCCGAACACGTTGTCCCACAGCAGCCCCTTGAGCTGCCGTCCGGCCAGCGCCTCGGAGATCACCAGCGCCGCCGCGACCGGCGTCCCGAACAGCGCGCCGATCGTCGCCGCCTCGGCCAGCGCCGCCCACAGCCCGCCCGGCATCCGGGGCGCCAGCCGTCCGCCGAGCCAGAAGGCGAGCCCCACGTTCACCGCGATGATCGGGTTCTCCGGGCCCAGGCTCGGCCCGCCCGCCAGCATCAGCGCGGTCGCCAGCAGCAGCCCCGGCAGCACCCCGGGCCTCATCGGGGCCGCCGCCAGCCCCAGGGTCGCCGGATCCGGCCCCGCGTGCCCGGGCGCCTTCCACACCACCAGGCCGACCGCCACGCCGGTCGCGGTCAGCATCACGAGCATCCACAGCACGGAGTACCGGCCGACCCCCAGGGCGTCCGGGAGATTCCGCCACAGCACGTGCTGAAGGGCCTCCGCGGCCTCGCTCACCCCGAGGAACAGCAGGCTCGCGCCCACGCCCACCAGGAGAGCGGGGAGGATCAGTGGCAGCAACGCGCGCGTGGGGGCCGCCGGGGCGGTCGGCGCCTGTCGCGCGGTGTCGGGGGCCACGGGCTCACGATAAGCGGACGAAACGGGCGCAACATCCGGAGCGGGAGCCCGCGCGCGAACGGGCTTGCACCTCACGCGACGTGAGGACCCACCGTGGAGCGCGTACCGAGAAGGGAGCGGAGAAGTGAGCCACTCGGCAGGACAGGCCGGCCACTCCGTGGGACAGGTCGCGGGCTACGCGCGCGTGACGGTGCGCACGCTGCACCACTACGACGCCATCGGCCTGCTCGTCCCCAGCGAGCGCAGCCACGCGGGCCACCGGCGCTACAGCGACGCCGACCTCGACCGGCTGCAGCAGATCCTGTTCTACCGGGAGCTCGGCTTCCCGCTCGACGAGGTCGCGGCCCTGCTCGACGACCCGGAGGCGGACCCGCGCGCGCACCTGCGCCGCCAGCACGAGCTGCTGACCGCCCGGATCGAGAAGCTGAGGAAGATGGCCGAGGCCGTGGAGCACGCCATGGAGGCACGCAAGATGGGCATCAACCTCACCCCCGAGGAGCGGTTCGAGGTCTTCGGCGGCAAGGACCCGGAGCGGTTCGCCGAGGAGGCGGAGGCGCGCTGGGGCGGCACCAAGGAGTACGTCGAGTCACAGCGCCGGGCCGCCCGCTACACCAAGGACGACTGGAAGCGGCTGCAGGCCGAGGTCGACGCCTGGAGCGAGCGGTACGCCGCCCTGGTGGCCGCCGGCGACCCCCCGACCGGCGAGGCGGCCATGGACCTGGCCGAGGAACACCGCCTGCACATCCACAGGTGGTTCTACGAGTGCCCGTACGAGATGCACGTGGGCCTCGCCGGGATGTACGTCGCCGACGAACGCTTCAAGGCGTTCTACGACTCCATGCACCCCGGCCTGGCCGAGCACCTGAAGGACGCGATCACGGCGAACGCGGCCCGGCACACCTCGTAGGCCTCCTGGTCCGGGGGCTCACTCCCGGGCCAGGACCACCGCGGTGCCGTACGCGCACACCTCGGTGCCCACGTCGGCCGCCTCCGTCACGTCGAAGCGGAACATCAGGACCGCGTTCGCCCCACGCGCGCGTGCCTGCTCGACGAGGCGCTCCATGGCCTGGTTCCGGGTCTGCACGAGCGTCTTGGTGAGCCCCTTGAGCTCGCCGCCGATCATCGACTTCAGCCCGGCCCCGATCTGGCTGCCCAGATGCCGGGACCGCACGGTCAGCCCGAACACCTCTCCGAGCACCTCCTGCACGTGGTACCCGGGAACGTCGTTCGTGGTGACGACCAACACATCCGGCTGGGGACCCTGCCCGCCGCCGTACTCATCGATTCCCATGACCTCACAGCTTTGTCCCAGTCGGCGCACAGTGCATCCTGGAGACACCGGTGGAACCTGGGGCGGACACATTGCGTTGATAGCTTTGTGCGCCCGCAGAAGGACGCCGTGCCTTCCTCCACCCCCTCAGGGAGCCCGGAACCGTGACGACGCTTGCCCTAGGCCCGAACTGGCTGGATCCGAACTACCTTCTCGACACGTTCGGCATCTGGGGCCTGCTCCTGATCGTCTTCGCGGAGTCGGGTCTGCTGATCGGCTTCTTCCTGCCCGGTGACTCCCTGCTGTTCACCACGGGCCTGCTGATCACCTCGAACCAGATGGACTTCCCGCTGTGGGGTGCCATCGCCCTGATCTGCGTCGCCGCGATCCTCGGCGACCAGGCGGGCTACATGTTCGGCAACAAGGTCGGCCCGTCCCTCTTCAACCGCCCGGACTCCCGCCTCTTCAAGCAGGAGAACGTGGTCAAGGCCCACGAGTTCTTCGAGAAGTACGGCCCGAAGTCCCTGGTCCTGGCCCGCTTCGTCCCCGTGGTCCGCACGTTCACGCCGATCATCGCCGGCGTCAGCGGCATGAAGTACCGCTCGTTCCTGACGTTCAACGTCATCGGCGGCGTCCTGTGGGGCGCCGGAGTCACCCTGCTCGGCTCCTGGCTCGGCAAGATCGACTTCGTCCACAAGAACATCGAGGCGATCCTCATCCTGATCGTCTTCGTCTCGGTGATCCCGATCATCATCGAGTTCCTGAGGGCCCGGGGAAAGAACAAGCAGGCGGCACCCCAGCAGCCCTCGCCCCCGGTCCAGCACCAGGCCCCGCCGATGATGGACGACGCGACGACCCAGCTCCGCCGCATCCCGTCCGCGGACGAGCAGCCGTACTACCAGCCCCAGCAGCAGCCGTACGACCCGAACCAGCAGTACGCCCAGCCCCAGTACCCCCAGCAGCAGTACGGCGGCCGGCCGAACGGCCAGTACCCGAACAACCAGGGTTACTGAGCCCCTCAGAAGCCCCTGGTCCGCTTAGCCGCCCGCCGCTTGTCCGCAGACCCGATCCGCAGGAACATCCGCGAGATCTCCGACCCCAGATTGACCCCGATGGCGATGGCCATGGCCAGCGACGCGGCCGTGGCCAGCGACACCAGCCCCTTGTCGACGTCGTTCTGCGCGATGGACAACAGCCCGAAGTACGTCGAGGAACCCGGCAGCAGAGGCCCGATCGCCGCCGTCGTGTACGGCAGCGCGGAGGCGAACCGGTACCGCGACAGGAGCTGCCCGAAGAGCCCCACCAGCCCCGCCGCCACGGCCGTGGAGGCAACCGGAGACAGCCCGCCCGGGAAGTGCAGCGCGCCGTACACACACCACGCGACGCCCCCGTTCAGCGTCACCCACAGCACGGTGGACCGCTCCTGCTGGAGCAGCACGGCGAAGGTCAGCGACAGCAGCATGGACGCGGCGATCTGCCACCCCGGCCGCTCGGCGATCGTCACGGCCGCGTCGGGATTGAGCTTCGCGCCCAGGTACACCCCGAAGTACAGGACCACCAGCACGCCCACGACGATCCCGACGAACAGGTAGACGACCTCCAGGAGCCGCGCGGACGCGGTGATGTAGAACCCGGTCAGCCCGTCCTGCACGCCCGCCACCAGCGCCCGCCCCGGCAGCAGCGCGAACAGCCCACCGGTGATCACGGCGGACGCCTTCACGTCGACATGAGCCACGGTGAGCGCGACCCCGATCGCCGCCGGAGGCATCGCGGCCACCGTGAACTGGTAGAACTCCGGCAGCCCCCGCCCCGCGCACAGCCACGCCAGCCGGTCGCCGAGCATCGCGCCCACCATGGCCGCGAGGAACACGATCACGTCACCGCCGACGAGCACGGATGCCGCGCCCGCGAGCAGCCCGCTGGCCCCGGTGAGCACCCAGGTGGGGTACGGGTGCCGATTCCGCCGTATCTCCGCGAGCCGCCGGTAGGCCTCCTCCAGCGAGATGTGCGTCTCCGGGTCGCTGAGGTCGTCCACCAGCCGGAACACGGCCGCGAGCCGCGTGTAGTCGGTCGCCCGGCGCCGCACGGTCCGCGAGGCCGTCACCGGGTCGTCCACCAGCGACGGCTGGTACGAGATCGACAGCAGCGTGAAGGTGACGTTCGGCTCGCACCGGTCAAGCCCGTACGAGCGGCAGACCGCGAACATCGCGGCCTCCACGTCCTCCGCGCCCTCACCGCCCGCGAGCAGCAACTCGCCGATGCGCAGCGTCAGGTCGAGCACGCGCGGGACGGCCGGACCGCCCTCCTCGGCCTTCGGCGGCGGCTCCGGCGCGGGCCGCTCGGCCACCGGCATCCGCAGCATCGTGCGCATCCGGTCCTGCCAGGGCACGTCCTTGGTGAGACTCACCACCGGTACGCCGGTCGCCGGCGTGAACGCGGCCGGGGCGTGCTCGGCGCTGTAGGTGCTCGGCGTGCTGAACGCGGAACCCTCCGTCTCGGCCGCGGGGGCCGGTGACGGGCCGAGTCCCCGGGGGAGGGCGAACTCGGAAGTGATCTCGGACTCGCTGCCCTCGACCTCGACGCCGGCCGGTGGTGTGAAGGCCATCCGAGCCTCGTCCGACTGCGGTTTGCGGTCCTCCGCTTCCATCACTTGCGTAGCGCTCCCTCTACGACGCCTCCGGCAGCCTCAGTATGCGCGGGCATGCGAATGGGCCGCACACGCGCGTGTACGGCCCGCTCACCCGCCGGAGGCCTCAGTGGCCGCCGGACTCCTTGAAGCGCTTGTACGACCGCTCGATCTCGACCTCGGCGTCGACCCGGCCGACCCAGTTGGCGCCCTCGACGGACTTGCCGGGCTCCAGGTCCTTGTAGACCTCGAAGAAGTGCTGGATCTCCAGGCGGTCGAACTCCGACACGTGGTGGATGTCACGCAGGTGCTCCACGCGCGGGTCCGTCGCCGGCACGCACAGCAGCTTGTCGTCGCCGCCGGCCTCGTCCGTCATCCGGAACATGCCGATCGCACGGCACTTGATCAGGCAGCCCGGGAAGGTCGGCTCGTCCAGGATGACCAGCGCGTCCAGCGGGTCGCCGTCCTCGCCGAGGGTGTTCTCGACGAAGCCGTAGTCGGTCGGGTAGGCGGTCGAGGTGAAGAGTCGACGGTCCAGGCGGATCCGACCGGTCTCGTGGTCCACCTCGTACTTGTTCCGCGAACCCTTCGGGATCTCGATCGTGACGTCGAACTCCACCGGTGGCTCCTCCATGATCAGCACATAGTTCTGGTGGTTAAGTGTCCCTCACGCAGGTGTGTGATCGCGAAAGGGGCTGGTGGTCGTGCCTGAGCTGAGGCCTTGGCGGGCCGCGAGACCGCATGTGGCGCGGGCCGCGAACGCCGTACGACCGCGTCTGGCACGGGCCGCCGGGACCGTACGCCCGCAGCTCGAACGGGCCGCGAACGCCGTGCGCCCACGTCTCGAACGGACCGCGAACGCCGCGCGACCGCGCCTCGCACGAGCCGTGGCCGCCGCGAAACCGCGCCTCGCGCGCGTGCGCCCGAGCCGGATCGCCCGGCCGGAGCCCGTCCGGACCTGGCAGTACACCGCGGGCGCCGCCACCGCCGGTCTGGCGCTGGCCGTCACCGTGGCCACCGCCGTCGGCCCCTGGGACTCCACCGGTCAGCGTACGGCCGAGGCGGACCGAGCAGTCGCCCTGGGCCGACTGGGTGGCGCAGATCACGGTCGTAATTCCGATACGTCCGCCTCCTCCGGTACGGCCGCGGGGGCGCCCCGGCCCGCACCGAGCGCCGCCTCCGTCCTGGTCGGCCTCGGCGGCGCCGCGAGCACCGTGAAGAACGCGCCGGTCGGCCCCGCCCTCGCCGACGTCCTGGGCCCCCTCCTCGGCGAGGCCGCGCTCGGCACCCACCACTCCGCCGCGGTGGTCGACGTGGCCACCGGCAGGCGCCTCTACGGCGCCGGGGCCGACGACGCCCTCACCCCCGCCTCCACCACGAAGATCGCCACCGCCGTCGCCGCCCTGACCGCCATGGGCGCCGACCACCGCCTCACCACCCGCACGGTCCTGGAGCCCGACACCAAGGAACTCGTCCTGGTCGGCGGCGGCGACCCGACCCTGACGGCCCGCAAGGACGCGGAGGGCTGGGCGAGCCTGCGCGACCTCGCCGACAAGACGGCGGCCGCCCTCAAGAAGCGCTCGGTGAGCGAGGTGACGCTCTCCTACGACACGACCCTGTACTCCGGCCCCGAACTCCACCCCATCGGCAAGAACACCAACCTCGCGCCCGTCAGCGCCCTGATGGCCGACGAGGGCCGCACGGACGACTCCACGAGCGGCACGGCCATCCGCGTGGACGACCCGGCGGCGGACGCGACAACCAAGTTCGCGAAGTTCCTGGCGGCCAAGGGCATCAGGACGACGTCCCCCGGCCCCTCCAAGGCGACCACGCGCGCGCAGGCCCTCGCCGCCGTCTCCTCGCCCCCGCTCTCGGCCCTGGTCGAGCGCATGCTGACCAACTCCGACAACGACATCGCGGAGGCCCTGGCCCGCCAGACCGCGGTCGCGACCGGCGGCCGGGCGAGCTTCGACGGCGGCGCGAGCGCGATCGCCGCCCAGCTCAAGAAGCTCGGACTCCCGCTCAAGGGCGCCCGGTTCCACGACGGGAGCGGCCTCAACCGAGAGGACAGACTGACCGCGGACCTGCTCACGGCCCTGCTGGTCAAGGCGGGCGCCCCCGCCCACCCCGAACTCCGCGCCGTACTCACCGGCCTCCCGGTGGCGGGCTTCACCGGCACGCTGACCGCCCGCTACGCCGACGGCGCGGCAGGAGTCGTACGAGCGAAAACGGGCACCCTGACCGGGGTGAACACCCTTGCGGGCACGGTGGTGGACCAGGACGGCCGGCTCCTCGCGTTCGCGTTCCTCGCGTCGGACACGAGCAGCGCGGAGGCGGCCCAGGCGGCGCTGGACCGGACGGCCACGGCACTGGCGGCCTGCGGCTGCAGTTGACGTCCCGCCCGGTGCGGCCGGGCTCCGCGGCCTGCCCCAAGTGGGAACGCTCACGTACCGTTGACGCATGACGAGCATCGGTGGTGCCGAGATGGTCGACTGGAATCTCGCGGTCGCGACCGCGACCCGGCTCGTACGGCCGGGCCCCGACGTGAGCCGTGACGAGGCCCGGGAGGTCGTCGCGGAACTGCGCCGGCATGCCAAGGCCTCGGAGGAACACGTCCGGGGCTTCACCCGGATGGGGAGCGAGGAACTCCACGACACTCCCGTGCTGGTCGTCGACCGGCCCGGCTGGGTGCGGGCGAACGTCGCCGGCTTCCGGGAGATCCTCAAGCCCCTCCTCGACAAGATGCAGGAGCGGCGCGGCAACAGCCCCGGCGGCGCGGTCCTCGGCGCGGTCGGCGGCAAGGTCACCGGCGTCGAGCTCGGGATGCTGCTGTCGTTCCTCGCCTCCCGCGTCCTCGGCCAGTACGAGACCTTCGCCCCCGCGACCCGTGACCTCCCGGCGGGCGAGAACGGCGGCGGGCGCCTGCTCCTCGTGGCCCCCAACATCGTGCACGTGGAGCGCGAACTCGACGTCCAGCCCCACGACTTCCGCCTCTGGGTCTGCCTGCACGAGGAGACGCACCGCACCCAGTTCACTGCGGTGCCCTGGCTGCGCGACCACCTGGAGGGCGAAATCCAGTCGTTCTTGGGGGAGACGGACGTCGACCCCATGACCGTCCTGGAACGCATCCGCGAGGCCGCCCAATCCCTCGCGGGCGGGCGCCCCGAGGCTGAGGAGGACGACGGCGGGCGCTCCTTCGTCGAGATCGTGCAGACCCCGGCCCAGCGCGAGATCCTCGGCCGCCTCACCGCCGTGATGTCCCTCCTGGAGGGCCACGCCGACTTCGTGATGGACGGAGTGGGCCCGGCCGTCGTGCCGTCCGTCTCCGAGATCCGCGAGAAGTTCCAGCAGCGACGGGCGAAGGGCGCCTCCCGCCTGGACATGGCCCTGCGCAAGCTGCTGGGTTTGGATGCCAAACTCAGGCAGTACCGGGACGGCGAGCGGTTCGTACGGGCCGTCGTCGACCAGGTCGGCATGGACGGCTTCAACCGCGTGTGGACCTCCCCGAACACCCTGCCGACCAAGACGGAGATCGCCAAACCGGCGGACTGGGTCGCGCGGGTGCACCGCAAGACCGAGTCGTGAACCTCGCGGAAAGGTCGTGAACCGAATCCGGCCGACGGCAGGCGAACGCCCCTCCAATCACCCGTCCGAGGGACCGTGAGCCCCGGGTAGGCGTGCGATGCTCGGGGAACGGCCCGGTTCTGTCACCATCTACACACTCTGAGTGACCGACCTCGGGCTCACCCCCCGAAAACTTCATGAAGGGAACCGGACATGGGTCCCCATCCTGCGGTCGCGGCGATACGCCTGGCGGTCCGCCGCGTCCTGCACGACATCCTCAACGAAGCCAGTCGTACGCCCGCGTACAGCCCCGCCGCCGGGGAGAACCGCACGGCCGACGACAGCCGCCCGGCCGGGGTGGTCCCGGCTCCCGGCACCCCGCACGAGCGCCCGCCCTCGCCGCTCGTGCTCGTGGCGTGCTCCGGCGGCGCCGACTCCATGGCACTCGCCTCCGCCCTCGCCTTCGAGGCCCCCAAGCTCGGCTTCCGGGCCGGCGGCGTCACCGTCGACCACGGCCTGCAGCCCGGCTCCGACCTGCGCGCCGAGGAAGTCGCCCTGCGCCTGCGGGAGATGGGGCTCGACCCGGTGGACTCCGTCGCCGTGACCGTCGGCCGCGAGGGCGGCCCCGAGGCCGCCGCCCGGGACGCCCGCTACGCCGCCCTGGACGCCGCCGCCGCCCGCCACGGCGCCACCGCGATCCTCCTCGGCCACACCCGCGACGACCAGGCCGAGACCGTCCTGCTCGGCCTCGCCCGCGGCTCCGGCATCCGCTCCCTGTCCGGAATGGCCGCGGTCTCGGGGGCCGACGGCCGTTACCGCCGCCCCTTCCTCCAGCTCGACCGGCAGACCGCCCGCAAGGCCTGCATGGTCCAGTCGCTCCCGGTCTGGGACGACCCGCACAACGCCGACCCGGCCTACACCCGCTCCCGGCTGCGCCACGAAGGCCTGCCCGCCCTGGAGAAGGCGCTCGGCAAGGGCGTCGTCGAGGCCCTCGCCCGCACCGCCCAGCTCTCCCGCGACGACGCCGACGCCCTCGACGCCTGGGCCCGCCAGGCCGCGGCCTCCGTACGCGACGCCGCCGGCCTCCTGGAGTGCGCCAAGCTCTACGCCCTGCCGCCCGCCGTGCGCCGCCGCATCCTGCGCCGGGCCGCCATCGAGGCCGGGGCGCCCGCCGGGTCGCTGTTCGCCCGTCACATCGAGGAAGTCGACCGGCTGATCACCGGCTGGCGCGGCCAGGGAGCCATCAATCTCCCCGGCAAGGTCGTCGCCCAGCGCCAGGGTGGCAGACTGGTGATTCGGCAAGGCTGAAACCTTGCCCCCCTTTGGGGGGTGATGGGTGGCCGGTGGGACGACCGAAAGTGATGCGGGTGGACGCGAAAGACATGGGCACCGACCTCAAAGAGGTGCTCATCACCAAGGAAGAGATCGACGCGAAGCTGGCCGAGCTGGCCGCGAAGATCGACGCGGAGTACGCGGGCAAGGACCTGCTCATCGTCGGCGTCCTCAAGGGCGCGGTGATGGTCATGGCCGACCTCGCGCGGGCGCTGTCCACCCCCGTCACCATGGACTGGATGGCCGTGTCGTCGTACGGCGCGGGCACCCAGTCCTCCGGTGTGGTGCGGATCCTCAAGGACCTCGACACCGACATCAAGGGCAGGCACGTCCTGATCGTCGAGGACATCATCGACTCCGGACTGACCCTGTCCTGGCTGATCAACAACCTCGGCTCGCGCGAGCCCGAGTCCCTGAAGATCTGCACCCTGCTGCGCAAGCCGGACGCCGCCAAGGTCGCCATCGACGTCGAGTGGGTCGGCTTCGACATCCCGAACGAGTTCGTCGTCGGCTACGGCCTCGACTACGCCGAGAAGTACCGCAACCTCCCGTTCGTCGGTACGCTCGCGCCCCACGTCTACGGCGGCTGAGCCGGCCTTGGGGCCAAGCGAGCCGTCTTTGTAGGACGATCGGGAACCCCGGCGGGTTTCGCGCCGTTGGAGCATGCAGAGACGGATCCAACAGCCGTCCGAGCGGCTTCGTGCAGCTTCGGGCAACATTGCTGGGGTACCGTCAGAAGAACTGTCTTATCAAACTCACTATGGCAGGAGGGACGGGGCGACACCGCTCCGTATGGATGGACGTGAAGCGATACTTCCGTGGGCCGGTCATGTGGATCGTGCTGGCCGTCCTTGCCGTGGTCGTGTTGATGCAGGTCGTCGGCTCGTCCGGCGGCTACAAGACGGTGGACACCGGCCAGGTCGTGGCAGCGATCAACGACAACAAGGTGGAATCGGCGAAGCTGACCACCGGTGACGAGCAGACCATCAAGGTCCAGCTCAAGGACGGCGAAAAGGTCGAGGGCAGCTCGAAGATCCAGGCGAGCTACATCGGCGACCAGGGCGTGACCATCGCCAACACGCTGCAGACCAAGTACCAGGACAAGCAGATCCCCGACGGCTACACCGTTTCGCCGTCGAAGCAGAACCCGTTCCTCGGCATCCTGCTCTCCCTGCTTCCCTTCGTCCTGATCGTGGTCGTCTTCCTGTTCCTGATGAATCAGATGCAGGGCGGCGGCTCCCGGGTCATGAACTTCGGCAAGTCCAAGGCCAAGCTCATCACCAAGGACACCCCCAAGACGACCTTCTCCGACGTCGCGGGCTGCGACGAGGCCGTCGAGGAACTCCACGAGATCAAGGAGTTCCTCCAGGAGCCGGCCAAGTTCCAGGCCGTCGGCGCCAAGATCCCCAAGGGCGTGCTGCTCTACGGCCGCCCCGGTACCGGCAAGACGCTGCTCGCGCGCGCCGTCGCCGGCGAGGCGGGGGTCCCCTTCTACTCGATCTCCGGTTCCGACTTCGTCGAGATGTTCGTCGGTGTCGGTGCCTCCCGAGTCCGTGACCTCTTCGAGCAGGCCAAGGCGAACGCCCCGGCGATCGTCTTCGTCGACGAGATCGACGCGGTCGGCCGCCACCGCGGCGCCGGCCTCGGCGGCGGTCACGACGAGCGCGAGCAGACGCTCAACCAGCTGCTCGTCGAGATGGACGGCTTCGACGTGAAGGGCGGCGTCATCCTGATCGCCGCCACGAACCGGCCCGACATCCTCGACCCGGCCCTCCTGCGCCCGGGCCGCTTCGACCGCCAGATCGCGGTCGACCCGCCGGACCTGCAGGGCCGTCTGGAGATCCTCAAGGTCCACCAGAAGGGCAAGCCGGTCGCGCCCGACGTCGACCTGGCGGCGGTCGCCCGCCGTACGCCCGGCTTCACCGGCGCGGACCTGAGCAACGTCCTCAACGAGGCCGCCCTGCTCACCGCCCGCAGCGACAAGAAGCTGATCGACAACTCCATGCTGGACGAGGCGATCGACCGTGTGGTCGCGGGCCCGCAGAAGCGGACCCGGATCATGTCGGACAAGGAGAAGAAGATCACCGCGTACCACGAGGGCGGACACGCCCTGGTCGCGGCGGCCTCCCCGAACTCCGACCCCGTCCACAAGATCACGATCCTGAGTCGCGGCCGTGCGCTGGGCTACACGATGGTGCTCCCGGACGAGGACAAGTACTCGACCACCCGCAACGAGATGCTCGACCAGCTCGCCTACATGCTGGGCGGCCGCGCGGCCGAGGAACTGGTCTTCCACGACCCGACCACGGGCGCCGCGAACGACATCGAGAAGGCCACGGCAACGGCCCGCGCGATGGTCACGCAGTACGGCATGACCGAGCGTCTCGGCGCCATCAAGTTCGGCGGCGACAACACCGAGCCGTTCCTCGGACGTGAGATGGCTCACCAGCGCGACTACTCGGAAGAGGTCGCCGCGCTGGTGGACGAGGAAGTCAAGAAGCTCATCGAGAACGCGCACAACGAGGCCTGGGAGATCCTGGTCGAGAACCGCGACGTGCTCGACAACCTCGTCCTGCAGCTGCTGGAGAAGGAGACGCTGGGCAAGGAGGAGATCGCCGAGATCTTCTCCGCGATCGTCAAGCGTCCGGCCAGGCCCGCCTGGACCGGCTCCTCCCGCCGCACGCCGTCCACCCGCCCGCCGGTGCTCTCCCCGAAGGAGCTCGCACTGACGAACGGCGCGAACGGCGCGACGCCGGCGATCACCACCGCCAAGGCGACGGCGACGGAGCACGCTCCGGCGACCGAGCCGGCTCCGGAGGACCGTCCCGAGAGCTGACCACTCCTGCCCGGTGGTCCCGTCCACCAGGACCGGAATGGATGCCGCGTCCCCCAGGTTCTAGCCTGGGGGACGCGGCATTTTCAGCCATGCCGGCAGATGAGGCGCGTGGCCCACACGCGTGACCCGCACAGGAACGAGGCACCACATGACCGACCCCGTGACGCTGGACGGCGAGGGCCAGATCGGCGAGTTCGACGAGAAGCGTGCCGAGAACGCCGTGCGCGAACTCCTGATCGCGGTCGGCGAGGACCCCGACCGCGAGGGCCTGAGGGAGACACCGGCGCGGGTGGCGCGGGCGTACCAGGAGATCTTCGCGGGGCTGTGGCAGAAGCCCGAGGACGTGCTGACGACCACGTTCGACCTGGGGCACGACGAGATGGTGCTGGTGAAGGACATCGAGGTGCTGAGTTCCTGTGAACACCATCTCGTGCCGTTCGTCGGAGTCGCCCACGTCGGCTACATCCCGTCGGTCGACGGCAAGATCACCGGCCTGTCCAAGCTGGCCCGGCTTGTGGACGTCTACGCCCGTCGGCCTCAGGTGCAGGAACGACTCACCACACAGATCGCCGACTCTCTGATGAAGATCCTGGAGCCCCGCGGGGTGATCGTCGTGGTCGAGTGCGAGCACATGTGCATGTCCATGCGGGGTGTGCGGAAGCCGGGAGCCAAGACCATAACGTCGGCGGTCCGCGGCCAGCTGCGCGACTCCGCCACCCGCAACGAGGCGATGAGCCTCATCATGGCGCGCTGAGTCATGGTGCGCTGAGTCATGGTGCTTTGAGGCGCCACCCGGCTTCAGGCCGGTGACGCCGCGCCGTTGTTGTGTTCGTCGTCCTCCGGGAGTTTGCAGACTCGCTCCAGGAAGATGGCCGCCGCTATGACCGCGATGCCCGCCACGACCGAGAAGCCGGCGTAGATGGCCTGGTCGCGGCGGGCCGGGATGTCCAGGAGCTCCAGGAGGAAGGCGCCCGTGCCGCCGTACATGCCGGCGACGAGGGCGGCGACCAGGGCGCTGGCCTGGCCGAAGACGACCGCGCGGGCCGCCATCAGGGGGTCGACGCCCTTGGCCTCGGGGCGGCGCTCGCGCTGGGCCTTGAAGCGGCCGCGCAGCGAGAGTGCCGTGGCCGTCAGCACCACGGCGATCAGGGCGAGGACGATGGGGGCGGCCAGGGGGACGCTGGGCAGGGTCCCGATCGAGTTCCAGAGGCGGGCGCCCGCCCAGGACAGGACTGCGGCCACGACGAACACGCCGGCCAGCACCCTGATGCGCAGCTCTCTCACGGTGTCCCTTCAGCTCCCCCGGATTCCGTGGACCGTATGCCGCGGGCAGTGGTCCTCGTGACCTTTCGTCCTGACCTTAACGACTACTCGGGCAGGTGGAGTTCCAGGTCCTTGCGGGGGACCACGCCGTCGCGGGTGACGGTGTCGAGGAGGTCGCCGACCCGGCCGCGGCCGGGCAGCGAGGCCTCGGGCTCCAGGTCGTGCCAGGGGGCCAGGACGAAGGCACGCTCGTGTGCGCGCGGGTGGGGGAGGGTGAGCTGCGGGTCGTCGGAGACGACGTCGGCGTACGCGACGATGTCGACGTCCAGGGTGCGCGCGCCCCAGCGCTCGTCCCGTACGCGGTGGAAGGCCTCCTCGACCGCGTGCGCCCGCTCCAGGAGCGAGGACGGGGGCAGGGTGGTCTTGAGCACCACCACCGCGTTGAAGTACGACGGCTGGCTGCCCGGCTCGACGCCCCACGGCTCCGTCTCGTACACCGGCGAGACGGCCTTGATGCGGACGCCGGGGGTGTCCTCCAGAGCGTCAATGGCGCCCTGGAGGGTCTCCAGGCGGTTGCCGAGGTTGGCGCCGAGGGAGATCACCGCCCGCTTCGGGTTCTGGAGGGTCGTGTCGGCGGCGTCGACCTGCTCGACGACGGAGGCGGGCACCGGCTGGACGGTCGGGTCGACGGGACCCTGCGTGAAGGACGCGGTCATACTCGGCTCCGGGTGATGGTGACGGTCACGTCGTCGAAGGGGACCGTGATCGGTGCGTCCGGTTTGTGGACGCAGACCTCGACCTCCTGGACCCCGTCGTGCTTGAGGCAGGCCTGGGCGATGCGCTCGGCGAGCGTCTCGATGAGGTCGACGGGCTCGCCCTGGACGACGGCCACGACCTCCTCCGCCACGATGCCGTAGTGCACGGTCTTCGCCAGGTCGTCGTCGGCCGCGGCCGGCCGGGTGTCCAGGCCGAGCACGAGGTCCACGATGAAGGTCTGGCCCTCCTCGCGCTCCCTGGGGAACACCCCGTGATGCCCGCGGGCCCTGAGGCCGCGCAGCGCGACACGATCCACGCGAATCACTCCTGCAATCGTCGGTTGCGGCCGGTCTCTGCCGTGTGCGGGCGGCACACCGGCCTCGAACGAATCTACCTGCGGGCACTGACAGGGCCGGGCCACGGGGGCGCGGGCCCGGACCGGGGCCGGCAGGTTTCATCGCGTGTTTCCCCTGGGGAACCCGGTGGCTCATGGGTTGGTAGCCGCCCCTACCCAGGTGGTCGTGATTCCAACCACTTCTTGGTCCCGGCGGGTGCCTGTCGGGCGTCCGCGGGAGTCTCGAGGGGTCGCCTACCCCGTCAGGAGGGGGTGTCCTCGTCCTCGGCCTCGTCGTTTTCGGCCAGAACCGGGGAGGCGTGGTGGGACCAGAGCTTCCAGCCGTCCGGGGTACGGCGGAACACGTTGGTGGCGACCACCAGCTGGCCGACGAGCGGACCGAGCTCCTCGCCGCCCTCGGGGGCCGGGCCGCCGCTGAGGATGTTCTCCGTGCAGGTCACCAGGGCGGTGTCGCCGGTGACGGAGACATGCACGTCGGTGAGGAAGAACTGGATGTAGTCGGTGTTCGCCATGATCAGCGCGTACGACCTGAGGACCTCGCCGCGGCCGGTCAGCACCGGCCAGCCGGGGTGCACGCAGGAGATCACGCCGGCGTCGGCCGGGTCGTGGTACTCCTCGTCGACGCCCAGGTCGGCCGGGGTCAGCCAGAGCGAGGACAGCTCCTCGAAGTCGCCGCGCTCCATCGTCTCGTAGAAGGCGGTGTTGGCTGCCTCCACCTGCTCGACGTCGGTGTGGGGGGCGCTCACCGGGCTCCTTCCGAGCCGGGCGTGCGGTGGGAGTCTCGCGCCCCGCTTGCGGTGGTCGAGCCCGGCGCGGGGTGGGCGTCATGCGCCCCGCGTGCGGTGGCGGCGCCCGGCGCGTTCTCTCCGGCGCGCGCCTCCTCCACGGCGCGTGCGACCCGTACCGCGTCCGCCGTCGCGCGCACCTCGTGCACGCGCACCGCCCACGCGCCGGCGTGCGCCGCGAGCGCGGAGACGGCGGCTGTGGCGGCGTCGCGCTCGCGCGCGGGCGGCGGCGCGCCCTCCGGCCCGGCGAGGACGCGCCCCAGGAACCGCTTGCGGGAGGCGGCGACGAGCAGGGGGTGGCCGAGGGCGAGCAGGCGGTCGAGGTGGGCCAGCAGGACGAGGTCGTGCTCGGCGTCCTTGGAGAAGCCGAGGCCCGGGTCGACGACGATGCGGTCGGGGGCTACGCCGCCGGCCAGGACGGCCTCCACGCGCGCGTGCAGTTCGTCCACGACCTCGGCGACGACGTCGTCGTACACACCCTTGACGTTGCCGCCCTCCAGGAAGCCGCGCCAGTGCATGACGACGAAGGGGGCGCCCGTCCCGGCCACCAGGGGGATCATCGCGGGGTCGGCGAGGCCGCCGCTGACGTCGTTGACGAGGGCGGCACCGGCGGCGAGGGCGCGCTCGGCGACGGAGGCGCGCATGGTGTCGACGGAGACCGTGACGCCCTCCGAGGCGAGGCCGCGGACGACGGGGACGACCCGCTTGAGCTCCTCGGCCTCGTCCACGCGCGTGGCGCCGGGGCGGGTGGACTCACCGCCGACGTCGACCAGGTCGGCGCCCTGGGCGACCAGCTCCAGACCGTGCTTGACGGCGGCCGTGGTGTCGAAGAAGCGGCCGCCGTCGGAGAAGGAATCGGGAGTGACGTTCACGACTCCCATGACCGCGCAGCGGTCCCATTCCGGAAGGCCCGCGACGCGCCCGCGTCCGCTCTGCTTGCTCATACGTTCAGCCTAGGCCCCGGACCGGCCCCTAAGCCGCCGCGGCCCGGACGCGGGCTCCCCGGGCCGACGGGGCGCGGCCTGCGTCCGGTCCGGTGCTCGGTTCACGCCGCTCGTACGTCGCGCTCCGCGACGGCGTGCGTGCACGCGCGCGGGGCGGGCCTGCGGCGGCGCAGGAAGCGCGGCAGGGGCAGTGCGAGGTTGACGAAGCCCTCCGCCTGCATGGCGGCGAAGCCGATGCGCGGCAGGTCCGCGGAGGCGCGGTAGACGACGAAGCGGGGCTCCCAGCGCGGGCGGAACTTCGCGTTGAACTTGTACAGGGACTCGATCTGGAACCAGCGGGAGAGGAACACCAGGAGGCCGCGCCAGGCGCGCAGCACCGGGCCGGCGCCGATCTTCTCGCCACGCGCGAGTGCCGAGCGGAACATCGCGAAGTTGAGCGACACGCGCGTGATGCCGAATTTCGGGGCCGCCTGGAGGGCGGCGACGATGAGGAGTTCGTTCATCCCGGGGTCGGCCGAGCGGTCGCGGCGCATCAGGTCGAGGGAGGCGCCGTCCGTGCCCCACGGCACGAAGTGCAGGATCGCCTTCAGGTCGCCGTACTCGCCCGGGTGTTCGTCCGCCTTGTGGGCGGTGGCGATGAGGCAGTCGCCGTCGGAGGTGTCGCCGATGCGGCCGAGGGCCATGGAGAAGCCGCGCTCGGTGTCGGTGCCGCGCCAGTCCTCGGCGGCCTGCCGGATCCGCTCCAGCTCGGCCTCACCGAGGTCACGTACACGTCGTACCCGGGTTTCGTAACCGGCGCGCTCGATGCGCTTGACCATCTGGCGCACGTTGCGCATCGCGCGGCCGGCGAGGGAGAAATCCGCTACGTCCACCACCGCCTCGTCGCCCAGTTCGAGGGCGTCGAGGCCGGTCTCGCGGGTCCACACCTCGCCGCCCGTCTCCGAGCAGCCCATGACGGCGGGGGTCCAGGAGTGGGCGCGTGCCTCGTCCATGAAGCGCTCGATGGCGCCCGGCCAGGCCTCGACGTCGCCGATGGGGTCGCCGCTGGCGAGCATCACACCGGAGACGACACGGTACGTCACCGCCGCCTTGCCGCTGGGCGAGAAGACGACCGCCTTGTCGCGGCGCAGCGCGAAGTGGCCCAGCGAGTCGCGGCCGCCGTGCTTCTCCAGCAGGGCGCGCAGGTGGGCCTCGTCCTCCTCGGTGAGCCGCGCGGCCGGGTGTTCGGGGCGGAAGGCGAGGTAGATCGTCGTCACGGCCGTGAGCAGGCCCAGGGCGCCCAGGGAGAAGCCGACGGTCCAGGAGGTGTCGCCCTGGTAGTCGACGGGGCCCTCGAAGCCGAACAGGCCGTACAGGACGTGCGTAATGCGGTCGGCCAGGCTCGGGTCGCCGACCATCCGGTTCGGGTGGACGCTGACGATGATCAGTCCGAGGACGAGGGAACCGGCGCCCATGAGGACGAAGTTGGCGAGCGCGCGCCACCTGCTGCGCGGGTCGGGCAGCGCCCTGAACTGGTCCCGGTGGCGCACCAGCGGTGCGAGCAGCGCCAGCGAGATGAGCACCCCGATGAGCGAGTGCCGGTACGTGAACTGCGCCACGGCACCCGCCGGAAGCAGCACCACCGCGGCCCGCCAGGCCCGCCGCTTGCCGCGCTTGAGACCGTGCGCGAGCAGCAGCAGGAGGATGCCGGCGCTGAGCGAGAGCGCGGCCGCGAACGGGCCGAAGGCGCCGGGCAGCACCTCGGCGATGGTGTGCATACGGCTGTGCCTGAAGCGCGGGAAGACGCCCGCGGCGACGTCCAGGACGCCCACAAGAGCGCAGGCTCTGGCGACGAGGACGGGGACGGCCTCGGGGCGCGGCCCATGCAGCATGCGCCGCCCAGTGCGTGCTCGGGACGGAACCCCGCCCGACATTTCCTCATCTGTCCTGACAGACATCGCATCCCGTAGTTCTGCGAGAGACCTTGGATCCGGTACCGATTCGGGCATCCGGCGACATTGCGCCCTCTAGGACGGTGTCACGGCAGGAGAGGTTCACTCCGCTTCTCAAAGCCGTTTCAAAGGCCGGGGAAAGTCCCGGACAAGCCCTCGCGAAGGTGTGGGGGAGACGGGCGTAACCGCAGGCAGGAAGCAGGTCATGGGTCTTACGAGCAACAACGTGCTGTGGTTGGCGGTCGCGTTCGCCGTACTGCTGTTCGTCGGCACGGTCTGGCTGTGGCCGCGGCTGTCGCGGCGGAACTGGCGGGCCGTCAGCGGACGCGTCGGCCTGCTCCTCGGCACCCAGCTCGCCCTCTTCATGTCGCTGGGACTCGCCGCCAACCAGGCCTTCGGTTTCTACGCCAGTTGGGCGGACCTGTTCGGCCGGGAGAAGGACCAGGGCGTGGTCGTCAACCACACCGCGCTGGGTGGGACCGGCGGCCCCCTCCAGGTGGTCGACACGGCACGCGTGCGTGGAGCGGGCGGTTCCCCCGGTTCCGGGGCGCGGACGGGCGGGCAGATCCAGAAGGTCGACATCGTCGGCCGTACGACCCACATCGCCACGCCCGCGTACGTGTACCTGCCGCCGGAGTACTTCCAGCCCCAGTACCGCACGCGTACGTTCCCCGCGGCGGTCGTCCTGACCGGATATCCCGGCACCGCCGAGGCGCTCGTGGACAAACTGCACTACCCCGCAACGGCCCAGAACCTCGCCAAGAGCGGCCGTATGCAGCCGATGATCCTGGTCATGCTGCGGCCCACGGTGGCGCCGCCGCGGGACACCGAGTGCGTGGACGTCCCGGGCGGTCCGCGGACGGAGACGTTCTTCGCCAAGGACCTGCCCGACGCCGTACTCGCGCACTACAGGGTGGGCAAAAAGCCGGGCAGCTGGGGCATCATCGGCGACTCCACGGGCGGCTACTGCGCGCTGAAGCTCGCGATGCACCACCCCGGGGCGTACGCGGCCGGTGCGGGCCTTTCGCCGTACTACAAGGCGCCGATCGACCCGACCACGGGTGATCTCTTCCACGGCGACAAGGTACTGCGCAATCGCGCCGACCTGTGGTGGTGCCTCAAGCACCTGCCCGCGCCGAACACTTCACTGCTCGTCACCAGCAGCCGGATCGGGGAATCCAACTACAAGGCGACACTGAAGTTCATAGGGCGCGTGGAGGCCACCAAGCTGACCCGGATCTCGTCGATCATCCTGGATAGCGGCGGCCACAACTTCAACACCTGGCGGCGCGAGATTCCGGCGACACTGCAGTGGATCAGTGGGCGGCTGAGCGACCGGTGACCGGTGTTCCGCAAGTTGGTGATCTTGCCGAATTCGATGCGGAACAATTCCTGATGCCCTGTGAACGTTTCGGTATGGCTGTGTTTTTACGGGGCGGGGAGCCAACAGTCGCCTACGCGCGGTAAGTTTCTGGCCATGCCACGTGGACGTCACCGCCATTCACCGCCCTTGCACAGGCTGCTGCCCCCGTCGGCGATCGCAGGCGTCTCCCTCGTCTGCGCATTCGGCCCCTGGGTGTTCACGCAGTCGGCCGTGCTCCGCGTCATCGCCGCGTTCGCCGCGGCGACGGCGGTCGTCGGCGCGGCCGTCATGCGCCGCTGGGACGCGCAGGCCGGCAAGCAGGTCGCCGACCTCACGCGCGCGCGTGCGAGCGACGAGTGGCGGCACGAGGAGCGGGTCGCCGAGCTGGAGACCGACCTCGAGGAGTCGCGCGAGCTGCGCGCCAAGCTGGAGCAGCGGCTGCGCGCCAAGCGCTCCGAGCTGGCCGGCCTGCGCAACGAGCACGCGGCCCTGCTGCGCCGGTACGCCACCGCGGAGACCGAGCGCGCGAGCGCCCTGGAGGGCCGCCGGCTGCTGGAGATAGAGGCCGGCGCCCCGACGACGCCCGCGCTGCCGCCGGTGTCGGCGGACGAGGACGAGACGGATTCGGTGGAGGAAGCCGAGGCTGTGGCTGCCTCGGCGGACGAGACCGAGGCCGAGGCCGCCCTGGCGGAGGCGGACGCGTCGGACACCGACGAGAAGCCCGAGGGTCCCGCGGTCTTCTCGCCCGAGGGTTCGAAGCTGTTCCTGCGGGCCGGCGCGGCGCTGAAGAAGTTCGACAAGGACGGTGACGGTTCTCCGAAGGACACCGACGCGGTGGCGGGGGAGGCCGACGCGGAGGACGAGACCGCGGGTGACCTTCAGGTCGAGGCCGATGTCGACGCCGAAGGTGACGTCGAGGCAGAGGCCGACTCCGACGACGAGGTAGCCGCTGCTTCGGACGAGGGTGCTTCCGAGGACGGCGCTTCTCCCGAGGACGACGGCTCCCCGAAGGGTGGCGGTTCGCCCAAGGGTGACGGCCGGTCGAAGCGTGACGGCGCTCCCAAAGGCGCGCCCGTGACGGCGCAGAACGGCGCCTCGGCGAGCCAGGCGCCCGCGCCCGCCGCGCAGACCGCCCCCGCGGTGGCCGAGGCGGTGGCGGACGGTGGCGTCGAGGCGGCGGCGCAGGAGGACGAGGCGCAGGGGCAGCCCGAGGCGGTCGACGGGCATGAGCGCGCGGCCGCCACCACTCCGGCCCGCTCGGCCCAGCCCGTGCAGCAGCCCTCGGGACACTTCGTCGCGCCGACCGCGGTGGCCGTCGTACCGGCCGCGCCCGTGCGGCGCCCGGCGATCGAGGGCGGCTTCGACTTCTTCGGCAACAAGAAGGAGCCGAACCCCGCGACCATGGACGCCGTCCAGAACGAGGACCTCGCCGACGTGGTCGGCCAGGAGGCCCTTGCCGTGCACAAGGCGGAGGCCGAGGCCGAGTTCAAGCCGGCCGACGAGGGCGCCCGAGGCGTGGGCCAGGTGATCGACCTGACGGCCCACGACGAGACGGAACAGATCAACCTGCAGGGCCTGCGGAGCGCGGTTTCCTGACCCCGGGTCGTGGTGGGGTGCTTGCCGGTCGTACGACGCCGACGGCCCGCCCTACGACGCCATCCACCGGTCCGGCCGGGCGTCCCGCCGCCCCGTCCGTGACCGTTCCGCCTGGCCGCGCAGCAGCTCCGCGGCCTCCTGTGCGTCTCTCAGGCGGGCTGTGACGGTCTTGTTGGCCCCCGTGTCCACATGGACGTCGGCAAGCCGCCACAGCCGCTCCCAGGGTCCCTGAGCCAGCCGTACGCTCTGCACCTTCGCGTGCGGGACCAGCGCCAGGCTCCGCTTCAGCAGCCCGTGCCGCGCCGCGAACACCGTGTCGGTGACCGCGAGCCCGTAACCACGCCACCACAGGGGCACGCACCGGCCTGCCCGCCGCGGCGACCGCGACAGCGCTGCGGCCGCCGGCACGCTCACCCCCGGCAGCACGCGCGCGACGACCGCCTCCGCGACCTCGCGCGGGGCGACCGGCACGAGCACCGAGTTGGACGAACCGGCCACATCCAGTTCCACCCGCACCCACCCGCGCCGCCGCCACAGCAGCGGCTCCACGATCCGCACGGTCTGCACCCGCCCCGGCGGCACCGTCTCGTGCGTACGGTCCAGCAGCCCGTGGTCGATGCGCAGCCCGTCCGGCGACTCGCCCACCGTCCAGTCGTACTCCCCGACGAAGCGCCCCACGCTGCTCGTGGCCGCCGCGCCCAGCAGGGGCACGCCGGTCGCGAGGACCGTCCACACGCTGTGGGTGGCGAGCCACAGGACGGGCGGTACGACGAGCGCGGCGGCCAGCGAGCCCCAGGTGGCGCCCGTCAGCACGAGGGAGATCGCGAGGTGCAGCGGGGGCGTGCGCAGCAGCACCTGCGCCGGCGCCTCTCCGACTTCGTGCGCCGTCTCGGGCGCGAACCCGGCGGCGCGCGCCAGCAGTTCCGCGCGCAGCGCACGGGCCTCGCGCTCCCCCAGGAAGGCCAGCTCGTCCTTCTTGTCGGTGCCTATGACGTCGAGTTTCAGCTTGGCGACGCCCGCCACGCGCGCGAGGAGCGGCTGGGTGACGTCGATCGCCTGGATGCGCTCCAGCCGGATGTGCGCGGTACGGCGGAACAACAGGCCAGTACGGATGCGCAGTTCGGACTCGGTCACCGCGAAGTGCGTGAACCACCAGGTGAGGAAGCCGTACAGGGCGGCGGCCGGGACCAGCACGGCGAGGGCGATGAGCAGCGTGGTGGCCGTCAGTCTGGTCAGCTGCCGCTGCGCCTGGTCGGGGTCGTGCACCGCCCACCCGATGAGCACCGCGACCGGCGCCCACGCCCGCCGCAGCGGCGTTATGGGATGCAGCCGGCGCTCAGTGACTGGTTCCTTCGCGCGTACGGCGTCGTCGACGCCCGGCGCGGTCACAGGCCCGCCGATCGGGCCTCGCCGAGCTCGGTGAGCCGGTCGCGCAGCCGTTCCGCCTCGGCCGGGTCGAGGCCCGGGATGGTCGCGTCGGTCGCCGCGGCCGCGGTGTGCAACTGGACGCTGGCCAGCCCGAAGTGCCGCTCGACGGGCCCGGAGGTCACCTCGACCAACTGCATGCGCCCGTACGGCACGACGGTCTCCTCGCGCCACAGCACGCCCCGGCTGATCAGCAGGTCGTCGGCGCGCTCGGCGTACCGCCAGGAGCGCCAGTTGCGGCCCAGCAGCACCCAGCCCCAGGCCATGAGCGTGAGCGGCAGCAGCGCGAAGGCCGCCCAGCCGGGACCGGCGAGCAGGCCGAGCAGCAGACCCAGGGCGAGGGCGATCAGCCCCAGCCACACCACCAGCAACAGCCGCCGCATCCGCAGCAGCCCCGGCGGCAGCCCGGTCCACACCGGTTCCGCCGCCTCGTCCCCCGTCGTGCCCGTACCCCGCGCGCTCCCCGTCTCCATACGGCCAGCGTACGTAGGAGAGACTGTGTCCATGACTCCCACGACGGAGACCATGGTCGGTATCGGCGGCGCCGCGGAGAGCACCGACATGGTGCTCAACATCGGGCCGCAGCACCCGTCCACACACGGCGTACTCAGGCTGCGCCTGGTGCTGGACGGCGAGCGCATCACGCACGCGGAGCCGGTGATCGGGTACATGCACCGCGGCGCGGAGAAGCTCTTCGAGGCGCGCGACTACCGCCAGATCATCATGCTCGCCAACCGCCACGACTGGCTGTCGGCCTTCTCGAACGAGCTCGGCGTGGTCCTCGCCGTGGAGCGCATGCTCGGCATGGAGGTCCCCCCGCGCGCGGTGTGGACGCGCACCCTGCTCGCGGAGCTCAACCGGGTCCTCAACCACCTGATGTTCCTCGGCTCGTACCCGCTGGAGCTCGGCGGGATCACGCCGATCTTCTACGCCTTCACGGAGCGCGAGGAGCTCCAGCACGTCATGGAGGAGATCTCCGGCGGGCGCATGCACTACATGTTCAACCGCGTCGGCGGCCTCAAGGAGGACCTGCCGGCCGGCTGGACCACGCGCGCGCGTGCCTCCGTCGTGGCGCTGCGCTCCCGCATGGACCGCTTCGACGACCTGGTGCTCGGCAACGAGATCTTCCGGGGGCGCACGCGGGGCGTGGGCGCGCTCGCGCCGGAGACCGTGCACGCGTACGGCGTGAGCGGGCCCATCGCGCGCGCCTCGGGCGTCGACTTCGACCTGCGCCGGGACGAGCCGTACCTCGCCTACGGGGAGTTGCAGGACACCCTCAAGGTCGTCACCCGGCAGGAGGGCGACTGCCTCGCCCGCTTCGAGTGCCTCCTGGAGCAGACGCACAACTCCCTCGACCTCGCCGACGCCTGCCTCGACCGGCTCGCCGAACTGCCGCCCGGCCCGATCAACCAGCGGCTCCCGAAGGTCCTGAAGGCACCCGAGGGCCACACCTACGCCTGGACCGAGAACCCGCTCGGCATCAACGGCTACTACCTCGTCAGCAAGGGCGAGAAAACCCCGTACCGCCTGAAGCTCCGCTCGGCCTCGTACAACAACATCCAGGCCCTCGTGGAACTCCTCCCCGGCACGCTGGTCGCGGACATGGTGGCGATCCTGGGGTCGTTGTTCTTCGTGGTCGGGGACATCGACAAGTAGGTCGGGGACGCCGACAGGCAACGCGGGAAAGAAGGGCTCTCTTGGCCCGCTATCCCGCCAGCGGGTCCGGAATTCCAACCGGCTGGAGCAGCCAGCCGAAATCGCCGAGGCCGCCGGGGGCGGTGAGTTCGGCGGCTTCACCGGCGCTCGCGAGGGCGCGTACGTAGGCGGCGGGTTGTGCGGTCGCGAGCGCGAGCGGGGGGCGTGCGCCTGCGATGCCCAAGGCGCGCAGGGCGTCCCGCTGACGCAGGAGGCGCGCACCGGAGGCGGCGTGCGCCATGGAGTGCGCCGCGCACGCGTCCAGCGCCACATGCGCCGTGATGTCGCACGACCCGTCCGGCACGGGCGCCGTCTCGCGCCCCGCGCGGAATCCGGTGAGCGTGCCGAACAGAGGGCGCGCATCCGCGGAGTGCGCGTAGTCCACGGCGACCGCGAGCCCCCGCTCGACGGCCGAGACCGCGTCCGCCCAGGCCTCGTCCCGGGGCAGCCCGATCTCGGCCCGGAGCCCCTCCTCCTCCGGGAGCGGCCACCACCGCGCCAGCCACTCCACCTCCGCGCCGCCGACGGGCTCCCCGAGGCGTTCGGTGCCGTCGCGGCGTACGAGAACCCGGCGCGGTACTCCCGCGCCGTCCACCTCGGCGACGTCGACCGGGACGTTGTCGAGCCATTCGTTGGCGAACAGCAGGCCGGTGATGCCGGGGGGAGGTGATGTCCGCCACTCGATGCGTGTGTCGAGGGTCTCGGGGCGGTCGGCCAGCTCGACGGCGTAGGCACGCACGCGTGCCGTCACGTCGGCGGGCAGGGCCGCCAGGACGGCGGTGACGAGTTCGCCGCGGCCCGCCGCCATGTCGACGAAGTCGAGGCGCGCGGGCCGGTCCAGGGCCGCGTCGACCCGGCACAGCAGCCGGGCGACGGCATCGGCGAACAGCGGGGAGACGTGCACGGACGTGCGGAAGTGGCCGGCCGGGCCCTCGGGCCGGCGGTAGAAGCCGTCCGGGCCGTAGAGGGCGGCTTCCGTCGCCGTCCGCCAGCCCTGCCACTCGCCTGTCGTCTCACCCGTCACCGGCTCAGGCTAAGCGCACAGAGGAACGGAGCCTCCACCTTGCGGAGTATGCGCGCGGGGTGCGGATCGGTCCTCCGGTTGACCCCTGCACGCATCGCGCTTCCCTACTCTGGGTTACGTGCAGCGCCTCTACGACTTCCTCCGCAGACACCCGACCGGGGTCGACACCTTCTGGGCCGTCATCCTGTTCGGGATCTCGGTCGCCGGAGGCATGGCCGTCCACGGTCAGGACGGCCGGGGTACCGACTCGCCGGCGCTGATCGTTCCGATCGTGCTGCTGCTGTGCCTGGTGATCGCGCTGCGTCGGCGCACGCCGGAGAAGATGCTGCTGCTGACGATCGCGCTGGGCGTGGCGCAGGTGGTGCTGAACGTCGAGACGACGCCCGCCGACTTCGCGATGCTGGTGATCGTCTACACGGTGGCCGCGACCGGCGCCCGCTGGGCCTCCCGGCTCGCCCTGGGCGTGGGCCTGTGCGCGGCACCGGTGGCGCAGCTGCGCTGGCCTGAGCAGCACACGAGCGCCGCGGGCAATGTGGCGATAGTGGTCTTCCAGACGGTCCCGTTCGCGCTCGCCTGGGTGCTCGGCGACTCCATCCGCACCCGCCGCGCCTACTTCGCGCAGCTGGAGGAGCGCAACGCCCGCCTGGAGAAGGAGCGCGAGGCGCAGGCGAAGGTCGCGGTCGCGGCCGAACGCGCCCGGATCGCACGCGAGCTGCACGACGTGGTCGCGCACAACGTGTCGGTGATGGTCGTGCAGGCCGACGGCGCCGCCTACGTCCTCGACACCGCTCCCGACCAGGCGAAGAAGGCCCTGGAGACGATCTCGTCCACCGGCCGTCAGGCCCTCGCCGAGATGCGCCGCCTGCTCGGCGTGCTGCGCACCGGCGAGCACAAGGAGGTCGGCGAGTACGTCCCGCAGCCGGACGTCGAGCAGATCGACGAGCTGATCGAGCAGTGCCGCACCTCGGGGCTGCCCGTCGACTTCAAGGTGGAGGGCACCCCGCGCCCGCTCCCCAGCGGCGTCGAGCTCACCGCGTACCGGATCGTGCAGGAGGCGCTCACCAACACCCGCAAGCACGGCGGGCCCAACACGGGCGCGAGCGTGCGGCTGGTGTACTTCGACGACGGGCTCGGCCTGCTCGTCGAGGACGACGGCAAGGGCGCACCGCACGAGCTGTACGAGGAGGGCGGCATCGACGGCCAGGGGCACGGCCTCATCGGCATGCGCGAGCGGGTCGGTATGGTCGGCGGCACCCTGGACGCGGGTCCGCGCCCCGGCGGAGGATTCCGCATCAGCGCGCTGCTCCCGCTCAAACCGGCGCATTGACGTCGACGCACGCCCCCTGTTGACACCTGTAACACCCCTGTATACGGACGTAGACGGACATGGAAGAGGCCCCGATGACGATCCGCGTGATGCTCGTCGACGACCAGGTGCTGCTGCGCACCGGGTTCCGGATGGTGCTCGCCGCGCAGCCGGACATGGAGGTCGTCGCGGAGGCGGGGGACGGCGTCGAGGCCCTTCAGGTGCTGCGTTCGACGGCCGTCGACGTCGTACTCATGGACGTGCGCATGCCCAAGCTGGACGGCGTGGAGACCACACGGCGCATCTGCCAGGAGCCGAACCCGCCGAAGGTGCTGATCCTGACCACCTTCGACCTCGACGAGTACGCCTTCTCCGGGCTGAAGGCGGGGGCCTCCGGCTTCATGCTCAAGGACGTGCCGCCCGGGGAACTCCTCACCGCCATCCGCTCGGTGCACAGCGGCGACGCCGTGGTGGCCCCGTCGACCACGCGCCGCCTCCTGGACCGGTTCGCGCCGATGCTGCCGAGCGCGGGCAAGGAGCCGCAGCACAAGGAGCTGGAGCGGCTCACCGACCGCGAGCGCGAGGTCATGATCCTCGTCGCGCAGGGCCTGTCGAACGGCGAGATCGCGGCCCGGCTGGTGCTGTCCGAGGCGACGGTGAAGACCCATGTCGGCCGGATCCTCACGAAGCTGGGTCTGCGGGACCGAGTGCAGGTGGTGGTCCTGGCGTACGAGACGGGGCTGGTGCGCGCGGGCGGGCACGGGTGATCCACACGCGCGTGACTCCCGTGTAATCGCCGCCCACTAGGGTCTGCGCATGCTCCTGTGGATCAACGGCCCTTTCGGGGGCGGCAAGACACAGACCGCGCACGAGCTCCAGCGGCGCCTGAGGGGCAGCGTGATCTGCGACCCCGAGCACGCCGGCTTCGGTCTGCGCCGTACGCTCCCGCCCGAACTGCGCGGGAACTTCCAGGACTTGGTCTCCTGGCGGCAGGGTGTGGTCGAGGTGCTCGACCTGGCCCTCACCAAGCACGACGGGGCCGTGATCGTGCCCATGACCATCACGGACTCCGGCTACTTCGAGGAGACCGTCGGCCGGTTGCGGGAACTCGGCCACGACGTACGGCACTTCACGCTCCTCGCCCAGCGCGAGACCGTCCTGCGGCGGCTGCGCGAGCGCGGCTTCGGGCACCTCCTTCGGTACGTCGCCGGGAAGAACGCCGGCCTGGGACGCGAGACCTGGGCCGTGCAGCAGCTCGACCACTGCCTGGAGCGGCTGCAGGAGCCGGAGTTCGCCGAGCACCTGTGGACCGACCACTCGACCGTGCCGAAGACGGCGGACCGCATCGCCGTCCTGGCCGGCCTGACGCTGCGGCCGAACAACGAGGGCGCCCTGCGGACGCGGCTGCGGCAGGCACGGGTGGGCGTCAAGCACATCCGCTTCGACTGAGGCCACTACCGGCGCCGGCTCGGAGCAGGCTCCCGCTCAGCGCAGGATGCCCTCCAGGAAGTCGCTCCCCAGCCGCGCCACCACGGATATGTCCAGCTGGTGCTGGACGTACCGGCCGCGACGGCGTGTGGTGACCAGGCCTGCCTTCTTCAGGACGCCGAGGTGCCGGGATATCTCCGGGGCCGTCATGCCGTGCGCCTGGGCCAGCTCGCTCGTGGTGTAGGCGCTGCGGGCCAGATAGCGGCACATCCGCATCCGGACCGGGTGGGACAGCGCGGTCATCCCGCAGGGCGAGCTGCTCCACGGACGGCGGGGCGGCCAACTCCGGGGAGCCGACCGGGTAGTGCAGCACGGGCTGCCAGCCGGGCCGGTACAGGACGGCGAGGTGGGGCCAGCCGAGACTGGTCGGTACGAGGAGGAGCGCGCCGTCACCCGTGGTGGTGCGGCCCACGCTCAGCTTGTCGACCGTGATCTCGGCGGCGGTTTCGTCGAGTGTGACCGCCGGGGACGCGGCGGACAGCGCCTCGGCCAGGCCCTTGCGGCGCAGGAGCTCGGTCTTGTGGCGGGCGTCCGCCGTGAGCTGGTGGCGCAGCCGGGACCAGGCCTCCGCGAAGAACGCCTCGTCGCAGTCCTCCAGGAACTGCCGCAGCCAGGCCCGGATCCTGGGCGGGTCGGTCAGCAGCAGCTCGGTGAACCGCTCCTGGCGCGGGCCGCGTGCGGCGGCCAGGTCCAGGGCGCGCCGGCCCTGCTCGGCGTCGACGAGCCAGCCCGCCCCGACGCCGTACGACATGGCACAGCTGAACTCCAGTGCCGCGTCGACGAACTGCTCGTCCGTCAGCTTGTCCAGCAGGTCCAGCTCCTCGGCCAGCGTGGCACCGGGCACGGCGCCGCCCGGGAGGCCCGCGTACGGCAGGAACAGGTCCGAGAACGTCGTCCTCCACAGGAAGTCCGCGTCGCACATCCGGTCGGCCAGATGCGGGTCGAGTCCGGCGCTCACGCCCGTCACCCAGCCCTGGAGCCCCGGGTGGTGTCCGGGCTCGGACAGCGCGTGCAGCGCCATGCCGAGCTCGGCCAGGGGTGAGGGGACGATGGCGACCCTCTCCGGCCGCAGCCCCGCGATGTCGATGCGCACGCTCATGACCTCATGGTGCACCCCGCCACTGACAACGCCCTCCCCGATTGACGGCGCCCGTCAATCCACGCGACTTCCCCGTCGTACCGGCGCAACCTGGGATCACCGGGGCAGCCGCGGAGCCCACGAATCCCTGTCGCCACGTCCCGAAACGTCTCGAAAAGGCGAACCGCCATGAGCATCACGCAGCAGTTCCTCCTCGACGCCTACCGCGCCCGGCAGCTGGGCGAGCCCGTGCCGCCCGCGCCCGGCGCGCACGACTGGCAGGTCGCGCGCGAGTGGCGCGACTACCGCCAGTTCCGCGCGGTCGTCGCCGAGCACCCGGCCCACGGGCGGATACGGCAGGCGCTCAGCCGTTGGCTGCATCTGCGGCCGCGCTCAGCCGGCTGACCGGCCTGGCCACCTTCTATGCGCCGCCCGCCTCCTCCATGAGGCGGGCGACGAACTCCGCGACCGCCGCCTTCACGCCGTCGGCGGTCCACTCCAGGGCCTCGGCCCTGACGTACACCTCGGTGAACGCCAGGCCGGGGCCCTTCGCCTCCCAGCCGTTGGTGAACAGGAGCGTCCTTGTCTCCTCGCCCTGCCGGATCGCCGCCTCCGAGACGACGTCGACGTCGTACGGCAGCCAGACCTGGAAGTCGTGCGTGTGCGGCCGCTCCGGGTGGACGCGCACCCAGGGCACCCCGGCCGCGGCGAACCCCTCGCGCAGTGCCTCGGCGACCACGCGCGCGTGGGCGACGTAGTCGGGCAGCCGGGGCAGCTCGCGCTCCAGGCCGGCGAGTGCCGACAGCACCGTCGGGAACTGCTGGAAGACCTGGCCGCCGTACCGGTGCCGCCAGGCCTTCGCCTCGTCGATCAGGGTCCTGGGACCGGCGAGCGCGGCGCCGCCGTAGCCGCCGAGGGACTTGTAGAACGACACGTAGACGCTGTCCGCGAGGCTCGCGATCTCGTCCAGCGGGCGGTCGAAGTGGACGGTGGACTCCCACAGGCGCGCGCCGTCGAAGTGCACCACCGCGTCGCGCTCGTGCGCCGCCTCCACGACCTCGGTGAGCTCCTCCCAGGAAGGCAGCACGAAACCGGCGTCCCGGAGCGGCAGTTCGAGCATCAGGGCGCCGAAGGGCTCGTCGAGGCCGCGTACCTCGTCGGCGGTCGGCATGCGCGGCTCGCCGGTGACTCGCACCGGGCGCAGGCCGCTGACCTGGCTGAAGGCGTCGCGCTCGTGCAGCACGGGGTGGGCCAGCGGGTGCAGGGCGACGGCCGGGTCGCCGGTGCGGCCCGCCCAGCAGCGCAGCGCGACCTGCTGGGCCATCGTGCCGCTCGGGAAGAACGCGGCGGCCTCCATGCCGAGCAGCCCGGCGACCTTCTGCTCCAGGGCCTCGACAATGCCGTTGCCGTAGATGTCCGACGTCTCGTCGAGGTCGTACACCTCGTCGAGGCCGTCCAGCAGCGCCAGGCGCTCCCGGAGCGTGTCCAGGAAGCCGGGGCGCGCGAACACGCGCTCCGCGCCCCGGTGCGCGCTGATGCGCCGCGCGCGACGGCGCTTGAGCCGCTCTTCGTCCGGTACGTCCTCGACTGTCCGCTCGCCCTGCTCCGCCGCATCGCTCATGACCCGGATCATGCCTGGCGCAGGCCGGCGCGGGCACCCGGATTTCCACAGGCTTTCCCGGGCCCCGACGGCGTGCGATAACCCACAGCCTGTGGACAACCGGACGCCCTGTGAATCGATCGCGTTAACATGACGAGAAATCGTCCGGTACCCGGAGCGGACTGGAACGGGAAGGCCGCCGTCGCGTGAGTACAAGCCAACTGCCAGACCCCAAGGACCGTCCCGCGCGGCTCACCGTCGGCGTCGTCGGCGCCGGCCGCGTGGGTCCCGCACTGGCCGCGTCCCTCCAGCTCGCCGGACACCGCCCGGTGGCCGTCTCCGGGGTCTCCGAGGCGTCCAGGAGGCGCGCCGCGCAGCTGCTTCCCGACGTCCCGGTCGTGCCGCCCGCCGAGGTGCTCCGGCGTGCCGACCTGGTCCTGCTGACCGTCCCGGACGACACCCTGCCCGGCCTGGTCGAGGGCCTCGCCGAGACCGGGGCCGTACGGCCGGGGCAGCTGCTCGTGCACACCTCTGGGCGGTACGGCGCCAAGGTCCTGGACCCCGCCCTGCGCGCGGGCGCGCTGCCGCTGGCCCTGCACCCCGCGATGACCTTCACAGGCACGCCTGTGGACGTCCAGCGCCTCGCCGGCTGCTCGTTCGGTGTCACCGCGCCCGACGAACTGCGGCTGGCGGCCGAGGCCCTCGTCATCGAGATGGGCGGCGAACCGGAATGGATCGCCGAGGAGCGCCGCCCGCTCTACCACGCGGCGCTCGCCCTGGGCGCGAACCACCTGGTCACGCTGGTCGCGCAGTCGATGGAGCTGCTGCGCGAGGCCGGCGTGGAGGCGCCCGACCGGATGCTCGGCCCGCTGCTGGGCGCCGCCCTCGACAACGCCCTGCGCTCCGGCGACGCGGCCCTGACCGGCCCGGTCGCGCGCGGGGACGCGGGCACCGTCGCCGCGCACGTCGCGGAGCTGCGCAGGCACGCCCCGCAGACCGTCGCCGGCTATCTGGCGATGGCCCGCGCCACCGCCGACCGCGCGCTCGCCCACGGGCTGCTCAAGCCGGAGCTCGCCGAGGACCTCCTCGGAGTGCTCGCCACCGGGACCAACGGCGCCGAGGGAGACGCCCGATGACCACCACCCTGCTGCGCACCGCCGAGGAACTGCACGCACGCACGCGTACCGGCCGCCGCGCCGTGGTGATGACCATGGGCGCCCTGCACGAGGGCCACGCCACCCTGGTCCGCACCGCGCGCGAGATCGCCGGACCGGACGGCGAGGTCGTCGTCACCGTCTTCGTGAACCCCCTCCAGTTCGGCAAGGGCGAGGACCTCGACCGCTACCCGCGCACCCTGGACGCCGACATCAAGGTCGCCGAAGAGGCAGGCGCGGACGCCGTGTTCGCACCCTCCGTCGACGAGGTCTACCCGGGCGGCGAGCCCCAGGTGCGCATCAGCGCGGGCCCCATGGGGGAGCGCCTGGAGGGCGCCTCGCGCCCCGGGCACTTCGACGGCATGCTCACCGTCGTCGCCAAGCTCCTCCACCTCACCCGCCCCGACATCGCTCTGTACGGCCAGAAGGACGCCCAGCAGCTCGCCCTGATCCGCCGCATGGTGCGCGACCTGAACTTCGGCGTGGAGATCGTCGGCGTCCCCACCGTGCGCGAGGAGGACGGGCTCGCCCTCTCCAGCCGCAACCGCTATCTCTCGCCCGAGGAGCGGCGCACCGCGCTCGCCCTCTCACACGCCCTGTTCGCGGGCCGCGACCGGCACGCCGCCCAGGAGGCGCTGCGCGCGCGGGCGCGCGAGGTGCCCGCCACGCACGCGCGTGCCGAAGCGCTCAGCGCCCTCGGCGAGTCGCGCGCCGCGGCCGACGCGCACGCCGTCGCCAAGTCCCTCCCGGCGTCCACCGCGTCCGTCGGCGCGGATGCCTCGCGGCGCACCTCCTACGGCGCCCCCTTGGCCGTACGCGCCGCGGCCCGCCTGGTGCTCGACGAGGCCGCGCGCCTGTCCCCGCCGCTCGAACTGGACTACCTCGCCCTCGTCGACCCGTCCGACTTCACCGAGATCGAGGACGACTTCACCGGCGAGGCCGTCCTCGCCGTCGCCGCCCGGGTCGGGACGACCCGGCTGATCGACAACCTTCCACTCACTTTCGGAACCCTCGGAGCCGCCTCGTGACCAGCACAGGCATACGACTGCACGCGCCCGCCCCCGGATGGTCCATCAACGCGGACGTCGTGGTCGTCGGCTCCGGCGTCGCCGGACTCACCGCGGCCCTGCGCTGCGAGGCCGCCGGCCTGAAGACCGTCGTCGTCACCAAGGCCCGCCTCGACGACGGCTCCACCCGCTGGGCGCAGGGGGGCATCGCCGCGGCCCTCGGCGACGGCGACACCCCCGAACAGCACCTGGACGACACCCTGGTGGCCGGCGTGGGCCTGTGCGACGAGGAGGCGGTACGGATCCTCGTCACGGAGGGCCCGGACGCCGTACGCCGGCTCATCGCCACCGGCGCGCACTTCGACGAGTCCGAAGAGGGTGCCCTGGAGCTCACCCGAGAGGGCGGCCACCACCGCCGCCGGATCGCACACGCGGGCGGCGACGCGACCGGCGCGGAGATCTCCCGCGCGCTGGTCGAGGCGGCACACGCGCGTGGCGTGCGCACGATCGAGAACGCGCTCGTCCTCGACCTGCTGACCGACACCGACGGCCGTACGGCGGGCGTGAGCCTGCACGTCATGGGCGAGGGCCAGCACGACGGCGTGGGCGCCGTGCACGCGCCCGCGGTCGTCCTCGCGACCGGCGGCATGGGCCAGGTCTTCTCCGCGACCACCAACCCGTCGGTGTCGACCGGCGACGGCGTGGCACTCGCCCTGCGAGCGGGCGCGGAGGTGAGCGACCTGGAGTTCGTGCAGTTCCACCCGACCGTGCTCTTCCTCGGCCCGGACGCCGAGGGCCAGCAGCCGCTCGTCTCCGAGGCCGTGCGCGGCGAGGGCGCGCACCTGGTCGACGCCGACGGCGTTCGCTTCATGGTCGGGCAGCACGAACTGGCCGAGCTCGCGCCCCGGGACATCGTCGCCAAGGGCATCATGCGGCGCATGCAGGAGCAGGACGCCGAGCACATGTTCCTGGACGCCCGGCACTTCGGCGCCGACATGTGGGAGCACCGCTTCCCGACGATCCTCGCCGCCTGCCGCGCCCACGGCATCGACCCGGTCACCGACCCCATACCGATCGCGCCGGCCGCCCACTACGCCTCCGGAGGCGTGCGCACCGACTCCCGGGGCCGTACGACCGTCCCGGGCCTGTACGCGTGCGGTGAGGTCGCCTGCACCGGCGTGCACGGCGCGAACCGGCTCGCTTCCAACTCCCTCCTCGAAGGCCTCGTCTACGCCGAGCGCATCGCCGCCGACATCACGGCGACGCACGCCGAAAGCGGCCTCCACGCGCGCGTGCCCGAGCCCGTCGATCACCCCCAGGTGCCCGCGCACCCGCTGCTGGCCCCCGAGGCCCGGTTCGCGATCCAGCGGATCATGACCGACGGCGCGGGCGTCCTGCGCTCCGCCGACTCCCTCGCCCAGGCCGCCGACCAGCTCCAGCGGCTGCACACCGAGGCCCGCGACGCCCTCGACGAGAACGGCAAGACCGCCGAGCCCGGCGTCGACACCTGGGAGTCCACCAACCTCCTGTGCGTGGCCCGCGTCCTGGTCGCCGCCGCCCGGCTGCGCGAGGAGACCCGGGGCTGCCACTGGCGCGAGGACCACGCCGACCGCGACGACACCGCATGGCGCCGCCACATCGTCGTACGGCTGAATCCGGACCGCACGCTCGCCGTACACACCACCGGTACCCCAGACTTCCCCCCGACACAGCAGCCCCAGCAGCGCCACCAGGAGCAGTGACAGAAGTGAGCACCCCCGACCTTCCCCTCGCGTCGAACGGCGGCTGCGGCGACGGCTGTGCCTGCGGCGCGGACGTCGACGCCGAATACCTGGAGTGCGGGCTCGATCCCGCGCTCGCCGAGCTCCTGGCCGACGCCGGACTCGACCCCGTGGAGGTCGAGGACATCGCCAACGTGGCCATCCAGGAGGACCTGGACGGCGGCCTGGACGTCACGACCGTCTCGACCATCCCCGAGGACGCCGTCGCCACCGCCGACTTCACCGCGCGCGAGGCGGGCGTCGTGGCCGGACTCCGGGTCGCCGAAGCGGTGATCTCCGTGGTCTGCGAGGACGAGTTCGAGGTCGAGCGGCACGTCGAGGACGGCGACCGCGTCGAGGCCGGGCAGAAGCTGCTGTCGGTCACCACGCGCACGCGTGACCTGCTCACCGCCGAGCGCAGCGCCCTCAACCTCCTGTGCCGCCTGTCCGGCATCGCGACCGCCACGCGCGCGTGGGCGGACGCACTGGAGGACACCAAGGCACGCGTGCGTGACACGCGCAAGACCACGCCGGGCCTGAGGTCCCTGGAGAAGTACGCGGTGCGCTGCGGCGGCGGTGTCAACCACCGCATGTCGCTCTCCGACGCGGCCCTGGTCAAGGACAACCACGTGGTCGCCGCCGGCGGCGTCGCGCAGGCCTTCAAGGCCGTACGGGAGGCCTTCCCGGACGTACCGATCGAGGTCGAGGTCGACACCCTGCACCAGCTGCGCGAGGTCGTGGACGCCGGTGCCGACCTGATCCTGCTGGACAACTTCACGCCCGGCGAGTGCGAGGAGGCCGTCGCCCTGGTGCACGGCCGGGCCGCCCTGGAGGCCTCCGGCCGGCTCACCCTCGACAACGCGCGCGCGTACGCCGACACCGGCGTCGACTACCTCGCCGTGGGCGCCCTCACCCACTCCTCGCCGATCCTCGACATCGGTCTCGACCTGCGAGCGGCGGAGTAGGTAATCCCCATGCTGCTGACGATCGACGTAGGGAACACGCACACCGTCCTGGGCCTCTTCGACGGCGACGACATCGTCGAGCACTGGCGCATCTCCACGGACGCGCGCCGCACCGCCGACGAACTGGCCGTGCTGCTGCAGGGCCTGATGGGCATGCACCCGCTGCTCGGCGACGAACTGGGCGACGGCATCGACGGCATCGCCATCTGCGCCACCGTCCCCTCCGTGCTGCACGAACTGCGCGAGGTGACCCGGCGCTACTACGGCGACGTGCCCGCCGTCCTCGTGGAACCGGGCGTGAAGACCGGTGTGCCGATCCTGACCGACAACCCCAAGGAGGTCGGCGCCGACCGCATCATCAACGCGGTGGCGGCCGTCGAGCTCTACGGGGGACCGGCGATCGTCGTGGACTTCGGTACGGCGACCACCTTCGACGCCGTCTCCGCGCGCGGGGAGTACATCGGCGGCGTGATCGCCCCCGGTATCGAGATCTCCGTCGAGGCGCTCGGCGTCCGGGGCGCGCAGCTGCGGAAGATCGAGGTGGCCCGGCCCCGGAGCGTCATCGGCAAGAACACCGTCGAGGCGATGCAGTCCGGCATCATCTACGGTTTCGCCGGCCAGGTCGACGGGGTCGTCAGCCGTATGGCGCGGGAACTCGCGGAGGACCCCGACGACGTCACGGTGATCGCGACCGGCGGCCTCGCGCCGATGGTCCTGGGCGAGTCCTCGGTCATCGACGAGCACGAGCCCTGGCTGACGCTGGTCGGGCTGCGGCTGGTGTACGAGCGGAACGTGTCCCGTATGTGACCGCCACGGGCGAGGGAGCAACCGGGTGGCGCGGCTGCGCCACACCGCCCTCCTATGTCGAGTTTGTCTGATTAGCGCGTATCGTCGCCGCATGCCCACGCCATACGGATCCCGCGGCGGCATGGCGTTCGGCGCGGAGGAGCTGCGTGTGCTCCGCCGCGCGCTCGCCCTCGCCCTCCACCCCAGCCCCGCCTCGGCCGAGGACGTTCAGGACTGCCTCCGCCTAGCCGAGTCCCTCGACGAGGCGATGCGCGAGGGTGCCCGGCTGCGTGCCTTCCTGGTGGCCGACCTCGCCCGCTACCGCGCCGCCCTGCCCGGCACCGCCGCCGGCTACCTCACGCTCCTGGAGGAGGCGCTGGGCGCCGCCTACCGCCCGAACCCGGACGACCTCGCCGCCCTGAGGGCGCTGCGCGGCAACCCGGTCGCGGCGGCCCTCCTCGACCGCTGCCAGATCCTCGCGGAACAGGACGTACGCGCCCGTCTCGCGCGCGGAACGGCCCGCCAGGCCTCAACGGTCGTCCCCGCCTCGCGTACGCGCCTCACGGCCCTTCCCGGCGGCCTCTCGGGCCCCGTGGCCGGGGACGCCGACCAGGACCCCGCCAAGAAGCCGGAGCGCAGACCCGCGGAGAAGCCGGCCGCCCCCAAGCCGGCTCCCGCGCCGCCCGCCCCGAAGCCCGGCCGCCCCATCCCCACCCCGGGCGAGGTCTTCCCGCGCCGCAAGCCGGCCCCGCCACCCGCGCCGAACCCGCCCCAGGAACTCGCCGCGGGCTGAACCGGACGTCCCGGGGGCCGAATGCGCCGAACCCCGCCATCGGCCCCGTTTCGGGGCGTGGCTAACCTGGACGCATGGACTACGTCTCCGCGCTCGTGCCCCCGGTCGTCATGGCCGTGTTCTTCATCGGCGTGATCAGGGTGATCGTGAAGACCCAGGGCGGGGCCAACAAGGCCAAGGAGGACGCGGCCGTCGACGCCGCCATCGCGCGCGCGGAGGGCGTCCACCAGGGCTCCGCCAGGACCGAAGGCTGACCGCGCCCGCCACGGGCGGGGCCGGCAACGGCGTACGGCTCTCGTTTTCCGAGCCGTACGCCCTTTTTGTTGCCGTTTGCCGGTGAAAGTGCACGTCCGGCACGCCAATGCCGAGTTCTCCCACTATTGTGCTGAGCTGTGCCTCGCCCATTGGGAGAACTCGAAGACGCGGTCATGACGCGGGTGTGGAAGTGGAACCGCCCGGTGACCGTTCGAGAAGTCCTGGAAGACCTTCAGCAGGAACGGTCCATCGCGTACACCACGGTGATGACCGTTTTGGACAATCTCCATCAGAAGGGCTGGGTGCGCCGTGAGGCGGAAGGCCGGGCCTATCGATATGAGGCGGTCTCCACCAGGGCCGCCTACGCCGCCGCCCTGATGAACGACGCCTGGTCCCAGAGTGACAACCCGGCGGCCGCTCTCGTCGCGTTCTTCGGGATGATGAGCGAGGAACAGCGACAGGCCCTGCGTGACGCCGTACGGATCGTCCAAGGGCCGGAAGAGGCGGCGGAAACATCCGGGCCCGCGGATGGCGAGGAGAACCCCGGCTCCGCACCGGACGGCGGCGGGCGATAGCGTCCGCTCATGTCAGTGCAGAGCCCCGAAGGCCCCGAAGTCAGCGCTAAAGCCATCACCGTCCGGCGGGCCCGTACCAGCGATGTCCCGGCGGTGCGCCGACTCCTTGACACGTACGTCCGTGAGCGCATCCTGCTCGACAAAGCGACGGTGACGCTTTACGAGGACATCCAGGAGTTCTGGGTCGCCGAACGCGACGACAACGCCGAGGTCGTCGGGTGCGGCGCCCTGCACGTGATGTGGGAAGACCTCGCGGAAGTCCGCACTCTCGCGGTGAAGCCCGGTCTCAAGGGCGCCGGAGTCGGGCACCAGGTTCTGGAGAAGTTGCTGCACACCGCGCGCTGGCTGGGAGTTCGCCGCGTTTTCTGTCTGACCTTCGAAGTGGACTTCTTCGGCAAGCACGGCTTCGTCGAGATCGGTGAGACCCCTGTCGACACCGATGTCTACGCGGAGCTACTGCGTTCCTATGACGAGGGCGTGGCGGAGTTCCTCGGTCTCGAACGGGTGAAACCGAACACCTTGGGCAACAGCCGGATGCTTCTGCATCTGTGATCGCCGATCATCGCTGCGTATTCCGCGCCCCATGCCCAGGCTCCCTATGTCCGAAACGCGCATGTTTCCGGGCCGGAGCCGGGCTGTCGGTCTCTCCCGGGGGTTTGTGTTTTTCCCGCAAAAGCGGTTTGCTTTCCGACGTACTGCAGTACTGCATATAACAGGGGACGGCGAAACGGCGGACGCCGCAGACCCCAGGCCCGCAAGTTATGGATGAAAGGAAATCCGGTGGCACAGAAGGTTCAGGTCCTTCTTGTCGACGACCTCGACGGCGGCGAGGCGGACGAGACCGTTACGTTCGCGTTGGACGGCAAGACGTACGAGATCGATCTCACGACCGCCAATGCGGACAAGCTCCGTGGCCTTCTCGACCCTTACGTGAAGGGCGGTCGTCGCACCGGAGGCCGCGCCTCGGGCGGTCGCGGAAAGGCGCGTGCCGCTTCCGGTGGCAGCCAGGACACCGCGCAGATTCGCGCGTGGGCCAAGGAGAACGGTTTCGAGGTCAACGACCGCGGCCGTGTCCCCGCGTCCATTCGCGAGGCCTACGAGAAGGCCAACGCCTGATCGCTGGCCGGTGGAAAGGCCGGCGGCTGCGCGCATCCGCGCCGCAGCCGCAACCGGTGGCACTGCGTTGCCACCGTGTACACGAGTCGTACGAGATCGGGGGCGCCGACGACGCCCCCCACGGCCGACATCGTCGGCAGCGAGGCCTCGACCTCGCACCCCGGCTCGGGGGGCCGCAGCCATACGGCGGCCCCCTGTGCGGCGTCCGGGCGCCCCGGGGGCAGCGGCGCGTCCATGAGCGCGCCCTCGCCGAGCGCCGTCAGATCGAGCGCCGGCACCCGCCACTCCAGCCACTCCAGCAGCCCCGGCAGCTCCTCCGCGCTGCCCGCGGCCACCAGCAGCCGCATCCGCCCGCCCTGCAGCGCCACCGGAGAGCCCGCCACGAGATGGCGCAGACCCGCACGGCCCGCCTCGGCCGGCACGTCCAGTACGTCGAAACGCTCGCCCACCCGCAGTCGTACCGGAAATCCCGTGTTCTCTCCGGGGTTCTCGCGTGTCGCGGGCACCGTGGCCCAGCCCAGTTCGTTCTCGTACCACCGGCGGACCTGATCGCCGGGCCCGGCGGCCGGATCCAGCGGCCGGCGGGGGAGCGGGACCGTCGTGCGGCCGGCGCCGTGAGGACCGTCGGCGGGGAGAGCGGAGGAGGTGACCGGAGGGTGGCTGCCAACCATGCCAAGTGCAACCGTCCGAAGCACCCGCGAGTTACGCTGGGTGTTCCGGCGAATGCGCAGAGTGCCGAACGAGGGGGCGTGCGGGGGTGCGGGGAGGCGCAACGTTGTTCGCCCATAGCGGAGGGAACCGGTGCGCGCGGCATGGAGTGTCAGTGCCTGCGGGTAAGACATCCCTAGTGGGAGGGGGCGACACGCAGGCAAGGGCGTCTCACGTTCGCCATCGGCGTACTGATGGTGGGGGTAACTGCCTGGCCTGCGGGAACATCGTCTCGCACCATCGGGTTGGAGCAGATGTCGGCGTTCGGGGTCAGGAGGCCAAGGACGGTGTCGGCAGTTGGAATGAGCGGTCCCCGCTTGCGGGACTAAGCTGCGGAAGGACAGGGAGGGGAAGTTCCCCCCACTGCCTGACCGCTCTGAGGAGCGATTAACGATGTTCGAGAGGTTCACCGACCGCGCGCGGCGGGTTGTCGTCCTGGCTCAGGAAGAAGCCCGGATGCTCAACCACAACTACATCGGCACCGAGCACATCCTCCTGGGCCTGATCCACGAGGGTGAGGGTGTCGCCGCCAAGGCCCTTGAGAGCCTCGGGATTTCGCTCGAGGCGGTCCGCCAGCAGGTGGAGGAGATCATCGGGCAGGGGCAGCAGGCCCCGTCCGGGCACATCCCCTTCACCCCCCGTGCCAAGAAGGTCCTGGAGCTGTCGCTCCGCGAGGCCCTTCAGCTCGGCCACAACTACATCGGCACGGAGCACATCCTGCTCGGCCTGATCCGTGAGGGCGAGGGCGTCGCCGCCCAGGTCCTGGTCAAGCTGGGCGCTGATCTCAACCGGGTGCGGCAGCAGGTCATCCAGCTGCTCTCCGGCTACCAGGGCAAGGAGACCGCCACCGCCGGCGGGCCTGCCGAGGGCACCCCCTCGACGTCCCTGGTCCTCGACCAGTTCGGCCGGAACCTCACCCAGGCCGCTCGTGAGTCCAAGCTCGACCCGGTCATCGGGCGCGAGAAGGAGATCGAGCGGGTCATGCAGGTGCTGTCCCGCCGTACCAAGAACAACCCGGTCCTGATCGGTGAGCCCGGCGTCGGCAAGACCGCCGTCGTCGAGGGCCTCGCCCAGGCCATCGTCAAGGGCGAGGTGCCCGAGACCCTCAAGGACAAGCACCTCTACACCCTCGACCTGGGCGCGCTGGTCGCCGGCTCCCGCTACCGCGGTGACTTCGAGGAGCGCCTGAAGAAGGTCCTCAAGGAGATCCGCACCCGCGGCGACATCATCCTGTTCATCGACGAGCTCCACACGCTGGTCGGTGCGGGTGCCGCCGAGGGCGCCATCGACGCGGCTTCCATCCTGAAGCCGATGCTGGCCCGCGGTGAGCTGCAGACCATCGGCGCCACCACGCTGGACGAGTACCGCAAGCACCTGGAGAAGGACGCGGCCCTCGAGCGCCGCTTCCAGCCCATCCAGGTCGCCGAGCCGTCCCTGCCGCACACCATCGAGATCCTCAAGGGTCTCCGTGACCGGTACGAGGCCCACCACCGCGTCTCGATCACGGACGAGGCCCTCGTCCAGGCCGCGACCCTGGCCGACCGCTACATCTCGGACCGCTTCCTGCCGGACAAGGCGATCGACCTGATCGACGAGGCCGGTTCCCGGATGCGCATCCGCCGGATGACGGCTCCGCCGGACCTCCGCGAGTTCGACGAGAAGATCGCGGGCGTGCGCCGCGACAAGGAGTCGGCCATCGACTCCCAGGACTTCGAGAAGGCGGCCTCTCTCCGCGACAAGGAGAAGCAGCTGCTGGCGGCGAAGGCCAAGCGCGAGAAGGAGTGGAAGGCCGGCGACATGGACGTCGTCGCCGAGGTCGACGGCGAGCTGATCGCCGAGGTCCTCGCGACCGCCACCGGCATCCCGGTCTTCAAGCTGACGGAAGAGGAGTCCTCCCGGCTCCTGCGCATGGAGGACGAGCTCCACAAGCGGGTCATCGGCCAGAAGGACGCCGTCAAGGCGCTCTCGAAGGCGATCCGTCGTACGCGCGCGGGCCTCAAGGACCCGAAGCGCCCCGGTGGTTCGTTCATCTTCGCGGGCCCGTCCGGCGTCGGTAAGACCGAGCTGTCCAAGGCCCTCGCCGAGTTCCTCTTCGGTGACGAGGACGCGCTGATCTCCCTCGACATGTCGGAGTTCAGCGAGAAGCACACGGTCTCGCGTCTCTTCGGTTCGCCCCCCGGTTACGTGGGCTACGAAGAGGGCGGCCAGCTGACGGAGAAGGTGCGGCGCAAGCCGTTCTCGGTGGTCCTCTTCGACGAGGTCGAGAAGGCGCACCCGGACATCTTCAACAGCCTGCTCCAGATCCTGGAGGACGGTCGTCTGACCGACTCCCAGGGCCGGGTCGTGGACTTCAAGAACACGGTCATCATCATGACGACCAACCTCGGCACGCGGGACATCTCGAAGGGCTTCAACCTGGGCTTCGCGGCCTCGGGCGACACGAAGTCGAACTACGAGCGCATGAAGAACAAGGTCTCGGACGAGCTCAAGCAGCACTTCCGCCCCGAGTTCCTCAACCGCGTCGACGACGTCGTCGTCTTCCCGCAGCTGACGCAGGAGGACATCCTCGCGATCGTCGACCTGATGATCAGCAAGGTGGACGAGCGCCTCAAGGACCGGGACATGGGCATCGAGCTCTCCCAGTCCGCGAAGGAACTGCTGTCGAAGAAGGGTTACGACCCCGTCCTGGGCGCGCGGCCGCTGCGTCGCACGATCCAGCGCGAGATCGAGGACACGCTGTCGGAGAAGATCCTCTTCGGCGAGCTGCGTCCTGGTCACATCGTGGTCGTCGACACGGAGGGCGAGGGCGAGACCCAGACCTTCACCTTCCGGGGCGAGGAGAAGTCGGCACTGCCGGATGTTCCGCCGATCGAGCAGGCGGCTGGTGGGGCTGGGCCGAATCTGAGCAAGGAGGCGTAGCCCTTCGGGGATACGTCGAAGAGAGGGGCCGGTGCCTTTGGGTGCCGGCCCCTTTTGTTTGGTCAGAAGAAGTAAGGGCGAGAAGGTACGACGGTGATCTCGGCGCCGGGGAAAAGGTGGGCGTAGCGGGCTGCTTCGGTGGGCGTGTACTGCGGCTCGGCGGACAGAGTGACCGCCCTGACGTGTGGGCAGCAGCGGGACAGCGGCATCAGGTCCGTCTCTTCCCTGATGTTCGAGACGTACAGGACCTCGACCGTGGGCAGTTGCGGGGCATCCAGGAGACGCGGGATGAGTCCCACACCGATGGTCAGGCGGGCGAGGTCGGGAAGCTCGGCGACCTCAGACCAGTCGCGAGAGCCAAGTTGCGCGTCGATGTCGTCCCAGAGGTTGAGGTGTTCCAGCGTCGGCCAGCGGCTCAGACCGCGCAGTCCCGCACCTGTGACGGCATTTCCGCCGAGGGTGATCGAGGTCAGCGGCGCGTCCCGGGGCAGGGCGGTCAGCCCGCCGCCAGGCAATGGCGTCACGACAGCCAGCGACTCCAGCGCGTCGAGACGGTTCAGTCCGGGTACGCCGACCAAGTTGAGCAGCATCAGGTCGCGCACGCCCGTCTCAGCCAGGGGAGCGAGATCGCGCTCGGTGGTACCGCGAGACAGGACCAGGTAGTTGAGGGAGCTGAAGGCGACCAGCGGACTCAGATCAGTCACCAGGTCGTTGTCGTAGAGTGCCAGCTGCTTCACGTTCTCGGGCACCATTCTGAGCAGGTCAACGAGGGCGTGATTGCCGGCGATGCCGACACGGTCCCGATGACCGAGTCGTGGCAGGGCGCGCAGGTGCTCGGCCGAGGTGAGGTTGACGAAGAACTCACTGGTCTCTACATGGGCGAGCACCTCGTCGGCGTACGACTCGGCGTCGAAACGCTCCCAGGCACGCAGCAGATTGAGCCGGACCCGCTCCGCCGCATGCTCCCGGAACCGCGCCAGCATCGGCACCGCCGCATCCGTCCCCACCAGTGCCGCCGTCGCCGTAACCGCCTCGGCCTCGTCGTCGGACAGACCTTCTGGACCGGGCAGTAGTTCCAGGACCAGCGGCCCGATCTCCGCCAGCTCCTTGGCCTCCTCCGCCGTCCGGGGCGGCAGCAGGGCGGCCGCCAGTTCCTCGACCCGGCCCCGCACCGCCGGATCCAGTTCCGTCGCGTGTTCCAGACAGGCCATGGCCAGCAGATGGGCGCGTTTGTCCGGGGACGTGGTCAACAGGCCCAACAGCTCCGCCCGTTCCCGGGGCCGGGCCTGGGCCACCGCCATGCGGATCACGTCCGCCCACTGGTCGTCCGTGGCGTGCTCCGCGAGCAGCCCGAAGTCCCCGGCCTCCACCGCGGCCCGCGCACCCAGGTAGTCCTGGAACGTGCGGTGCACGAAGTGGATCGTCTCTGGGGCGGGTGACAGCAGAAGCCCTGTGCGGATCAGGAAATGCCGTAGGACCGCCCCCGCGTCGCCGAGCACCCCCGCCGCCGGCACCGCCGGCAGCACCTCCCCGATGATGCTCTCCGCCCGGCTTCGGTCCATCTCCGTACGGCCGTTGCGGATCAGCCAGTACGCCAGGCGCTGCAACAGCTGCAGCTGAGGTTCCTCGCTGAGTTCCGGCACGGTCATGTCCCGTTCCCGGTCCCTGCGGACCAGCAGCATCGAGAGCGCGGAGTCGTACAACTCCTTGCGGCCGTACGGGAGATAGCCCCGCCGGTCGCGGTGCAGGGCGCAGATCAGGCCGCACATCAGGGGGTTGGTGGCGAGTCGGCCCAGGTCGGGCTTGGTGCGGACGGCGTCGAGGAGTTGGGCCTCGTACACCTTCAGCTGTTCGTCCTCCTCGGGGGTGCCCGTGGCGGCCGCCCCGTGCCAACGCCTGATGAACGACCCCACGTCCCCCGGGCTCATCGCTGACAGGCCCAGCTCCGTGAAGCCGTCCGCCGCGAGCCAGTCCTCGCGGACCGCCGAGGGGCGGGACGTGACCAGCCAGCGGTTGCCGGGGTAGGCCTCGATCAGGTCGCGCAGCCAGGTGCGGGCCCGTTCGCGTTCCGGTTCGGGGACCTCGTCCAGGCCGTCGACCAGGATGAGGGCGCGGCCGCTCGCCAGGACGCGGTTCTCCCAGCCGTCCGGCTGGGTGCCGGCGAGCGGGCAGCCCACGGCCGTGAGGAAGTGCGCCGGGGCCGGGAGGCGTTCGCCGTGGCGGGTGAGGGTGCGGAGGGGGAGGACGAACGGGATGCGGCCGGTGAGGTAGGCCATGCGGTCGGTGGGGTCCGTCGCTGCTGAGACCGCCAGCCACTGGATGAGTGTGGTCTTGCCCGAGCCTGCCGTACCGCGCAGGAGTACGCGGTCGTGGCCGGCCAGGACCTGGTCCGCGGGCGTCGAGACCGGTGCGGCGGGCGGTGGGCCGAAGGCCGGGTCCTCGCCGCGGCCGATCACGTCCAGGCTGAGGTAGGCCGCGTCCAGGGGCCAGCGGTTGTGGGAGTTGGTGAGGTCGATGCCGTAGATCGTGAGCTTGCCGTGCTTTCGGGCGACGTACTCCAGGTAGCCGCGTTCGAAGGTGGTGTCCCGGCCGCCCGGGCGTGGCGTGCGGGCGATCAACTCGTCGACCTTGGCGATGAGTTCGGCCTGCGCCCGGGTCTGTTCGACGAGGGTGCGGGCCACGAAGGTGGAGCGGCGGGTGAAGAACTCCAGGATCTGGAGGCAGGCCCACTCCGTGGCGGAGTCGAGGAAGAGGCAGGCGTCCGCAGAGAGGCCGTCGGTGGACGGAGCGCGCCGTCCCAGCTGCCGCGCCAGCTCCGCGCTGCCCAGCCGCACGGCTTGGACGTCGTCCATGTCCAGCTCGCCGAGGGCCAGCAGCCTGCGGGCCAGGGCATCGGCCACGGCGGTCTGCTCTCGGGCCCGGAACGGTGCCTCGCCGGGCGAGTCGAAGGCCTGCCGGACCAGATGGTCCGCGAGCTTCTGTACGTCCTTGCCGTCGAGCGTGCGCTTCTCGCCCCGGAACGACACCAGATCCTTCAGCCGCACCGGCTTGTCGACCAGGCCCGCGCCCGGTCCGTCCGTCACGAACAGCTTCTTCACCAGCGGGCCGACGACGCTCGACGCCAGCTTGCCGCCCAGTACCGCAGGCTCCATCCGCCACCCCCGTGACTCGCGCCAACGGATGGAGCCTAACCGTCGGCTACGACAACTGGCCGTCGTAGTCCGGCAGTTTGAACGTCTTGTCGGCGTGGCCGCCCGACAGGTCCGTCGTGCTGTTGCCGATGTTCGCGATGATGTCGTAACCCTTGTTCTCGATGTCGACGCGCTGGGCGGTCTTGTACGCGGCGACGTCCTTGAAGAGGTCGAAGAGGCCGCGGACGTAGAGGCCGGAGACCTTGTAGCCGTCGTATTCGAGGTTGTACTCGGTCGGCAGGTAGATGATGCCGGGGCGGGCCGTGACGAAGAAGAGGGAGACGCCGTGCTCCTGGGCGTAGCGAGCGACGTTCAGGACCGGCTTGTTGGCCGGCTGGGGGTAGCTGAAGCCGAAGTCGGTCTCCAGCGTGGTGTTGTCGATGTCGAAGACGATCGCCTGCTTGGCGCCCGGCTTGGCGGAGGCGATGCGCTGCTTCAGGTAGGGGAGGGCCTGGTCCATCACCGACTGGCAGTCCTTCTGCCAGGTCGCGTAGTCGACGTCCCCGGAGGCGGAGGCGGAGGCGGAGGCGGTGGTGGTCGTCGCCGCTTCGGCGGGGGCCGCCAGGGCCAGGAAGGCTGAGGCGGTGACGGCGGTGACGGCCAGGCGGCTCACCAGCGGGCGTCGGCTTCTCATGGGGGGTCCTCTCACATCCGTATGCCGTTGTCTGGTGCATGTTCAGGGGCGAGGGTGGCGTGAGGGGAACCGTAGGGTTACTGGCGGGTAAGTGGCCAGAGATGTGCGTCACATGGGGCGGGTGGTTGCTCGCGGTCCCCGGTGACATGCCGCACAGGGGGTTCGGGTCCTACTAGGCCGGATAGTGGGCTGTTTGGGCTCGAAGTAACGGGCATTCCGGGCGGAAGTTTTGTCGTCAAGTACTAGATTTCATCGTAGATGGGTGTTTTGGGGGTTTGTGGAGGTCGGGGTTACCAAGGGATGGCCCATCCGGCGGCCGCCCGTGCGCCGGGTGGTTTTTCTGTCCCCGTCCCCATGAGGTTCCGATGTCTTCGCGAGTCACGTCCCGTTCTTCCCGTACGTCGCTGCTCCGCACCCGCGCGGCCGTCCTGGCCGTCGGGCTCGGCGCGTCGGTCGTGCTGGGCGCCGGGGTCGCGGCCGCCGCCGATGCCACCGCCGCCTCCAGCACCGCGAGCGCCGTCCAGGCGCAGGCCGCGGCGCAGGCCAAGGCCGCGCAGGCCGCCAAGAGCGCCGCCGCCGCGAAGGCGAAGGCCGCGAGCGCGAAGAAGGCGGCCGCCAAGAAGGCCGCTGCCAAGAAGGCGGCCTCCTGGGTCCACCCGGTGGCGAAGTACACGCTCTCCGCGAGCTTCGCGCAGGCCGGCAGCATGTGGCAGTCCACCCACAGCGGGCAGGACTTCGCCGTCGCGAGCGGCACCGAGGTCGTGGCCGCGCACGGCGGAACCGTCGTCAAGGCCGGCGGCAACGGCGCCGGTGACGGCTCCGCGTACGGCAACGCGATCGTCATCAAGCACGGCAACGGGACCTACTCGCAGTACGCGCACCTGTCCCGCATCGACGTCAGGGTCGGACAGGTCGTGACCACCGGCCAGCACATCGCGCTGTCCGGCAACACCGGCAACTCCAGTGGCCCGCACCTGCACTTCGAGATCCGTACGACCGCGAACTACGGTTCGGCGATCGACCCCGTCGCCTTCCTGCGCGGCAAGGGCCTCAGCCTCTGAGCAGAAGCGGAGCGAAGGGTTACGACGCGGTCATGCCCTCGTGCGCCTGTGCCACGAGGGACATCGCGACCTCCAGGACCGCCGCCCGCTTCTCCTCGTCCGTGCCCGGCAGGTCGTTCAGCGCGAACATCCCGGCATGCATCGCGAAGACCGCGCTGACGCAGCGGACCTGGTCGACCAGGGTCGCCTTCGGGTCGATGAGGATGTCGCGCATGCCCATCATGCGCTTGCGGAACAGCTCGCCGATGCGCAGTTCCTTCACCGCCGCCTGGTTCTCCTGCATGAAGCGGAAGAGCGGGAGCGCCTCGGAGAGCGCCTCGTTGTAGCGGCGGATGATCTCCTGCTTGGTCTCCAGGGAGTGGGGCTGAGCCTTGCCCCACTCGATCAGTTCCTCGATCGGCTGGGAGAGGTCCTCGAAGATGCTGACGAGGATCTCTTCCTTCGTCTTGAAGTGGTAGTAGAGCGCCGCCTTGGTGACGTCCAGGCTCTCGGCGATCTCTCGCAGCGAGGTCTTCTCGTACCCCTGCTCGGCGAAGAGTTCGAGCGCCACGTCCTGGATGCGCTGGCGAGTGTTTCCGCGGCGCTGCCGCTTGGTGCCGTCCATCGTGCCGCCCATTCTCGCGCTCCTCACGCCCCTGTGAACTTACTTGCCGCCCGACTAGAAAACTTACTTGACGCCCGGCTAGTTACGGGGCTACCTTCCTCAGTGTAGTCAACTAGCCGGGCGGCAAGTAAGTGGTCGGCCGGGGGGAAGTACCAGTCAGTTCCTTGGGGAGTGGAAACGATGGCGGACACACAGACGGTCGAGACCAAACCGGACGGACTACCGGACGGACAGTCCGGAAAGCAGCCGAAGAGCGTACGGGTCGTGCTGCTCGCGCTCATGATCACCATGATGCTCGCGATGCTCGACAACATGATCGTGGGTACGGCGATGCCAACGATCGTCGGTGAGCTCGGCGGCCTCGAGCACCTCTCCTGGGTGGTCACGGCGTACACGCTCGCCACCGCCGCCGCGACCCCCGTCTGGGGCAAGCTCGGCGACATGTTCGGGCGCAAGACCACGTTCATGACCTCGATCGTGATCTTCCTGATCGGCTCCGCGCTCAGCGGCATGGCACAGAACATGGGCGAGCTGATCGGCTTCCGGGCCGTCCAGGGCCTCGGCGCGGGCGGTCTGATGGTCGGCGTCATGGCGATCATCGGCGACCTCGTCCCGCCGCGTGAGCGGGGCAAGTACCAGGGCATGATGGCCGGCGTCATGGCGATCGCGATGATCGGCGGACCGCTGGTCGGCGGCACCATCACCGACAACTGGGGCTGGCGCTGGGCCTTCTACATCAACCTGCCGCTCGGCGTCGTCGCGCTCGGTCTGATCAGCGCCGTACTCCACCTGCCGAAGAAGCGGGCCAAGGCCGGCATCGACTACCTCGGCGTCGTCCTGCTGACCGTCGGCATCACCTCGATCGTGCTGGTCACCACGTGGGGCGGTTCGGAGTACGCCTGGACGTCCGCGCGGATCATGGAGCTCATCGGCATCGGCGTGGCCGCGCTGATCGGGTTCGTGTTCTGGCAGACCAAGGCCGCGGAGCCGGTCGTACCGCTGCACATCTTCCGCAGCCGCAACTTCACCCTGATGTCGATCATCGGCTTCATCACCGGGTTCGTGATGTTCGGCGCGACCCTCTTCCTGCCGCTGTACCAGCAGTCCGTGCAGGGCGCGTCCGCGACCAACTCCGGGCTGCTGCTCCTGCCGATGCTCGGCGCGATGCTGGTGACCTCGATGGTGGCCGGGCGGGTGACCACGAACACCGGCAAGTACAAGGTGTTCCCGGTCCTCGGCAGCGTCCTGATGATCGTCGGCCTGTACCTGCTGTCGACCATGGACACCGGGACCTCGCGCTTCACGTCCGGTGTGTTCATGGCGGTCGTCGGTCTGGGCATGGGCTGCCTGATGCAGATCACCATGCTGGTCGCGCAGAACAGCGTCGAGATGAAGGACATGGGCGTCGCCTCCTCGTCGGCCACCCTGTTCCGTACCCTCGGCTCGTCCTTCGGTGTCGCGATCATGGGCGCGCTGTTCAACAACCGGGTGCAGCACGTCATGGCCGAGCGGGCCGGTTCCCTGGGCTCGAAGATCACCGAGAAGTCGGCGCAGCTGGACGCGGCGAGCCTGGCGAAGCTGCCGGCGGCGGCGCGCGAGGCCTACCAGCACGCGGTGTCCGCGGGCACGCACTCCGCCTTCCTGCTGGGCGCGGTGGTGGCGGTCGTCTCGCTGGTGGCGGCGGTGTTCGTGAAGGAGGTCGCGCTGCGGGGGGCGGGGCCGAAGCCGGAGGACGGATCGGCGGAGGGCGCGGCCGTGCAGGCGCCGGTTGTGGAAGCCGTCTGATCCGACGATGAGCCGAAGACCCCCGGAAGGTGTCCGCCCCGGGGGTCTTCGTCGTGTTCGGCTGCGGGCCGTTGCCGGGGGCTGCGCCCCCGGACCCCCCTTCGGCCCGAAGGGCCTCGTCCTCAAACGCCGGACAGGCTGGTCTGTCACCATCGGCCCTATGAACAAGTTGCGGCAGTTGCGGCTTGCCAAGGACGCCATGGACCGGGACTGGGCCGATCCTGAGCTGGACCTGGACGTCGTCGCCGCGCATGCCGGGTACTCGCGGTATCACTTCCTGCGGGCCTTCAAGGAGGCGTACGGCGAGACGCCCGGGCAGTATCTGACGCACCGCCGCATCGAGCGCGCCGAGGAGATGCTCCGCAGCGCCGATCTGAGCGTCACCGAGATCTGCAACCTGGTCGGCTTCAGCAGCCTCGGGACCTTCTCGTCCCGCTTCAAGGCGCGGACCGGGCTCACGCCGAGCGAGTACCGGACCAAGCACGTCGGCCGCGGGGCCGCACTCATACCCGGGTGTTACGCGATGCTCTGGGCCGGCGGTTTCCCCACCGCAAGTTTGAAGAAGCGCCCCGGGGCGCGCGCTGCCTACGGTGACGGACAGGACATCACCGACGAGCCAGGGAGAGCGGAGCCATGATCCTGGGGCTGGGCATCACCACCGTATGGACCTTCGACCAGCAGCGCACCAAGGCCTTCTTCACCGAGAAGCTGGACTTCGAGGTGCGGGACGAGGTGTCGATGGGCGACATGAAGTGGATCACCGTCGGGGCCAAGGAGCAGGCCGGGGTGGAGCTGGCGCTGATGAGCCTGGACGGGCCGGGACTGGACCCCGAGTCCGCGGAGGCGCTGAAGAAGCTGGTGAGCAAAGGGGTGCTGGGGGCGGGGGCGTTCCGTACGGACGACTGCCGGGGTGACTACGAGACGTTCAGGGCACGCGGGGTCGAGTTCCTGCAGGCGCCGCAGGAGCGGCCGTACGGCATCGAGGCGATCTTCCGCGACGACAACGGCAACTGGTACTCGCTGACCGAGCGGAGCGAGGAGCTGGACTTCTCGAAGGACTTCGGGTGACGGGGAGGCGGGTGACGGGGGAGTACGTGAGCGGAGAGGTGGTCGCGGCGGAGCACACTGCCGTGCGAGTCGCGCTGTGGCGGGCCCTGCACCTGCTCGCCGACGCGCCGCCGCATGTGGCCGAGGACGAGGTCGGGCTGCGGATCGCGGAGCCGGGGGAGGGGTGGCGGGAGCGGCCCGACATGGACGTCGAGGCCACGCGGCGCACTCGGGCGTCGATCGTCGCGCGGGCCCGGTTCGTCGAGGATCTGGTGGCGGAGCGGGTGGGGGAAGGGGTGGATCAGTACGTCGTTCTCGGCGCCGGGCTGGACACGTTCGCCCAGCGGCGGGGGGATGTCGCGGCGCGGGGGCTGCGGGTCTTCGAGGTCGATCGGCCGGGGCCGCAGGAGTGGAAGAGACGGCGGCTGGAGGAACTCGGACTCGGTGTTCCGGAGTGGCTGCGGCTGGTGCCGGTCGACTTCGAGGGTGACTGGTGGGGGCAGTTGCTCGCGGCAGGGCTGGATCCCGGGCGGCCGGCGGTCGTGTCCTCGACGGGCGTCACGATGTACCTCACGGAGGAGGCGATCAGGGCCACGTTCCGGCTGGTCGCCACGCTCGCCCCGGGATCGACGCTGGTCACGACCTTCATGCGCCCGATCGAGGACGTCGAGCCGGAGCAACGGGCCCAGCTCAGGGCCGCGATGAACGGCGCACGGGCAGCGGGCACACCGTTCCTCAGCTTCCACCGCCCGGAACAGCTGCTGGCCCTGGCTCGGGAAGCGGGTTTCCGCGAGGCGCGTCATGTGTCGGCGGGGGAGCTGGAGGAGCGGTACTTCTCGGGGCGGACGGATGGATTGCGGCCGTCGAGGGGGGAGGAGCTGGTGGTGGCTCGGGCTTGAGGGCGGGGGTTCCGACGCCGGACGCCGGCCCGCACGCCCCACACCACCCCGCACGCCCCTACGGCAACGCCGGATAGCTCCCCGTATTGGTCGGTGCGTGTTCCGGTAGCCAAAGCACTGCTACCGCGCCCTCCGCCGGGACGTGGTCCGGGGCGCCTGCCGGGCGGACGTTGCGGAAGGTCAGGCGGGCGCCCAGGACTCGGGCCTGGCCTGCCGCGATCGTGAGGCCCAGGCCGTGGCCGTGGCCGGCGCGGTCCGTGCTGCCCGTGCGGAAGCGGCTCGGGCCCTCCGCGAGGAGGTCGGACGGGAAGCCGGGGCCGTGGTCGCGGACGCGGATCACGCGGCCCTCGACCGTGACCTGGATCGGCGGCCTGCCGTGCTTCGCCGCGTTGGCGAGGAGGTTGAAGAGGACGCGTTCGAGGCGGCGCGGGTCGGTTGTGACCATCGACTCGTGCACCACGCGGACCTCGATCGTCGGGTCCTTCGCCGCCACCCGCCTGCTGACGAACTCGCCCAGCAGGATGTCCTGCAGCTCGGCCCGCTCCGAGGCGCCGTCGAGGCGGGCGACCTCCAGCACGTCCTCGACCAGCGTGCGCATGGCCTTCGCGCGGTCCAGGACCAGCTCGGTGGGCCGCCCGGGGGGCAGCAGTTCCGCCGCCGTGAGCAATCCCGTGACAGGCGTGCGGAGTTCGTGCGCGATGTCCGCCGTGACCCTGCGCTCCGCCTCCAGCCGCTGCTGCAGCGCGTCCGCCATCGCGTCCACCGCGCTCGCCAGGTCGTCCGTCTCGTCCCGCACGACCCCGCCGATCGCGTCCCGCACCCGTACGTCCGGCTCCCCCTTCGCCACCTGGTTCGCCGCGGCCGCCGCCTTCCGCAGCCGGCGCGACAGCTGGCCGCCGATCAGCACCCCCAGCGCGCTGCCGCCCAGCACGACCGCGATGGAGCCGATCACCAGTGCCTGGTCGAGGTCGTTGAGGATGTCCGTGCTGCGGTCGGTCCAGTTGGTGTGCAGGGACAGGACATGCCCGTCCTTGACCGGTACGGCGGCCCAGATGTCCGGCGCGCCGTTCGGCCGGTCGGTGATGTACGTCGCCCGCCGCCCCTCGGCGACCTTCTCCCGCAGCGCCTGCGGCAGATCGGGCGCGTCCTTCTCGATGTCCGGGAAGTTCGCCCGCCCGGACAGCTCGTAGTTGCGCTGGGCGATCCGCATCCGCTCGTCCGCGAGCTCGCGCGCGTTGTCCAGCATCGAGACCCGCGCCGCGTTGTGCACGACCAGGCTCAACGCGATCGCCACCAGCGCGCCCACCAGCGCGATGGCCGCGCTGAGCTTCCAGCGCAGCCCCGTACGGATACCGCCCGTGTCGCCTGTCACCGGGTTCCGGAAGATCCCCCGCATGTCCCTGCTGTCCCCGCTCAGGCCTTCAACTTGTAGCCGAAGCCGCGGACCGTCTCGATCCGGTCCTGGCCGATCTTCGTACGCAGTCGCTGCACATGGACGTCCACCACGCGCGTGTCCCCGCCCCAGCCGTAGTCCCACACGCGCTCCAGCAGCTTGTCCCGCGACAGCACCGTGCCCGGCGCCGAGGAGAACTCCAGGAGCAGCCGCATCTCGGTCGGCGTGAGCGCCACCGGCTGCCCGGCCCGGCGCACCTCCATGCCCTCGGTGTCGATCTCCAGCTCGCCGAAGGTCAGCACCCCGCCGGAGACCTCGGGGGCGTGGTCCTCGCCCTTGTCCCCGCCGCTCGCGTGACCGAAGCGCCGTAGCACCGCACGGATCCGTGCCACCAGCACCGCGCCGTCGAACGGCTTGGTCACGTAGTCGTCCGCGCCGGCCTCCAGGCCCAGCACCACGTCGATCGAGTCGGCCCGCGCCGACAGCATGATCACCGGCACGGTCGACTCGTCACGGATCCGGCGGCACAGGCTCACCCCGTCGAGACCCGGCACCATGACGTCGAGCAGCGCGATGTCGGGGCGGTTCGCGCGGAACGCGTCCAGGCCCGACAGACCGTCGGGCATCGCGGTGACCGCGAAGCCGTCCCGCTCCAGGGCGAGCTGGGTGGCCTCGCGGATGACGTCGTCGTCCTCGACGAACAGGACATGGGTCTGGTCTGCCATCCCGGTGCTCTCAGTTCTCGTGGGGGTGCGTGTCTCGTGGGGGTGCGTGCCGATCGCTTCACTCTTACGAGGGTGACCCTACGAGGGCGACGACGCGTCGCCTCCCACGGCGTTGCTGTAGTCGTTGTGCGTGCGGTACTCCTCGGTGAAGTGGTCCGTGACCCAGCGGTACGTGATCACGTTCTCGCCGGACGGACTCGACACCGGGTCGCCCTTCTCGTACACCTGCTTGGTCACCACCAGGTCGCCGCGGTCTATCTCCGCGTACACCGGAGGTGCCTCGGCCTGGAACACGTTCTCGTACCGGCCGCCCTCCTCGCGATACACGTACGAGCCGACGCCGACCGCGTCTCCGCAGGTCAGCACGTTCACGACGACGTCGTCGTCGGATCCGCCGGTCAGGTCGCCGTACGACACGTCGACGGGGTACTCGTCGGCGACGCACGGCTTCAGCTCGCTCTTGACCTCCGCCGAGACCGCGGGGTCGTCCTTGACGAGCTTGACCGCGTCCACGCGGGTCGTCTTCGAGGGGCTGGGCGTGATGGTGGGGGTGACCGCGGCACCGGCCACCGATTCGGCGTGCGCCGGGCCCTCGTCACGGGCGCCGGTGCCGCCGGTCGCGCAGGCGGAGACGAACAGGGCGAGGGCGGCGAGCACGGCCACCGCCGTGAACGCCGCCTGCAGGGTCCCTCGGCCCGAGTCCGTCAGACCGCGCACCGCTCCCGCTCCTCACGCTCCAGCGCGCGTGCGTCCAGATCGCGGCTCTCCAGCTCCTCGCGGAGCCGGGCGAGCGCCCGGTGCAGCGTGCTCTTGACCGTTCCGGCCGACATACCGAGGGCGGCGGCCGTCTCCTCCGTGGACATCTGCTCCCAGTGTCGCAGTACGACCACACTGCGCTGCTTCGGTGCGAGAACTTTCATGATGTCCATAAGAAGCGCCCGGTCCGCGTGCTGCTCGGTCGAGTCGTCGACGCTCGCGTCCGGCAGCTGCTCGGTGGGGACCTCTTCGAGCTTGCGGGCCCGCCACCACTCGGTCCGCGTGTTGATCATGACCCGGCGCAGGTAGGCGTCCGCGAGCCGCTTGTCCGCGATGCCCTCCCAGCGGCCGTACGTCCGTACCAGCGCCGTCTGGAGGAGGTCCTGCGCGTCCACCGGGTCCGGGACCAGTCGGCGGGCACTGCGCAGCAGCGCGTCCTGCCGGGTGCGGACGTACTCCTCGAACTCGAGCACCTCGCCCTGCGCCATGTCGAACCGCCTCCCGTTCCCCGTTCCCGGCCGGCCCTTTCGCCGTCGGTGTCTTCCGTGGGAATGAAGCTACGGAGGCTTTGTGACGGCGCTGTCCGAAGCAGCGCTCGGCTGGCACTCGGCTGTCCGTCGGTTGTGTAACGGACGTAGGCGCGGGGTAAAGAGGCGTACCGGATCGCGGTGGTATGGGGCGATTTGGCGAGGTGGTGGTGGGTGACGGGGCGGCCGTTTATGTCAGCGGGAGGCGATACAGACCACCCGGCAGGGGCTCCACGAGGCCGTCCGACACAAGGCCGTCAAGGGCCCGCGCGCGCTGCACCGGCTCGTGCCACACACGGTCCAGGACGGGCTGCGGGACCGGCGCGTGGGCTTCACGGAGTACGGCGAGCAGCTTGCCGCGGACCTGGCGGTCGGTGCCGGCGTACGTCTGGCCCTTGCGCGGCGGGCCGTCGTGCCCGGGCTTGCCCGCGGCGCGCCAGGCGCAGCTCGACGCGATCGGGCAGCGGTGGCAGGACTCGTTCTTCGCGGTGCAGATGAGCGCGCCGAGCTCCATGGAGGCCGCGGCCCAGCGGGAGGCCGTGCGGTCGTCCTCGGGCAACAGGGCGCGGGCCAGCCTGCGTTCGGCGGCCGTGGTGGCGTTCGGGGGGTACTGGACGCCGGTGACGGCCCGGGCGAGGACCCGGCGGACGTTGGTGTCCAGGACGGGGTGGCGCTGGCCGTAGGCGAAGGAGGCGACCGCCGCCGCGGTGTACTCGCCGATGCCGGGGAGGGCGAGGAGCTGGGCGTGGTCGGTGGGGACGTCGCCGCCGTGCCGTTCCGTTATGGCCAGGGCCGCGCCGTGCAGGCGCAGGGCGCGGCGGGGGTAGCCGAGGCGGCCCCAGGCCCGGACGGCCTCGCCGGGGGGCTCCTTGGCCAGGTCGGCGGGGCGGGGCCAGCGGGAGAGCCACTGCTCGTAGACCGGCAGGACGCGGGCGACCGGCGTCTGCTGGAGCATGAACTCGCTGACCATCACGCCCCAGGGGCCCGCGTCCGGGTGGCGCCATGGCAGGTCGCGGGCGTTGTCCTCGAACCAGTCGATGACGGGGGAGTGGAGGGCCGGGGTCGGGGCTGGGGCTGGGGCCGGGACCGGGGCCTGGGTGGGGGCGGCGGCTTCGGGGGTGTTCGTGAGCGCAGTCATGGCATTCCGATCCTGCCATGGGCGGGGGTGGTTGGGCCGCGGTTGCGGGTGCGGTGCGTCGTGGGTCGGGGTCGGGGCGGTACGGCGAATCCGCCGCCTTCGGTGTCGCCGTTCGTCGAGAGGCGGGCGGGCCCGTGTGGCCTCGTACGCGGCGGGTTGCGCCGTACCGCCCCGACCCGCTCCCGTGCGTGGGCGGCCGCGGGCGGTGGCTCCGGCCGGCTTCCGCTGTTGCGCTGCTGCGGGAGGGGGCGTGTCCGGGATGATGATCCGGAAAAGTTGACGTACGGGCGGCGGGTGGGGCAAGCGAACGCGCCGATCTCTCGTACAGTTTGCGCCGTGGGATCTCTGCGCAATCCTGTCGGGCCGCTTCCCTCCTCCATCTACTGGCGCCGGAGGGTCGTACTGCTGTCTGTCCTGGGCGTGTTGGCGCTGCTGATCGTCTGGATCGTGGCGTCGGGCGGCGGTGGCGGCAAGAAGGACGACGGGGCCAACGGCAAGACTCCCGCGCCCACCATCACTGCGGGGCCGTCGAGTTCGGGGCCCGCGATCAGTCAAGCGCCGGGCGGGCGCGACGAGTCGAGCGGCGGCGGCACGGGCGGGGCGTCCGGCGGTGACTCCAGCGGGTCGGATTCCGGGGGCGGTTCGGGGTCTTCGGGTGCGTCCGGGTCCGGTGGGTCGGAGGGCGCCGGTTCGGGTGGGGCCGTGGGGGGTGGCTCGGGGAGTGGGGTCGGGCAGAACGACACGATTCCCGCGGGGACCGCGTTGCCCAATTGCACCGCTGGCGCTGTGAAGTTGAGCGTGCGGAGCCTCCACAACACCTACGGGCCCGAGGACACGCCCACGCTGTTGGTGACCGCGACCAACTCGTCCGCGAGTGACTGCAAGGTCGATCTCGGGCCCAAGAGCGCGGTGTTGACGATCTCGCTGTCGAACAGCAGCGACGATGTGTATTGGTCGTCCGCCGACTGCCCGAAGACTGCCGGGAGTCTGCTGTTCCGGGCGCCTGCCGGGAGCAGCATCACCTACACCGTGAAGTGGGACCGCAAGCCGAGTGCCCCGGAGTGCGCCACGCCGCCGGCCGGGTCGGCCGCGGCGGGCACCTATCTGGTGGAGCTGACGGCCTCCGGGTTCGCCAAGGGCCAGACCTCGTTCGTACTGGACGACGACTGAGGCCGCTTCGGTCAGTTGAGGGCGGCCGGGGCCGGGGTGCCGTAGAACGTGATCGCGGGCCAGCCGCGGGCGGCCAGGAAAGCGTTGAGGGCGTTCGCCACGTCGATCGGGTCGACCTTGCTGTCGGCGACGCTTGTGTCGCAGGTCACGCGGAAGTGGATGCTCACGTTTCCGGCGCCCTCGCTGTAGACGGGGTCCGGGAGGGTGGAGGTGCCGCTGAACTCGGTGTCCGGAGGGAAGTCGGGCGTCGAGGTCTCGTCGTCCGCCGCCTGCGCGGAGGTGGCGGTGCCTAGCGCTGCGGCCGCCGCCGTCGATCCGGAGTATCCGAGCAGCGCGCGTCTGGACATGCTGGTCAAGGTGCCCCCTCGTGTGTCGCCTTGCCGTGTCGCGTTCGAGCGTATGCGCGGTTTTGGGGCGAGTGGGGCTGAACGGCGGCGTCCGCAAGTGGAGGGGGTACGGGGGCGGCTATACGTAGCGTTCCAGGATTGAGCTCTCTGCCAGGCGGGAGAGGCCCTCGCGGACGCTTCGGGCTCGGGCCTCGCCCACGCCGTCGACCGTCTGGAGGTCGTCGACGCTTGCCGCGAGGAGCTTCTGGAGGCCGCCGAAGTGTTCCACCAGGCGGTCGATGATGGCGCCGGGGAGGCGGGGGACCTTGGCCAGGAGGCGGAAGCCGCGGGGGGAGACCGCCGAGTCCAGGGCCTCCGGGGAGCCCGTGTAGCCCAACGCCCGGGCCACCGTGGGGAGTTCGAGGAGTTCCGCGTGGGTGAGCGCGTCGAGTTCGTAGAGCGCCTCGTCGACCGTGCGGGAGCGCTTGGCCGTGGGCTCGGGGACGTAGTCGCGGACCACCAGTTCGCGCTCGGGTTCCACGCCCGCGATCAGCTCGTCCAGCTGGAGGGCCAGGAGGCGGCCGTCCGTGCCCAGTTCCACGACGTACTCGGCGATCTCCGTCGCGATCCGGCGGACCATCTCCAGGCGCTGGGCCACGGCCGACACGTCCCGCACCGTCACCAGGTCCTCGATCTCGAGCGCCGAGAGGGTGCCCGCCACCTCGTCCAGGCGGAGCTTGTAGCGCTCCAGGGTGGCCAGGGCCTGGTTGGCCCGGGAGAGGATCGCGGCCGAGTCCTCCAGGACGCGGCGCTGGCCGTCCACGTAGAGCGCGATCAGGCGCATCGACTGGGAGACGGAGACCACCGGGAAGCCGACCTGTTTGGAGATGCGGTCGGCCGTGCGGTGCCGGGTGCCCGTCTCCTCCGTCGGGATCGTCGCGTCCGGGACGAACTGGACGCCCGCGCGGAGGATCTTCGAGAGGTCGGAGGAGACCACGATGCCGCCGTCGAGCTTGCACAGCTCGCGCAGACGGGTCGCCGTGAACTCCACGTCCAGCACGAAACCGCCCGTGGACATGGACTCGACCGTCTTGTCGAAACCGAGGACCACGAGTCCGCCGGTGTTGCCGCGGAGCACTCGCTCCAGGCCGTCACGCATCGCCGTGCCGGGAGCCACGGCGCTCAGTGAGGCGCGCATCAGGCCATCGGCACCGGAACTCCCGCCGGACTTTCCGGGAGCTGCCGCCCGGTCGTTGGCTGCCACTGCACTCCTCCGGTCGCAGGTTCTGGGGCGCCCCCGTGTCGCGTGATTTCTTCGCACGGACGGGCGAGACCAGGGCAAAGTCTACCGGCGGTCCTCCTCGTCCCGTGGGGCCTCTCGGCGACGGGAGCGTGGAAGGACTCTCAGGGCGTCCCCTATGTCGGCGACTTCCAGGACCTTCATGCCGGGAGGGATCTTGCCGGGATCGCCCGGAACGAGCGCGTGCGTGAAGCCCAGACGGTGCGCTTCGGAGAGCCTGCGCTGGACGCCCGTGACCCGTCTGACCTCGCCCGCGAGGCCTACTTCGCCGATCGCGACCAGGTTCTTCGGCAGGGGGGTGTCGCTCGCCGCGGAGGCCAGGGCGAGGGCGATCGCGAGGTCCGCGGCCGGCTCGGAGAGCTTCACTCCGCCCACGGTCGCGGAGTAGATGTCCCGCTTGCCGAGGGCGCTGATCCGGCCGCGCTGCTCCAGGACCGCGAGCATCATCGAGACGCGCGAGGTCTCCAGGCCGGAGGTGGTGCGGCGGGGGGACGGGATCTGTGAGTCGACCGTGAGCGCCTGGACTTCGGCGACGAGGGGGCGGCGGCCCTCCAGGGTGACCGTCAGGCAGGTGCCGGGGACCGGTTCGTCACGTCGTGTCAGGAAAAGTCCGCTCGGGTCCGCGAGGCCCGTGATGCCCTCGTCGTGCAGTTCGAAGCAGCCGACCTCGTCCGTGGCGCCGTAGCGGTTCTTGACGCCCCGGACCAGGCGCAGGCGGGCGTGCCGGTCGCCCTCGAAGTGCAGGACCACGTCCACGAGGTGTTCCAGGAGGCGGGGGCCCGCGATCGCGCCGTCCTTGGTGACATGGCCCACCAGGAGGGTGGACATGCCGCGCTCCTTGGAGGCGCGGATGAGCGCGCCGGCGACCTCGCGGACCTGGGCCATGCCGCCGGGGGCGCCGTCGATCTCCGGGGACGCGACGGTCTGCACGGAGTCGAGGATGAGGAGCGACGGCTTCACGGCGTCCAAGTGGCCGAGCACCGCGGCCAGATCGGTCTCGGCCGCGAGGTAGAGGTGGTCGTCGAGGGCCTTGATGCGGTCGGCGCGGAGGCGGACCTGGCTCGCCGACTCCTCGCCGGTGACGTAGAGCGTGGGGTGCTCGTCGCTCGCCGACTTCGCGGCCACGTCGAGCAGGAGGGTCGACTTGCCCACGCCGGGCTCGCCCGCGAGCAGCACGACCGCGCCGGGGACCAGGCCGCCGCCGAGCACGCGGTCCAGCTCGGCGACCCCGGTGGAGCGGGCGGTGGCCTGGCGGCCGTCCACCTGGCCGATGGGCACGGCCGAGGTGGTGACGCGGCCCGGTGTCGTCGTACGGACCGCGGGCGCGCCGTACTCCTCGATCGTCCCCCAGGCCTGGCACTCGGGGCAGCGGCCGAGCCACTTGGCCGTCTGCCAGCCGCACTCCGTGCAGCGGTAGGAGGGCCGGTCCTTGGTGGTCTTGGTACGGGCAGCCATGCCGAGAACCGTAACCGGGGGCACTGACAATCGGGCGCCGGGTCCGTGCGGGTGGGTGGGGGTGCGATCGGCGCCCATGGGAGTGCGACCGGCGCTAACAAGCCACTCCCGCCCCGAACCGGCCATGGAATGAAGGTTCCTGTCCCCTTATGAGGGATCGTTTCACCCGTACGGAGTAAATGTGCTCAAGGGGGCAGAAGGGCCTGCTCTCCGGCGCCTACGGTCCACGGATGATGAGCAGCAGTCCGGAGACCTCGACCCGCACCACCGGCGCACACCGGGCGCGCCGGGAGGCGCGTGACCGTGCCGCGGCGCACACGCTGGCGCAGCGGCCGCCCGCGCGCTACGAGCCGTATCTCGACGGCCTGTTCACCTACTGCCTGTCCGTGCTGTGCGACCACGACGCCGCCACCGAGGCCCTCGGCGACGTCCTCGCGCTCGCCGAGAAGCGCGGCGGTCCGGAGGCCTCCGGCGACCGGCGGGCCTGGCTGTACGCGCTGGCCCGCTGGGCCTGTCTGCGGGGGCTCGCCGAGGCCAAGCAGAAACGTCAGGCCACGCACGCGGCGGGCCGGCACGGCCCCCGGGCCCGTCCCGCGGCCCCGTCCGTCTCCGAGGAGGTCCAGGAGGAGCGGCGCCGCGAACTCGCCCTGCTCGCCTGGCCGGAGGCCGCCGGCACCACCCCGGAGCAGCGCGAGGCACTGGAGTTGGCCGTACGGCATCATCTCGCCGCCCATGAAGTCGCCGCCGTCCTCGGCATGGACCTCGCCAATGCGCGCGAGCTGCTCGCCTCCGCCGCCTGCGAGGTCGAGCGCACCCGCGCGGCCCTCGCCGTCGTGGAGAGCGGCGGCTGCCCGAGCGTCGCCCGGCTCACCGGCGACAACCAGCTGGTCCTCGGCTCGGCCCTGCGCAAGGAACTCGTCCGGCACGTCGACGACTGCCCGCGCTGCCGCCGCAGCGCCGAGCGCGCGATCCCCGGCCGCTGGCCCGGCGCGATGGTCACCCCGGCGGAGCTGCCCGTCCTGGAGGCGCCCCGCGCGGCCCTGCACGTGGCGATGGCGCACCATCCACGCGCGCGTGGCGCGGCGGCGCCGAGGTTCGACCGGCGCGGCTTCCCCATGGATCCCAAGGACCGTGCGGCCCGGCGCGACCGGCTACGCGCGCGTGCCGTGACGACCACCGTCGTGGCGACCGTCGTGGCCGCCCCGGTGCTCGCGCTCTGGGCCGCCTACCGGGGCGGGCCCGCCGGGGAGGGAGTCGACGGGCGTTCCGCCACCGCCAGCGAGGCGCACGGGCCCGGCAGCCTCGACGGCGAGGCGGCCGGCGGCAGCTACGAGAACGCCGGGAACGCCAGCACCAGGCCCGGCGGCCGCTTCGGCAAGGGCGACCGGCCCGACGTCTCCGTGGAGGTCATCAGCGTCACCGGCGTCGGCCGCAAGAGCGCCGGCCACCTCGACGTCTCGGCCGGCAACAGCGGCGACACCACACTGATCACCCTGACCGCGACCGGCTCCGAGCCCGTGCGCTGGTCCGCGACGACCGGCGCCGCCTGGCTCTACCTGAGCCAGGCCTCGGGAACCCTCGCGCCGGGCGAAGCGTTGACGATCAAGGTGTACGTCGACCATCTGCGCGAGCCCTCCGGCCACTGGCACGCGAAGGTGGCGATCTCACCGTCCGGCGCCGTCGTCACCATCGACGGTTACGGCACCGCGCCCAGCCCCACCGACCCCTCGGACCCGGACCCCGGCCCGACCCGCCCCGGTGACCCGCCGCCGTCCCACCCCGACCCGACGCCCACGACCTCGGCACCCTCGGACCCGACCCCGAGCGACCCGCCCTCGTCGCCCGACCCCACCCCGACGCCCACCGACCCCACCCCGTCCGACCCGGGAGGCTCGTCGCCGCCGCCCGGCAGCGGCGACGACCCGAGCCCGTCGGCCGGCTAGCCGCAAGCGTCGTACAGCCCGATGACCTCAGTCGACGGGGTCCGCCGGATGCGGGGCCAGCAGGGGCAGCTGGGCTGCCAGTCGCTGCTCGCACAGCTCCACGAGACGGTCGTAGCCGGCCTTGCCCATCAGCTCGGTCAGCTCCGCCCGGTAGGACACGTACACGGGGTCGCCCGCGCCGTGCGCCGAGGTGGCCGACGTGCACCACCAGTGCAGGTCGTGGCCGCCCGGACCCCAGCCCCGGCGGTCGTACTCACCGATCGAGACCTGGAGCACCCGGGTGTCGTCGGGGCGGTCGATCCAGTCGTAGGTGCGCCGCACCGGGAGCTGCCAGCACACGTCCGGCTTGGTCTCCAGCGGCTCGCGGCCCTCCTTCAGGGCCAGGATGTGCAGCGAGCAGCCCGCGCCGCCCGCGAACCCGGGCCGGTTCTGGAAGATGCACGAGCCCTTGTACGGACGCGTCTGGCGGTCGCCGTCCTCGTCCTCCGAGACCCAGCCGTGTTCCACGCCCTCGTCGTGGTGCTGCCAGATCTCCGGCGTGAGCCTCGCCACGAACCCGGCGACCCGCTTCTCGTCGTCCTCGTCGGAGAAGTGGGCGCCCAGCGTGCAGCACCCGTCGTCCGCGCGGCCCGCCTGGATGCCCTGGCAGCCGCTGCCGAAGATGCAGTTCCAGCGAGAGGTCAGCCATGTCAGATCGCACCGGAAGACCTGCTCGTCGTCCGCCGGATCAGGGAACTCCACCCATGCGCGCGCGAAGTCGAGGCCCTTCTCGTCCGCTTCCCGGGCCTTCTTCGACATCAGCTTGGCCGGCTTGGGCACCTTCACCTGCGCGGCGTCCTTCGCAGGACCCGAGGCGGACTTGGTGGACTCTGCCGACTTGTCGGCCTTCGCCGTTTTCGTCTTTGGCACAGGACCAGCGTAAGGCTCCCGCAGCCCCATCGAATACGGAGGACCGTCCAGGTGGCAGTAGCGTTCCGTACATGAGACTCGGTGTCCTCGACGTTGGATCGAACACGGTGCATCTGCTGGTGGTGGATGCGCACCCCGGCGCACGCCCGCTGCCCGCGCACTCGCACAAGGCGGAGTTGCGCCTTGCCCAACTCCTCGACGAGGACGGGGCCGTCGGCCCCGAAGGGGTCCAGAAACTGATCGACGTCGTCCAGGAGTGCCTGCAGGCCGCCGAGGACAAGGGCGTCGAGGACTTCCTCCCCTTCGCGACCTCCGCCGTGCGCGAGGCCAGCAACGCCGACGACGTCCTCGCGCGCGTGCAGGCCGAGACCGGCGTCGAGCTCCAGGTCCTCACCGGCGAGGAGGAGGCCCGGCTCACCTTCCTCGCGGCCCGCCGCTGGTTCGGCTGGTCCGCGGGCAAGCTGCTCGTCCTGGACATCGGCGGCGGCTCCCTGGAGATCGCGTACGGCATCGACGAGGAACCCGACGCAGCGGTGTCCCTGCCCCTCGGCGCCGGCCGCCTCACCGCCGGCTGGCTCCCCGGCGACCCCCCGGCCCCGGAGTCCATAAGGGCCCTCCGCCGCCATGTCCGCGCCCAGATCGCCCGCACGGTGGGCGAGTTCACCCGCTTCGGCGCCCCGGACCACGTGGTGGCGACCTCGAAGACCTTCAAGCAGCTCGCAAGGATCGCGGGCGCGGCCCGCTCGACGGAGGGCCTGTACGTCCAGCGAGAACTGAAGCGCGAGTCCCTGGAGGCATGGGTCCCGAAGCTGGCAGGCATGTCGACGGCGCAGCGGTCCGAGTTGCCGGGCGTGAGCGAGGGACGGGCCGGCCAGTTGCTGGCCGGCGCCCTGGTGGCAGAGGGCGCGATGGACTTGTTCGGCGTGGAGAGCCTGGAAGTCTGCCCATGGGCACTCAGGGAAGGCGTGATCCTGCGTCGCCTTGACCACATGGGTTCCGTGTAGCGCCCCTTCAGGGGCGCGGGGCTGTATCGATTTGCGGCTCCGCCGCGGGGCGCGAGCAACCACAAATCACCCGCACCCGCCTATGGCGAATCCCACAACGGCGAATAGGCACGCGCACCCCAACCCACGGCAACCCGTAACCTGTCGGCATGGCGGAGCCAGTCGTACGCATCCCGGATGCGAAGGTCGCGCTGTCCACGGCCTCCGTGTACCCGGAGTCCACGGCGACGGCCTTCGAGATCGCCGCGCGCCTCGGGTACGACGGTGTCGAGGTCATGGTGTGGACCGACCCGGTCAGCCAGGACATCGAGGCGCTGCGCAGACTGAGCGACTACCACCGCATCCCGATCCTCGCGGTCCACGCCCCCTGCCTCCTGATCACCCAGCGGGTCTGGTCGACGGACCCCTGGATCAAGCTCCAGCGCGCCCAGGCCGCGGCGGAGAAGCTGGGGGCGACCACGGTCGTCGTACACCCCCCGTTCCGCTGGCAGCGCCAGTACGCCCGTGACTTCGTCACCGGGATCTGGCGGATGGCGAACGAGACGGACGTGCGGTTCGCCGTCGAGAACATGTACCCGTGGCGCTACCGGGACCGCGAGATGCTCGCGTACGCCCCCGACTGGGACGTGACGAAGGAGGACTACCGTCACTTCACGATCGACCTCAGTCACTCCGCGACGGCCCGTTCCGACGCGATGCACATGGTCGACCGCATGGGCGACCGGCTCGGCCACGTGCACCTCGCGGACGGAAAGGGTTCGGCCAAGGACGAGCACCTCGTCCCGGGCCGCGGCAGCCAGCCCTGCGCCGAACTGCTGGAACGCCTCGCCCTGACCGGTTTCGACGGCCATGTCGTCATCGAGGTCAACACCCGGCGCGCGATGTCCAGCGCCGAACGCGAGGCCGATCTGGCGGAGGCGCTCGCCTTCACCCGGCTCCACCTCGCCTCCGCCGTGAAGGTGCCCCGGCCGTGACCGACACCGCCGCCCGGCGCCGCGGCCGCCGTACCCGGGTCGAGTCCGCGGACACCCGGGACCGGATCCTGACCGTGGCCCGCGAGGAGTTCTCCGAACGCGGGTACGAGAAGACGTCCGTGCGGGGCATCGCGAAGGCGGCCGGCGTGGACTCCGCGCTGGTGCACCACTACTTCGGCACCAAGGAACAGGTCTTCGAGGCGGCCATCGAGGTCGCCTTCGCGCCCGCGCTGAACGCGCCGGAGGCGGTCGCCGAGGGCCCGCTGGACGGCGTCGGCGAGCGACTGACCCGCTTCATCTTCGGCGTCTGGGAGAACCCCACCACCCGTACGCCCCTACTGGCGATCGTCCGCTCTGCCGTCAACAACGAGGCCGCGGCCGCCGTCTTCCGCCGCCTGGTCGCCTCCCAGCTGCTGCGCCGGATCGCCGCGCAGCTCGACCACCCGGACGCCGAGCTGCGCGCCGAGCTGGCGGCGGCGCAGCTGGTGGGGTGCGCGATGCTGCGGTACGTCATCAAGATCGAGCCGCTGGCCTCGGCGGACGTGGAGCAGGTGATCGCGCGGGTCGCGCCGGTGGTGCAGGGGCATCTGACCGGGCCCTGAGCCCTGTCCTCCGAGATGGACGTCCCGTATTCCGGACAGCGCGTCCCGACCCCTGGATGACGGGCGTAACCTCGGTAGCAGCCCTATCTGTCTGAAGGAGCGAGCGACGATGCCCGAGCTGAGGTCCCGCACAGTCACCCACGGCCGCAACATGGCGGGCGCCCGCGCCCTTATGCGCGCCTCCGGTGTACCCGGTGCGGACATCGGACGGAAGCCGATCATCGCGGTCGCCAACTCCTTCACGGAGTTCGTGCCGGGCCACACCCATCTGCAGCCGGTCGGCCGGATCGTCTCCGAGGCGATCGTCGAGGCGGGCGGCATCCCGCGCGAGTTCAACACGATCGCGGTCGACGACGGCATCGCGATGGGCCACGGCGGAATGCTGTACTCCCTCCCCTCCCGCGACCTGATCGCGGACTCGGTCGAGTACATGGTCGAGGCCCACTGCGCGGACGCCCTGATCTGCATCTCCAACTGCGACAAGATCACGCCGGGCATGCTGAACGCGGCCCTGCGCCTGAACATCCCGACGGTCTTCGTCTCCGGCGGCCCGATGGAGTCCGGCCGCGCGACGCTCGTCGACGGCACGGTCCGTACGCTCGACCTGGTCGACGCGATCTCCGACGCCGTGAACGACAAGATCTCGGACGAGGACATCCTCCGTATCGAGGAGAACGCCTGTCCGACCTGCGGCTCCTGCTCCGGCATGTTCACCGCCAACTCGATGAACTGCCTGACCGAGGCGATCGGCCTCTCCCTCCCCGGCAACGGCTCGGTCCTGGCCACGCACACGGCCCGCAGGGGCCTGTACGAGGCCGCCGCCCGCACCGTGATGGACATCACGCGGCGCTACTACGAGCAGGACGACGAGACGGTCCTGCCGCGCTCGATCGCGTCCTTCTCGGCGTTCGAGAACGCGATGGCCCTGGACATCGCGATGGGCGGCTCGACCAACACGATCCTGCACCTGCTGGCCGCGGCCCAGGAGGCGGGCGTCCCGTTCGGCCTGGAGGAGATCAACGAGGTCTCGCGCCGGGTGCCGTGCCTGGCGAAGGTCGCCCCGAACGTCGCCAAGAACCGCACGTACTACATGGAGGACGTGCACCGCGCCGGCGGCATCCCCGCCCTGCTCGGCGAACTGCACCGCGCGGGTCTGCTCAACGAGGACGTCCACTCGGTCCACAGCCCGTCCCTCGCGGACTGGCTGAAGACGTGGGACGTGCGCGGCGGCTCCCCGTCGCCCGAGGCGGTGGAACTGTGGCACGCGGCGCCCGGCTGCGTCCGCTCCGCCGAGGCGTTCTCGCAGTCCGAGCGCTGGGCGGCGCTGGACGAGGACGCGGCCGAGGGCTGCATCCGCTCCGTCGAACACGCGTACTCGAAGGACGGCGGCCTCGCGGTCCTCAAGGGCAACCTGGCCGTCGACGGCTGCGTCGTGAAGACGGCCGGCGTGGACGAGTCGATCTGGACCTTCGAGGGCCCGGCGGTCGTCTGCGAGTCGCAGGAGGAGGCCGTCGAGAAGATCCTCAACAAACAGGTCACGGACGGCGACGTGGTCGTGATCCGTTACGAGGGTCCCAAGGGCGGCCCGGGCATGCAGGAGATGCTCTACCCGACGTCCTTCCTCAAGGGCCGGGGCCTGGGCAAGACCTGCGCCCTGATCACCGACGGCCGCTTCTCGGGCGGCACGTCGGGCCTGTCCATCGGCCACGCGTCCCCGGAGGCGGCGTCCGGCGGCACGATCGCCCTCGTCGAGGACGGCGACCGCATCCGCATCGACATCCCGAACCGCACGATCGAGCTGCTGGTCGACGAGGCGGAACTGACCCGCCGCGAGGCCGCGTTGGGCGGCGTGTACGCCCCGAAGTCCCGGGAGCGGAAGGTGTCGGCGGCGCTGCGGGCGTACGCGGCGATGGCGACCAGCGCGGACAAGGGCGCGGTGCGGGACGTTTCCAAGCTGGGCTGACCGGGCCGGGCTGACGACGCCGCGAGCTTTCAGGGGCCGTCCCTTCGGGGGCGGCCCCTTCGCCGTACTCGCTCCCCGCTACCAGTCCGCCGGGTTGCGGGCGTCCACGGCGAAGACGGTGCCGTCGGGGGCGGTGGCGTAGACGTGGGTGTTGGCGACGACCGGTTGGGGGAGGGTGGAGGTCACGGTCTGGCCGGCGTCCGTGCCGAGGCGTGCCGGGGTCTGTCCGGCGAGGGTGCCCTTGCGGGCGTCCACGGCGAGCAGCCGCCCGTCGGCGGCGCTGAAGTACACGTAACGGTCGTCGACGACCGGCGCGGAGCCCCGGCTCACCGAGGTCTCGATGTTCCACAGCTGCTTGCCCGACGTCGTGTCCACGGCCTCCAGGGAGCCCCCGGCGGCCAGCAGATAGACGACGTCGCCGTGCACGGTGGCGTGGGCGCTCGGGCGGCGGACCGGCAGGGTCACCCGGTGCGTCGACCCGGACCGGGGGTCGTAGCGGACCACCGCCTGCGTGTCCCCGTAGACCAGGTCGTTCGCGAGGAAGAAGACCGAGCCCCCGGCGCTGCCGACCGACTGCAGGGAGCCGTCCAGCCGGACGTCCCAGCGCACGTCCCCCGTGACGGGATCCACCGCGACGACCCGCGTGCTCGCCCCGTCGGTGGAGACGTTCGTGACGTAGGCCAAGGGGTCACCCGCGAACGAGGAGAAGACCGGCGGCCCGTCGCCCGGCATGGACCGGGACCACTTCGTGTCGCCGGACGCGCTGTCGACGCCGGTGACCTTGCCGTCCGCGTGGGTCAGCAGGAGCATGCCGCCGACCTGCTGCAACGACTCGTAGGCGGGCACGTCCCGCGACCAACGTGCCTTGCCCGAGGCCGGGTCGAGCGCCTCCAGACGCCGGCCGTGGTCGGCCAGGGGCTGCACCAGACCGCCCGACACGACCGGGGCGGCGCTGTATTGCGTGGTGCCGGCCGAGTGCCGCCACAGCAGCTCGCCGTCGGAGGGATCGAGGGCGAACACCGTGCCGGGCCGGGCGCAGAGCAGCTTCCCCGCGGCGTACGAGCAGCGCGCCTGCCCCTTGTTGTCGGACACGGGCTTCGCCGACCACGCGCGGAACGCGGTGGGGGAGGTGTGCGGCGCCGTGCCCTTCGCGGCGGAAGGATCCCCTCCGCCGAGCAGCTGCACCGAGGCGAGCACACCGCCCACGACGAGGACGAGGGCCGCAGCGGCGACGAGCAGCGCCTTGGCGGGCGGGCGGCGCCGCTTGGGCCGTCGCCCCGTTTCCTCGGCTTCCTCGACTGCCTCGACGCGAGGTTCCGGGAACAGCGGCGGCGCATCGCCCGTCCGCTGTGCCGGTATGAACGCCTGGGTGTCGTACGAGGCCGCGCGCGAGCGCAGTTCCCGCATCAGCTCGTCGGGGGTGGGCCGCTCCTCGGGCTCCTTGGCGAGGCAGCGCAGCACCAGCGGAGCGAGGTCTTCCGGTACGCCGGTGAGGTCCGGCTCGTCATGAACGACCTGGTAGGCGACCACGTACGGGCTGTCGGAGTCGAACGGGCCCCGCCCGGTCGCCGCGTGCACCAGTACGGAGCCGAGGGCGAAGACGTCGGCGGCGGGCCCGACCTCCCGGGGCCGCCGGAACTGCTCGGGCGCCATGAAGGGCGGGGTGCCGATCAACTTCCCCGTCTCGGTGCGCAGTTCGCTGTCCTTTGGCCGAGAAATGCCGAAGTCGATGACCTTCGGACCGTCCTCGGCGAGCAGCACATTGCTGGGCTTCAGATCGCGGTGCACGACGCCGACGCGGTGGATGTCGCGCATGGCCTCGGCCAGTCCCGCCATCAGCCGGCGCAACTGCTCCGGGGGCATCGGTCCGTTCCGCTTCACATGGTCGGAGAGGGTCGGGCCGGGGATGAACAGGGTGGCCATCCAAGGCCGTTCGGCCTCGGGATCGGCGTCGACGACGGATGCGGTGAAGGCGCCGCTGACCCGCCGAGCGGCCGCGACCTCCTGCCGGAAACGCCCTCTGAACTCGGGGTCCTTGGCGAATTCGGCATGTACGACCTTCACCGCGAGCTTCATGCCGGAGGTGCTCCGGGCCAGGTGCACGACGCCCATGCCACCGGAGCCCAGGCATGACTCAAGGCGGTAGTGACCGGCGTATTCAGGAAGTTCCGCTTCCGCGCCAGCTCCGCTGTTGTGCTGTGGCGCCATGGAACCACCCCCGTGCTGTTCGTCCGCGCGCGCGACGCACGGAGCCTAGTCGATTACTCGTACGAGACCGAGGCGGCTTGCTAGCGTTCGCGTGCGAGTTGCGTACATGTGTTTCATGGCGTGTTTTAGGGGAATCAACGGGACCCCATGGCATTCATGGGGTCCAACGGGGGAGGTTTTTCATGTCTGTTGACCACGTCGACGAGGCCGGAAGCAGCGAGGGCGAGAGCGTCGCGGCGGCTGCCGTCACCGCGGAGGCCCTGCACTACTACCCGGTCGCACCGGGCGTCCGTCTCAACGTCCGCCGCGGCCCCGGCACCCAGTACGGCGTCGTCCGCGTCCTGCCGGAAGGCGCGAAGGTCCCGATCTTCTGCCAGACGCCGGGCACGACGATCTCGGGCCCGTACGGCACCTCGAACATCTGGGACAACATCGACGACGGCGAGTTCGTCTCGGACGCGTACGTCCTCACGGGAAGCGACGGCTACGTGGCCTCCCGCTGCAGCTGACCTCGACCGAAGGGCACTGATGAATCCTCGGAGACGCAGATCCTTCCTGCTCGGCGGTGCCGCCGGAGCCCTGCTCATGGTGCTGGGCTCGGCGGCGACGGCGAGCGCGGCGACCGTGCAGGTCTATCCGATCGCACCCGGAGTGCAGCTCAACGTCCGCAGCGGGCCCGGCACGAACTACACGATCGTCCGGGTCCTGCCGACGGGTTCGAAGGTCCCGATCTTCTGCCAGGCGCCTGGTACGACGGTCTCCGGCTACTACGGAACGTCGAACATCTGGGACAACATCGACGACGGCGAATACGTCTCCGACGCCTACGTCAACACGGGCAGCGATGGCTACGTGGCCTCCCGCTGCGCCGTCTGACCCGCCCGACCCGGAGGGAGCCCGCCCCCGCCCCGGAGCCATAATCGTCCCGTGAGCGACGAAAACGGCACCCCGGCGGCCCCGGTGGGCTCCACCGGCCCCCGCCCGGAACCGATCCGGTTCTTCGGTACCACGTGGGTGGACCACGACAACGGCTACACCGCCCGCCGCATCGGCGCCGCCGCCGGCTCCCTCGCCGCAGCCGCGGCCTCCTGCCTCGTCCTCCGTTTCGCCTACGAGGGCCTCCAGATCGCCGACACCGGCGCCTTCGTGAACATCCTCGTCGTCGCCATGTTCACGATCTGCAGCGCGCTCGCCTTCCGCAACACGTGGGACTCCTTCACCAAGCGCCCCGACCCCGCCCGCCAGGCCTCCCTCCGCGGCCTCCTCGCAATCGGCTTCGTCGGCTCCCTCCTCGCCTACTTCTTCCGCACCCTCACGGAGGCGCCCGGCGAGAAACTCCACCGCGAGGAATACGAGGCGGCCACGAAACAACACGAGAAGCGCACCACCCGCCGCACGGGCAACCCGTCGAGGAAACGCCGCCGCGCTTAGCGTCACCTACGGGACTTTGCGGCCTGAGCGGGGCGATGCCGCGGGGGCGGGAGCCTGCTGGGGCTGAGGCCGTGAACCTGCTGCCGGGAGCCGGGAGCCGGGAGCGTGCCGCGAGGCGTGAGGCATGCCGTGAGGTGTGAAGCGAGGCGCGGACTGTGGGCTATGGACAGTGAGGTGTGAGTGCCGTAGGCCCGGGTTGCCGGTTGCCGGTTGCCGGTTGCCGGGCTCCCGGGCTCCCGGGCTGCGGGCCGTGAGGCGGAGCCATGACCGCGCTATGAATCGGTGCACCCCACTCGCCTGCCCTGCTCACCCCACCCGCCGCCGCACACCCCACGCCTCGTCCCCGCCGGACAGCCCCCGTAGGCCCCCCACCACCCCTCACCCCTCCCGCCCCCTCTCACCAAAAACTCACTGCCCCCTGCACCCAACTGCGCCACCATGGCCCTATGACGGCCCCCTCCGACACCACCCGCGCCCACTCCTTCAACGCCGCCGCGGCCCAGTACGCCGCCAACCGCCCCTCCTACCCGCCCGCCCTCTTCGACGCGATCGACGAGCTCGCCGGGCGTCCCCTCGCCGGTGCCCGGGTCGCGGATGTCGGGGCCGGTACCGGGATCGCCACCGCGCTGCTGCACGGCCGAGGCGCGGAGGTGGTCGCCGTGGAGCCCGGTGACGGCATGGCGGCCCAGTTCCGTCGCGCCCTCCCCGACGTCCCGATCATCCGAGGCGACGGCAACGCCCTCCCCCTCGCCGACGCCTCCGTCGACTTCGTCACCTACGCCCAGGCGTGGCACTGGACCGAACCGGCCCGAGCCGTGCCGGAGGCGCGGCGGGTGCTTCGCCCGGGCGGGGCGCTGGCCCTGTGGTGGAACCGCGACCCGGCCGACATCCCGTGGATCACCGAGCAGTCGGACCGCATCCGCGTCCACTTCCGCGGCGAGTACAGCAACAAGCAGGGCGCCCGGGAGATCCGCACCACGCAGGCCTTCCCCGGCGTCGCGGACATCCCCGAGCACGCCAGCCGCATCGTCCGCTGGAGCCGCCGCGTCCCCATCGATACGCACCTCGCCAACCTCGGCAGCCACTCGATCTTCCTGGTCCAGGACGAGGAGGCGACGAGCGCCTTCCTCGCCGAGGAGCGCGAACGCCTGCTGCAGACCTTCCCCGACGGCACGGTCGAGGAGGTCTACGACGTCCTACTGATCGTCGCCACCCCATGACCCCCGTGCCCGGCCGCCCACCCCTCCAGGGCCGCCGCGCACGCATGGTCCACATGTCGCAGCCCTTCCAGTTCCAGCCGTACCGCCCGGTCCCGCGGCAGTGCCTCCAGCGCGTCCAGCAGCTTGGGCAGCCGTAGGAACGTCGCATGGCCGAGGACGCGGACCACGATCCCGGCCTCTCCCCGGTCCTCCGTCTCGACGTGCACATGGCTGGCCTCCCACGCCGTCTTGGCCACCGCCAGCCCCAGCCCCACCAGCACCCCCTCCAGCAGATTCCCGACGACGATCGCGCCCGCGGTCACCACCAGCACGGCCACCTCCCCGCGATGCCCACGCCACAGCACCCGCACCTCCCGTACCGGCACGAGCTTGCAGCCGGCGTGCACCAGCAGCCCGGCCAGCGCCGCCACCGGGATCAGCCCGAGCACCCCGGGCACGACGGCCGTGAACAGCAGCAGCCACACCCCGTGCAGCACCCGGGACGCCTTCGTACGCGCCCCCGCCTGCACGTTCGCCGCACTCCGCACGATCACCGCCGTCATCGGCAGCGCACCCAGCACCCCGCACACCGCGTTCCCCGCGCCCTGCGCCAACAGCTCCCGGTCGTAGTCCGTCCGCCGTCCCCGGTGCAGCCGGTCCACCGCCGCCGCGCTGAACAACGACTCCGCCGACGCGATCAACGCGAAGGCCACGACGGTCCCGATCACCCCCACTTCCGTCAGCCGCCCGAAGTCCGCCGTCTCCGGGAGTCGTACCGCATCGGCCAGACCATGCACCTCGACCCGTCGCACCCCCAGGTCGAACAGCCCGGTCACCGCCGACACCACCGCCACCGCCACCAGCGGCGCAGGCACCACCCGCGCCCCCCTGCGCCAACGCGGCCACAGCAGCAGTACGGCAATAGTGGCACCCCCCACTGACAACGCCACGGGATCGGCCCTCCCCGGCAACGACACCAGCCCGGCGAGCTTCCCGAGCCCGCTCGTCGGCGCGCTCGCGTCGCCCAGCGCGTACACCTGACCGGCGACCAGCACCAGCCCGATCCCGGCGAGCATCCCCTGCACGACGGCCGCCGACACGGCCCTGAACCACCGCCCGAGCCGCAGCGCCCCGAGCCCGAGCTGCACCAGACCGGCCCCGAACACCAGCACCCCGAGCGCCTCGACGCCGTACGAGTCCACGGCCTCGTAGACGAGCACGGTCAGGCCGGCGGCCGGTCCGCTGACCTGGAGGCTGCTGCCGGGCAGCGCCCCGGCGACCAGCCCGCCCACGATCCCGGTGACCAGGCCCAGCTCGGCCGGCACCCCGGAGGCGATGGCGACGCCGACACACAGCGGCAGCGCGACGAGAAACACGACGAGAGAAGCGAGCAGATCGGCCTTGCGTACGTCACTGCGCATGCGCATGACGGGTGCACCTCCTGTGAGCAGCTGAGCTGTGGGAGATGCGTGGGCGCCGCACCGGGGGAGGGCACGGCGGACGAACGTGCGCGGCATATGACCTCGCACTGAAATCCATTGTCGGGAAAGGGAGTTGATCGCGCACCGGGTTCGTGTTTCGCCGCGATGACGGCGGATGCGTACCAACCGGACCGCCCTCCTCCGTTCACGCCGACACGCGCCTGCGCCGCCGAACGCACCCCCGCTTGACACGGCCCGCCGAGAAGAGGAATGTTCCGCACATGATGAATATAAATCGGGGTGCCACAGGGGCGCCCGACCCCGAGTCGGCATCCGGCCCGGAGCAGGTGTCCGGCACTCCCGCCGTCCGTGCCGAAGCCCTCACCGTCGTCCGCGGCCCCCGCACCGTCCTGCGCGCCCTCGACTTCACCGTCCCGCGCGGCCAGATCACCGGCCTGCTCGGCCCCTCCGGCTGCGGCAAGTCGACCCTCATGCGCTCGATCGTCGGCACCCAGGCCAAGGTCACCGGCACCCTCGAAGTCCTCGGCCGCCCCGCCGGCCACCCCACCCTGCGCACCCGCATCGGCTACGTCACCCAGGCCCCCTCCGTCTACGACGACCTGACCATCCGTCAGAACCTCGACTACTTCACCGCGATCCTCGCCCCCGGCCGCCCCACCGCCGAGCGCCGCCAGGACGTCGACCGCGTCCTCACCGACGTCGACCTCACCTCCCACGCCGACTCGCTCGCCGGCAACCTCTCCGGCGGCCAGCGCAGCCGCGTCTCCCTCGCCGTCGCCCTCCTCGGCAGCCCCGAACTCCTCGTCCTCGACGAACCCACCGTCGGCCTCGACCCCGTCCTGCGCCGAGACCTGTGGAACCTCTTCCACGACATCGCCGCCACCCGCGGCGCCACCCTCCTCATCTCCTCCCACGTCATGGACGAGGCCGAACGCTGCCACCGCCTCCTGCTCATGCGCGAGGGCGAGATCCTCGCCGACGACACCCCCGACGCACTGCGCACGAACACCGGCTCCGACACGGTCGAGGCCGCCTTCCTGCACCTGGTCGACCAGGCCACCGCGGCCGCCCGCGAGAAGGAGACGACCCGATGAGTACGACGACCCCGTCCGGCACGGCGATCCCGCCCGCGCCCACCAGCCCGCTGAACCTCTCCCGCACCACCGCCACCGCCGCCCGCGTCCTGCGCCAGCTCCGCCACGACCCGCGCACCATCGCGCTGCTGATCCTGGTCCCGTGCCTGCTGCTGGTCCTGCTGCGCTATGTCTTCGACGGCAGCCCGCAGACCTTCGACAACATCGGCGCCTCGCTCCTCGGGATCTTCCCCCTGATCACGATGTTCCTGGTGACCTCCATCGCCACCCTGCGCGAACGCACCTCCGGCACCCTCGAACGCCTCCTCGCCATGCCGCTCGGCAAGGGCGACCTGATCGCCGGCTACGCCCTCGCCTTCGGCGCCCTCGCGATCATCCAGTCCGCCCTCGCCACCGGCCTCGCGCTCTGGACCCTCGGCCTCGACGTCACCGGCAGCCCCTGGCTCCTCCTCCTGGTCGCCCTCCTCGACGCCCTCCTCGGCACCGCCCTCGGCCTCTTCGTCTCCGCGTTCGCGGCCTCCGAGTTCCAGGCCGTCCAGTTCATGCCGGCCGTGATCTTCCCCCAGATCCTCCTGTGCGGCCTGTTCACCCCGCGCGACAACATGCACCCCGTCCTGGAGGCCATCTCCGACGTCCTGCCCATGTCCTACGCCGTCGACGGCATGAACGAGGTCCTCAAGCACACCGACATGACGGCCACCTTCGTCCGCGACGTCCTCATCGTCGCGGGCTGCGCCCTGCTGGTGCTCTGCCTGGGCGCGGCCACCCTCCGGAGGCGCACCGCATGACCGCGTTCCGCCAGCCGGACGGCCACCCCCGGCCGTGCACCGCCAGTGCGAGGATGGGCCCATGACCCAGAAAGTCGCAGTCCTCGGCACGGGCAAGATCGGCGAAGCCCTGCTCAGCGGAATGATCCGCGGCGGCTGGGCGCCCGCAGACCTCCTCGTCACCGCCCGCCGCCCAGATCGAGCCGAAGAACTCCGCACCCGTTACGGAGTCACCCCGGTCACCAACCCGGAAGCCGCCAAGACCGCCGACACCCTGATCCTCACGGTCAAACCGCAGGACATGGGCACCCTCCTGACCGAGCTCGCCCCGCACGTCCCCGCCGACCGCCTGGTCATCAGCGGCGCCGCAGGCATCCCCACCTCCTTCTTCGAGGAGCGCCTGGCCGAAGGCACCCCGGTCGTCCGCGTCATGACGAACACGCCCGCCCTCGTCGACGAGGCCATGTCCGTCATCTCCGCCGGCACCCACGCCACCGCCGACCACCTCGCCCACGCCGAGGAGATCTTCGGCGCCGTCGGCAAGACGCTCCGCGTCCCCGAGTCCCAGCAGGACGCCTGCACGGCACTGTCCGGCTCGGGCCCGGCGTACTTCTTCTATCTCGTCGAAGCCATGACCGACGCCGGCATCCTGCTCGGCCTGCCCCGCGACAAGGCCCACGACCTGATCGTCCAGTCCGCGATCGGCGCCGCGACCATGCTCCGCGACAGTGGCGAACATCCGGTCAAGCTCCGCGAGAACGTCACGTCCCCCGCCGGCACGACCATCAACGCCATCCGCGAACTCGAGAACCACGGCGTACGAGCCGCCCTCATCGCCGCCCTCGAAGCCGCCCGCGACCGCAGCCGCGCCCTGGCCTCCGGCAACAGCTGACCCGCCGCACCGCCCCGGGGGCGGTCACTGCGCCGCTTCCACCACCTCCTTCGTGGTCACCACCCACGCGAACCCGCCCCCGTGCAGCGACACCGCCGAGGCCTGCGCGACCTCGTCAGCACTCCGCCGCCAGCCGAACGGCCCCGCCAGATCGAAGGTGTACGTCGCGTCGTACGCCACCACCACGTCGTACCCGAGATTCCCGCCCATCCGGGCCGTCGTCTCCACACACATGTTGGTCTGGATCCCGGCCAGGACGAACTGCGAGATCTCCTCCGCCTCCAGCCATGCGTCCAGATCCGGGGAACCGTAGAAGGCGGAGTTCACGGCCTTCGTGACAAACAGCTCGGGCCCGCTTCCCTTTCCGATCCGCTCCCGCACATACGCCTTCAGATCATTTCCCTCGTACCCCGGACGCAGCGGTGACTCCGGCTTGACCGAGTCGTGCCGCACGAACACGACCGGCCGCCCCGTCGACTGCCATACGTCGATGAGCTCCGCGATGTTGTCATCGGCCTCCGGGTTGTTCCGCGGCCCCCAGAAGTCGCCCTCGTCGAAGCCCTTCTGCACGTCCACGACCACCAGCGCTGCGTTCTCTGCGATCTCCATGCCCCCAATCCTGTAGGCGCGGCCACCAGCGCCCCAGAGGCACAGAAGCCATCGATCGATGGTTTACTGCCAACCGTGGCCACCCCCTACCGCATCGCCCTCCTCGCCTTCCCCGGCATCCGCGCCTTCGACGTCTCCGTCATCACCGAGGTCTGGGGCACCGACCGCACCGACCGCGGCGCCCCCGCCTTCGACCTCCGCCGCGTCGCCACCGACACCACCACCCCCGTCCCCATGCGCGGCGGCATGGCCCTCCTGCCCGACCGCACCCTCACCTGGCTGCCCCGCGCCGACCTGATCGTCGTCCCCGGCCTCGACGACCACCTCACCCCGGCACCCAACCCCGTCCTCGACGCCCTGCGCCGTGCCCACGCCCGCGGCACCACCATCGCCGCCCTCTGCGGCGGAGCTTTCACCCTCGCCCAGGCCGGCCTTCTCGACGGCCGCCGCGCCATCACCCACTGGAACCTGATCAACCTCCTCCGCACACACCACCCCCAGGTCACCGTCGTCCCCGACGCCCTCTTCATCGAGGACCACAACATCTGGACCGCCGCCGGTACTGCGGCCGGCATCGACCTCTGCCTCCACCTCGTCCGCCGCTCCCACGGCGCCGAAGCCGCCGCCACCATCGCCCGCTCGATGGTCACCGCGCCCTTCCGCACCGGCACCCAGGCACAGTTCATCGAGCACCCCACACCACGAGCCGACCGCGACGCCGACACCCTCGCCGCCGTACGCGAACACGCCCTGCGCCACCTGCACGAGCCGCTCACCGTCGCCGTCCTGGCCGCCCACGCCGGCATGTCCGCACGCAGCTTCGCCCGCCACTTCACGGCAGAGACCGGCACGACCCCGCTCCGCTGGCTCCTCGACCAGCGCATCGCCGCCGCCCAGAAACTCCTCGAACGCACCGACCTGCCCATGCCCGAGGTCGCCCGACGCGCCGGCTTCGGCAGCGAGGTCACGATGCGCCAGCACTTCGCGTCGCGCCTCGCCACCAGCCCGCGCGCCTACCGCGCAGCGTTCAGCACCACACCCGCGCCCGTATCAGAAACGGCCGGCAACAGCCCGATCGCGCGATAGGCGGCATCCACGGTCGGCCGGGCCATCGCCCGAGCCCTCTCCGCACCATCCCGCAGCACCCCCTCCACATAGCCCGGATCCGCGCACAGCGCCCTGTGCCTCTCCTGTACGGGCCTGAGGAGCTCGACCACGGCCTCTGCGGTGTCCTTCTTCAAGGAGCCGTACGACTCATATACACCGCTCAAGGCCTCCGGGTTCCCACCCGTGCACGCGGCGAGGATCTCCAGCAGATTCGCCAGCCCGGGCCGCTCCTCCCGGTCGTAGACGACCTCCCGCCCACTGTCGGTCACGGCCCGCATCACCTTCTTCCGCACGACATCCGGTTCGTCGAGCAGATAGACGATCCCGGGCCCGGCGTCGTCCGACTTCCCCATCTTCGAGCCCGGATCCTGCAGATTCATGACTCGCGCGGCCACAGACGGCAATGTCGCCCGCGGCACCACGAACGTATGCCCGTACCGCTGGTTGAACCGCACCGCCAGATCCCGCGTCAGCTCCACGTGCTGCGCCTGGTCGTCCCCGACCGGCACCTCGTCCGCCCCGTACGCCAGGATGTCCGCCGCCATCAACACGGGATACGTCAGCAGCGACAGCCGCACGCTGCCCCCACGCTCCCGCTCCCGCGTGGCCTTCTCCTTGTACTGGACCATCCGCCGCATCTCGCCGTCGGTCGCCACGCACTCCAGCACGTACGACAGCCGGGCGTGCTCGTCCACATGACTCTGTACGAACACGGTGCACAGCTCCGGATCCAGCCCCACCGCCAGCAACAAGGTTGCCGCCTGCCGACTGAGCCTGCGCACCCGCGCCGGATCGTGGTCCACGGTCAGCGCGTGCAGATCCACCACACAGAACAACGACTCGGCCCGGTACTGATCCACCGCGGCCCACTGCCGCATGGCCCCCAGGTAGTTCCCCAGCGTCAGGTGCCCGGTCGGCTTGACCCCGCTGAAAACCCGCGTCATCTCGTCTCCACCTCCTGGTCGAGGCCGCCGTCCCGGGCGGCCGCCCCTCAGGACCGCTGGAGGGAGAAACGAGAACGGCCGCCGAGGCGGCGGCCGTTGAGTGCATACGTGCGTACGGCCGCCGTCAGGCGGCCCACCACAGCTGGGTGCACGTACGCGTAGTCATGGGGCCCAGGGTACGCCTCCGGGGTACCGCTCCGCCGCGAGTTGACACACCTCAGGGCGGTACGTAAGGTTCTTCGAGTTGTCCGACGTGAGAGCCGACTCCGGTCGGTCCCCGGGCAGCCATTCCGTAGGTACCAACAACTACTCGACTGCCGTCGATCAGGCTGCCGTCGCGTAATTGGCATGCGTATTTGCGAAATGAGGAATCCGCGTTCGAAAGGACGCGGCCCCCGATTAGCGCGGGGGCCGGGAATCCGCTAAAGTCTCACTCGTCGGAACGGCCCAACGGCCGGGAAGGCAACCCCCTACTGACTGGGAATCAGACGCCGAAAGGATCTGATAGAGTCGGAAACGCAAGACCGAAGGGAAGCCCGGAGGAAAGCCCGAGAGGGTGAGTACAAAGGAAGCGACCGTTCCTTGAGAACTCAACAGCGTGCCAAAAATCAACGCCAGATATGTTGATACCCCGTCTCTCTGAGACGAGGTTCCTTTGAAATACACAGCGAGGACGCTGTGAACGGTCGGATCATTCCTCCGACTGTTCCGCTCCCGTGAAAAGCATTCACGGAGAGTTTGATCCTGGCTCAGGACGAACGCTGGCGGCGTGCTTAACACATGCAAGTCGAACGATGAACCACTTCGGTGGGGATTAGTGGCGAACGGGTGAGTAACACGTGGGCAATCTGCCCTTCACTCTGGGACAAGCCCTGGAAACGGGGTCTAATACCGGATAGCACTTCCACTCGCATGGGTGGGGGTTGAAAGCTCCGGCGGTGAAGGATGAGCCCGCGGCCTATCAGCTTGTTGGTGAGGTAATGGCTCACCAAGGCGACGACGGGTAGCCGGCCTGAGAGGGCGACCGGCCACACTGGGACTGAGACACGGCCCAGACTCCTACGGGAGGCAGCAGTG